>JAFRQH010000037.1 GCA_017428725.1 Bacteroidales bacterium | reverse complement strand
GGTGGACTTCAAGAACACCATCCTCATCATGACCTCCAACCTCAAGGAGGAGGAGCTGCGCCTGCGGATGCGGCCGGAGTTCCTCAACCGCATCGACGAGATCGTGGTCTTCGACCCGCTCACCCCGGATGACATCCGCCAGATCGTGCGCATCCAGATGGAGATCCTGCGCAAGAAGCTCGAGGCCGAGAACGTGGTCCTGACCTACACCCGCGCCTTCGAGGACGATATGGTGGAGAACGGCTACGACCCCGTCTACGGCGCCCGTCCGGTCAAGCGGCTGATCCAGCGCGAGCTCGTGAACAAGCTCGCCCGCGAGATCCTGGAAGGCAAGGTCCACAAGGATTCCGCCATCGAAGTGGACTGCGTGGACGGCCAGACCGTCCTGCGCAACAGATAATTTATTATCTTTGTGTGTTATGCGTTCCTTTATCATCCTCCAGATCCTTGCGGTGGTGATGCCGCAGATCTTCTCCGACCATATGGTCCTGCAGCAGGGCCGCCCCGTGCCCGTCTGGGGCGAGGCCGCCCCCAAAGAACAACTCGTCGTCACCCTGACGCCCGAAGCGGGCGGGGCGGCCGTGGCCACGGTCAAGGTCCGCGCCGGCAAGGACGGCGCGTGGTGCGCGGAACTGCCCGCCGGGCAGGCCGACGGCACCGCCTATGTCCTGCAGGTCAAGGGAAAGAAAGAGACGCTGCGTTTCGCCGACGTCGTCTACGGCGAGGTGTGGCTCGCCTCCGGCCAGTCCAATATGGCCTATGAGATGCGCCGCACCTGGCAGGCGCCGCCCCGCAAGGGCGAAGACCTGGCCACGGCGGAGCTGCAGAAGCCGGCCAATCCCCGGATCCGCGTCTACCTGAGCGGCAGCCGGCCGGCGCAGCGCGGCGTGCCCCCGAAGGACGCGTGGAAGATTGCGGACGGCGAGTCCCTCGCCCCCGTCTCCGCGGCCGGCTATTTCTTCGCCAAGAAGGTCCAGGAGGAGCTGGGCGTGCCCGTGGGGCTCATCTCCGCCTCCGTGGGAGGCTCCGCCATCGCGCAGTGGCTGCCCGGCGGCAACCTCGGCTCCCGGATGGTCGAGCCGCTGATGCCCTACGCCATCGCCGGGATCCTGTGGTACCAGGGAGAGACCGACCTGGCCCAGTGCAATGACCACTATCTCGCTGACTACGAGAAGCTTATTTCCTTCTGGCGGGAGGGCTTCGCCTCCCCGGATGCGCCCGCCTACAGCGTGATGCTCGCCCCGCACACCTTCTCCGACCGGATGCACCGGCAGTCCAAGGTCACGGCCGATGCCCTGCCGCTGTTCTGGCAGACACAGCTGCGCAGCGAGCAGACGGTGCCCAACAGCGCGCAGATCTTCATCTCCGACCTCGTGGACAACCTTGAGGACATCCACCCTTCGTACAAGTGGGCCGTCGGCGAGCGGCTGGCGCGCGTGGCGCTGGTCCGCCACTACGGGCGCACCGCGCTCGGCGCGTGGAGCGGGCCGCGCGCAGCGGCGCTCCGCGCAGAGGGTGACCCGGCGGGCGGCGGCGGACGGCTGGTCGTGCGTTTCGACCACGCCGGCGGGGGCCTGAGCGGCCGCAGCAACTCCGTGGAGCCGCGCAGCATCGCCCGGCTCAAGTGGTTCGAGATCGCCGGCCCCGACGGGGTCTGGTATCCGGCTTTCGCCGACATCGTCGGCAAGGACGAAGTGGCCGTCTACAGCCCCCGCGTCCCGGCCCCCACGGCCGTGCGCTTCGCCTGGCGCGAGACCGCCCAGCCCAACCTGTTCAACGATGCCGGCCTGCCGGCCTATCCTTTCGTGCTCACCAAATAAGCAAGTTATGCGCAAATCCGCACTTCTCGCCGCCCTGCTGCTGGCGGCTGTCAGCCTGCAGGCCCAGGACCTGCGCCTGCTCATCGGCACCTTCACGGGCAGCGGCGACGCCTCCGGTGCGTGGCTGATGCGTTTCGACCCCGCCACCGGCGCGAGCACCGAACTGGACTTCGCCGCCGCCCGCAACCCCGCCTTCATCATCCCCTCCGCCGACCGCACGCGCGCCTGGTCCGTGAGCGAATTCAACAACGGGACCCAGGGCGCCTACGCCTTCACGCTCAGCCCGGACGACCTGGAGATCATCAACTTCGAGGTCAACTGCCCGACGGGGCGCGGCAGCGGGAACCCTTGCAACATCCTCTATTGCAACGGATTTATCTTCACGGCGGACTATTTCGGGGGGACGGTCTCCATCTTCCCGACCACCCCGGAGGGGGCGCTGAAGCCGCTCTGCAAGACCTTCTCCTTCGGGCCGGAGTCCCGGATGCACTGCTGCCAGCCCTCGCCGGACGGCCGCTGGATCTTCGCCTCCGACCTGGGCTGCGACGCGATCCGCCGCTTCCCCGTGACCGCCTCCGGCGAACTGCCGGTCGGTGAGCCGGACATCGCCTACCAGGCCACGCCCGGCAGCGGTCCGCGCCACTTCGTGTTCAGCGCGGACGGCCGCTACTGCTACCTGCTGGGCGAACTGGGCGACACGCTCACCGTGCTGCGCTACGAGGACGGCACCCTCACCCCCGTCCAGGAGATCAAGGCCTACAACGGCCGCGGCAAGGGCAGCGCCGACATCCACCTCAGTCCGGACGGCCGCTTCCTCTACACCAGCCATAGGCTGCGCGGCGAGGGCATCGCCATCTTCGCCGTTGATCCGCAGAGCGGGCGGGTCAGCCGCGCGGGCTTCCAGCCCACCGGCGCGCACCCGCGCAACTTCACCCTCTCGCCCGACGGCCGCTGGCTGCTGTGCGCCTGCCGCGACGACGACGCCATCGAGGTCTACGAGCGCGATGCCGCCACCGGTGCCCTGACATTAAGAGGAGACAGGACGATCCGCGTGAACCATCCTGTCTGCCTGCAACTCTTTTAAGGGAACTTACTCTGCGCAGTAGCCCACCGTCTGGCCGAGCACGACCACCAGCGAGGGCTTGATGCCGAGGGTGTCGACCAGTTTCTGCTGGTCCCACCCACCGCGGGCGCGGCTGCCGATGCCCGCGTTGGCGCAGGCCAGATAGACATTCTGGGACACATAGCCCACGTCCACGTAGGAGACCGTGGCGGCACCGCCGCCGGCGGGGTTCTCCCCGGTGGTCTTGTCCGTGTCGGCGAAGAAGAGCAGGTCCAGTGCGGCGCCGGCCGCCTCGCCCCGCCCGGTCAGGCCGCGGAAGTCGCCTTCCTTGACCAGCTCGAGGGTGTGGTTCTTGTAATTGTAATAGTATGCGCCCGTCTTGAAGAAGGCGTAGACTTCAATCTCCTGGCGGTTGGAGCCCGTCGGGGAGGTGCGCTTGCCGTCGGGACGGTTCACGCCCACGGCGGCCCACAGGATGTTGGAGAGGTCCTGCAACGGAATCTCCTTGTCCGTGAATCCGGAGGAGGATTTGCGCTCCTTGAGCGCCTGCATCAGGGTCAGGCCCTCGTCGTAGGAAGGTTCGAGCAGTTGGATGGTCTTGGGTGCCTTCTGGGCACAGGCGGTCAGGCTCAGCAGCGCCACCGCCATCAGGGTACAGATACGTTTCATACAACAAATATAGCAATTTTCGGGATGTCTGTGTCCGGTCCCCGGCCCACCCCAAAAAACACAAAAAAATTTTGGCGTTTCAAAAAATGTCTCTATCTTTGTGGTCCCAACGCTAAGCAAAAGGTTTTGCGGAAATAGCTCAGTTGGTAGAGCGCAACCTTGCCAAGGTTGAGGTCGCGGGTCCGAGCCCCGTTTTCCGCTCCAAAACGATGAATGACAGCCCTTGTGGCTGTCATTCGGCGTTTATGGCAGACCGTCTCGACCCGGAATGCTACAGCGAGACAGGCAGGGATCCTTTTCGTCGCACGCGCATCCGCGCATCGCGGACTGTGTCACGCGATGCTGACTGCGGCCCTACCCGGGCAGAATGCTCCTCAAAGGACCCCTGCCTGTCTCGCTGTAGCATTCCGGTTGGGCGAATAGATTCGGAGCGAAGCGACGGGGGAGTCTGAGGGGGACGCCCCTCAGTCATAGTGAACCGGCGGGACGGATGCCGGAGGCTTTTGCCGATCCGGTGTTTTTTCGTATATTCGGTGGACGATAATGCAAGGATCGGAGACAGATGAAAGAGATCAGATGCCCCAAGTGCGGCAACGTCATCACGGTGGATGACGCCGACTTCGCCGCCCTCCTCAGCCAGGTAAGGACCGAGGAGTTCAATACCGAACTGGACCGCCGCTTGGCGGACTTCAAGCGGATCCGGCAGGCGGAAGAGGACCGCAAGGCCGCCCAGGACGCCGTGCGCCACGACCGGGAGCTCTCCGCGAAGGACCAGGAGATCACCGCCCTCCAGCAGAAGCTCGAGGGCTGGGAGCAGAACAAGGGGCTCGAGATCGAGGCCATCCGCCTGCGGGAGCGGCAGAACGCCGCCGATGCGCTGCGCAGCAAGGACGAGCAGCTCCGCAGGAAGGAGGAGCAGATCACCCGCATCCTCACCGAAGCCGCGAACGAGCGCAGCCTCGCCGCCGAGCGCGAGAAAGCGCTGGCGGACAGGCACCGCGCCGAGAAGGAGGGCCTGGAGAAAGAGGTCGAGTGGTACAAGAACTTCAAGGCCAAGCGCACCGTCAAGCTCATCGGCGAAGACCTGGAGCAGTACTGCTACGGGCAGTACAACCAGCTGCTACTGCCCGTGATGCCGCACGCGAGCCTGGAGAAGGACAACGAGGCCGTCCGGCAGGACGGCGAGACGAAGGGCACCAAGGGCGACTTCATCTTCCGGGACAAGGAGGACGGCGTGGAGTACATCTCCATCATGTTCGAGATGAAGAACGAGGGCGACGAGACCTCCACCAAGCACCGGAACGCCGACTTCTTCGACAAGCTGGACAAGGACCGCCGGAAGAAGGACTGCGAGTTCGCGGTGCTGGTGTCCATGCTGGAGCCCGACAACGACCTGTACAACAACGGCATCGTGGTCGCCCCGGGTTACGAGAAGATGTACGTGGTGCGTCCCGACAACTTCATCCCCATCATCACCCTGCTGGTCCAGACCTCCAAGAAGTCCCTGGAGTACCGCAAGCAGCTGGCGGAAGCCCGGAGCCAGAGCGTGGACGTGACCAATTTCGAGAACCAGCTCCAGTCCTTCCGCGACGGCTTCGCCCGCAACTACGACCTGGCCAGCCGCCAGTTCAAGGCCGCCATCGAGGAAATCGACAAGACCATCAAGCACCTGGAGGCGGTCCGGGACAACCTCACCAAATCGGAGAACAACCTCCGCCTGGCCAACAACAAGGCCGACGAGCTGACCATCAAGAAACTGACCCGGGGCAATCCGACCATGAAGGCCGCCTTCGAGGAGGCCCGTGCCCGGAAAGCCGCCGACGAAGGGCCGGACGACCAATAAGGGCTAGCGGGCCCCGCCGCCGAAGCCGCCGCCACTGAAACCGCCGCCGCCCCCGAAGGAAGTGCCGCCGCCGAAGCCGCCCCAGCTGTTGCCGCTGCCCCAGCCGCCCGAACCGGACGAGCCGGACGAAGAGCGGACGTAGTTGGCGTTGGTGATGGCGCGCGCCATGCTGTTGGTCATCGTCAGGAGGGTGTCGAAGGTCGTGTAGTCGTAGACCACCGTCTTCTCGAACAGCACCGGATCGATGTCCTTGAGCTGCTTGGCCACCTTGTTGGCGATTCCGTACAGCGAGCCGAACACCAGGTATTCCTGCCAGAGGTGCACCTCGACCGTCTCGCGCTCACCCGTGAGCGTGAAGTCCTGGAGGAACTTCTTGAGCCCCATCAACTTGCGCGCCTCGGCCTGGCCGGAATCCGTATACACGCGCCCGCGAGACCATCCGGCGTCCTTGAGCTTCCGCTCCCCCAGGGAACTGATGGAGGAGGTCCAGTCGGTCAGCCGCTTGCGGTTCTTCTTGGACCAGGCGGAAAATTCCGTGTCCTGCAGGACCTTGTCCTGTCCGCTGGCATCCCGCATCATCTTGAACAAGTCGACGGCCGGCGCCGGAAGATTCTGGAGACTCTTGTCGCTGAATGTGATCTCGACCTTGCCGGAAGCGTCCTTGCGGACCTCGAGGTTGCCCTCGTAGATCATCTTGAGGATCAGGGCGGAAGCCAGCGCGTTGTTCTTGCGGTCCTCGCCGAGCCGCGTCAGGGTGACGTCCGAGGCGAACAGGTCGCCCCCGAAAGGCAGGTCCCGGCACCAGTCCACCTGGGCGGGCCGCACGCCGAGTATCTGGCGCTTCGTCCGCTTGGAGACCCGCGCGCCCCCCAACGCATTGAAGATGGGGGCCACGAAGGAGAACAGCATCACGAACGTGATGAGCATCCCGAAGAGCGTCGCCAGCCAGTCGTCGTCGTCCGAATCCCCACCGCCGAAGTCGGCGCCTTCGAGCGCCTGGTCCAGCGCCTCCTGGAACGGACGGTCCTGCACGCTCGGCGACGCGAAGAGCCCCTTGTCGAAGCGCAGCAGGACGATCACGGAACTCATATACTGGAAGGGCTCCGTGGATTCGAAGATGACGGTATTGTCCTCCAGGGAGGCCTGGCCGTGAAAACCGAAGCCCCAGACGCGGACGTTGGACGTGTCGATCTGCGCGCCCACGTCCTCCTGCGCACGGATGGCCACGCGCACGTGGGAAGGCGGCGAGGACAGGCCGGGGGAGACCAGCTGCAGGTGCAGCATGTCGTAGTCCTGCAGGGTCTTGACGGCATTGCTCATCACATACTCCACGATGAATGTATGCTGGCCGTGGCTGCCCAGGCCCCAGCAGATCTCGCAGCCGTCGCGCGTGTGGACGATGCCGCAGCGGCCGGCCTTCTGCCGCAGGGTCCGGTCGGTGTCCCACTCGCCTTCGTCGACATACTGCAGGCCCTCCTCGTTGCGGACCCGCAGGCCGGATATCTCGATGTCTCCGAGGTTCTTGCGGACCAGGTACCACTCCGTCCCCTCATCCACGTCGACATCCCATATCTCGCGGATGTGCGCGGCGCCGTCCCGGCCCAGCCGGACGGAAATGTCCACGTCAGGCACCTTCGAGGCGTCCAGGACCGGCGCCCAGAGGAGCAGCGCCGCCACAATCAGGAATAAACGCGTCTGTTTCATATTTACAAAGATAACTTTTTTCGGCGCAATTCCCCATCTTGGGGTTTTTTCTTATCTTTATGGTCCCGAATCCGGACAAAAACAAACACGATATGAAACGGTTAGTCATCCTCCTTGCAGCCATCCTCGCCTGCACCGTCGGCGCACAGGGCCAGCGGCCCGCCGCCCCCGGCCGCCCGGGCCGCGTGAAGCCCAACTACGACCTCGCGGCGCAGTTCTCCGCCAAGCGCATCGGCCAGATGGTCTTCTCCACCACGCTCACCCCCAACTGGTTCCGGGACTCTGACAAGTTCTGGTACGAGTGGAAGACCCCGACCGGCACGCAGTACTGGATCGTGGATCCCGAGACCGGCCGCAAGACCCCGGCCTTCGACATGGAGAAGCTCGCGATGGAGGTCACGCAGATCACCCGCGACCCCTTCGATGCGCAGCATCTGCCGATCCAGGGCCTCAAGCTCAAGGACGACAAATACTTCCAGTTCGACATCCAGGGCACGCAGGAAGTGCCTGACACGCTGGCCGCCAAGCGCGCCGCGCAGCAGCGCCGGGCCGGCGGCGACGCCAAGGCCCCCCAGGCCCCGGCGGCCCCGCGGATGACCAAGAAGGTCTGGCACTTCCAGTACGAGATCGCCACCGGCAAGATCGAGGAATACAAGCCCGAGAAGCGCGAGTACCCCGCGTGGGCCAGCGTCTCCCCCGACGGGGAGATCGGCGTGTTCGCCAAGAACTCCAACCTTTTCTGGATGGACAGGGAGAACATGAAGAAGGCGGTCGAGGACGAGAAGGATTCCACCATCGTGGAGCACCGCCTCACCTCCGACGGCATCCGCCAGTGGGGCTTCGGCGTGGACAACTATTCCGGCAACACCGAGGCCGACACCACCCGCCGCACGATGGCGCGCGGGGTGGTCTGGTCGCCGGACGGCAAGCATTTCGCGGCCGTCAAGACGGATATGCGCAAGATCAAGGACCTCTGGGTCATCAATGCGCTGAGCAACCCGCGCCCGACCCTGGAGACCTACAAGTACCAGATGCCCGGCGAGCCGGGGCCCTCGGAGGAGCTCTTCGTCTTCTCAATGCCCGACGGCGGTCGCAAGCGCTACAAGGTCAACGCCTTCAAGGACCAGACAATGGACGTGGCCACGCGCCCGCGCAAATACACGGAGACCTATGACAAGTACCGCTCGCGCGTGTGGCTCGGCGACAATGACGGCTTCTACCTGACCCGCGGCTCGCGCGACCTCCACCGGATGGATGTCTGCCGCGTGGACCTGTCCTCCGACTCCACCCGGACCATCCTCACCGAGCGGATGAACACCTACATCGAGGACCGCCAGCTGCATCTGCTCGGCGGCGGCCGCCAGATCCTCCAGTGGTCCGAGCGCAACGGCTGGGCCAACCTCTACCTCTACAACGCCGACGGCACGCTCGTGCGCAACCTCACCGAAGGCGCCTACCACGTCGAGGACGTGATCGCGGTCAACGAGAAGGAGGGCTACGTGCTCTTCTCCGCCTGCGGGGTCAACAAGGACGAGAACCCCTACCAGATGCACACCTACCGCGTGGCACTCGCGGGCGGCCCGATCCGCCAGTTGGACATGGACGACATAAACGTGGATGCCACCGCCAGCGACGACGGCCGCTGGATGGTCGCCAACTGCTCCCGCGTGGACTACGCGCCCGAGTCCTGGCTGATCGGCCGGGACGGCAAGCGCACGCAGCTGGACCAGGCCGACCTCAGCCTGCTCTACGCTGCAGGCTACAAGATGCCGGAGCGCTTCAAGGTCAAGGCCGCCGACGGGGTCACCGACCTCTACGGCGCGATGTACAAGCCCTTCGACTTCGACTCCACCAAGGTCTACCCCATCATCGACTACGTCTACCCCGGCCCGCAGGTCGAGGCCAACAACATCGCCTGGTCCAAGAACATGACCCGCGTCGACCGCCTGGCCCAGATCGGCTTCATCGTGATCACGGTCGGCAACCGCGGCGGACACCCCAACCGCTCCAAGTGGTACCACAACTTCGGCTACGGGAACCTCCGCGACTACGGCCTGGAGGACCAGAAATACGCCATCCAGCAGATCGCCGGCCGGTATGACTTCGTGGACGGGGAGCGCGTGGGCATCCACGGCCACTCCGGCGGCGGATTCATGTCCACGGCCGCCATCCTCACCTATCCCGACTTCTTCAAGGCGGCCGTCTCCTGCGCCGGCAACCACGACAACAGCATCTACAACCGCTGGTGGAGCGAGACGCACCACGGCGTGACGGAGAAGGTGGCCCAGAGCGACACCACCTTCGTCTTCCACATCGAGACCAACCCGCAGCTCGCCGCCAACCTGAAGGGGCACCTGATGCTGGTCCACGGCGACATCGACAACAACGTCAACCCCGCCAACACGATCCGCGTCGTGAACGCGCTGATCCGCGCCAAGAAGCGCTTCGACATGCTCATCCTGCCCGGCCAGCGCCACAGCTTCGGCGACATGAACGAGTACTTCTTCATGCGGATGGCGGACTACTTCTCCGAGTGGCTGCTCGGCGAGAGCGAGCGCGGCGAAGTGGACGTCCGGGAGCTGAACAACGACTGACGGGATGCCCTTTACCTATAAATATCCGCACCCGGCCGTCACGACCGACTGCGTGATCTTCGGCTACGACGTGGCCGAGGGGCTGTCGGTCCTGCTGGTACAGCGCGGCCTGGAGCCGTACAAGGGCCGCTGGGCCTTCCCCGGCGGATTCATGAAGATCGACGAGGACGCCGACACGGGCGCGCTGCGCGAACTGATGGAGGAGACCGGCCTGCAGCCCGGGACCGTGGAGCAGTTCGGCACCTTCACCCAGGTGGACCGCGACCCGCGCGAGCGCGTGATCACGATTGCTTACTACGCCCTGGTCCGCAAGGCGGACGTGCGGGCCGGCGACGATGCCGCGCAGGCGCGGTGGTTCCCCGTCACGCAGATCCCCCCGCTGGCTTTCGACCACGACCGGATCCTGCGCGTGGCGCTGGGCAAGCTCAAGGAGAAGATCCACTTCGAGCCCATCGGTTTCGAACTCCTGCCCGAGGTGTTCACGATGCCCCAGCTCCAGGCCCTGTACGAATCCATCCTGGAGGTCCGCTTCGACCGGCGCAACTTCGCCGCCAAAATCGGCAAGCTGGGCTTGCTGACCGAAGTCGGCGACCGCCCTGCGGGCACGGCCAGCCGCATCCCCGTCCGCTACGCGTTCAACCGCGAGAAGTACCTGGAGATGAAGGGCAAAGGCTTCCGCTTGGAGTTCTAGTTGAAGATACGCATCAGGGCCGACAGATCCGTGAGCCCGTCAAAGAAATGCCCCAGCACGACGATGAGGGCCTTGACAGCCAGGTAGACCAGGATCAGGTTCTCCGGGTCGTTGACGCGCAGCAGGACGTCCTCCTTGCTCATCTGGCGGAAGAGCGACTCCCGGCGTTCCGTGTGGAACAGGCACGCCAGGTAGACACCCAGCCAGCCCAGGATCAGCAGCGCCGCACAGACGAAGAAATCCACCCGCCGCCCGAGCAGCCCGGCGCAGAGCACGGCGCCGATGGCCGCGAGCGGCACCAGGAAATAGGACTTGCGCTTGCGCAGCAGGCGAATCACATAGTAGATGGACAGCAGCAGCGCGAATTCCCCGACATAACCCGCCAGCCCGGCGATGACCTCGCTGGACTGGATGGTCGTGGCCCACAGGAAGAAATAGGTCAGCAGCGCATACAGCCCCGACAGCACGACCAGTGCCGCCACCAGCACGACCCGCGTCAGGACCGGCAGTTTGCCGTACTCGATGCCGTCCGCATCCACGGCGGGCGCGGCGATGGCGGATACCATCCGCCGCAGCGCCTCGTCCGCTCCGAGCTCCGGCCAGTCGATATACTGGACGGAAGCCAGGTAGAAGCCCACGGCTTCGTTGTAGTCCGAATGGTCCAGGCGCAGGGGGAGGATGCGCTTGCCGTCCGCGATGGCGGTGCTGATCTCGCGCAGCGTCCAGGGCGAAGCGTTGGCGGCTTCCGAGGAGAGGAAGAGGAAGGTGTCGCAGGCCTTGATGTTGCCGGCGAGACGCTCGGCGAAGGTCACGCCGCCGCCCAGGCCCTCGCGGTCGATCCAATAGCTGATGCCGGCCCCGTCCAGCGCCGCGAGGACGCGGTCCACGGGATTGCCCGGGACCGGCGTCCCGTCCGGGGCGAGCCAGTCCCGCCTGGCATAACTGACAAACACTTGGGCCATACTCATACAAAGATAGAAAACTTCCGGGGATTGTCCTATTTTTAGAAAATTGTGTGATTTTTACACAAAATATTTGGAAGAGTCGAATCTTTGTCGTTTCTTTGTGTAAAAATAACACAAAAAGGTATGGCAAAGCTATTCTTCGACAAACTCCTCTGGAAGATCATCCTGATGGCCCTCCTCTCCCTGATGCTCCTCATCCCGCTCGCGATGATCCAGGAGCAGATCCGCGACCGCAAGCAGAGCGCCGACGAAACCCTCGGGGAAGTGTCCGGCAGCTGGGGCTGGGCGCAGACCCTCTCCGGCCCGGAAGTCACCTTCTTCCGCGAACGGACCGAACAGGAAAAGAAAGACAAGGACGACGGCACCCTGGTGCCCCTGGCCGTCTGCCCGGAGCGCCTCGTCTACGACGTGGACACCCGCACGCAGAGCCTGCACCGCGCCATCTACGACGTGATGGTCTACACGGCGGACATCAATGCCAGCGGCGTCTTCCTCTTCCCGGAGCGTTGCCGGGACTATGGTGTGAAAACTGTTTTCTCCCTGGGATTGAACGACTTGCGCGGCATCGAAGGGGCAGTGAGCCTCTCCATCGGCGGCCGGGAGTATTCCGTGACGCAGGGCGGCAACGGGCAGGTCAGCCAGCAGATTGAGCTGGACCCCGCCTGCTTCGGCTCCGGCAAGGCGGTCCCGTTCGAGATCCGTTTCCGCGCCCGGGGCTCGCAGGGGCTCTATTTCAAACCCTTCGGCGAAGTCACCGAAGTCCGCCTGCGCGGCGACTGCCCCGCACCCTCCTTCGACGGGGACTTCCTGCCGTCGGAGCGCGAGGTGCGCGAGGACGGATTCTCTGCCAGCTGGACCGTCTCGGCCATCAACCGCGGGCGGCCGGAGGAGACGAGCTTCGGCGTCAAGCTCCTGCAGGGGGTCTCGCAGTACCAGCAGACCACCCGCTCGGCCAAGTACGGGATCCTGATCATCCTGCTCGTGTTCGTGGCGGGGCTGGCCGTGGAGCTGGTCGGCAAGAAACGCATCCACCTCATCCAGTACCTGGTCATCGGCCTGTCGCTGGTGCTGTTCTACGCCCTGCTGCTCGCCTTCTCCGAGCTGATGGCCTTCTGGCTGGCCTACCTGCTCGCCGCCGGGATGACCACGGCCGCCCTCACGGGCTACTTCCGCGGCATCCTCAAGGACCGGACGGCCTGGCTGCTCGGCTGCCTGGTGGCCATCGCCTACATCGTCTGCTACATCCTGCTGCAGATGGAGACCTACGCCCTCGTGGCCGGCACGCTGGTCCTCTTCGTCATCCTCGTCGGGATCATGTACTTCACCCGGGACCTCCGCCCGGCCCTCAGCCCCACCGAACCCGCAGAGGAAAGCTAAGCGAACAACGCCTTGACGAGGAACCACACGGCGGGCAGGAACAGCGCCGGGATGTAGTTGAGCGTCTTGCAGTCCTTGAGCTTGAGGAGTGACAGACCGGAGGAGATGATCAGCAGGCCGCCCACGATGGCCATCTCGTTGACCATCGTGCCCTGCAGCAGCGGGCTCGAAGCGGCGAACTTGCCCAGCAGCCAGAATGCACCCTGCCAGCAGAACAGGATCGCCGCGGCGAAGATGATGCCGATGCCGTAGGTCGTCGCGAAGACCATCGAGGTCACCAGGTCGAGGGTGGAATTGGTGAAGAGGAACGTGTTGTCGCCCTGGGTCGCGCTCAGGATGGGCCCCACGATGGAGAAGGTCCCCACGCAGAAGAGCAGGCTGGCCGTAATCAGGCCGTTGGCCAGCCCCTCGCCACCGCGCTTGGCGATCAGGCGCTTGGTGCGGCCGTCGAGGTCGAGCGCCGTGCCGATGATACCGCCAAGGGCGATGCAGAGGATGAAGAGCACGGGGAATTCGCTCTTGGGCATATTCTGCACGAAGGTGTTGGCGCCGAGGGCCAGCGAGGCCAGCCCCATGGCGTTGAACAGGGCGTTCTGGTACTTCTCGCCAATCCCCTTCTTGAGGAGGCTCCCCACCACGGAGCCGACGATGATGCACCCGGTGTTGACGATCGTTCCTAACATGATGTCAGCAAAGAAGGTTTGGCAATTACTTCGCGACTTCCGTCGCGAAGTAATTGCCCTTGCGGGCGTAGGGGATGCCGCTCTGCATCCAGACCGGCTCCGGAGCGCCCTGCAGGTAGTGGTCGAAGAACTGCTGCAGGCGGATGGAGAGGTCCTTGGTGTTGCGGCGCTCCACGAGGTTGTGGGCCTCGTTGTTGTACTCCAGCAGCCAGGCGGGCTTCCCTAGGCGGCGCAGGCTCATGAAGAACTCGATGCCCTGGTACCAGGGCACGGCGCCGTCGGCGTCATTGTGCATGATGAGCACGGGCGTGGTCACGTTGGGGGCGTGGAAGACCGGAGAGTTCTCGATGTAGAGATCCAGGCCGCCGTCCTCCCAGAGCGTCTTGCCGATACGGCTCTGGCCGTGCTCGTACTGCCCGATGCGGCTGCTGCCGGACTCCCAGCGGATGCCGCCGTAGGCGCTCGTCATGTTGCCCACCGGGGCGCCGGCACCCGCCGCCGCGAACATATTGGTGCGCGTGACGAGGTAGGCGGTCTGGTAGCCGCCCCAGCTCTGGCCCTGGATGGCCATCTTGTCCTTGTCGATGAAGGGGAACTGCCGGCACATCGCCTCGGCGCCCGCGCAGATGCAGTTGTAGGCGCTCTCGCCCGGGTGGCCGTCCTTGTAGACGATGTCCGGGATGAAGACCACGTAGCCGCGGCTCACATAGAAAGAGATGTTGACGGTCGAGCGGCTCGGCGCCGGGGCGCGGTAGCTGTAGAGCGTCTCGGCGTTCTTCTCATAGAAGTAGATCATCATCGGATACTTGCGGCCGGGGACCATGTCGTCCGGCGTGAAGAGCAGGCCGTCCAACGGCGTGCCGTCGTAGGCGTTCCAGTGGACCAGCTGCGCCTCGCCCCAGCGGTACTGGGCCTGCTGGGGATTGATGGCGGTGATTTTGCGCTCGCCCGTCCAGTCGGCCTTGGCGACATAGAGGTCCATCGGGTTGCGGAAGTCGCCCTTGAGGTAGGCGATCACGTCGGCGTTCTCCGCCTTGGTGAGCGAGGAGAAGCTCTTCTCGGCGAGGAAGCCCTGCGGGGCGGCGGGCTTGGCGATGTCCACCGTGGCGTAGCCGTTGCGCTTGGTCGTCTCGTCGAAGGAGCTCAGGTTGATGCGGCCCTTGGTGGGCAGGGTAACGATGTTCTGGTAGAGGTAGGGGTTGTTCTTGCGGTCGAGGTTGACCGGGCGGTAGACCACCTTGTCGCGGCGGCCGGCGCCGGCGGTCAGGCACTCGGCCTTCTTGCCGTCAGGCTGGATCTTCCAGACGTCATACTTGTCGGAGAGCAGCAGGGCCTGGTCCTCGCCCACCCAGGTGGGCGTGCCGACCGGGGTGTAGCCCTCGATGGGATGGTCGTCGTCCTCGTCCCAGAAGTTGACGCCCAGGTTGCCCGTCAGGTTGACCAGGGCGTCCGTGGCGAGGTTCCAGCTGTACCAGTTGCCGTCCTCGGGGTTGAAGCAGGCGAGGTAGTTGCCGTAGGGGGACGGCAGGGCGTAGCCGGACGCGCCCTCGCGGAGCGTGCGGCGGCTGCCGTCGCGCAGGTTCACCAGCGCGAGGTCGGAACGGCTGTTGGAAGCCCACATATTGTCAATCACATACTTCTCCGTGTCCGTGGAGAGGGCATAGTCGGCATCCGCTCCGCGGAAGAAATTGATCCGGTCGTTGGGGCCCTTGGACAGGACCAGCAGCCGGCCGGGCTGGTCGAGGTTGATGACCGCCGTGCGCGTCCGCACGCGGCCGCGGCCAACCTTGTCCATCGGCGGGACCGTCTGCTTGTCCCACACCCAGATGTCCAGCTGGGCGGCCTCGAAATCATAGACCGTGGTGTCCTCGGCGGGCATCCACTCCGTCAGGCCCACGACCACGCGCCCGGCGCCGTTGGAGAAGGCGGGGTGGCCGGAGGCGGCAACGATCCAGCCCTCGGGCAAGTCGGCGCTGTCGGCGGGCAGCAGCTCGCAGGTGTGCCACCGGGTCAGCGCAGGAGTGCGGCGGGTGGCCTTTTTTACGATTTGTTCCTCTGCCAGATAGATGGCGTGGCGGGGCGTACCGTCGGTCTTCTCCTCATCGTCCGTGACCGTGAAGAGCACCTTGTCGCCGGCGTCGCTGAAGGCGACGTTGGCGTAGGTCTTGCGGCCGGCAGAGAGCGTGTCGACGCTGCCCTTCGCGAAATCATAGAGGATCACGGCGTCGCGCGACAGCGAGTCCTTCTCCTCCTTGGCCGTGATGGCAGCCAGGCGGGTGCCGGACTTGGAAGCCTGGAAGTTGGAGACGTTCTTCAGCGTGTCCACGCTGCCGAGCGCCGTATTGTAGACCAGCACGTTCTTGGACTTGCGGCCCTTGACATCCTGCGCGGCGAAAAGGTAGGGCGCCGCGTCGTAGCCCAGGGCCGTGGTGCCCGCGGCGCCGACCATCTCCCACTTGAGCGTACGCAGGTCGATCCGGGCGAGGCTGTCCTTGGGCTGATCGTCGGGTTTCTTCTTGTCGATCTTGGCCTGGCGGGTGGCGGCGAAGGGGGCCTTGACCGTGAAGAAGCCGAAGGAGCCGTCGCGGGCCATCTTCAGCGCAGTACCGCGCTCCACGACACACTCCGCACCGGAGACGAGGTTCTGCAGGTACAGGGTACCGTCGCCCTCCTGGGGCCGGACCTCGTAGCTGAGCAGCTGCCCGTCGGGGGAGAGCAGGACGGCGGAAACGGACTGCCAGCCGTCATACACGCTGTGGTCGAGGGGTTTCTTCTGGGCCCAGAGCGGGCCGCTTCCCGCACAAAGTATAACTGCGGTAGAAAAAATAGCAATTGAGAATCTGTTCATAACCAACCGTTTTTCGGGGATGCAAGATACGAAAAAAGTGCATTTTTTCCTTGCATTTTCAATTCCGTTTCCTACATTTGTAGAGCAATGATGTACCGCATGAGCGCATATTGGTGGTGGCGCCTGTTACAACTCCATGAAGTCGTAAGAGGTTGACGCTCCGTATGTGTGTATGAAATTATAAGATTAAGGTACACGAAAGGGCCCTGCCGCACTGCGACAGGGCCCTTTTCAAGTTTTACCCCCCCCGACAAACAAACAAAAAGCAACGATATGGAAAGTTATTTAGTGGACCAGGAAGGTTATTACGGTGAATTCGGCGGCGCCTACGTCCCCGAAATCCTCCACAAATGCGTAGAGGACCTGCAGAAGGCCTATCTCCCCATCCTCGAGAGCGGGGATTTCCAGTTGGAGTTCCGCAACCTGCTGCGCGACTATGTGGGCCGGCCGAGCCCGCTCTACCGCGCGCGGCGGCTCTCGGAGCGCTACGGTGCGCAGATCTACCTCAAGCGCGAGGACCTCAACCACACCGGCGCCCACAAGGTCAACAACACCGTGGGCCAGATCCTCGTGGCCCGGCGGATGGGCAAGCGGCGCATCATCGCCGAGACGGGCGCCGGCCAGCACGGCGTGGCCACCGCCACCGTCTGCGCGCTGATGGACATGGAGTGCGTGGTGTATATGGGCGAGACCGACGTGCGGCGCCAGCATATCAACGTGGAGAAGATGAAGATGCTCGGCGCCACGGTCGTCCCCGTGACCTCCGGCAACAAGACCCTCAAGGACGCCACCAACGAGGCCATCCGCGACTGGTGCTGCCACCCCGCCGACACCTTCTACATCATCGGCTCCACCGTGGGCCCGCACCCCTATCCCGACATGGTGGCGCGCCTGCAGTCGGTCATCAGCGAGGAGATCAAGGTCCAGCTGCTGGAGCAGGCCGGCCGGGACTATCCCGACTACCTGATGGCCTGCGTGGGCGGCGGCTCCAACGCCGGCGGCACCATCTACCACTATGTGGACGACCCGCGCGTGCGCATCGTGCTGGCCGAGGCCGGCGGGCTGGGCGTGGACAGCGGCAAGACCGCGGCCACCATCGCCCTGGGCCAGGTGGGCATCCTGCACGGGGCCAAGAGCTATGTCATCCAGAGCCCCGACGGGCAGATCGAGGAGCCCTACTCCATCAGCGCCGGCCTGGACTACCCCGGCATCGGCCCGATGCACGCCAACCTGGCGGCGCAGGGCCGGGCGCGCGTGATCCCCGTCAACGACGACGAGGCCGTGGCCGCCGCCTACGAGCTCACGCGCCTCGAGGGCATCATCCCGGCGCTGGAGAGCGCCCACGCCCTCGGCGCCCTGCCCAAGATGCAGTTCCGCCCGGAGGACGTGGTCGTGCTGACCGTCTCCGGCCGCGGGGACAAGGACATCGAGACCTACCTCAACTACTACAAGCAATGAACCCCTTCCGCTATACCCTCGCCAGCCGGACCCTGCCCGGCGACCTGCACACGCCGGTGTCGGCGTACCTGCGCCTGCGGGACGCCTCCACGCGCTCCATCCTGATGGAGAGCAGCGACTACCACACCGGGCGCGACTCCCGCTCCTTCATCGCGCTGGAGCCCCTCGCCGAGGTGGGCATTGCGCACGGCACGGGCTTCCGGCGCCTGCCCGACGGGACGGTGTGCGAGCGCGCCGTCGGCCCCGACTACCCCGCCGACGCCCTCATCCGGGATTTCCTCGGCGCTTTCGCGCTGGATGATCCAAACGTTTCCCTCTGGGGATTCACCAGTTTCAACGCCGTGCGTTATTTCGAGGACATCCCCGTCAAGGACGAGACCCGCGCGGAGCACGACGCCCCGGACCTGCTCTACATCCTCTTCCGCTTCACCCTCGAGTTCGACCATTTCCGCAACCGGCTGACCCTGCACGAACTCGTCCCGGCCGGGGAGGAGCCGCAGGGCGCACGCATCGAGCGCCTGCTCTGCCGGCCCGCCACGGGGCTGTTCGACTTCCGCCCTGTGGGCGAAGTCAGTTCCCCGCTCACGGACGAGCAGCACCGGGAGAACGTCCGGCGCGGCATCGCGCACTGCCGCCGCGGCGACGTCTTCCAGGTGGTGCTCTCGCGCCGCTTCGTGCAGCGCTACGAGGGCGACGACTTCCAGCTCTACCGCGCCCTGCGCAGCATCAACCCCTCGCCCTACCTCTTCTATATGGATTTCGGCGGCTACCGCATCTTCGGCTCCTCGCCCGAGACGCACTGCCGGATCGAGGGCGGGCGCGCGTGCATCGACCCGATCGCCGGGACCACCCGGCGCACGGGCGACGATGCGGCCGACGCCCGCGGGGCGGAGTTCCTGCGCAACGATCCCAAGGAGAACGCCGAGCACGTGATGCTCGTGGACCTGGCGCGCAACGACCTCTCGCGCAACTGCCACGGCGTGCAGGTGGACTTCTACAAGGAGCTGCAGTACTACTCGCACGTCATCCACCTCGTCAGCCGCGTCAGCGGCACGCTCGACGAGGGGGCGGACCCCGTGCGCACCTTCATCGACACCTTCCCCGCCGGGACGCTCTCCGGCGCCCCGAAGGTCCGCGCGATGCAGATCATCTCGGAGCTGGAGCCCCACAACCGCGGCGCCTACGGCGGCTGCGTGGGCAGCATCGGCTTCGACGGCTCACTCAACCAGGCCATCACCATCCGCTCCTTCGTCAGCCGCGGGGGAGAGCTCTGGTTCCAGGCCGGCGGCGGCATCGTCGCCGCGAGCGATCCCGAATACGAACTCCAGGAAGTGAACAACAAACTCGGCGCGCTCCGCAAAGCCATCGGGCTCGCCGCCCAACTCTAGCCGCCCTATGCGTATCGCAATGATCGACAACTACGACTCGTTCACCTACAACCTGGTGCACCTTGTCAAGGAGCTCGGGGCGCAGGTCAGCGTGTTCCGCAACGACCGCTTCGCCCTGGAAGAGCTCGCGGCCTTCGACAAGCTGATGCTCTCGCCCGGGCCCGGCATCCCGTCCGAGGCCGGGCTGATGCCCGCCGCCATCCGGCGCTACGCCGCGCAGAAGCCCATCCTGGGCATCTGCCTGGGCGAACAGGCCCTCGGCGAGGCCTTCGGCGGCACGCTCATCAACCTCGAGCACGTCTTCCACGGCGTGCAGACCCCCTGCCGCCGGGTGGCGGACGACTACCTGTTCGCGGGCCTGCCGGAGGAGTTCCCCGTGGGCCGCTACCACTCCTGGGTGGTGGACGCCGGGACGCTCCCCGGCTGCCTGGAGTGCACCGCCGTCAGCCCCGAGGGGCAGGTGATGGCCCTGCGCCACCGGACGCTGGACCTGCGCGGAGTGCAGTTCCACCCCGAAAGCGTGCTCACCCCGGACGGCGCACGCATCATTTCCAATTGGTTGAATCATTAAAAAACAACAATATGAAACAGTATCTGAACCAACTCATCGAAGGGGAGAGCCTCTCCCGCCAGCAGACCCACGACATCCTGCTGGGCATCACCCGCCAGGAATACAACGACAACCAGATCGCAGCGCTGCTGATGGCGCTCCAGACCCGCGGCGTGACCGTGGACGAGCTCCTGGGCTTCCGTGACGGCCTGCTGGAGACCGGCAAGCACGTCGACCTGGACGGCTACAACACCCTGGACATCGTGGGGACCGGCGGCGACGGCAAGAACACCTTCAACATCTCCACCTGCTCGGCCTTCGTGATCGCGGGCGCAGGGTACAAGGTCACCAAGCACGGCAACGGCGCCAGCACCTCCGTGAGCGGCGCCAGCACGGTCCTGGAGGCCCACGGCGCCAAGTTCAGCGCCGATCCGGACGTGCTCCGGCGCTCGCTGGACGAGGCGGGCGTGTGCTACTTCCACGCCCCGCTGTTCGCCTACGGGATGAAGTTCGTGGGGCCGGTGCGCCGCGCCCTCGGCGTGCCCACCTGCTTCAACCTGCTGGGCCCGCTGGTCAACCCCTGCCAGCCGCGCAACTCCCTGCACGGCACGGCCACCCCGGGCCAGCAGCGGCTCTATGTCCGGGCCCACCAGAAGATCGGCGACAACTACGGCGTG
This sequence comes from Bacteroidales bacterium, assembly GCA_017428725.1. Lineage (GTDB taxonomy): Bacteria > Bacteroidota > Bacteroidia > Bacteroidales > UBA932 > Cryptobacteroides. The sequence continues at coordinate 69,382 of JAFRQH010000037.1, read as the reverse complement.
CTCACCAGCTACGACGGCTACGACGAGATCTCGCTGACCTCCGGCTTCAAGCTCGTGACCCCCAACTTCGAGAAGGTGTTCACGCCCAAGGACCTGGGTCTCAATTACATCGAGCCCAAGGACATCTACGGCGGAGACACGGCGGCCGAGGCGGCGCGGATCTTCTATGCCGTGCTCGAGGGCACGGCCACCGAGGCCCAGAAGTCGGTCATCCTCGCCAACGCCGCCTGCGGCATCTCCGTGATCGACCGCAACCTCTCGGTGGAGGAGTCGATCGCGCTCTGCCGCGAGTCGCTGGACAGCGGCGCCGCCCTGCGCTCCTTCAAGCGTTTCCTCGCCATCAACAGCTAGTCATGGACATTCTTGAACAGATTATCGCCACCAAGCGCCAGGAGCTTGCCGCCCGCGTGGAGGCGCACGCGAGCGATAGCGATCTGCGTGCAATCCCCCTTGAGGGGGTGCAGGGGGTGAAGGCACAGGGATCCCGGTCCCTGAGGAAATCCTTGATTTCCTCAGGGACCGGGATCATCGCGGAGTTCAAGCGCAAGTCGCCCTCGCGCGGGTGGATCCACGCCGACGCGCGTCCGGAGGAGGTCGTGCCGGCCTACGCGGCCGCGGGCGCGGCGGCGCTGAGCATCCTCACCGATGAATCCTATTTCGGCGGGAGCCTCGACTTCATCCGCCGGGTGCGCCCGCTGGTGGACCTCCCCATCCTGCGCAAGGACTTCATCATCGACCCGGTCCAGCTGGTGGAGGCCCGCCAGGCGGGCGCCGACGCCGTGCTGCTCATCGCCGCGTGCCTGGGCCGCGGCGAATGCGCCGCCCTCACGGCGGAGGCCCACCGCCTCGGCCTGGAGGTCCTGCTGGAGATCCACGGCGAGGACGAGCTGGACTACGTCACGCCCGACGTGGACGTGGTGGGCGTCAACAACCGCCACCTCGGCACCTTCGTCACCGACGTCCGCACCTCCTTCGAGCTCGCCCCGCAGCTGTCCGCCGCCGGCAACGATTCCGGGATGGTGTTCATCTCCGAGAGCGGGATCGGCGATCCGCAGACGGTGCGGGCGCTCCGGGAAGCGGGCTACCGCGGCTTCCTGATGGGCGAGCATTTCATGAAACAACCCGACCCGGGCGCAGCCCTGGCCGACTTCATCCAAGCGATATGATCAACGGCAAGTACATCAAAGTCTGCGGGATGACCGAGGGCGAGAACATCCGCGCCGTGGAGGCGCTGGGCGTGGACCTCATCGGATTCATCTTCTACCCGGGCTCCCCGCGCTGCGTGCGGCAGACCCCCTCCTACCTCCCCACCCGCGCCCGGCGCGTGGGCGTGTTCGTGGACGCGCCGCGCGAGGAGATCCTGCGCCGCCACGACACCTACCGCTTCGACTACGTCCAGCTCCACGGCGCGGAGAGCCCGGAGTTCTGCGCGCAGCTGCGCGAGCGCGACGGCCTCAAGGTCATCAAAGCCTTCGGCATCGCCGAAGAGGCCGTCCGGCTGACGGTCGCCGGCTACGAAGGCGCCTGCGACCTCTTCCTGTTCGACACCAAGACCCCCGGCCACGGCGGCAGCGGCAAGCGCTTCGACTGGTCCATCATGGACGACTACGAGGAGAAGACGCGCTTCCTGCTCAGCGGCGGGATCGGGCTGGACACCGTGGGCACGCTCCACGACTTCATCTACCCGTTCCTGGCCGGATTCGACCTCAACAGCCGCTTCGAGACCGCCCCCGGCATCAAGGACCCGGAACTGCTCGAAATCTTTCTCGAAAACCTGCAACGATAAGCATATGAACCGAATAGACAGACTCTTCAGCGGCAGCCCGCAGCGGCTGCTCTCCATCTACTTCTGCGCCGGGGCGCCCAAGCCCGACGGCACCGCGGACGTGATCCGCACCCTCGCCCGCGAAGGCGTGGCGATGATCGAAGTCGGCATCCCCTTCAGCGACCCGATGGCCGACGGCCCCGTGATCCAGGACGCCGCCACCAAGGCCCTGCGGGGCGGGATGACCCTCGAAAAACTCTTCTCCCAGCTGGAGGGCATCCGCGCGGACGTGGACATCCCCCTGGTCCTGATGGGCTACCTCAACCCGGTGTTCCGCTACGGCTTCGAGCGCTTCTGCCGGCGCTGCGCCGAGGTGGGCGTGGACGGGATGATCATCCCGGACCTGCCCTTCAAGGATTATATGGAGAACTACAAGGCCGTGGCCGAACGCTACGGGCTGCGCTTCATCATGCTGATCACCCCGGAGACCTCCGAGGAACGGGTGCGCCTGATCGACGCCAACACCTCCGGATTCATCTATATGGTCTCCTCGGCGGCCACGACCGGCGCGCAGAAGGATTTCGATGCACAGAAACAGGCCTACTTCCAGAAGATCGAGCAGATGCACCTGCGCATCCCGCGGATGGTCGGCTTCGGGATCAGCAACCGCCAGACCTTCGACGCCGCCTGCGCACACGCCGCCGGCGGGATCGTGGGCAGCCGCTTCGTCTCCCTGTTGGACGAAGCCGGCGGAGACGCCCTCAGCGCCATCCGCCGGCTCAAGTCCGATCTCGGGATCTAACGGTTTTTCATCTCGACGTATTCGTTCTCGTCGGTGACGCAGCGGTAGGCGGGACGGATGATGCGGCGTCCCTCGAAGTTCAGCTCCTCGTTGCGGTGTGCGCACCAGCCCACGATACGACCCATCGCGAAGAGCGGGGTATAGAGCTCGCGCGGGATGCCGATCAGGTCGTAGACGAAGCCGGAATAGAAGTCCACGTTAGCGCAGAGGATCTTGCTCCTGCCCTTGACGGCGGGGATCGTCTCGATGGCGACCTTCTCGATGCACTCCATGAACTCGAACTCCGACAGACGCCCCTTCTCGATGGCCAGCTCGCGGGCCATCTCCTTGAGCAGGACGGCGCGCGGGTCGGACTTCGTGTAGACCGCGTGGCCGATGCCGTATACCAGCCCGGCGTGGTCGAAGACCTCGCCGGCGATGATCCGGCGCAGGCAGGCGGCGATCTCCGCCTCGTCGTTCCAGTCGTTGACCTCCTGCTTCAGATAGTCCATCATGTCGCAGACCTTGAGGTTGGCGCCTCCGTGCTTGGGGCCCTTGAGCGAGCCGATGCCCGCGGCGATGGACGAGAAGGTGTCCGTGCCCGTGGACGAGGTCACGCGCACCGTGAAGGTGGAGTTGTTACCGCCGCCGTGCTCGGAGTGCAGGATCAGCAGCAGGTCCAGGGTCCGGGCGTCCAGCTCCGTGTAGCCGTTGCCCTTGAGCATATAGAGGAAATTCTCCGCCAGGGACAGGCCCGGCTGCGCGTCGCGGATGTGCAGCGAGCGGCCGCGGTGGTGGTGACGGTACATATTGAACGCATAGGCGATGGTCGTCGGGAACTTCGAGATCAGCTCGATGCTCTGGCGCATCAGGTTCTCGCGGGACACGTCGTCCGGGTTCTCGTCGAAGGTGTAGAACTCCAGCACGCTGCGCGCGAGGATGTTCGTGATGTCGTCCCCCTCCAGCTCGATGATGTGCAGGATGGTCTTCTGCTCCAGGGGCATGTTGTCGAAGATCAGGTCCTTGAAGGCCTGGAGCTCCTCGGCGTCCGGCAGGCGGCCGGACAGCAGCAGGAAGCAGATCTCCTCGAAGCCGAAACGCTTCTCGGCCTGGATGGCGCGCACGAGGTCCTTGACTTCGTAGCCCCGGAAATAGAGCCGTCCCTCGATGGGTTCGAGGCTGCCGTCGGGCTTGCGCTCGTAGCCCACCACGTTGCCGATGTTGGTCAGTCCGACGAGCACGCCGGAGCCGTCTTCGTTGCGCAGGCCGCGCTTGACGTCCAGCTTCTTGAACAGCTCGGCGTCGATCCGCGTGCTCGCCTTCATCTGGTCGGAGAGCTTGTAGATCAGATACTCTTTCTTGGTCTTCGTGGTCATAGCAGCGAGAGGATATGGTCTGTGAAGGCGCGGGTGCCGAGCGGCTTGCCGTCCGGCATCAGGCGCGCGAGGTCCGCCGTGGCGTACCCCGCCGAAAAGGAGCGCTCCAGCGCGTCCACGACCAGCGCACCGGCCTCGTCCCAGCCGAGGTGCTCCAGCATCATCACGCCGGAGAGCAGGTTGGAACAGGGGTTCGCCAGGTCCTGGCCGGCGATGTCGGGGGCCGTGCCGTGCGTGGCCTCGAACAGGGCCGCGCCCGTGTCGTAGTTGATGTTGGCGCCGGGAGCGATTCCGATGCCGCCCACCTGGGCGGCGAGCATGTCGGAGATGTAATCCCCGTTGAGGTTGAGCGTGGCGACCACGGAATAGTCTTCCGGGCGCAGCAGGGCGTTCTGCAGGAAGGCGTCGGCGATGCAGTCCTTGATGACGAGCCGTCCGGAGGCGATCTCCGCGCCGAATTCCTCCTGCGCGAGCTCATACCCCCAGCGCTTGAAGCCGCCCTCGGTGTATTTCATGATGTTGCCCTTGTGGACGAGCGTCACGGAGGGACGGCCGTGGTCGAGCGCATAGCGGCACGCGGCGCGCACGAGCCGGCGCGTGCCCTCGCGCGAGACGGGCTTGACCCCGTAGGACGAACTCTCCGGGAAGCGGACCTTGGTCACGCCCATCTCCTCGCGCAGGAAGCGGCCGAACTTCTCGGCCTCGGGCGTGCCGGCCTCCCACTCGATGCCGGCGTAGATGTCCTCGGTGTTCTCCCGGAAGATGACCATGTCGACCCGCTCGGGATGCCGCACGGGGGAGGCCACGCCGCGGAACCAGCGCACCGGGCGCAGGCAGACGAACAGGTCCAGGCCCTGGCGCAGGGCCACGTTGAGCGAGCGGATGCCGCCGCCGACCGGGGTCGTGAGCGGCCCCTTGATGCCGATTCCATAATCGCGGAAGGCCTGTACCGTCTCGTCGGGCAGCCAGGTCCCCAGACAGTCGAAGGCGCGCTGGCCGGCGGCCAGCTCCTTCCACTCCAACCGGCGCGCACCGGCATAAGCCTTGGCCACGGCGGCGTCCAGGATGCGGCGCATCGCGCCCGTCACCTCGGGCCCCACGCCGTCGCCGGGGATGTAGGGTATCGTCTGTACGGTCATTTGGACAAGGTATTGAGCGCAGAACCCGCCCGGAACCAGGCGAGCTGCTGCGCGGTGTAACTGTGGCGGGCCTCGATGGTCTCCTGCTTGCCGCAGGGGTGGTGCAGGACCACCTCCACCGGCTTGCCGGGCGCGATCCCGGCGCAGCGGACGTCGATCCGGTCGCCGGCGGCGATCCGGGCATAGTCCGCGGGGTTGGCGAAAGTCAGGGCCAGCACGCCCTGCTTCTTGAGATTGGTCTCGTGGATGCGGGCGAAGCTCTTGGCCAGCACGGCGCGCACGCCCAGGAAGCGCGGCTCCATCGCCGCGTGCTCGCGGCTGGAGCCCTCGCCGTAATTGTCCTCGGCCACGACGATGCTGCCCGGCCCGGCGTCGCGGAGCTCCCGGGCGCGCGGCGCCACGGGTCCGGACTTGCCGGTGAAGGCGTCGACGGCGCCCAGCAGCAGGTTGTCGGAGATGTTCTCGAGGTGCCCGCGGAACCGCAGCCAGGGGCCGGCCATCGAGATGTGGTCGGTGGTGCACTTGCCCTTGACCTTGATCAGCAGCGGAAGCCCCTCGAAGTCGCGTCCGTCCCAGGGGGCGAAAGGCTCCAGGCGCTGCAGGCGCTCGCTGTCCGGGGGGATCACCGGCTCGGGGCTGCCGGGCTGCGGCGGCACGTAGCCGGAGGTGTCGGCGACGAAGCCGCGCGGGGGCAGCTCGTTGCCGCGCGGAGCGCGCAGCCACACGCCGTCCACGGTGTCGGAGCGCGGGTCGAAGTCCAGCACGCCGGCGAAGGCGAGGGCCACGGCGATGACCGGCGAGGAGATGAAGGCGTGCGTGTTGGGGTTGCCGTCCGCACGCTTGGCGAAATTGCGGTTGAAACTCGTCACGATGCTGTTGCGCCGCGTGGGATCCTCCGCCTGGCGGTCCCACTGCCCGATGCAGGGGCCGCAGGCGTTGGCCATCACCGTGGCGCCGGCCTCGCGGAGCGTGTCCAGCAGGCCGTCCCGCTCGGCGGTGGCGCGCACCTGGGCGCTGCCCGGGATGACGATCAGGCGGGCCTTGGGCTTCAGCCCGGCGTCCAGCGCGCCGCGCGCCACGGAGGCCGCGCACGACAGGTCCTGGTACGAGGAATTGGTGCAGGAGCCGATCAGACTCACCTCCACGCGGTGGGGGAAGCGCTCCTGCGCCTGGCGGTCCTTCATCCCGCTCAGCGCCGTGGCGGCGTCGGGCGTGAAGGGGCCGTTGATGTGCGGCTCCAGCTTGGAGAGGTCGATTTGGAAGACCTCGTCATAGTACTGCTCCGGGTGCGCGATCACGGCGTCGTCGGCACGCAGCTCGGAACTGACCGCGGAGGCCATCGCCGCCACCTCCGTGCGGCCCGTGGCCGCCAGGTACTCGGCGATGTGGACCCCGTAGGGGAACACGGAACTGGTGGCGCCCACTTCGGCGCCCATATTGCAGACCGTGGCCTTGCCGGTGCAGGAGAGGTTCTCCGTCCCGGGGCCGAAATATTCGATGACGGCGTTGGTGCCGCCCTTGACGGTCAGCATCCCGGCCAGCTTGAGGATCACGTCCTTGGGCGTGGTCCAGCTCTTGAGCGAGCCCGTCAGGCGGACGCCGATGATGCGCGGCATCCGCAGCTCCCAGGGCATCCCGGTCATCACGTCCACGGCGTCCGCGCCGCCCACGCCGATGGCCAGCATCCCCATCCCGCCGGCGTTGGGCGTGTGGGAATCCGTCCCGACCATCATCCCGCCGGGGAAGGCGTAGTTCTCCAGCACGATCTGGTGGATGATGCCGGCGCCGGGCTTCCAGAAGCCGATGCCGTAGCGCGCCGCGGCGGAGGCGAGGAAGCCGTAGACCTCTGCGTTGGCCCGGCGGGCCTCCGCGAGGTCCGGCTCCGCGCCCTGGCGCGCGCAGATCAGATGGTCGCAATGGACCGTGGTGGGCACGCTGACGGCCTCCCGGCCCGTGCTCATGAACTGGAGCAGGGCCATCTGGGCCGTCGCATCCTGCATCGCCACGCGGTCCGGGCGGAACTCGCCGAAGTCCTCCAGGCGCTTCAGCGGCCGGAGGGCGTCGAAATCATAGAGGTGGGAATACAGAATCTTCTCCGTCAAGGTCAGCGGCCGTCCAAGCACACGCCGGACGGCTGCGACCCGTCTGCCATAGTCCGCATAGAAGGACTTCACGGTCTCCAAATCGAACATACGGATCTTCTAACCAATAACTACACTACTAACTAACTAAAAACTAACTAACCTGTCGGTCGACTCCCGTCATCCGCCCGGCAGACCGGGAGCGCCACGACCACAAAGTTAGTGAATTTTTTGATTAATAAAACATTTTTGCGAAACTAATTGATATTCAAAATACAAAAATGTCCGGGTTGACATATTTTTCTCTATTTAATTAACGACTGTCATTATTTATACAGTTGTGCTTTCGAATTGTAAGCAAATCGGTCCACAAGTCGGCTTGCATGGTTTTTCGAAGAAAATCATTGTACTTTCAGGGGAATTGAGTAAATTAGCAAGCTTAATCTTCTGAACTACTTATAACACATAATACTTTTATTCAAATCATTGGAGGAAACCCATGGATAAAATCAAGAATCTCGCGGATCTCCGCAAGATGAAAGAAAGCATGCAAGGCAGGATGTCGATGCGCGAAAACAGCGACTCCTCCGAAGCCATCATTCAGATCAAGGTCGGAATGGCCACGAGCGGCATCGCCTCTGGCGCCAAGGAGACCATGAGCTACCTGATCAGCGAACTGGACAAGCGCCAGATCAAAGCGCTCGTGATGCAGGTGGGCGATATGGGCTACAGCTACGCCGAGCCGACCGTCGAAGTGACCATCCCCGGCAAAGACCCCGTCGTTTTCGGAGAAGTCAAGATCCCGCGTGCCAAGGAAATCATCGAGAAGTACATCATGGAAGGTGAACTCATCGAAGGTATCCTGCCGGCCAACTACAGATCCATCTAACCCTAACCACCCACCCAAGCGATATGGCAGTTAAAATGCACATCCTGGTCTGCGGCGGTACGGGCTGTTCCGCATCTGCAAGCCGCGAGATCATCAGCGAGCTCAACAAAGAGATCGTTGCCCACGACCTGACCGATTTCGCCAAAGTGGTCGTGACCGGCTGCTTCGGTTTCTGCGAGAGAGGTCCCATCGTCAAGATCATCCCTGACAACACCTTCTACACCCGGGTCAAACCCTCCGATGCCAAGGAAATCATCGAGGAGCACATCATCAAGGGCCGCAAGGTCCAGCGCCTCCTCTATGTCGCCCCCGACACCAACCAGAGCGTCTCCGACTCCAAGCACATGGAGTTCTACAAGAAGCAGGTCCGCATCGCGCTGCGCAACTGCGGCTTCATCGATCCAGAGAACATCGAGGAAGCCATCGCCCGCGACGGCTATGCCGCGCTCGGCAAGTGCCTCACCGAGATGACCCCCGAGCAGGTCATCGCCGAGATCAAGAAATCCGGCCTCCGCGGACGCGGCGGCGCCGGCTTCCCCACCGGCCTGAAGTGGGAGATCGCCTCCAAGAGCCGCCCCGGCGAGCAGAAGTACGTCGTCTGCAACGCCGACGAGGGCGACCCGGGCGCCTTCATGGACCGCTCCCTGCTGGAGGGCGACCCGCACTCCATCCTTGAAGCCATGGCCATCTGCGGCTACTGCATCGGTGCCAACAACGGCCTCATCTACATCCGCGCCGAGTATCCCCTCGCCATCCACCGCCTCCAGGTCGCCATCAAGCAGGCCAAGGAGTACGGCCTGCTCGGCAAGGACATCCTCGGGACGGGCTTCGACTTCGACATCGAGCTCCGCTACGGCGCAGGCGCCTTCGTCTGCGGCGAGGAGACGGCCCTGATCCACTCCATGGAGGGCAAGCGCGGCGAGCCTACCTTCAAACCGCCGTTCCCGGCCCAGTCCGGCTACCTCGGCAAGCCCACCAACGTCAACAACGTCGAGACCTACGCCAACATCCCCGTCATCATCAACAAGGGCGCCGACTGGTTCGCCAGCATCGGCACGGAGAAGTCCAAGGGCACCAAGGTCTTCGCCCTCGCCGGCAAGATCAACAACGTCGGCCTCATCGAGGTCCCGATGGGCATCACCCTCCGGGAGATCATCTACGAGATCGGCGGCGGCATCAAGGACGGCAAGAAGTTCAAGGCCGTGCAGACCGGCGGTCCGTCCGGCGGCTGCCTCACCGAGAAGCACCTCGACACCCCGATCGACTACGACAGCCTCGTGGCCGCCGGCTCGATGATGGGCTCCGGCGGTATGATCGTGATGGACGAGGACGACTGTATGGTGGCCATCGCCAAGTTCTACCTCGGCTTCACGGTCGACGAGTCCTGCGGCAAGTGCACCCCGTGCCGCGTCGGCAACCGCCGCCTGCTCGAGATCCTCACCCGGATCACGGACGGCAAGGGCACGATGAAGGACCTGGAGGACCTCAAGAACCTCTCCGCCGTCATCAAGGACACCGCCCTCTGCGGCCTCGGCCAGACCTCCCCGAACCCTGTCCTCTCCACGATCAACAACTTCTGGGACGAGTACGTCGAGCACGTCGTCGACAAGAAGTGCCGTGCCGGACAGTGCAAGGCTCTCAAGAAATACACCATCGATCCCGCCAAGTGCAAGGGCTGTACGGCCTGCGCCCGGGCCTGCCCCGTCAGCGCCATCAGCGGCACCGTCAAGAACCCGCACGTCATCAACCAGCTGGACTGCATCAAGTGCGGTACCTGCGTTGAGAAGTGCAAATTCGGAGCAATCACCGTTCAATAAGGGAGGAATCAGATATGGATACTATCAAATTGACTATAGACAATCGGGCAGTAGAGGTTCCCAAAGGGACTACCATCCTGAAAGCTGCCGAGCAGATGGGTATCAGGATTCCGACCCTCTGCCATTTCGAACTCGACGGCCTCGCCCTCGAAAACCGCCCCGGCGGATGCCGCGTGTGCGTGGTGGAGGTGGTCGGACGCAGGAATCTGGCTCCGGCCTGCATCACCGAGTGTATGCCGGACATGGTCGTGAAGACCAATTCTTTCCGTGCGCTCAACGCGCGCCGGACTGTGCTTGAGCTGATGCTCAGCGACCACCCCAACGACTGTCTCCAGTGCCCCAAGAGCGGCAAGTGCGAGCTCCAGACGCTGGCTGCCGAAATGGGCATCCGCGAAATCCCCTTCCAGGGCCGTATGTCCCAGTACAAGAAGGAGTTCTCCCCTTCGATCGTGCGCGACGCCAACAAGTGCATCATGTGCCGCCGCTGCGAATCCGTGTGCCACGAGTACCAGAGCGTAGGCGCCATCGGCGCCGTCGAGCGCGGCTTCCCGGCCGTGGTCTCCACCGCCTTCGGCAAGGGCCTCATCGACACCAACTGCGTGTTCTGCGGCCAGTGCGTCGCCGTGTGTCCGACCGGCGCCCTCGCGGAGGTCGACAACACCGGCAAGATCCTCCGCGACATTGCGAACCCCGACCTCAAGACCTGCGTGCAGGTGGCTCCCGCCGTGCGCGTGGCCCTCGGAGAGGAGTTCGGCATGCCGGCCGGCAGCATCGTCACCGGCAAGATCGCCGCTGCGCTCAAGGCCATCGGCTTCGACTACGTCTTCGACACCGACTGGTCCGCCGACCTCACCATCATGGAGGAGGGCACGGAGGTCATCGGCCGCCTGAAGGCCTACCTCGCCGGGGACAAGGACGTCAAGATCCCGGTCATGACCTCCTGCTGCCCCGCCTGGGTCAATTTCTACGAGAAGTTCTATCCGGAGCTCCGCGACTATCCTTCCACGGCCAAGTCCCCGCAGGGTATGTTCGGCGCCACGGTCAAGACCTACTTCGCCGACAAGATCGGCGTGCCCCGCAAGAAACTCGTCTGCGTGTCGGTGATGCCTTGCGTCGCCAAGAAGTACGAGTGCGAGCGTGAGGAGCTCGGCGTCAACGGCGATCCCGACGTCAACTACTCCATCACCACCCGCGAGCTGGCCCGCCTGATCAAGATCTGCAACATCGACTTCAACAGCCTGCCCGAGGCCGAGTTCGACTCCCCGCTGGGCATGTCCACCGGTGCTGCCGTCATCTTCGGCGCCACGGGCGGCGTGATGGAGGCGGCCCTCCGTACGGCCGTCGAGGTGCTGACCGGCAAGACCCTCCCGAGGATCGACTTCGAGGAGGTCCGCGGCCTGGACGGTGTCCGTGAGGCCACGATCCCGGTGCCCGGCGTCGCCGACCTCAAGGTCGCCGTCGTCTACGGCCTGAAGAATGCGCGTACCATCATGGAGCAGATCAAGGCCGGCAACTGCCCGTACCACTTCGTGGAAGTGATGGCCTGCCCCGGCGGCTGCATCGACGGCGCCGGCCAGCCCTACCACCACGGCGATGCGTCCATCATCAAGGCCCGCCACGCCGCCATCTACGAGGCCGACAGGCGCATGCCGCTCCGCAAGTCCCACGAGAACCCCGAGATCCAGGCGATCTACAAGGAGTTCTACGGCAAGCCTTGCTCCGAGAAGTCGCATCACCTGCTGCACACGCTCTACTTCGACAAGAAAATCAAGTTTGACCTCGAAAACTAATTGACCTATGTGTGGACCCCAGATAAAAATCAGTGAAGCCAACTACCAGAAGATCAAGGATATTTGCGCTTCCTTCAACAACAACCCGGGCGAGCTGATCAACGTCCTGCACAAGACGCAGGAAGTCTTCGGCTACCTGCCTGAGGAAGTCCAGCAGGTCGTGGCAGACTGCCTCGGCATCCCCGTCGGCAAGGTCTACGGCGTCGTCTCCTTCTACAGCTTCTTCACGATGCAGCCCAAGGGCAAGTACGCCATCTCCGTCTGCCTCGGCACCGCCTGCTACGTCAAGGGCGCCGAGAAGGTCCTCGACGCTCTCAAGAAGGAGCTCCAGATCTCCGAGGGCGGCGTGACCCCCGACGGCAAGTTCTCCCTCGACGTCCTGCGCTGCGTGGGCGCCTGCGGCCTGGCGCCGGTGATGACCATCAACGGCAAGACCTACGGCCGTCTCGTCCCCGAGCACGTCAAGGAGATCCTGGCGGAGTACGCTGACTAGGACATAACTGTCAAATCCTATCGGGCCGGCCCTTCCAAGAGCCGGCCCAAAGCATTCGGAAAAACGATGAAAATCAAGGAAATTGCGGCGCTCGTCGACGGAGAGATCGTCGGTGCGCCCGTCGACGAGAACTATGAGGTACACAAGGCCTTCGCGTCCGACCTGATGAGCGACGTGCTGCGCTACTCGATGGAAGAGACGGTGCTGATCACCGGCCTGTGCAACAACCAGACGATGCGCACCTCGGAGATGTCCGACCTGCGCGTGGTCCTGATCGGACGCGACAAGCAGCCCGACGAGGAGATGCTCGAACTCGCCGAAGACCTCGACATCACCCTCATCAAGTCCAAATACAGTATCTTCAAGATCAGCGGCATCCTGTATGGCGCCGGCATCCAGCCCCTCTATTGACAATGCACTATACCTTTGACATCGAACGCGGCAACTTCACCGACGCCGGACGGGCCTCGAGCAGCGTCAAGCGCACGCTCAAGCACCTCGGCGTGGATCCGGCCAACATCAAGCGCACGGTCGTGGCGCTCTTCGAGGCCGAGATCAACGCCATCGCGCACGCGTACGGGGGCACGATCGACGTCGACATCGACGAAGGGAAGATCGTGATGGTGGTGGCCGACCACGGCCCCGGCATCCCCAACATCGACCTCGCGATGCAGGAAGGCTGGTCCACCGCTTCGCCGCAGGTCCGCGAGATGGGCTACGGCGCCGGGATGGGCCTGCCCAACATCAAGAAAAACACGGACGAACTCAAGATCGACACCCAGGTGGGCGTCGGGACGACCGTGACCATGACCGTTTATTTCGCCTGACGATATGGCCGAACGAGAAACCTTTTTCAGACATTCCCTCAAGGTCGATTTCGACCGCTGCCAAGGCTGCACCACGTGCATGCGCTCCTGTCCCACGGGAGCCATCCGCATCCGGGGCGGCAAGGCGGTCGTGGACGACAACAAATGTGTGGACTGCGGCCAGTGCATGAAGGTCTGTCCGCACAAGGCGATCTACATCCAGCAGGACGACTTTGCGCTGATCAAGAACTACCAATACCGCGTCTGCCTCGTGCCCTCCACCTTCATCGGCCAGTTCGACGAGCAGTACAGGACCCGTGAGATCTATTCCTGCCTCAAGAAACTGGGCTTCACCCACATCTACGAAGTGGAGCACGAGGTGGAGTATATGGTCGGCCTGTACCAGCGCTATATGGACAGCCACCCGGAGACCCGGACGTTCATCTCCCCGTACTGCCCGGCCGTGATCCGCCTCATCCAGGTGCGTTTCCCCTCGCTGGTGGACAACGTCATCAAGGTGCGGGCTCCCTTCGAGCTGGCGTCCCGCATCATCATCCGGCGGCTGATGGACGAAGGCGCCCCGCGCGAGTCCATCGGCGTCTTCTACGTCACGCCCTGCGCCGCCAAGATCGCGGCGGTCAAGTACCCGGTCAGCCGCAAGGAGACCTGCATCTCGGGCGTCATCAACATGGACTTCCTCTACAACAAGGTCCAGCTCATCCTCCACGAATCCGGCAACGACGCCCAGCCCAGCAACCACGCCCTCACGTCCCAGGACGTGCTGTGGGCGCTGGCCGGCGGCGAGGCCTGCCACTTCCAGGGCTCGCAGTATGCCGTGGACGGCCTGCAGAACGTCCTCAACTTCCTAGAGAAACTCGAGGACGAGGCGGTCGACGCCCAGGGCCTGGTGGAGATGCGCATCTGCGACCAGGGCTGCGTGGGCGGCGTGCTGACCACCAACAACCGCTTCGTGGCCCGCAAGCGCCTCGAGCACCGCGCCCAGGACCTCCAGCACCGCGAGAAGACCCGCTACGGACGCTACGAAGACCCGGAATTCTGCAAGTGGATCGACGAGCAGATGGAGATCCCCGAGATCAAGCCCCGGTCGATCTACAAGCTCGACGACGACTTCTCGGCCGCCTTCAAGATGGCCGAGCGGATGCGCAAGATCGAGAAGGCCCTGCCGGGCGTGAACTGCTCGGCGTGCGGCGCCCCGTCCTGCGCCGCGCTGGCCGAGGACATCGTCCGCGGAGACGCGCGGATGGACACCTGCATCTTCATCAACCGCCACTCACAGGCCTCCGAAGACGCCATCCGCAGCATCTGGGGAGACCGCGTGCGGACCAAAGAGATCAACCACGAAAAATAACACGAAACCTGATATGACAGTCAAAGAGATCATCGAAAAGCTCGACCTGAAGTGCCTCAACGAGGCCAACCTCGACGCAGAGGTCGCCGGCGCCTACGCCTCCGACCTCTTGAGCGACGTGATGGGCAACGCGCGCAGCGGCCAGGTCTGGATCACGATGCAGACCCACAAGAACGTCACGGCGATCGCCTCGCTCAAGGACATCCCGGCCGTGATCATCGTCCGCGACGGCGTGCCGGACGACGACATGCTGGAGCATGCCAAGGACGAGGACATCTGCATCCTCGTCAGCAAGGACGCCACCTTCCAGGTCTGCGGACGGCTCTACGAGCTCCTCAAGTAGCGCCCGGCGATGCAGTTCCGCGCCGACATGCACATCCACTCGGTCCTGTCACCCTGTGGCGACCTCGAGATGAGCCCTTCGGCCATCGTCGCCACGGCGCGGGAGCGGGGAATGGACATCATCGGCCTGACCGACCACAACTCCACCCTCAACGCCGACGTCACGCGCCGGCTGGGGGAGCGGGTCGGGCTGCACGTGCTGATGGGAGCCGAGGTGACCACCAAGGAGGAGGTCCACTGCCTCTGCTTCATGCCCACGACGGAGAAGCTCGCCGAGTTCCAGGCCTACCTGGACGCCCACGTGGTCTTCTTCGAGAACGACGTGGACAAGTTCGGCTACCAGCTGGTCGTCGACGAGGAGGAGAACGTGCTGGACATGGTCCCGCACCTGCTCATCAACGCCCTGGACCTGCCGATGCTCAAGCTCCAGCAGGACGTCTACGCGATGGGCGGCATCTTCATCCCCGCCCACATCGACCGCCCCACCTTCAGCCTCAGCTCCCAGCTGGGCTTCGTGCCCTCGGGGCTGAAGTTCCACGCGATGGAGCTGAGCTACTACTGCAAGCGGGACGGCTACAAGTTCCTCGAGGACTGCCCCTGGTTCAGCGACTTCAACTTCATCCAGAGCAGCGACGCCCACTACGTGCCGGACATCGCCAAGATCCACAGCGTCCTGGAGATGCCCTCCTTCAGTTTCGACAACTTCAAAGACGCCCTCCGCCAGGGAGAGCCCGTAATCTTATAGTATGAAAAGTCTCGACCTGCACATCATCGACATCACCCACAATTCCATCCGCGCCGGTGCCACGCAGATCACCATCGAGATGGAGGACAGCGCCGCGCGCGACCTGCTCTCCATCAAGATCATCGACAACGGCTGCGGGATGCCCGAAGACATGATCGCGGCCATCAACGACCGCTTCTACTCCTGCCGCAAGGAGCGCAAGATCGGGATGGGCATCGCGCTGCTGAAGTTCCACTCGCAGATGTGCAACGGGCGGTTCTACCTCAAGTCCAAGGTGGGCGAGGGGACGGAGATCTACGCCTCCTACCAGCGCTCGCACATCGACCTGCAACCCAAGGGGGACCTGTCCGGGTGCTTCGCCAACTTCATCTGCCAGTACCAGGACATCAACTTCATCATCCGCTACGTCACGGACGAGGGGACCTTCGAGCTGAGCACGGCCGAGGTCAAGGAAGTGTTCGAGGGGATGAACCTCAACAACCACGAGATCATCCAGGCCCTGACGGGCCTCATCCACGAGAATATCGGCGCGTAGGCAGCGAGATCCGCTCCAGGATGCCCGTCAGGGCAGCCAGGGCGATGCCGTAATTGGTGATGGGCACTCCGGCGCGGAGTGCCTTTTTGATGCGCGTGCGCACCAGGCGCGCATTGGCCACGCACGCGCCGCAGTGGATGATGAGGCTGTAGGGCGAGAGGTCCTCCGGGAAGTCGTTGCCGGCGGCGATGTCCACCGTCACATCGCCGGCGCGCCGGCGGAGCAGGGCGGGAATCTTGACCCGGCCGATGTCCTCGGTATTGGGCACGTGGGTGCAGGCCTCCGCGATGAGCACGCGGGCGCCGGGGCGCAGCGCGTCGATCGCCCGCGCACCCTTCACGAACACGCCGAGGTCCCCCTTGGCGCCGGCCAGCAGCACGGAGAAGGAGGTGAGGGGACAGTCCCGGGGGATGGTCCGGTCCACCAGGGCGAAAGCCTGGGAATCCGTAATCACGAGGTCGGGGGTGCGGCGCAGGCCCGCGAGGGCCGCCGGGAGCGAGTCGGGCGTGCAGCAGTGCGGCACGCAGCCGCGGTCCAGCAGCTCGCGGAGGACCTGGACCTGCGGCAGGATCAGCCGCCCCTTGGGCGCCTCGCTGTCCTGCGGCATCACCAGCACCACCTGGCTGCCCGCCGCGACGAGGTCTCCAGTCAGGAACGGCTCCTGCTCCTGCGGCGCCGCCGCCACGAGCCGCTCCAGCAGGGACCCGACGCTCTCTCCGCGCGTATACCGCACCACCGGGATGCCGGCCTCCGCCGCCACTGCCCCGAAACCGGGGTCCTCCAGGACCACGGCGATGTCGGTCTCGTCGAGGATGGCGCGGGTCAGGCGCTCACGCTCGGCGCCGAGCGCGCTCGTGTCCCCCAGCCCGGCGGTGTCGATCAGCACGCACGGGCCCAGTCCCGGCAGCTCGGCGAGCTTGCGGACCGGGTCCGTGGTGGTCCCGGGGATGGGGCTCACCAGCGATACCTGCTGGCCCGCCAGGGCGTTGAACAGCGTGGATTTGCCGCTGTTGGTGGGTCCGAAGAAGGCTATGTGGAGGCGCTCCATACTAGAAGCGGAAGTCGCGCTCGCCGTTCTGGATGCGCTGCAGGCGCTCCTCGGTGATGCTTCGCGTGCGCTCCAGGGGGATGTCGCCCAGGCTCCGGGCGATGAGCGCCTCCCCGACCGCACGGGTCTCGGGCGAGGCGTAGTCCATCAGGTACTCCTTGAGCGTCATCAGCGCGTTGGGCGTGCAGCAGAGGTGGATCTTGCCGCTCTTGCACAGGCTCATGAAGCGGTCGCCGGTGCGGCCCTCCCGGTAGCAGGCCGTGCAGAAGCTCGGGATGTGGTCCTGCTCCAGCAGCCAGCGGACCACCTCGTCCAGGGTGCGCGTGTCGGAGACATCGAACTGGGAGGTCTCGTCGTGGCGCTCCACGGTGGTGTAGCCGCCCACGCTGGTGCGGGACCCGCCGCTGATCTGGGAGATGCCGCAGTCCAGCAGCTGGCTGCGCATCCGGGCGGATTCGCGCGTGGAGATGATCATGCCGGTGTAGGGCACGGCGACGCGCAGCACGGCCACGATCTTGCGGAAGATCGCGTCCGGCAGGGCGTCCGGGAAGCTCTCCAGGGAGATGTCGTCCGCCGGACAGATGCGCGGCATGCTGATGGTGTGCGGGCCCACCCCGAAGCGCGCCTCGAGGTGCTCGGCGTGCATCAGCAGGCCCACCAGTTCGTAGCGGTACCCGCTCAGGCCGAAGAGCACGCCCACGCCCACGTCGTCGCAGCCGCCTTCCTGCGCACGGTCCATCGCCTCGGTGTGCCAGTCGTAGTCGCTCTTGGGGCCGGTGGGGTGCAGCTGCTTGTACTGCTCCTTGTTGTACGTCTCCTGGAAGAGGATGTAGGTGCCGATGCCGGCGGCCTTGAGCTTGCGGTACGACTCCACGTCCGTGGCGGCGATGTTGACGTTGACCCGGCGGATGGAGTTGCCTCCCTCCTGCACCGAATAGATGGTCTTGATGGAGTCGAGGATGTACTCAAGCGGATTGTTGCGCGGGTCCTCCCCGGCCTCGACCGCCAGGCGCTTGTGGCCGGTGCGGATCAGCGCGCGCACCTCCGCCTCGATCTCGGGCTGGGTGAGCTTCTTGCGGGGGATTGTGCGGTTCTTGGCGTGGTACGGGCAGTAGACACAGCCGTTGATGCAGTAGTTGGAAAGGTAGAGCGGCGCGAACAGGACGATCCTGTTGCCGTAGAACTTCTCTTTGATCTGCCGGGCCAGGGCATAGATCTTCTCCTCGAGGACCGGGTCGTCACAGTCCATCAGGATGGCAGCCTCGCGGTGGGTCAGGCCCTTGCACAGGGCGGCCTTGGCGAGGATCTCCTCGACGCGCGCGCGGTTGCGGCTCTGGACCTTCGCCTCGGCGAGCGTCTCGAGGATCTCTTCGTGGTTGATGAAATCGTCGGCGTGGACGGATAAAGGATTGTACATGGTGTACTGATTAAAAGGACACCAAAGTTAATGCTTTTCCGCAAGAAAGAAAAGATTCCGGACCGCTATTCGTGCGTGGCGAAACGCTGCTGCGCCAGCGTCTCGTACTTCGTCCCGGGACGGCCGTAATTGGCGTACGGCCAGATGGATATGCCTCCGCGCGGGACGAAGGTCCCCGTGACCTCGATGTACTTGGGATCCATCAGGCGGATGAGGTCCTTCATGATCACGTTGACCACGTCTTCGTGGAAGTCGCCGTGGTTGCGGAAGCTGAAGAGATAGAGCTTGAGGCTCTTGCTCTCCACCATCCGTGCGTCGGGGATGTAGCTGATGCGGATCTCCCCGAAGTCGGGCTGGCCGGTGATCGGACAGAGGGTCGTGAATTCCGGACAGTTGAAGCGCACCCAGTAGTCGTTGTCGGGGTGTTTGTTCTCGAAGGTTTCGAGCACGCCGGGGTCGTAATCCTGGCTGTAGGCCGTCTTGCGGCCGAGGGCCCGCAGGCCGTCAAGGCTTCTGTCCATGGCTTAGATATCTTTGATCCTGAAGGGGTTGTACGAGATGTTGTCATCGAAGACATCCAGTTCCTCGGCGGCCTTGACCCGGTGCACGAACCAGCTGGTCAGCGGGAGCGCCACCACCTCGTAGAGGACCTTGGCGCAGACCTGCATCCCCGCGAGCTTGAGGGCCTCGGGCAGCGTCAGGATACCGCCGAAGACCACCGGGAAGAAGATCGCGGAGTCGGCGATCTCGCCACCCAGCGAGGAGACGATGGCGCGCAGGCCGAACTCCCGGCCGCGGGAGGCCACCTTCATCCGGCTCATGATCCAGGCGTTGACCGTGGAGCCCACGAAGAACGCCACCAGCGAGGCGGCCGTGGTCTTCGGGACCATCGAGAACAGGCCGTTGAAGCTCTCGGCCACGGGGCGGCTGCCGTCCTGCAGCGGCGCGGGCAGCCAGCAGACCAGCTGCGCCATCAGGGCCACGAAGGCGCTGAGCAGGAAAGCCAGCCAGATGACGAAGCGCGCCTTGCGGTAGCCGTAGACCTCGGTGATGCAGTCGTTGAGGATGTACGAGACCGGAAAGAGCAGCACGGCGCCGGACAGCTGCAGGGGGAGCCTGCCCACCTGCCAGAGGCGCGGCACGAAGAAATTGGACGTAATCAGGCAGACGACGAGTACGACTGCCATCACCAGGAACCTGGTGCTGAATTGAGGTTTTGACATTTCAATCCTTGTTTTTAACGTGGTTTCAAGTAAACACAGGGCCCGCCGCCCGGCCAAAACGGGCGGCGGATCCCTCTATCGATCTAGACTTCGACGGCGGTATTGAACTCCTGCAGGAAGCGCATATCGTTCTCGAAGTAGTGGCGCAGGTCGTTGACCCGCCACTTGAGCATCGCGATGCGCTCCAGGCCCATACCGAAGGCGAAGCCGCTGTATTTCTTGGAGTCGATCCCGCTGGCTTCCAGCACGTTGGGATCCACCATCCCGCAGCCCAGGATCTCCAGCCAGCCCGTGCCCTTGCAGATGTTGCAGCCCTTGCCGTGGCAGATGTTGCAGCTGACGTCCACCTCGGCGGACGGCTCCGTGAAGGGGAAGAAGGACGGCCGCATCCGGATCTCGGTCTCGGGACCGAACATCTCGCGGGCGAACAGCAGGATGGCCTGCTTGAGGTCGGCGAAGGTCACGCCTTCGTCGATGTAGAGACCCTCCACCTGGTGGAAGATGCAGTGCGCGCGGGCGCTGATGGCCTCGTTGCGGAACACGCGGCCCGGGCAGATGACGCGGATGGGCGGCTTCATCCGCTCCATCGTGCGCACCTGCACGCTGGACGTGTGCGTGCGGAGCAGCAGGGGGTTGGGGTGGCCGGTGGACACGAAGAAGGTGTCCTGCATGTCGCGCGCCGGGTGGTTGGGCGGGAAGTTCAGCGCCTCGAAGACGTGGTAGTCGTCCTCGATCTCCGGGCCCTCGGCCACGTCGTAGCCGAACTTGCGGAAGATGTCCACGATCTCCTGGCGGACGATCGACACCGGGTGCCGGGAACCCAGCTCCAGCGGGTCGCCGGGCATCGTGAGGTCCTGCTTGGGACCCTCGGCGGCGCCCTGCTCGCCCACCGTCTCGCGCAGGCGGTCGATGGTCTCCTGCGCGGCGTTCTTGAGCTCGTTGAGCGTGCGGCCGAACTCGCGCTTCATCTCCTTGTCCACGGTGCGGAACTCCTCGAAGAGCGCCGTGATCTCGCCTTTCTTGCCGAGGAACCGCACGCGCGCCTCCTCGACTTCCTTCTGCGTCTTGCACTGGAGAGCCTTCAGCTCCGCAAGGACTTTGTCGATATCTTCTCTTTTCATACTATTTGCGTTTGGCGGCACGCTTGTCGCGGGCTTTCTTCTCGCGGGAAGCGCCGGTCTTGAGGTACTTGGTCCACTGGTTCTCGTCGAAGACCTTCTGCAGGGAGTTGTAGATCTGCTCCGACCACTTGTCCTGCGCCATGGTGTAGGCGTCGATGTTGCCGATCTTGGCATCCCGCAGGCCCTTGAGCTCCAGGCGCATCGCCTCGTAGTCGTGGGTCAGGATGGAGTCGAGGTAGAAGACCTGCCAGTCCTCCAGGTCCAGCAGATTGGTGTAGTTGTCGATCTGCCTGTCGATGGCCTCGCGCATCTGCTTGATCTCCTCGGCCTCGGTGGGCTCCTGCGCTCCGAGCCACAAAGGCAGGAGCAGCAGGGCGGTAATCCCGAAAAATTTTATAGCTTTGTAACTCATAAGTCTGCAAAGTTAACAAAGAAAAGATAAAATGCGAAAATTTCTGTGCACCCTCCTCGCCCTGGCGCTCCTGGCGTCCGGGCGGACGGACGCCTGTACCAACGTGATCGTGACGCCAGGAGCCAGCGTCGACGGCTCCAGCATGGTCTCCTACGCCGCCGACTCCCACGGCCTGTTCGGGGAACTGTATTTCCGCCCGGCCGCGCGTTTCCGCGCCGGCGCGCAGCTCGCCATCCGCGACTGGGACTCCGGCAAGCCGCTGGGCAGCATCGACCAGGTGGCCCGCACGTGGCAGACCGTCGGCAACATGAACAGCCGCCAGCTCATCATCGGCGAGACCACGTGGGGCGGCCGCGAGGAGCAGGCCGACCCGGCCGGCATCATGGACTACGGGTCCCTGATCTACGTGACCCTGCAGCGCGCCAGCACGGCCCGCGAGGCCATCCAGACCATCGTGGACCTGGCGAGCCGCTACGGCTACCCCTCCGAGGGCGAGACCTTCTCCATCGCCGACCCGCAGGAGTGCTGGGTGATGGACCTCGTGGGCAAGGGCGCCAAGGAGCGGGGCATCGTGTGGGTGGCCCGCCGCATCCCCGACGGCTACATCTGTGCACACGCCAACCAGGCCCGCATCACGCGCTTCCCGCAGGACGACCCCGACAACTGCCTCTTCGCCCCGGACGTGATCAGCTTCGCCCGTGCGCAGGGCTGGTATGAGGGCAGCGACGAGGACTTCAGCTTCCGCGATGTCTACAACCCGCTCGACTTCGGCGGGGCCCGCGCCTGCGACGCCCGTGCCTGGAGCGCCTTCAACATCCTCGGCAAGGGGATCTTCGCCTACGAGGAGGACGGGCGGGAAGTCTCCCGCCCCGCCGCCGACTGGCTGGACTACGCGATGGGCTACGACCTCGCCGGCGAGATGCCGCTCTGGATCAAGCCCGCCGCCAAGGTGAGCGTCAAGGACGTGGCCGACGTGATGCGCGACCACTATGAGGGGACCCCGATGGACATGACCACCGACATCGGTGCGGGCGGCAACGGCCTTCCCTACCGCTGGCGGCCGATGAGCTTCGAATGGGAGGGCAGGCGCTACACCAACGAGCGCGCCATCGCCACCCAGCAGACCGGCTTCTGGTTCGTCGCCCAGGCGCGCGGCTCCCTGCCCGCCGAGGTGGGCGCCCTGATCTGGTTCGGCTGTGACGACGCCGCAACCTCCTACCTGACACCGATTTACGCCAATATCACCAAGGTCCCCGAGTGCCTGCGCGAGGGCAACGGCGACCTGCTCCACTACAGCCCCACCGCCCAGTTCTGGATGTGCAACCGCGTGGCCAACGCCTGCTACAAGATGTACGACCGGATGGCGCCCGTGGCGCGCGCGGCGGCGGACGCCTTCGAGCGCGACCAGCTGGAGCGCGGCATCCCCGCGATGGACGCCAAGCTCGCGAAGCTCGTGCAGAAGGGGCGCCTGCGCAAGGCGCGCAGACTGATGACCAAATACAGCGTGGAGACGGCCCAGAAGCAGTTCGCCGCCTGGACCAAGCTCGAGGAGCTGCTGCTCGTCAAGTTCATCGACGGCAACGTCAAGGCCCAGGCCCCCGACGGCTCGTTCCTCCACACCGAATACGGCCCGGGCTTCCCCGACAAGCTCGAATACGGCGGCTACAACGACATCTGGAAGGCCGCCGTGGCCCGCGATCCCCACAGTCCCGTCCTCGAATCCAAATAACCAAACGATATGAACCACAAACTACTGAAAGCAGGAGCCCTCGTGGCCGCCGGAGGCGCACTCGCCGGCTGCGGCCAGAAGCAGGAGGCCCAGCGCCCCAACGTCGTCTTCATCCTTGCCGACGACCTGGGCTGGGGCGACCTCGGCTGCTATGGGCAGCAACTCATCGAAACCCCCAACATCGACGCGCTGGCCAGCCGCGGCCTGCGCTTCACGCAGTGCTACGCCGGCGTGGCCGTGAGCGCCCCGTCCCGGTCGTGCCTGCTCACCGGCACGCACACCGGCCACACCCCGATCCGCGGCAACAAGCCCGTCAAGGGCCGTGCGCCCGGCATCACCGAGGGCCAGCAGGAGCTGCCCGCCGGCACGCGCACCATCTTCCACGACTTCCGCGACGCGGGCTACCGCACCGGCGCCTTCGGCAAGTGGGGCCTGGGCTTCATCACCACCGAGGGCAATCCCGGGCTGATGGGCGTGGACCAGTTCTTCGGCTACAACTGCCAGACCCTGGCCCACAGCTACTACCCCGACCACCTCTGGGACAACGACACCAAGGTCCTGCTCGAGGACAACGTCCCCGAGATCCCCTACGGCCAGGGCACCTACTCCGGCGACCTGATCCACCAGAAATCCTTGGAATTCATGGAGAAAGCCGTGGCCGACGGCAAGCCCTTCTTCATGTGGGTGCCGACCACCATCCCCCACGCCGAGCTGATCGTCCCCGAGGACGAGATCATCCAGAAATACCGCGCGAAGTTCCCCGAGGAGACACCCTGGGCCGGCCAGGACCAGGGCCACCCGCGCTTCCGCATCGGCGGCTACTGCAGCTCGCCCGAGCCCCACGCCACCTTCGCGGCGATGGTCTCGCGCCTGGACAAGTACGTGGGCGAGATCGTGGCCAAGCTCAAGGAGCTGGGCGTGTATGAGAACACCATCATCCTGTTCGCCAGCGACAACGGCCCGCACCTCGAGGGCGGCGCCGACCCGGACTTCTTCAACTCCAACGGCCCCTGGCGCGGCTACAAGCGCGACCTCTACGAGGGCGGCATCCGCGTGCCGATGATCGTGGAGTGGCCCGGCCACGTGGCCCCCGGCACGGAGTCCGGCCTCGCCTGCTCCTTCTGGGACATGATGCCGACCTTCCGCACCGTGCTGGACCCCAAGGCCAAGGTCGCCGACATGGACGGCATCAGCCTGCTGCCCACGCTTGAGGGCCGCAAGGGCCAGAAAGAGCACGACTTCATCTACTTCGAGTTCGCCGAGCGCAACAGCCAGGCGGCCCGCATCGGGCCCTGGAAGCTCATCCGGCTGGGCATCGGCACGCCCGCCGACCACTATGAGCTCTACAACATCGACGACGACCCCGCCGAGGAGCACGACGTCGTGGCCGAACACCCCGACAAGGTCGAGGAGCTCAAGGCCGTGATGGCGCGCGAGCACGTCCCCAACCCGCTCTTCCCGCTCTTCCCAGGGGAGTAGCCTATTCCTGCCAGAGGACGGACTGGACCGCACGGGCCGGCACGCGGCACGCCACGGAATACTTGTCCGTCACGAAACACACCTGCGCTTCCGATCCCCCTTCGTTGAGGATCAGCGCCGCATAGGAGCCGTCCGGATTGCGGTACAGCTGGTATGTCAGGCCCGTGGCCCGATAGCCGGTGGTCCCGAGCCGGACGGCTCCCGGCTGCAGGACCTTCGAGCAGTGCGCCACGTCGTAGTAGTGGGAGTTGCGCACGATCGAACCCAGCGTATGGTCCGTCGCGCTGATGGACACGGCGCCGTAGCAGGTGCTGCACCCGCGCGGGCGGAAGGGCTTGCCCTGGTAGTCCAGCATCAGGTTCCAGAGCGTCACGCCCCGGCCCCAGCGGCCCAGCGTGCCGAGGAAGATGTCCCGGAAATCGTTGATCAGGCAGTCCTCGAACTTGTAGTTCCACGTGCCGATGGAGGCCTCTGTGAAATAGATGTCCTTGTCTGGGAAGCGTTCGTGCACGCCGTCCAGCATCGCGGGCGTGCCGCCGTAGTTGTGCCAGGCGGAGCCGGCCACGAAGCGGTTCGCCTCCGGGTCCTCGAAGATATGGAGCGGATAGTCCTGCTGGGGGCCGTTGTTGTCGTAGTTGTAGTTGTGGTCGTAGACCAGGACCTTGGTCTTCAGGCCGGCCGCGGCGAAGGCGGGGCCGACGGCCCACTTGATGAAGTTGCTCTGCTCCTGCCAGGACATATAGGTGGACATCGAATTGCCGCGGTGGAGCGGTTCGTTCTGCAGGGTCACGCCCATCACCTTGTAGCCCCGGCGCTGCATCTCGCGGATCCAGCCCACGAAATAGTCGGCATAGTCGCGGTAGTAGGCCTCGCCCAGGTGGCCCGCCACCCAGTCGTTGTGGGGCGTGGACCCGTCCTCGGCCACTTTCATCCAGCGCGGGCAGCTCCACGGCGAGCCGATGATCTGCACGTCGGGATTGATGGCGTAGATCTCGTCCAGGATGGGGAACAGGTACTGGGTGTCCAGCGGGTGGACGCCGAAATGCTCCATCCCGGGCTCGTCGCACCAGGAGAACTCGTCCATCGAGAAGTCCGACCCGCCGATGCACACGCGGATCAGCGAGGAGCCCAGCCCCTCCCTGCGCTCGAAGAGCTCGCGCAGGAAGGCCGTGCGGTCGGCCGCCGGCATCTGCAGCAGATGGTAGCAGCTGGCCTGGGTGAGGGCCAGGCCGAACCCGTCGATGGTCTGGAAGGTCTCGCCGGTCAGCGTGACGCGGAAGGCCGCGGCAGCGCCGGGCCGCATCAGCCGCACCGTGCCCGGCTCGAAGCGGAGCCCGTCCACGGAGGTGGTGTAGGTCACGGCCTCCACTACCTCCTCGGCGGGGGCTTCAGGCGCAAGGCCGCCCCGACACGCGGTCAGGACGGCCAGCACCAGAATGGCAAATGAATGGAGGTGCATCTCTTACTGGACCTGGAATGAGACCGGTTCGCCCGAGGCGCTGTCGCCGGCGACCCAGAGCTGGAAGTCGCCCGGCTCCACCTTCCGGGTGCCGTCGGCACCGAAGAAAGCGAGTTCGCTGACGGGGATCTCCACCTCCACGCGGCGGCTCTCGCCGGCCTTCAGGGCCACGCGCTCGAAGTGCTTGAGCTCCTTGACGGGGCGCGTGAGCGAGCCCACCAGGTCGCGGACGTAGACCTGCGCCACCTCGGTGGCGTCGCGGCTGCCGGTGTTGGCGAGCGTGAAGGACACGCGGAGCGTGCCGTCGGTGGCATAGACCGCCTTGTCCAGCGCCACGTCGGAGTAGGCGAAGCGCGTGTAGCTCAGGCCGTAGCCGAACGGGAACAGCGGATAGGCGCCGTAGTCGAGGTAATAGGAGGTGTTGCCCAGGGAGGTCTGGCCGGCCTCCGGCGCGATGTCTCCGAGCAGGAGCTCGCCGTTGTACGGACGGCCGGTCATATGGTGGTTGTAGTACATCGGCACCTGGCCCACCGTGCGCAGGAAGGTGACGGGGGTCTTGCCGGACGGGACGGCGTCGCCGAAGATGAGGTTCGTCAGCGCCGGGCCGCCCATCGTGCCGGGATGGAAGGCATAGAGCAGGGCGCCGCAGTTGGGCAGGTCGCGCTCGATGGTGAGCGGGCGGCCGGCCATCACCGTGGCCACGACGGGCTTGCCCGCGGCCTTCAGCGCGGCGAGCAGCTCGCTCTGGGAGCCCTGGAGGTTGAGGTCGGCCAGCGAGTGGGCCTCGCCCGAGAGGATCGCCTCCTCGCCGAGGAAGGCCAGCACGACGTCCGCACGGCGGGCCGCCGCCACCACGTCGTCGAAGCGCGCGCGGTGCTCGCGGCTGTGGCCCAGGCCGGGCACGTAGACCACCCGGCCGGGGAAGCGCTCACGGAGCGCAGCCAGCGGCGTGACCGTGTGCTGCTTCTGGCCGTCGAAGGCCCAGGTCCCGAGCTGGTCGTGCGGGGCGTCGGCCATCGGGCCGGTCACGAGGATCGTCCGCACGCGGGCGGGGTCGAGCGGGAGCAGGTCCCCCTCGTTCCTGAGCAGCACGACGGACTCCTCGGCGGTGCGCTGCGCAGCCGCGAGGTGCTCCGGTGCATACTGCACCGCCTGCGCCGCCGCGGCGTCCACGTAAGGATGCTCGAACAGCCCCAGCAGGACCTTGACCCGCAGGATGTTGCGCACGGCCGCATCGATGGCGGACTCCTTGACGGCGCCCGACTGCACCAGCTCTTCCAGGTGCGACAGGAAGCCGAAGGTCATCATGTCCATGTCCACGCCGGCTCCGATGGCCTGGCGGGCCACCTCCTTGCGGTCGGCGCCGTAGCCGTGGCTGATCATCTCGCCCATCGAGTTCCAGTCGGTCACCACCAGGCCGTCAAAGCCCCACTCGTCACGCAGTACCTGCTTGAGGGTGAAGGTGTTGGCCGTGGAGGGGATGCCGTCGTTGTCGTTGAACGAGGTCATCAGCGTCATCGCGCCGGCGCGGACGGCCGCTTCGAAGGGCGGCAGGTAGACGTTGCGCAGCTCGCGCTCGGTCAGGAAGGTGCTGTTGTAGTCGCGGCCGCCCTCCGCGGCGCCGTAGCCCACGAAGTGCTTGATGCAGGCCGCCATCGAGGTGGCGTCCCACTGCGTGCCCTGGTAGCCGCGCACCATCGCCTCGCCCATCCGGGCGTCCAGCCAGGTGTCCTCGCCGCTGCCCTCCGCGATGCGCCCCCAGCGGGGGTCGCGGGCGATGTCGAGCATCGGCGAGAAAGTCCAGCGCACGCCCTGGGCCGTGGCCTCGAGGGCGGCCACGCGGGCGCCCTCTTCCACCAGCGCCGGATCGAAGGTCGCGGCGAGGCCGAGCGGGATCGGGAAGACGGTGTGGAAACCGTGGATGACGTCGCGGCCCACCAGCAGGGGGATGCCCAGGCGGGATTCCTCGACCGCGATCCGCTGGAATTCGTTGATCCGGACCGGATCCACCTCGTTGAGGATGGAGCCGATCTGGCCGGCACGCAGGGCCTCCGCATACTGCGAAGGGTCACCGCCGGCGGAGACCTGGTTCATCTGTCCGACCTTCTCGGCCAGGGTCATCTGCGCGAGGATGCGCTCCACGCGCTGCTCCACCTCGGGGGTCGTGCCCACCGTCGAGGGGCGGTGCTGGGCGCAGGCGGCGCAGAGCGCCGCGCCGGCCAGCAGGGCCAGGGTCCGTATAGTCTTGTTCATCATTCTGTCGTTGTCTGTCATTTTTGGTACACGCGTACATAATCCACCTGCATCGTGCAGGGCAGGGCGTTCGCATCCACGCCGTTCCAGCCGCCCCAATCGCCGCCCCAGGCCAGGTTGAGGATGATGTAGAATTTCTTGTTGAAGGGCCACGTATTGTCGTTGCCGGCTCCGTCGTTGCGGAACTCGAGCAGCTTGACCCCGTCCACGTAGGTCCGGATGGCGTCCGCGGTCCACTCGAGCGCGTAGATGTGATACTCGCTCTCGGCGCCCTGCGTCAGCCGTTCGGCCGTCTTCTGGGTCTTCTTGACGTGGTTGTAGGCCTCGCAGTGGATGGAGGAGGAAGTGTAGTTGGGATTGACGCCCACCTCTTCCATGATGTCGATCTCGCCGCAGGCGGGCCAGCCTTTGGAGAAGTCGTCCGGCATCATCCAGAAGGCGGGCCAGGTGCCCTTGCCCTTGGGCAGGCGGATGGCCGCCTCCATATAGCCGTAGAGCCAGGATCCGCGGGAATTCATCCGAGCGGAGATCACCTGGCCGCCGTCCTGGCGCGCCACGATATGCAGCGCACCATTCTCGATGTAGGAGGTCCGTCGGTCATCCGGCACATAGCGCTGCAGCTCGTGGTTGACGTAGCCGGGCGCCCAGTTCTCGAAGCGCCACTTGTCCTTCAGGCCCTCCGAGGTTCCGGTAAACTCGTCCTGCCAGACCAGCTTGTAGCCCTCCGGCACGAAGGAGGCCTGGTCCTGGGTGAGGGCCAGCTCCACCGTCGCCTCCCCGCTCCGGAAACGGAGCGAGGCGCGGCGGGCGGCGCCGCTCATATTGGGCGACGCATTCACTTTGAGGATGCTCTCGCCCTTGTAGACCTGGGCCGGGGTGGTCAGCACGTACCAGTCCTGTCCGTCCGTCTCCACGGACCAGGCCGCCGACGTCTCCAGGCGTACGGAGGACTCTCCGCCGCGGGGGTTCAGGACCAGTTCGGACACCGAGAAGGTGAGCGTGGGAGCGGCCGGTGCGGGATCGGGAGCCGGCATCTTCCCGCCGCAGGCGGTCAACGCCAGGGCGCAGGCAATCAGGGAAGACAGCATCTTTGTCATACTTTTTCGTTAAAAGGGGACCGGGCTATCTGCGGGGCCCGGTCCCCGACCACTTTTGTTTAACCTATTTGACGTTTTCCTGGAACACGATGTCCGTGACCGTGATCTTGGTACCGGCCGGGGTGCGGCCGAAGTCGAAGATCAGCATCAGCGCATCCGCGTCCTGCGGTTTCGGATAGATGTCCTTGAGCGAGTAGGTGACGGTGCCCGCGACGGTACCCACACCGTTGTCATAGTTGAGCAGGTGGGCGTCGTTCTCCTCGGGATCGTTGGCGAGCTTGACGGTGATGGTGCTCGCCGCCGTGGCCGTGATCTTGGCGGAGAACTCGTAACGGTGGGAGTTCAGGGCCTTGATGTCGGTGTGGAGGGCGAACTGACCCATCCATTCGATGCCGCCCACGCCCTCGGGGACCGTGAGTTCGAACCCGTTGCCTTCCAGCATCTTGACCTGCGCCTCCAGCAAGCCGTCCCACGCGGGACCGCTGAACCACTGGGTCGTGGTCACGTTGGCCGTGGGCCAGAAGTTCACCACCTCGGGCTTCTCGCTGAGCGGGATGTGCTTCTGCAGGCAGAGGTCGGAGATCGTGACCACCGAGCCGGCCGGGAAGCGGCCGAAGTCGAAGACCAGCAGGATGCCTTCCGCGGCGTCGTACATCATATGGTCGGCCTCCTCGAAGGTGACGCTGCCACCGGCGGGGACGGCGATGTTGCCGTCATAGAAGAAGCTGTCGTCGGTCGGATCCGTCTCGGAAGTCATCTTGACGGTGGCCGTACCGGCCTGCGTGGAGGAGATCCGGCAACTGAAGTCGAAGCGCTCGCGCGCCGCGGCCGGGATGCCCGTGTGGATCTTGAACTGGCCCATCCACTCGCCGCCGCCGACACCTTCGGGGACGGTGATCACGATGTCGTTCTTGACCGCGATGCCGGCCTCCAGGCCGCCGCCCCAGTCAGCACCGCTGAACCAGCTCTCGTAATTCATATTCATACCCATCAAGTTGCTGTCAGCCGTAGGACGGAACCACGCCGGCTCGGACTCCGGCTTCGGCTCCACGGGCTCCGGTTCGGGTTCGACCAGCTCGTCCTCGGGGACGAACATGAAGTACCAGGCGTTGCCGGGTTCGGCCGCGCTGCGGCACCACACATACAACTGGTGCTCGTCGAGCTTGATGATGTTGTACTCGCTCACGCCGGTGTAGAAGCCCAGGAAGGCACCGTCGGACAGGGTGAGCTTACCGGCGGCCTCGTCGAAGACGAAGGACAGGTTGTCGCCCGGGGTGTAGGGCACGTCGAAGTCACCGACGGCCTCGTTGGGCGTGCCGCCCTTGCCGAGGTGGTTCATACCGTTCTCGTTGGTGTAGATGCTGCCGTTGTTCTTCCAGATGAGCTTGGTGCCCTTCTGGATGAAGGTATAGGTGTTGTCGTAGAGCGAGCAGCCGGCCTTGCCGTTGGGGTCGCACTGCCACCAGGCCGGGCCGCCGGCCTCGGGAGCGGCGTTGACGTCGCCCACGCCGAAGTGGCCGTAGGTGTAGCGGGCGAAGACCCAGGTCTTGCCCTCGGTGGCGTTGGCGCCGCCGGTCAGGGCGTTGAAGCCCGGCGTGTCCAGCAGGCCGAAGTCATTGTCCGCGATCGACACCACCTTGGAGACCGTGGCGGAGCCGCCGGTCGTGTAGAGCGACATCGTGATGGTGTAGTCCCCCTTGAAGGGGTAGGAAGCGGAGACCTTGTCTCCCTTGACGATCGAGCCGTTGCCGAGGTCCCACAGGGCGACGCCGTTCACGGACGAGGTGTTCGTGAGCTCGATGATGTTGGGCGTCGAGGCGGACGGGGTGGTGGAGAAGGAGAGCTGGTCCTCCGTCACGGGGGCGCCGAGCTTGTGCAGGTCCAGGTCCATCGGCCGGCAGCCCAGCAGCAGGGCCGCTGCGGTGCCGACAAGGAGGACAGCATTGAATATCTTCTTCATAATCAGTTGCATTTACCGGTGTAATCCATTAATAGCCATTGTTCTGCTTGAGTTCGAACTCGCCGAATCCCTTCGTGTTGTCCATCTCGTGCTGCGGGATGGGGAGGTACTTGTCCTTCGCAGGGTCGAACTTGCGGGTGTAGGACCAGCCGTTGCCGTTGACCGTCTCGGTCAGCACCCTCTCGGCGTCACCCCAGCGGATGAGGTCCCAGAAGCGCATCCCTTCGCCGAAGAACTCGTAGCGGCGCTCGGCCTTGATGCTCTCGGCCGACACCGGAACGGAACCCAGGCCAGCACGGTTGCGGACGGCATCCATGCATTCCTGCGCGCTGATCCCGGAGACCGGGCTGGCGCCCAGCACGCCCACGAGCTCGGCATAGTTGAGCAGCGTCTCGGCATAGCGGAACAGACGGAGGTTGTTGTCGTAGTTGAGGTCCTGGTCTCCCGGCGGCGGGTTATACCCCTCGCGGGCCGCATACTTCTTCTGGAAGAAACCGGTGTCCTGGTAGCGCGGGTTGTACTTGACACCCCGCCAGTCGAGGATCGAAGCGTCGCGACGCACGTCGCCCGCCTCGAACATGTCCCAGCACTCGGCGCGGACCGGGCCGAAGCCCCAGCCGCCCTTGAACACACCGCTCGGATCCTCCAGGCCGTTCGGGGAGATGAAGGCGGGGAGGTTGGTGCCGTAGCCGTGCCAGCCGCTGCCCCAGTCCTTCTGGTCGCCGCCGGTCGGGGCGTCCAGCTGGTTGGTCTCGAAGATGGACTCGGAGCAGAACTCATTCTCTTCCAGCCACATAGCGTCGAAATCCGGGAAGAGCTGATAGGCCCCGCTGCTGATGATGGCCGCCATGTCGGAGGCCGCCTGCGCGTAGCGGGCCTGGTCCTTCTGGTACATGATGACGCGGGCACGCAGCATCAGGGCTGCTGCTCGGTTGACGCGGCCCACCTCGGCGGAAGTCATCTGGAGGGCACCCTCCTTGGCGGCGACTTCCAGGTCCTCGAGGATCTCGCCATACACCTCGTCCGCCGTCATCTGACGGGTCATATACGGGTCGACGGAGAGCGGCTCCTCGAAGTACGGGATGTTGCCGTAGTACTTCCACAGCAGGTGCGTGTAGTAGGCGCGCAGGAAGTGCGCCTCGGCATTGTAGCGGGCGAGGCGCTCGGGAGCGGCCTCCATACCCACGGCGTTCTGGCAGGCGATGATGGTGTTGTTGCAGCGCTGGATGCCGGTGAAGTAGATGCTCCACAGACCGGTGGGGCTGGTGTTCGCAGAGATGGTGAAGGTCGCCATCTGGCCCATGAAGGCCTGGTCGGAGGCGTCGCCGCCACCCTTGTAGATGTCGTCGGAGCGGAGGTCGGACAGCAGGAAGACCGCGTTGTAGTTCTGGTTCGCGTAGCTGTCGAAGAGCAGGATCTGGTAGGCGGACGCCAGATAGGAGACGATGGCACCTTCCGTGGCCTCTCCGCCGGCTTCAGCCTGTCCCGTGGAGTGGGCCGTCAGGAACTTGTCCCCACAGCCGGTCAGGACGGTCGCGATGGCAATGGCTGCCAGTATATTGCTGATTTTCATATCTTTATTAGCTTTGAAGGATTAGAAGGTAATGGAAGCACCCACGGTGATGGTGCGGGCCTGCGGATAGATGCCGCGGTCGATACCGATCGTGGTGTAGCCGCCGGAGACCATTTCCGGGTCGAAGCCGTCATACTTGGTGAAGGTGAGGAGGTTCTCGCCGGCCACGTAGACGCGGATGTTCTTGATGAGCACCACACGCAGCAGGTTCGCCGGGATGGTATAACCGATCTGGGCGGTCTTGAGGCGGAGGAAGGAACCATCCTTGACATACAGGTCGGAGGAACGCCAGTTCTGGTTGGGGTTGGCGTTGGTCATGCGCGGGATGCGGTTGGACGAGCCCTCGCCGACCCAGCGGTCGAGGATCCAGGCCGGACGGTTCATCGCGGGGATGTCGCCGCGCATCGCGAAGTCGTAGACGTTGTTGCCAAGGGCGCCCTGGAAGAACAGGTTGGCGTCGAAGCCCTTCCAGTCAGCCGCGAGGGTGATACCATAGGTCCAGTCCGGCATACCCTTGCCGATCTTGGTGCGGTCGTCGTCGTTGACGATGCCGTCGTTGTTGGTGTCCACGAAGCGGACGTCGCCCGGCTGGGCGGCCGGCTGCAGGAGGGCACCCTGGGCGTTCTTGTAGCTGTTGACCTCCTCCCAGTTCTGGAAGATGCCATTGGTCTTCATACCGTAGAAGTACGGCCAGACCTCACCGTTCTGTCCCTTGACGAACGCGCCGAGGCCGGAGGCGCCGGCGTTCTCGTAGATCGTCTCGCCGGAGGCGTTGCCCAGGTCGATCAGACGGTTGCGGAGCAGGGAAGCGTTGGCGTTGATGGAATAGTGGAAGTCACCGACCTGCTGCTGCCAGCCGATCTCGAACTCCACACCCCAGTTCTTCATCTTGCCCAGGTTGGACATCGGGGCGCTCTGGCCCACGTAGGACGGGATGGGCTGGTTCATCAGCATGCCCTTGGTGTCCTTGTTGTAGTAGTCCACGCCGAAGGAGAGGCGGCTGTCGAACAGGCGCAGGTCCAGACCCAGGTCGGTCTGCTCGGACTCCTCCCAGCGGATGGTCGAGTTGGCCAGGGCGCCCGGGGACTGTCCGTACTGCATCGAAGCCTTGCCGTTGGGGCCATAGTAGTAGTTCTGGCCACCGTCCATCAGGGACGTGTAGCGGAAGTTGCCGATGTTCTCGTTACCGTTGCGGCCCCAGCTCGCGCGGAGCTTGATCTGGTCGACCCAGTCCGGGCGGCCGGACTTGAACCACGGCTCGTTGGAGATGTTCCAACCCAGGGAAGCGGCCGGGAACGTGGCCCACTTGTGGCCGGGACCGAAGCGGGAAGAACCGTCGCGGCGGATCGTGAACTCGAGCATATAGCGCTCGTCGAAGTTGTAGTCGAAGCGGAAGAAGTAGGAGGCCAGGCGCTGGACGTCATAACCGCCGGTGCCGCCGCTCACGCGCTCGTTGGTGCGTGGGCCGATGGCGGAGTCGATGTTCGCCTTCGAGGGATCGGTCTCGAGCAGCTCGTTGTCGCTGCCGGACACGTAGCGGTAGGAGTAGCTCATCGCGGACTGGCCGAGCACGGCGCTGAAGAAGTGCCGGCCCACCTGCTGGTTGTAGGAGAAGTAGTTCTCCGTCTGCCAGCGCAGGCCACGGTTCAGCGAGCTGCCGACGTAGCTCTGCTCGAGGATGCTCATCGTACCCCTGTAGTAAGGGAAGCCGTACCAGTCGCTGCCCCAGAAGCTCAGGTCGGTGCCGAAGTTGCTCTTGAACTTGAGGCCCGGGAGGATGTCCAGCTCGGCGCCGAAGTTGCCGACGATCTTGTCGGAGTTGCCGATGCTGTTGGAGTTGGTAGCCAGCTGGGCCACCGGGTTGGTCAGCTCCTGGAAGCCGGACGGCGGCATCGAGAACACGCGGCCGTCCTTGTCCACGACAGCCGTCGGGTGGGCAGCCAGGATCTGGGCCGCCTCGGCCTCGGAAGCGTAGACGGGGATCGTGGGGTTGAAGCCGATGGCCGAACCCAGCACGGAGCCGTACTCGGAGTTGGTCTCGATCCCCTTGGAGATGATGCGGGAATAAGCCACGTTGGCCGTGACCGTCACCTTGTTCAGGAAGTTGCGCTCGTCGGTCTCGAAGGGCACGTAGGTGTTGTTGGAGCGGACGGAGAGGCGCTCATAGTTGGACTTGTCGTAGTTGCCGCCGATGATACCGTCCTGCTTGAAGTAACCCACGGACACGAAATACGTGGCCTTGTCGGTGCCGCCGCTGACGGACAGCTGGTGCTGCATCACGGGCGCGTTGTAGTTGAAGGTGTGCTCCTGCCAGTCCGTACCCTTGCCGGCGGAAGCGATGTCGGCGGCGGAGTACATCGGGAGGCTGCCGTCGTTGACGCGGGCCTCGTTCATGATCACCATATACTCCTGCGCGTTGAGGACTTCCTTCTTGCGCCAGGGGTTCTGCCAGCCGTAGCTGCCGTTGTAGGTGATGGTGGCCTGGCCCTTCTTGCCGGTGCGCGTGGTCACGAGGACCACGCCGTTGGCGGCGCGGGCACCGTAGATGGCCGCGGAAGCGGCATCCTTGAGGATCTCGACGGATGCGATGTCGGTCGGGTTGAGGTAGTCGATGCCGCCGTCAACGGGCATTCCGTCCACGATATACAAAGGGTTGGAATTGTTGACGGTGCCGATGCCGCGGATCTTGATCTGGGAGCCGGAGCCCGGCTGGCCGGAGGCCTGGGTGATCTGGACACCGGAGACCTTGCCCTTGAGGGCATCGTTGACCGTGGAGGCGCGCACCACGTTGAGGTCGTCGCCGTCCACCTTGGAGATGGAGGCCGTCACGACGCTCTTCTTCTGGACGCCGTAACCCACGACCACGGTCTCTTCGAGCATCTCCATATCGTCTGCGAGTACGATGCGGAGTGCGCGCGCCGCGGTGGCGGTCACGTTCTGGCTGGCGTAGCCGATGCAGGAGACTTCGAGGGCGGCCCCTTCCGCAGCGCGGAGCGTGAAAGCTCCTTGCGCGTCGGTCATGGTGCCGTTGGTCGTCCCGCGCTCAACCACGAAAGCGCCGACAATCGGCTGACCGTCCGAGTCCACGACGACTCCGGTCACGGAGACGTTCTGGGCCAGGGCGACCAGGCTCAATCCTAACGAGAGGATCAGGGTGATGATTTTTTTCATACGCTTGGTTCGTTGAATGTGCGTTTGGTTTTTGTTATATGCGTTTGGAATTGTTGCGTTGGGCAAGCGATTCGACGCAAATATAGAGGGTCCGCTGACACATTCAGCCGACAGGAATGAAATAGTAGTGGTTTTGAAAAGTCAACCCATTGATTTACAATGGATTGATAAATACTGAAAAAGTGAAAATAGTAGTAGCTTTTTGAGGCCCCGGAAGCTATTTCCCGATCATTTTGACCTGCTCCTCGAAGCGGTCGCGGCTGCCCAGCGCCGCATTCTTGACCGCGACCTTGTAGTTGTAGATCGTGCTCTGCGAGTAGTGCAGCAGCTCGGCGATCTCGCGCGAGTCGTCCACGCCCAGGCGGATCAGCGCGAAGATGCGCAGCTCCGTGTTGAGCGAGCCGGGCTTGGGGTGGAAGCGCGCGTCCTCGCGCAGCAGCGCGTTGAAGCGCTCCACAAAATCAGGGCAGATGGCCTGCAGGAAGGTCTGGTCGAAAGTCTTGTAGAACTCCTTGAGGCTCTTCTCGGAGCGCGTGGAGAGCGAGAGCTCCTTGAGCAGCTGGTCAGCCTTGCCCTGCTTGAGGAGGTTGCGGGCGTGGGCCTCCTCGCTCTGGGCGGCGGTCACCCCGTCGGAGAAGCGGCGCAGGAAGTCCGTGATATACTGCTCCTTGACCTGGTCCGCCCGCGAGAGCTCTCCGTTGAGCCGGCCCAGCGTGCCGTTGGCATCCGCCAGCAGCGTGTTGTGCTGCTCGAGGTCCTTGCGCGCCCGCGAGAGCTTGCGGGAGCGGGAGATCAGGAACCACGCCAGGATCAGCAGGAGGCCCGTCAGCACGGCCAGCAGGATGCTGGAGACCACGGACATCCGGTGTGCACGCGTCCGCCGGGCGGAATAGGCATTCTCG
Source organism: Bacteroidales bacterium (assembly GCA_017428725.1). GTDB lineage: Bacteria > Bacteroidota > Bacteroidia > Bacteroidales > UBA932 > Cryptobacteroides. The sequence continues at coordinate 32,610 of JAFRQH010000037.1, read as the reverse complement.
ATCTCCATGAAGAACTGCGAGATCTGCCACGGGCGCAGCTTGGCATTGTACGCAATGGCGTCCTCCTGCGCGATCCGAAGGTAGCGGAACGAGCGGTCGATGTCGGTCGGCAGCAGGAGCTGGGAGATGATCGTCAGCGAGGCGTAGTCCTTGACGGCGTTGATGATGTCGCTCTCGGCCGAGAGGATCAGCCAGCCCATCTGCTCCTCCGCGCGGCCGAGCCGCTCGGCGATGACCGAGCGCTGGTAGGCGTAGATCGCATAGGCGTGCTCCTCCTGCGTCCTGCCGGACAGCAGCACCTGGGCCAGGCTGTCCGCCTCCTCCAGGCGCCCCGCCGACATCAGCTCGTCCAGGCGGAGCTGCCGCCAGTACTCCGAATCCTTGGGCACCAGCCCGTAGAGCTGGCGGCGGTAGACGTCGCTCTCGGCGATCTGCGGCCGCTCCACCATCCCGGAATTGCCGGCCAGGTCGCTGCTGAAGTCGTACAGCGCCATCAGGTACTCGATCCGCAGCGGCTCCGAAAGCGTGGTCGTGTCGATCTGGGTGAACAGGCGGTTGTAGGCCTCCATATAGTGCCCAGCCTTGGCGTAGAGATGCCCCAGGTTGATGGCCGCGCGGTTGTAGCGGTCCACATCTCCCAGCCCGGAAGCCAGGTCCATCGCGCGCTTGAGGTAGAACTGCGTGGAGTCGAAACTATAGGAGAAGCTCTCCTCGGCGGCGTGCATCGCGTAGTCGTAGAGCCGCCGGGGGCTCTGCGTCACGGCGGCCAGCTTGCGGATGCCCTCCAGCTGGTCCCGCTTGCGGTTCTCGTAGACCGGACGCGCGGCGATATAGCCCTCAAGCTCCTCCAGGCCGCGGTAACGCGGCGCGGGACGGCGCGGCGCAGCGTCGCGGCAAGAAACCGCGAAAATGCATCCGGCCAGCAGAAGCGGCAGGATCCTACGGATATGCGTGCAATTATCGCCCATCGGGGCAAAGATAAGGACTTATTTCGGCATAAAAAATTAATTATCTTTGTACAAATGTTTTCCGCCCGATGAAGTCCCTGCTGATCCTCTGCCTGGCAGCTTCGCTCACCCAGTACGTCAACCCCTTCGTGGGCACGGACGCGCACGGGCACACCTTCCCGGGTGCCGTGGCGCCCTTCGGGATGGTGCAGCTAAGCCCCGACAACCGCCCCAAGGCGGGCGACTGGGACGGCTGCAGCGGCTACCACTACAGCGACGGGGTCATCTACGGCTTCAGCCACACGCACCTGAGCGGCACCGGCTGCGACGACCTGTGCGACATCCTGCTGCTGCCCGGCACGCAGCCCTCCCCCTTCAGCCACGAGCGCGAGGCGGCTGCGCCGGGCTACTACGAGGTCTTCCTCGACGGCCCGCAGGTGCAGGTACGCCTGACCGCCGGGCGGCGCGTGGGCGTGCACGAATACACCTTCCCGGCCGGCTCGCAGCCGCAGGTCACCCTCGACCTGCGCCACCGCGACCCGCTGGACGCCTGGCGCATCACCCCGCAGGGCCGCACGGCCGTGAGCGGCTGGCGCCAGTCCAGCAGCTGGGCCCGCGGGCAGGACGTCTACTTCTGGATCGAGTTCTCCGCGCCCGCGCGCTGCAAGCTGCAGGACGGCGGGCGGCGCGCCGTACTGACCTTCCCGCGCAGCGCGCGGACGCTCACGGTGCGCGTGGCCATCTCCTCGGTGTCCGAAGAGAACGCCCGGCAGAACCTCCTCGCGGAGTACCCGGAGAGCTTCGAGGCGCAGCGTGCGCAGACCGAAGCCGCCTGGGAGGCCTACCTCGCCAAGCTCGACTGCCCCTGGAGCGACGAGGAGCACCTGCGCCGCTTCTACACCGCCCTCTACCACACCGGGATCCACCCCTCGCTCTACTCCGACGCCAACGGCGAGTACCGCGGGATGGACCGCCAGGTCCACCGCGCGGAGGGCTGGGAGCGCTACACCACCCTCTCGCTCTGGGATACCTTCCGCGCCGAGCACCCGCTCCTGTGGGAGATCGAGCCCGCGCGCAGCCTGGACTTCATCCGCACCTTCCTGTCCATCTACGACGAGTGCGGCAAGCTCCCCGTCTGGGAGCTCTGGGGCTACGAAACCAACTGTATGATCGGCTACAACGCCGCGCCCGTGATCGCCGACGCGATCGCGCGCGGCTACACCGACTTCGACGTGGAGAAGGCGCTGGAGGCCCTGCTGGCCTCCTCCATGCGCCCCGAGTTCGGCCTCGACAGCTTCCGGGCCAACGGCCTGGTGCTGGCCGACGACGAACACGAGAGCGTGTCCAAGACCCTCGAGTACGCCTACGACGACTGGTGCGTGGCCCAGGTGGCCAAGTACCTCGGCCGGCAGGACGTCTACGAGCGGTATATGACCTCCGCGCAGTACTGGCGCAACGTCTTCGACCCCGCGACGGGCTTCATGCGCGCCCGGCTCAACGGCCGCTGGTACACGCCCTTCGATCCGCGCGAGGTCAACAACAACTACACCGAAGCCAACTCCTGGCAGTACAGCCTGTTCGTGCCCCAGGACATCGCCGGGCTGACCGACGCGCTGGGCGGGCCGGAGGCCCTGGAGGCGCGCCTGGACGCGATGTTCGGCGCCGAGGAGGGCAACACCGGCCGCACCCAGGCCGACATCACGGGCACCATCGGCCAGTACGCGCAGGGCAACGAACCCAGCCACCACGTGGCCTACCTCTACGACTACGCCGGCCGGCCCGACAAGCGCCAGGCCCGCGTGGACCAGATCCTCGAGACGCTCTACTCCTCCGCCCCCGACGGCCTCTGCGGCAACGACGACTGCGGCCAGATGTCCGCCTGGTACGTCCTCAGCGCACTGGGCCGCTACCCCGTCTGCCCCGGAAACGGTCATTCCCGGCTTGACCGGGAATCTATCACCCGCATCCCCAAGACCATCGTCACCAACCCCACCTTCGAGCTGGACGGCGACATCTTCACGGGCAGCACCACCGTGGCCCTCTCCGGCGAGGGCACCCTCTGGTACCGCGTGGGCGACGAGCCCTTCCACCCCTACACCGGCCCCTTCACCATCGCGCAGGCCTGCACGATGGAGGCATATGCCGAGATCGGCAGCCGCCGCAGCTTCACCACCCGCTGCACCGTCCACAAAGTGGCCTCCGACCGCACCATCGAGATCCGCTCCCGCTACAGCCGCCAGTACACCGCCGGCGGCGACGAGGGCCTGATCGACGGCCGCCGCGGCGCGCTGAACTGGCGCACCGGCGGCTGGCAGGGGTACCAGAATACCGACTTCGAAGCCGTGGTGGACCTGCTCTCCGTGCGCCGCATCTCGCAGGTCGGCGCGGGCTTCTGCCAGGACGCCCGCTCCTGGATCTGGATGCCCCGCTACGTGGAATTCAGCACCTCCACCGACGGCGAGCACTACACGCCGCTCGCGCGCGTGGACAATACGATGGACGAGCGGGACTACGAAGTGCGCATCTGGGACTGCGAAGTCCCCGCCGACGCGCAGGCCCGCTACGTCAAGGTGACCGCCAAGAACATCGGCACCATCCCCGACTGGCACCCCGGCGCCGGAAGCCCGGGATTCATCTTCATCGACGAGATATGGATCAAATAAACACCTGATACAATGAACATCAAACACCTCCTCCTCGTGACCGCGGCGCTGTGCGCCTCGCTCACCCTCTCCGCCCAGTCGGAGAACCGCGAAGTCAAGGCCGCCGCCGGCGACACCTACGTCGAGAAGCAAGGCTCCTACACACCGTCCTTCAAGGTGGACGGCTCCAACAAGAAGATCCGCAACATCATCCTGATGATCGGTGACGGCATGGGCGTGGGCGCCGTGAACTCCGCGATGTACGCCAACGGCGGCGAGCTCACGATGACCAACCTCAAGACGGTCGGCTTCGTGCGCACCCAGTCCGCCGACAACTTCACCACGGACTCCGCCGCCTCCGGCACCGCCTACGCCACCGGCCACAAGACCAACAACGGCTACCTCGGCCGCAACCCGGCCAAGGAAAACATCCCCAACATCCCCGAGATCCTGGCCCCGCTGGGCTACGCCTGCGGCGTCCTCTCCACGGACGACCTCAACGGCGCCACGCCCGCGGCCTTCTTCGCCCACCAGGACAGCCGCAACGCCAAGGAGGGTATCTGGGCCGACCTGGCCGGGAGCAGCCTGACCTTCGCCTCCGCCGGCACGCAAGGCACCTTCGAGAGCATGCCCATCACCACGCAGGAGGCCATCCGCGGCCGCTTCACCGTGGTCTACGACCCCAACGACCGCGCCGTGCGCCGCTCCGAGCGCCTGCTCTACCTGCCCAAGACCGTGACCCTGGACCGCGGCGCCTACCTGCCCCAGACCACGGAGATGGCCATCAACTACCTCGCTGACCGCTCCAAGAAGGGCTTCTTCCTGATGGTCGAAGGCGCCCGCATCGACAAGGAGGAGCACTCCAACCACTTCCCCGAGACCGTCCGCGAGACCCTCGATTTCGACAAGGCCATCGAGGCCGCCATCCGCTTCGCCGAGCGCGACGGCCACACCCTCGTGATCATCAGCGCCGACCACGAGACCGGCGCCACGATCCTCTCCAAGGCTGAGCCCGAGAACGGCTACGCGCTGGGCATCTTCGCCTCCAAGGGCCACACCCCGATGATGGTCCCCCTATTCGCCTACGGTCCCCGCTCCCGCGAGTTCTCCGGCATCCAGGAGAACAGCGACGTGGCCAACAAGATCATCGCCATCCTCTCCGGCCGCAAATAGCAGCCGGAGTCAGATAAAACAAGAAGCCCCGGACCGCGGTCCGGGGCTTTCCGTTTACTGATCGGAGGACCCGGTCAATCCTTGGGCGGCATCCCGGAGTATTGGACACCTTCGGCGATGTACGCCGCGATCTCCTCCGCGGGGTGGATGTTCTCCAACAGGCGGAGAAAAGACTCGATGCACTCCTCAACGCTAGGGAGTTCACCTTCTTCAAGTTGCGGATCTTTGGCCCAGTCTACCTGGTAGCTGTAAAGGCCATCTTCAATGATGAATTTCATAATGATTTGTTTCCCGGAAAGTTAGGAAACCTTCTCGAATCCCGCACCCCCTACCTTCCTGGCCCACGCCCGCCTCGGCCCCCCTCCACCGCCTCCGGGACCCACCCTTCAGACAGGATAAGGGCCTTATCCTGCTCGAAGGATGGAGTCGGGGTGAGAATCGGCCTACTGGCGCTCGCGGCGCCCGCGCCGCCGGACGACGCCCACGTAAATGAGCAGCACGATGTTCATCATCAGGGAGTAGAGGATGGCGGGGATCGCCATCTCCTCATTGGCGAAGATGATCGGGCTGGAGGCGATGGCGATCGCCTGCGCGGCGTTCTGCATCCCCACCTCGATCACCACGGTCCGGCGCTGCCGCGCGTCCGTCCGCACCAGGCGCGACAGCAGCGACGCGCAGCCCACGGCCAGCAGGATCAGCGCCGTAACGCAGGCGCCCAGCACCCCGATGTTGTCGAGGATCGTCCGGTGGTGCTGGATATAGAACACCGTGATGAGCACGAGCAGCAGCGGGAACGCCAGCCGTCCCAGCACCCGGTCTACGCGCTCCGCCACCTTGGGCCAGGCGTAGTGCAGGCCGATCCCCAGCAGCACCGGCAGGAGCATCAGCACCAGGTTCTGCTTGATCAGGTTGCCCACCGGCAGGCTGATCCCCACGCTCGTGCCCACCAGCGCCGTGGCCCAGCTCATCACGAGCGGGATCGTGAACAGCGTGATCACGCTGCTCAGCGCCGTGAGCGTCACGGACAGCGCCACGTCGCCCCCCGCCAGCTTCGAGAACACGTTGGACGAGCTCCCGCCCGGGCAGCAGGCGATCAGCACCAGCCCGATGAAGAACACCGGCTGCAGGTCGAACGCCGCCGCCAGCCCCAGCGCGATCAGCGGCAGCAGCACCAGCTGCCCCACCAGCGCGACCACGATGGGCCAGGGCGCACGGAACACCTTCCCGAAGTCCTCGAACTTGAGCGACAACCCCAGGTCGAACATCAACAGGGTCAGAATCGGCAGCACAATCCAGATAGCCATACGCAGAAATCTAAAACCGCGGCTGCAAAGATACGCTTTTTTACGCGACACGCGCCCGGTGCAGCCAGTGGTCCTTGAGCCACTCGCGCACCGGCACGTCATAGACCTTGTACAGGCCGTACGCCACCACGACGGACATCACCACGATCCCCGTCCCCACGGCCACGTGCTGCCACAACGGCGCGTCCGGGTGCACCGCGGCCCAGTCCATCTGCATATACATCAGCGGGTAGTGCGTGATGTAGATGGGATAGGAGATGTTGCCGAGCCAGCGGCACACGGCGGCGCTCCGGGGTCCGGTCGTCTCCGACCCCGCGCCCGCCAGCACGATGAGCGGGAACAGCACCAGGATGCAGAGCGCCTGGTACAGGCCGTCCGGCACCCCCTGTTTCCCGCCGATGCACGGCATCGCCAGCAGCACCACGATGACCAGGCTGCACCACCAGAATCCCCCCTTCAGGTGGATCGGAGACCCGCTGGGATTGGACGCCGTACGGTGCGCAGGCAGGATCCGGGAGATCAGCAGGCCGCACAGGAACGGATAGAGCAGCCGCGTGAAGGCGATGTAGATCTGGTCCGGGGTCAGCGCCCAGCCGCCGATCACGTTGTATTGCGGCTCCTCCAGCAGGCCGAACACGTTCCACCCCAGGGTGAGGTCCAGCGTGAAGAAGGCGCAGCCCACGCACAGCGCGGCCAGCGCCGCCTTGGGCAGGTGCCGCAGCACGAACGCATAGAGGATGTTGCCGATATACTCGAGCGTCAGCGTCCACTGCGGGCCGTTGAACGAGTTCAGCTCGCCCCACCCGCGGATGTCCAGCCCTTCCCCGCACGGGATCACGAAGAGCCCCATCAGCAGGCACAGGGCGAACTTCCACCCCTCCACCTCCAGGGTCTTCGGGAAAGCCGTCCCGGAGAAGAAGAACAGCGCCGCCCCCACGAGCGTGCCCGCGATCACCATCGGGTGCAGGCGCGTCAGGCGCCGCTTGAAGAAGCCCCAGGTGGACATCCGGTCCCAGCGGTCGTCGTAGGCATACCCCACCACGAAGCCGCTCAGCGCGAAGAAGAAATCCACCGCCAGGTACCCGTGGTTCACGATCTGGAAGGCAGGGCCCTTGGAATACGTCTCGAAGACGTGGAACAGCACCACCATGAACGCGGCCACGCCGCGCAGCCCGTCCAGGATCTCGTAGCGGGGCTTCGAAGCCAGATAGACGTCGGTCTTTGCCATACTCTGTTGAATCGTAGATACTTCAGCCCTGCTTCTGCATGAAGAATGGCCCCGTTTGGCTTATAAGTCGAGTTTGATCTTTTCCGGTTTCAGATCATCATAGATGAGCTGGACCGTATCTCCTTCCTGCGGAATGGGTTTCTTTGTCAAGACCCATTTGTTCTTGGTGTACTCCATCCCGTCCGCCATATACCGGATTTTCAGTATGTGCGGGAAGAGCGCACCGTCCTGTGCGCCCAGATGGACGGCTTTCGTGGAGAGTCTCAACCACCATAGTTTCTTCACAGAAAGGACTGTTCCTGTCGTTGTATTCAGCATGGTCTTGGGTTTTTCCCAAATATAATGCTTTTCAGACAATTAACGGAAAGATGCATTTAAAAGTTGAATTCTGCTGATATACATGGAGAATCCGCTGTAAACTGACCCCCTGAATCCGGTCCAAATTGACCCCCTATCTACTTTCTTTTCATCGAAATTGAAAATGCAGGCCACTGGCAGTATAATGTGCCCTAGCCTGCATTCTGTTTAGGATTTCCTCTTCAAGACAAGGGGGTCACTTTCAATCGGACGAGGGGGTTACTTTCAGAAGAGACGCAGGGGGTCACTTTCCTTCGGAATTTCCAATAAGTGTTTTTATCGTTTTCGAGCCGCCTTCTTTTTATTTGTTGACAAAACCTGTCAAACTCCGCTCGTATCTTTGCCGGTGAATCAATCCCTGACGAGTATGAGCATCGAAGACATCCTTCGCATCACCATCGAGGCCCACGACGGGCTGAAGGACCTCAACGGCAATCCGGCCATCCCGCACCCGCTCGCGGTGGGACTGGCCGGAAAGAACGAGCTAGAGCAGAAGGTCGGGTTCCTCCACGACGTGGTGGAGGACTCGCCCCTCACGATCGCAGACCTCCGCGCGCGCGGCGTGGAGGAGGACGTCCTGGAGGCCGTGGACCTGCTGACCCATCGGAGCGGGATGACCTATCACGAGTATGTCCGGAACATCGTCTACTCCGGCAACCTGACCGCTATGCGGGTGAAACTGAACGACTTGTACCAGAACCAGCAGCGCGCCCGCGAGACGTTCCGCACCCAGGATTTCTCCGGCACGGCCGGCGAGCGGAAGCTCGACGAGCTCCAGCACATCGTCGAGCGCCACGACTGGGCCGTGCACTACCTCGAGGAAGCCCTTATCGCCAGAGCATAACCCGCCCGGGCACCTGCATTATTGCAATTCCCGAAAAACAAACCGCCACCCCTGAGGCGGGGGTGGCGGCTGTGTGCGTGCGTGATCCGCTAGGGCGTCAGTCCGATACGGGACGGATCAGGAGATGTTCGTAGCGGTCCATGCTCATAATCCGCTTGTCCGCACCAAATTCGGTGTTCGCGATGTGCAGGTACAAACCAGCGGATGAACCCCACGAGTCGTTGATGTCTGAAGTCCAGTAGTCCCCACCCGCAAAGGTAGTATTCAGCGTGTGTTGGACTGCGGGCAGGAAGATCTTACTGTCCGTAAAGCCCTCGACATTGCTCGTGACAAGCACTCCGGATGCGGACGTGCCTTCGTAATTGTCAACCCAAGTCCAGGTGCAGTTGTCGATCAGCCAATACCAGTCCGAGGTCGTCGGCGTGCGCCAAGTGGCACCCCACACCTGCCGCGCCGCATCGTCTTCGTAATCGTGGCTACTGAAATCAAGGTCGTTTTCCCCGGTATAATTCCCATCTACATCATACCAACAGGCACTGGTGTTGCCATCATCATAGGTGTACCGGGTCAGATACTTCCATCCCTCGGAATCGACAACGCCATCGGGGATCGACGCCCACTTGTAGGAGCTCCAGCCGTAGCCTACCGACGGTTCGGTCTCCCCCCAAGCGAAGAAATCGCCACCCTCTGACGGGTCGTAGCTGCCCAGGTTCATCGTGGCCCACTTCAGGCCGTTGCCCATATCCACGTAGGGATAGCCATTGATGAAGCCGGGCTCATCGGGCGAGGAACCGCCTCCAAGGACCGGACGGATGGTGCAGCCCAGGTGAGGGTTGACCTGACCGACCTGCTTGGAAAACGAAACCACATCGGTATACAGAATTCTGACTGCGTCCGAATACTGCTTGGACACGTTGGCTGTCCAATAGTACCCGCGTTCATTGTTTCTGTCGAGTATGCTTCCGTTCATGGCTCCTGCAGCGGGAAGGAAGATTTGCTTGGCCGGATCCGTTTTGCTGGAAACGACGTAACCGCTTACGCCGGTCCCTTCGTAATCACTGACCCAGTCCCAGACGCAATTGTCGATCAGTTCCTGGTACTGCTCCTCCGTAGGGATGAAAGCACCCCCATTATATGCCTGGGCGGCATCGTCTTCGGCTTGCAGGATGGTAAGTCCGTCCCCGAAATACTTGGTGTAGGACGTGCTGGAGGCGTCCCAGAAGCGATAGTTGTCAAGGGTGTAAGTGTCTTTAGGCCCGAGTTCACCCCAGGCGAAGTAGTCGCCGCTCTCGTGCGGCGCCGAAGCGCCGAGGTTCGTCGTCGCCCAGAAGGTACCGCTGGGCAGGTCCAGGTCCACAAATTGCATAACAACATCCTCTTCCACGTCCCACTCGGGGTCGTCGAGGGGCGGGAATTCGTACATCTTGCCGGGTTCGAGCACCTTGGCTTTGCGGGTCAGGGTATAGGTCTTGCCGGGACCCTTGAGCGTGAAGACATAGTCCTCTGGGTCGGCCGTGCACACCGCGGCGGCAAAGATGGCACCGTCGGCATCGGCAAAACCCGGCAGTTCGCAGTCGGGGAGAATGATGTAATCCTTCAGGATTATGGCTTCACTTTTGGATACTTCGCAAGTGAGTGCAAACACCTGTTCGCAACAGAAAGTGTAGTCCGACAAGTCATCCTGGATCCCGGGAATATGGAACAGGACGACATCCGTGGGCTTGGCTAGCGAAAGGGTGGCGGTGACAGTGGCACCATTCACCATGTAGGCCTGCATGGATTCCAGGTAGTAGCTCATGACTGGTTCCGTTCCCTCCTGGAATAAAACTGTCGCCCCAGAGGTGTTTACCTCCACCGGGACGGGGAAATGCACGGCTGCGAGAAAGTAGTCGCTCACGCCCGCGAAGTCCGTGTCCAGCAGGTCGCCGGCCGGGCAGGACTCGTCCCAGCCGCTGCCGTTGTACGTCAGTTTGAGGTACTTGCTGTCGAAGCCCTGGAAGAACACATAGATCACATCGCCGGTCGCCCAGTCGGTCTTCGCAGCCTTGGTGCCCGGGCCGTTGGAGACCGTCACGTTGAAGGTCACGGGAACGCCCGCGGGCGCATCCTCGACGGGAGCCATTTCCTTGGCGCAGGACACCAGCCCTGCCGCAAGGCACAGATAGAATAAAACCTTTTTCATCTCGCTTGCGTTTTAGATTTTCTCCTCATCAAAAGGGCTGTACTTTCCGCCGCTCAACTGCAGGAGCGAACTCTCGATCTGCACCTCGACGACTTCCGTCTCGGGCGCTTCGTAGGTCAGTTTGTTTTTGATGTCCATACGGTGTATTTGTGTTTGATTCTGTCATTCGGCGTAGAACGGGATCTCCTGGTTGTCGGTGTTCTTGGCCACGGCGACGTCTTCGCCGTCGTCGTCGGCGAGGACGGTGCACCACTGTTTACCTGTCAGGCTCTGGGCCTGTACGGCCAGCGCTGCGGCCAGCAGCAGCATCCACGCGAGAATAATCTTCTTCATAGTACAACAAATATGGCTTTTTCATTCGGCTTTTGCAAATAAATAACGCGCTTATGCGCCTTCCCGCATAATGAATCCGATTAATCGAGGCATATCTCCCCTGTGCGTCACCCGGAAAGGAGTGGGTGATGCGGCGTTATATTTGGATTTCCTTGACGGATTGATTATCTTTAAGCGAACAATCCCACTTCGCCATGGCTGAGAGCTATTCCCTCCCGACTCCCGGATCCCGTAAAGCGGAATCCAATGCCATTGCCATTCCTTCCATTTCCATTCCGAAGGGAGGTGGTGCCCTTAAAGGTATTGATGAAAAAATCGATGTCAACCCGACCAGCGGCTCGCCTTCTCTGACCATCCCGATTCCAACCGCACCCGCTCGCGGTTTCTCGCCCGGTCTTGCTTTATCCTACTCTGCAGGTGCAGGGAACAGCATTTTCGGGCTGGGTTGGACATTGAACCTGGACGAGATTTCCAGAAGGACGGATAACGGGCTGCCTCTGTACGACGATGACGCGGACAGCGATGTATTCGTCATGTCCGGCCTGGAGGACCTGGTGCCCCGCTTCCGGACGGATGCCGAGGGGAATCCGGTCCCCGATGGGGAGGGAGGCTATCAGAAAGACAGGGCACGGACGCCCGACGGGCTGCTCGCCTGCCGCTACCTGCCCCGGACGGAAGGAGCGTTCTCCAAGATTGAACGCCTGCAGGAGCCCGGCGGCGGCTCCTGGTGGAAAGTGATGCACGGAGACAACACGGTCGTCCTTTTCGGAAAGACGGCGCAGGCCCGGCTCCATGACCCGGCCGATCCCGGAAAAGTCTTCCGGTGGCTCCCGGAGTTCTCCTATGACAATATGGGGAATTGCGTCCATTACCTCTACCGGAAAGAGGAATCGGATGAGGCCGTCCAGATCTATCCGGACAGGGTGCTTTACGGAAACCGGCACGCCTGGTATCCCGGGCGGGAGTGGCCGAAAGAGTCGGATTATCTGTATTCCAATGTCTTTGACTATGGGCAGTATGATCTGGAACGCGAAAAGGAAGTTCCTTCCGGCCCGGTGGCAACGCGCGCAGATGTCTCCTCGAACCGGCGGCCCGGATTTGAGGTCCGTACCGGCCTCATCTGTCGCAACGTCCTCCTCTACAGTACGATGGACGAGATTCCCGGAGGAAGGGCGCTCCTGGAATCCATTCGTTTCGACTATGATGAATCGCCGGCCGTTTCGCTCCTGGTCTCCGCTACGGAGACCGCCTGGCGGAAAAGTCCGGAAGGGACCTATTCCCACAAGCGACTGCCTTCCGCCGTTTTCCAGTATTCCGGACATTCCTGGTGCCGGGAGGTGCGGGCGTCTGAAGAGGTGGTCCTCGATGACCGGTGCCGTTTCTTCGACCTGTATCAGGAAGGCATCCCGGGTATCTTATACGAGGACGATGTGACGGGCGAAATGCTCTACCGGGCCAACCTGGGGCAAGGCCGTTTCGACGCGGCCCGGAAGGTGGCCGTCCGGCCGCCTGTGGGCCGATGGGTACTCACCGACCTCGACGCCGACGGGAAATGCCAGTTCGCCGACCTGACCCCCTCGACCGGCGGCTACTATGAAATCGACGACCCCGTCCGGTTCGGGGAGGGCCGGGAGGATTCCGTCCGTCCGTTCGTCCCGTTCGAGCGTTTTCCCTCCCTGGACAACCCGCAGGCCGTCCGGATGGTGGACCTGAACGGGGACGGGAAGGCGGAGATGCTCATCTCCTCGGACTCCCTTTTCGTCTGGTACCCTTCCGAGGGCCGGAAAGGGTTCACGGAAGCGAATCTCTCGCCGATGTTCATCGACCCGGAAGAAGGGGCCGACATCATCTTCTCGGATGACTCGCAGGGCGTTTTCCTCGCGGACATGACCGGAGACGGACTGATGGACATCGTACGGATCCGGAATGCCGAAGTCTGCTACTATCCCAACCTGGGCTATGGCCGGTTCGGGAAAAAGGTCACAATGGGGAATGCGCCACTCCTTGGTCCGGCCTCCGAATTCGACCCATCCCTCGTCCGGCTCGCGGACATCGACGGGACCGGCACGGCGGACCTGGTCTATCTCGGTGGCGGTTCCTTCCGGTGCTGGCTCAACCGCTGTGGCCGGGACTATGCGGCGGATCCTTTCGAAATCCCCGACGCACCCGCCGTCGACACCCTCTCCGACCTGACTTTGTGCGATCTGCTGGGCACCGGGCTCAGTTGCCTGGTCTGGACTTCCTACCTTCCTGCAAGGGAAGGGCGAACCATCCGCTACATCGACCTTATGGAAAGCCGGAAACCCTATCTTCTGACGGGCTATTCCAATTCCTTGGGCAAGGAGGTCAGGATGGAGTATGCCTCTTCCACGAAATTCTATCTGGAAGACAAGGCCCGGGGTGAGGGGTGGAAAACCCGTCTCGGCTTCCCCGTCCACTGTCTGGCAAAGACCGAGACCCTCGACCTGGTCTCTTCCTGGCGGTTCGTCACGACCTACCGCTACAGGGATGGCTATTACGACCACCGGGAAAGGGAATTCTGCGGCTTTGGAATGGTGGAACAGACTGATACCGAGACCTTTGAACATTGGGAGAGCCGGGATGGGAATGTCCTCGACCGGCGGCTCCACCAGGACCCGGTCATCACGAAGACCTGGGTCCATGTGGGAGCAGGGAAAATCCTGCCGGAGGATGATGCTTTCCGGATGGTGGAGGAAGATGTACTGGAGAGGCCGGAATTGATGACGCCCGAAGAGAAAGAGGAGGCGGTCCGCGCCCTGAAGGGCCAGGTCTACCGGAACGAGGTGTTCCTGGCCGGCCAGACGGACCCCTGCCGTATTAGCGTCACCTCCGGTGTCATCCGCATGCTGCAGCCAAAAGGGCAGAACCGGCATGCCGTTTTCCTGGCGATGGACGGGCAGCAGCTGTCCAAGACCTATGAGGACGTCCCTTCGGATCCCCGCTTCACGCAAAGCCTGAACCTTTCCTTCGACGAATACGGGAATGTGCTGGAAGCGGCGCAGATCGCCTATCCGCGTTCCTGCTCCGACTCTTCGACGCCCGGCAAGGTGTCTGAAATCCAGTCCCGGGCGACCGTCACCTACCAGAGGAACGAGTTCTCGGAAGACCTCCTGACGGAGGATATCCATCTGCTCCGGGTGCAGACAGGCTCCTTTGCCTTCAGCCTGGACGGCCTGACCCACCAGGGGGCCTTCTATGGCACAGCGGACTTTGCCCGGGAGCGGATCCAGGGCCTGCTTCGCCTGGAAGGCGGAGACCAGACGCTCTATCTGGACACCAGCCTGAAAGCCCCTCTTCCGTGGAAAAAGATCGCTTTCCCGCTGATTCCCTGCGACAGCTACCAGCTCGCCTTCACGCCGGAAACGCTTTCGGCCGTATATGGTGGAAAGGTGACGGAAGAGATGCTTGTGGAAGGGAAATACATCCGCCTGCCGGACGACCGGGTCGATCCCGCCGCCCGCGGGGGCTGGTGGATTCCTTCCGGCCGGCCCATCCTCCTGGAGGGGGGCGAAAGCGCGGGACAGGCGCGCGAGCGGTTCTATACCCCGGTTGCATATACCGATCAATTCGGAGAAATCACCAGGGTCCGTTATGCGGATGATACCTGGATGGTCCTGAATGAGGTGGAGAATCCTTTCGGAGAGACCGTCACCGCCGAGGCGTTCGATCCCTTTACCCTTCGGCCCACCGTCATGCGGGATATCAACGGGAATCTGTCCGCAGCGGTCTATGACGAAACCGGAATGACCAAGGCCCTGGCGATAATGGGCAAGGGAGACGAGGCGGACCGGATCGACGGGATCGCCGCCGGTTCCTCCGGGGACGAGGACGAACTCGTCCGGCGTTTTTTCCGGGCCACGGAATGGGACGAGGTGGAATCCCTGGCCAAGACCCTTCTGGGCGGGGCCTCCGAGCGGTACGTGGCCGATTATGAAGCCTGGACCCGCGAGGGCAAACCCGCCCGTTCGGCGACTATCCTCCGGGAGCGGCATTTCAAGGAGGCCCCGGATTCGCCGATACAGATCGCCATCTCATATTCGAACGGCTTGGGGAACATCATCCTCTCGAAGAACCAGGCGGAACCGGATCCGCAGGATCCCGCCCGGACGGTCCGCTGGATCGGTAACGGAAGGACCGTCGTGAACAACAAGGGGAATGCGGTGATGCAGTATGAGCCGTATTTCAGCACCGTTCCTTCGTTCGAAACCGCCCGGGAGATCGTGGAGCAGGGCGTCACCCCGGTCCTTTTCTATGATGCCCTGGGCCGGAATGTCCGGACCGACCTTCCCGACGGGACATACGACAAGGTGGACATCCATTCCTGGTCGGTCCGCGCCTTTGATACGGGGGATACGGTGGCAGACTCCGAATGGTACGGGAAGAGAATGGCGCTGGATGCCGGGGACCAGCGGCACAAAGCCGCTCTGAAGTCCAAAGTGTACCAAGGGACCCCCGAGACGGTTCATTTCGATCCGCTCGGTCGTCCCGTCTGTGTCGATGACGCCGGAGAACTGACTTTCGCCGAACTGGACGTCCCGGGCAACGTCCTTTCCGTCACGGACGCCCGGGGCGTCACCGTGCAAAGGTACCGTTACGACCTGCTGGGCCGCGTCCTGTACTCCGAGGGGCCCGACAACGGGCGGAGATGGATGTTCCAGGACGCGGACGGCACCCCGGTCAGGGGCTGGAATGACCGCGGTCAGCGGACGGAATACCGGTATGACCGGCTCCGGCGTCCCATATCCGTCCGCGTCGTCACGGAGGAAGCGCAGGAAGGGGAAGACCTGTATGACCATCTCATCGCCTTCTTCCGGTATGGAGAGGACCTCCTGCAGGAAGAATCGCTGGAAAACCTACAAAGCCGGAACCTCCTCGGCCAGGCGGTGGAGAGTTGGGATACGAGCGGAAAGACCCGTGTCGATGCCTACGATTTCAAAGGCAATCCCTGCGAATTGACCCGCCGGCTCCCCATCGACCGGGAAGGGACGGTGGATTGGAAGGAAGACAAGCGGGAAAAGGCCCTCGAAGCGGAAACCTTCTCCTTCCGGAAGGAGTACGACGCCCTCGGCCGCCTCGTCCGGAACATCCTGCCGGACGGCACGGCCGTGACGCCCGCCTACAACGAGGGTGGCCTCCTGTCGTCCCAGACCGTGACTTTCCCGGAGAGCGGCCAGGCGGAGACGGTTGTCCTGCGTACGACCTACAATGAGAAGCGGCAGCGCTGCCATATCGAGTACGGCAACGGCGTCGTGACCGACCATACCTTCGACCCGGAAACCTTCCGGGTGGAATCGATCCGGTCCCGGAGGACGAACGGGACGGTCCTGCAGGCCAAGCGGTATTTTTATGACGCCACGGGCAAGATCTCGCACATCAGCGATGAATCGGGAGACGTTTTCTTTTACGACAACAGGAAGGTGGACGGGGATTCCGATTACACGTATGACCTGCACGGCCGTCTCGTGAAGGCGAGCGGCCGGGAGCGCGCCCTCGCCGTCACGCGGGACCGCCACGACCGTCATTCCGACTTTACCTTCAAGGACGAAATCTCCGATGGGTCCACCATGGCCGTCCGCCCTTACAACGAAGAATACGGCTATGATTCGTCCGGCAACATCCTCTTTATCAAGCATTCCAGCGAGGGCAACTCCTGGAAGCGGGATTACCGGTACGGGGAGGGGAACAATCGGCTTCTCTCCACGACCGTCGGTGATTTCACCTACAACTACACTTACCATCCCCGGCACGGATGCATGACCGGGATGCCCCACCTTTCTTCCTTGAAGTGGAACTACGCCGACCAGATGGTCCGCTCTTCCCGGCAGGTGCGGGTCGACGGTGGTATCCCGGAGACCACGTATTATCAGTATGACGGTTCTGGGACCCGTTTCCGGAAGGTCACGAAGGCCGCCGCATCGGACGGGACGCCGGCTCTCTTGGAAGAAAGGATCTATCTGGACGGATTTGAAATCTACCGGAAGCATTCCGGAGCGGACAAGGGGCTGGAGAGGACGACGATCCCCGTTTCCGACGGACAGCGGACCTGCCTGCTGATCGACCGTCGGAACGGGGTGGACGACGGAACGGCTAAGACCCTGTTCCGCTATCAGGTCCACGACCACCTGGGCTCGGCTACGGTCGAAGTGGACAAGGCCGGCGTCCTCATCAGCCAGGAGGAATTCACGCCCTACGGGGATACCGCCTGGCTGGCCTGGAACAAATCCGTCAAAGCCGCGGCCAAACGCTACCGCTATACCGGAATGGAACGGGATGAGGAAAGCGGACTCTCCTACCACAACGCCCGCTACTACATCCCCTGGCTAGGCCGCTGGCTCAGCCCCGATCCCATCGGCATCGATGGCGGTCTGAACCTGTACTGTTATTGCAGCAATGACCCTATCAACAAGGTGGATACCAATGGCTTCAATGATTATGATGCATGGTTGAAACTTCATCCAAATGGTCTGGAAGAAAAGCCTAAAACCAAGTCCTTGTTTGTTGCGCCGGACCCGCGTTTCGTGAGAGACTACCATGACGGGCCGAGTATCGGTCCAGATAATCCTAAGGGAATAAAATTGAAAATTATCGATACCCCCCAGGGAAAAGTTGCTATTTCTGAAAAGGCTCAAGAAGTTCTCGATAAAGTGACTCTCAATGTTGGATTGGTCATTGTGCCGGGCGGATTGGCAATCAAAGGCACCCTTACGACGATCAAAGTCGGATCGGGCCTTGTCAAGGGATACCTGCTCTATAGCGCAACCACTGATATTGCCAGCGCGACAAATGATTCTTATCATTTAATTACCGGTGAAGACATCCCTTATGTTGGTGGGGCTTTGTCAAATATGACGGTCGACAAAATCGTGTCAAAGAGTCTGCAAATTGCCGGTGTCTCTTCTGAATCAGCAGATCTGGTAGGTATAGGGGCCAAGACCGTTCTGGATATTGGCGCGGGGAAGCTTGATGCCGCCCTAGTTGGAAAGGAACAGAAGAAACTGTTGGCAAAAACGGAAAATGCCTTGGCAGAGGCCACTAGAAAGCATAAGCAGCTGAAAGATGGATATAAGATGGAAAAAGAAGCTTTTGAAAGGACCCGTGTCCCTGATCCGAATTTGAAGGATGTGACAATTTCTACGACAGTAGGAAATGCTACGGCGACCCGAACCATAACCGCTCAAGAGTTTGAAGGGCATAGGATTCTTGTGCACGAACAGGCGAGGCGGAGTATGAAGCAGTATGTGGATCAGATGAAGTATACCGGCTCAAAGGTTATGGTATTGAGGAAGAACGCTGATGACATCGCAAAACAGATACCCTCAGTGAAATGGGGGGCTTCGGATAATGTAACACTTACTGGAAGTGCATATAGTATGATGAGAAGTGCATTTGAAAAATAAGTTGTTATGAACGTCGCAGATATCGTCCGATCGGTCTCCGAAGCGAAGGCCGCCGGGAAGATCCGGAAAGTCAACAATATAAAAATGAACAATATGAACAAACCGCAAAACGGGGGGTTCCTGAAGAAGCCTTCCGTCAAAGAAGTCGTCGTACCGACCACGCTGACCAGTCTGAACAAGACGGGAACCGCAGTGACTAACTTGCAGAAGTCATTAGCCTTCCTGGACTACTCGATTTCGTTGGATGAGTTCGTGCAGAAGCGCTTCGGCAAAACCACCCTGGACGCTTTGAACAAGTTCCAGGCAGCCAACAAGATTCCCGTCTCGGCCCGGTTTGACGCTGAAAGCCGCAAGGTCCTCGTCCGGGTGCTGCACGAGAAGGACCGCCGGATTGAAAAGGCGATGACCTACACCGTCAAGGGATCTGTCCATTCAACGGAAGGGATTGCGCTTACCGCGCATGAGGTGACCCTGACGGTCTTCGGCATAGGGTGTTCCGCCGTGCACACCCGGACAACCAATTCCAAGGGATTCTACAACATTCCTTTCGAGGGGCCCAAGGACGCGTCCGGGAAAGCCTTGACTTCCTTCACTGTCAAAGTGGAAGTGAAACTCCAGGATTCCGATAAGGTCATAAGCCGCCCGAGTGCAATGACCCAGCAAACCCTCACCACCCGCGGTCTTACCCAAAGGGCGGGAATGATGCAGGCCGGCACCTTTAGCTCGGATCTGCAGTATTCTAAGACGATTACGGTCAAATCCGCCATTACCTGGTGCAATTTTGGACTATACTGCCCCACCTCCGAACTGGATCTGATGAAAAAGGCGCTTTGCGATCGCTTCGGCGTCCAGGACGCCCTGAACCTCTTCTATCCGACCGAGACAATGGGCTCCGGGCAGGTTTCCTCCCTCGCGTCCGTCCCCGTCTATCAGGTCCAGGCCTTGTCCTTGGTGGCCAAAATGTTCTCCATCGTGTCGGACATCCAGGCGAAAGACCGGGAAAAGATGATCAGCGATGTCCTGTATGCGATCGTCCGTCAAGACGTTCCCGAAGGGCTGACGGAGTATTACAATCTATTGAAGTACTCGAAGTTTGGCAATACGCCTCCCACGGAAAGCCAGATGGAGGCGGCGCTGACAGGTGCCCGGGCCCTCCTGGACAAGATGGTCCTTGCCCAGTTGGAGACGCTCTCGAAAGCCATTTCCCAGTCGATTACAGACAACATCATCGATCAGCGGCTGGATCCGGTCGGGATGACCGAACAGTTTGCAACATTCCGGAAGCAGTATGTCCTTGATCATATGGAACTGAAGCCTGGCGTAACGCTCCGGGATATCCTGTCCGTTTCCACCGTGATTCCGGACAAGTACCTGAGCATTGCGGAATGCTACGTGGGAGCCCAGGATCTGGGTTCTGCATTCCTCTCCACCGTCTCGCCCATGTTGACGGCCAGCGAGCGGGAGGACCTGGAAAGGAGTCTCACCATCCTGGAATTCCTGCACTTCAACATTTCCGCGGCCAAGGCTGTCAAAGCGGATATGGCCAACTACCACCTCGGAAGGATGGCGATGCAGCCCAACAGTTATTATTCGTCGAAAGGCATCGCCCGGCCGTCCGATATCCTTCCCGCTATCCGAAGCGCCTATCTCGAACATTGGTTCGTCTACTCCCTCCAGTTGTACCTGGACGATGTCAAGTCCGGGAAGAAATCGCTGTCCGACAACGTCCCCGCCGGTTCTGAGGCCTACCGCTTCATCACCGAGACCGTTGCGGGAGCGATAACCCCGCTGTCCAACGCCATGGTCATCCGGGCCGATGCCCGGCGTTTCGACTTTTCGGACATGGCCAAGACCAACAATTACCAGTTCGTCGGCAAGGAGGAGACGGAGAAGAATGAGGACTGCAAGCGGGGGGTGCGCGCCCTTCAGCGGCTGTATAAGATCTCCCCATCGCCGCAAGTCGCCCAAAAACTTCTGGCTCAGGGCATCACCAGCGCCGTCGAGGCCTATTACGCCGGGCAGGAGAATCTTTCCATCGGCAAGAAAGCCTGGGCCACCGTCAAGGACATCTACCTGAAGACCCTGTCCCTGTACGACGACCTTCTCGACGCCACCCGCCGGAGCAGCGATTCCGTCACCCCCAATTCGGCAAACCTGCGGAGGCTTTTCGGCTCGCTTGACACCTATTACTACGATGACAGCCTGTCCCTGCTCAGCCCCGCCGCCTATCTGGCCGACCTGCTCCGCTTCCTGCAGAACCGACCGACCGAGAATGGCTCGTCCGCATACGGCATCCTGACCGCAACGCGCCCCGAAATCCCGTTCATCCTGCTCAACAAGAAGAACTCGGAGACGCTGGTGCCCCAGATCGACCTGGTCTGCGAGGCGTTGGAGATGGCCGTGCACGGATCGGGCGGCTGGAAGTACCGGCAGACGGAAGGCGAAGGGGAAGAACCGTTGCTCGTCCCTGAACATACGGAGGAATCCGTGTACCGGACCCTTTCCGCGTCCGGCCAGCCTGCCTGCCATCCCTATTTCAACCTGGCGGAAACGCAGGTCCGGGAATTTATGCGGGCACTCGGCGTCGAGCGGCACGAACTGATGGCGTTCTATGGGCGGCCCCGGTTCGAGGTGGCCAGGGAGTATTTCGAGATGTCTGCCAAGGAAGCAGCCGTTTTCTCCACGGGCGGCGCTCCTACCTGGAAAGTGAAAACGACGAAAAGCGGGAACCTGACCATCGTTCCTCTCCTGCATTTCATGAACGCGGCCGACCTTAGCTATTCCGACGCGGTCCAGGTGCTCGGGACGCTGGGCATCGTCCTTTCCGATCCGGACCCCGAAGGACTCGGCTATCCGGACATCACCCGCCAGGACATCCTGCTCAACGACAGTACGTCTTCCCTGCTCCGCCTGCAGCGGTTCGTCATCCTCCTGAAACGGACAGGCCTGTCCGTCAGCGACTTGTCCGCCTGTATGAAGGACCCGGCGGTCTGCGGTGGCGAACTCGACGAGAAGGCGGTGGTTGCGCTGATGGATGTCGTGCTTGCCAGGAGGAAAGCGGAAGAGGGGGAAACGGACGAGAGCGACGTGGAAGAGTTCCCCGGTCTCTCCGAAGAGGAAGTCCGGATCATCCTGGAGCACAACCTGGACGGCTTCCCTTCCCTGCCGGAGAGGGAAAACCTCTGCGAAGTGATTGCGGCGAGCTATTCCGTCGATCCCGCACTGCTGGAGAGTCTCAGTGAGAAATGGGAGCTGGATCAGGCCAGCGTGGAGACGGCCGCGTCCTGCCTGCTGACGGCCGCCATCCTGAACAGCACCCTGGGCGCGACCCGGGAGGAGATTCTCCTGGCGGAATCCCGTTTCGGTCGGGAGTGGAGCCGCGAGAACCTGTCCGACATCATCGAAATCATCTCCTTCAACCACGATTACAATCTGAATGGAGAAGAACCGATTGCCGTGGACCCGGATATGACCGCGGCGGACTGCCGCCACGCCCGGGCCGTCTTCTCCTACCTGGAGAAATTGGGGCTCCCGGCGGAAGCCGATCTCTCCGCCCTGGCGCATTTCGGCGATTATGCAACCGAAGCCGCCAAAGCCGGGAAACTGCTGGCCGTCCTGCGAGAACGCTTCGCACGCAACACCGCAAAGGTCCGGACGACGATGGACAAGATCCGGGTGCAGAAGAGGGACGCCCTGACGGGCTATCTCCTGGCCGAGAAGTTCTCGAACGCAAAAGACCGGGAAGAACTGGTGAACAGCTATCTCCTGGATGTCGGGATGGGACCGGAACAGGAAACGACCCGCATCAAGATGGCGACCAATTCGGTCCAGCTTTTCGTCCAGCGGTGTATGCTGGGGCTGGTGCCGCAGTTGCACGTCAACACCTCCGTCACCAATACGACAGAAAACTGGAGCCAGTGGGCCTGGCTCAAGAACTATCGGGTCTGGGAGGCCTCCCGGAAGATCTTCCTGTTCCCGGAGAACTGGATCGATCCCGAACTCCGGGACGACCAGACGCCGGAATTCAAGGAGTTCCTCACAGAGATCGAGGGCGACGAAACGTCGTCGGAGAGTATGGAGACGGCCCTGCTGAATTACCTCTACGCGCTGGACGAGATCGCCCGTCTGGATGTCTGCGGACTGTATCGGCAGACAGTCGGGACGACCGACATGATCCACGTCCTCGCCCGGACGCGCGACGACCATTCCGTCTATTACTACCGGTACTATGACAACGTAGCCCACGAGTGGTCCCCCTGGGAGAAACTCGATATCGAAATCGAGGGTGATCAGGTCGTTCCCGTCATCTATAACCGGCGGCTGTACATCTTCTGGCTCAAATTCCTGCAGAAGACGATGAAAGTGGAGAAGCTGCCCGGCTCCTCCAGCACCCAGGATGACAGTGACGCCCCCGAACCGGCGAACTACCACGAGATCCAGCTCGTCTGGACCTTCCGGAAGGAGCAGTCCTGGACTCCGCCCAAAACAGGCAAGATGAAGCTGATCCATCCCTGGAACCGGCCGCGGTACGCCTATGACCTGAAGCCGTTCATCGACAAGGACAACCGGCTGCACCTGGACGTATACCTCTCCTCTGCCAAGGAGTTCAACGGGGTGCTCCCGAAGAATGCCTTCGATTACTATCCCACTTTCAAGAACCGGTATTCCAACCATCCATTTGACGAGCGCTCTCGTCCGTGGCATTCATCCTCCTTCATTTTTGAAGGCGATGTCACTGACGTCCTGTTGAAGGACATCCAGCGTGAAGATCCCCTGCACAAGGATCAACAGATCAGTTCGTATGATTTCGTCCATTCCTGTTTCGGAGAAGACGGAGCCCTCATCAAGAAACTGGAGAACAAGCTGTCGGGACCGTCACTCATCACGCCGAAGGGAATGCACCTCTCCGGGAACCGTCTCGTGAACGACAAGGACAACCTTACTCCTCCTAATCCGGACAAACTTCATACCCTGGAGGTGAATCACGCGTTCTATGACCAACTCGTAAGGACGTCAATCCTGAAGACGCTGATTCCTGATGACGACCGAACGCGGGATCTCAGATTCAGGCGGGATATGCTCGACCTCGAACTGCAAATGCGCGCCGTCCGTCCCCGCCTGCTCCTGTCGAACGCCCATTCCCCCTTCGAACTGGTCATGACGCAGCAGTACATCCAGATGAATTCGATGGGAAAGGATAACCTGATGTTCTACCAGGACGGCAAGCATTCCCTCTGTTTCACCAGCCTTGCCGAGAAGGAAGAAAGCTTCGTCGTTGAGTACGACAGCGAACCGGCACGGTATGGATCCCGGGCCCATACGACTGAAAGCGTCCAGGTGAGTTCGAAGACGTGCCAGTATTCCGCAAGCCTGTTCTATCACCCGTATGTCAAGATGTTCATCAAGAACATCCGGGAGGGGGGCATCGACAAACTCTACCAGCGGGAACTGCAACTGGAGCCCTGGAGCAAAGACATCCCTTCGCGAAAAAGTGGAGACTTCTTCGGGCAGTACAAACCCTCCGCCGTCGTTACGAACAGTCCTTCGGAAGTGGTCGACTTCGATTACGGAGGCGCCTACAGTGTCTATAACTGGGAACTGTTCTTCCATATTCCGCTGACGATAGCCTGCCGTCTGTCGGAGAACAACAAGCATGAGGAGGCGATGCGGTGGTTCCATTTCATCTTCAATCCGATGGCTTATGTGAAGAGCTCCGCTTCCCCGGAGGGATACTGGACCACGAAACCGTTCTATGAGAACACACGGGCCAAGAAGCAGAATTCCGACAAGGCGGACCGGATCGAATCCCTCCTGGACGGTTTGGGTCTGAACGATCCTCAGCTGCGCGCCTGGCGGAACAACCCCTTCAGCCCCCATCTGGTGGCCCGGTACCGGACCAGCGCCTACCAGAAGACGGTCGTGACGAAATATATCGCCAATATGATCGCCTGGGCGGATATGCTGTTCAAGGAGGAGACGATGGAGAGCATCAACGAGGCGACGCTCCTCTACGTGCTTGCCTATGAGATTCTCGGGACCCGGCCCCAGAAGGTAAAATCCCCGGTCAACGACCGCCACGACAAGGATTTCAATACCCTGCGGAAGGGCATCACCGCCTTCGGCAACTCGGCGGACAAGGGGATGGAGCGGGTGAACCTCCTGCTGGAGATCGAGTCACTCCTGAACATCGGTTCGACCGCGGATGAGACCGACCCGGCCGCAGAAGTGCCCCACGTGGATGTCTATTATTTCGATATGCCGCAGAACGACTTGATCGAACAGTATTGGGACACGATAGAGGACCGGCTGCGGAAAATCCGGGCCAGCCAGAACATTGACGGCGTATTCCGGAAACTGAGCATCAACGCTCCGGAAATCGATCCGGCAGACCTGGTCAAGGCCGCGGCCTCCGGGGGCGGTTTGGACTCGATCGGCTACAATTCGGTTTCTTCGACCCAGGGCCAGCCTCCCTACCGCTTCCGGGTGGCCCTCTCCCTTGCCGAGCAGATGTGCAACGAGGTGCGGATGATCGGGGAAAAAATGCTTTCCGCAACGGAGAAATACGACGCCGAGGATATGGCCAAGTTCCGCGCTGCACAGGAGAAAGACCTGCTCAACGCGATGGTACAGATCCGGGAGCAGGAGATCAAGGAGATCGAGACCAGTATCTCCTCGTTGGAGGAAACGCTCGCAAGGGCGGAAAGGACGCAGGAATACTATGCAGGCCTGCAGGCGATCAGCGACAAGGAGGCCAAGGCCATCCGTCTCAACGAGGAATCCCTGCGGTCCTCCCAGATTGCCGTTCCGATCAATTCGTCGGGCGCCATGCTGTCCGCGGCGGGCAACCTCCTGACCGGTGCCGCCGGCCTGTCGTCCCCGATGGTCGGGTACATCGTTTCCTTCGAGGCCATCGGTCAGTCCCTGATGATGCAGGCGAATTCCCTGCAGATGTCGGCCGGTATGGCCGACCGCAAGTCGGCCATCGTCGGAACCAATGCCGTGTATGAGCGGCGGGCTTCCGAGTGGGCCCTGCAAGCCGAACTGGCCGGCAAGGAAGCCGCTTCCCTTACGCACCAGATCGCCGGGGCCGAGCACAGGCTGTCCGTCGCCCGTATGAATCTGGACAACCAGCGCCTGCAGATCGAGCAGTCGAATGCAGTCCTGGAACTCCTGAAGACCAAGAAATCCTCGGCGGAACTGTACCGGTGGATGAGGTCCCAGCTCGCTTCCGTTTACAAGACGGCCTACAACCTGGCTTTCGAGCTGGCCAAGAAAGCGGAATCCTGCTTCGAATGGGAACTCGGAACCAAGCCGGGTATCATCCAGACGACGGCATGGAATTCCAAGTATGACGGTTTCCTGGCCGGAGACCTGCTGATGCAGCAAATCCATAAGCTTCAAGACGAGTACTGGAAGTCCAACGTCCGGACCCTCGAACTGACCAAGCACATTCCTGTCTCCTGCATCCCCTCCTCCTCCGAGACCGGATCGGCCCTGCTGGACCTGATCTATGACGAAAAATGCGACATCGAGTTGCCGGAATGGCTGTTCGATATGGATTACCAGGATCACTATTTCCGGAGAATCAAGCACGTCAGCCTCACCATCCCCTGCGTCGTCGGGCCTTATACCAATGTCAACTGTCAGCTTTCCCTGACGGGCCACGCGATCCGGAAAAACATCAATGCCGGGGAGAAGAACAACGCGCCGGTGTTCGAGAACGTCGTCGCCGGCTCCATCGCCACGAGTACTGCCGTCAATGACGGCGGCCAGTTCGAAGTCAATTTCAACGACGAGCGCTACCTGCCCTTCGAAGGCTTCGGCGCAGTGAGCCGGTGGCATCTGGACCTGCCAGGAAAGACGAATCACTTCGACCGGACCAGCATCTCGGACGTCATCCTGAACGTGTCCTACACGTCGAAGAAGGAGACGACCGCGTCCGCGCACGGGCGTCCGGACCGGAAGGCCGTCCTGGTCATCAGCCTGAAACGTGAATTCCAGTCGGCTTGGAGAGAACTGTCGGCAGGAGCGGACAAGATCCGCATCCAGATTCCGGAGTCCCTGTACCCGCATTGGATGCGGTCCGGCACCAAACAGATTGATTCCGTGATGAGCGAGTCCCAAAAGAAGCTGTCGGCGGTCGGTGGGAGCCATCTCCTCTCCGATGACGGTTTCCTGGATCTCGATTTCTCAACGGTCAAGAACAGGAACAAGTTGGCCGATGTGAAAATTGTCATCGGCGTTATGCTATAAATCCCGGGAAACTGTTGGACAATTGCATTTTAATGGTTATATTTGAAACAATAAAAACTGGGCGTCAGCGTTTGGGCACATAGGTTGAGTATCTATTCCTGTTTTTTTATTAGGGAAAATAAAAGATATCCACGCTCTTCGCAAATGACTGTATTCGTTGACCATCCGGCGAGTCCCCGCGGCGAAACGCGGGGCTCGTTTTATTTTGTAGTGAAGATCATTGGCGGCCGCGACGATGCTCTGCCTGCAGCCCATTGGAAGAAAACGACTGATACGGGTCTTCAAAAATAACCGTATCTTTGTGCCCCGAATCTGAGAATAGATACTATGAAAACGAACCTGCATATCCAGAAAAAGCGCTTGATCGGCTATGTTGCGGGCATCTTGGCCGGCGCGTCATACGGGGCCAATCCGCTTTTCGGGAAGGCGTTGATCGAGAGTGGGGTGCCCATCCTGGTGATGCTCTTTTTCCGCTATGGGATCGCGGCCGCGATTCTGGCATTGTGGATATTGGCCAGGAAGGAATCCTTCCGGGCGGGCCGGCAGGGGATCGGCCTTCTCATCCTGCTGGGCCTCCTGTTCGCAGGCAGCAGCATTGCGCTCTTCTGTTCGTACAATTATATCCCGTCCGGATTGGCGACGACGCTGGTTTACCTGTATCCGGTGTTTGTGGCCCTGATCATGGTATTCCTCCGCTTCTATCCCAGTTGGCAGACCTGGCTGTCGATCCTGGCCACCTTCGGCGGAATCGTCCTGCTTTCCGCCCCCTCAGACGGGGTTCAGATCCGGATTCCGGGCATATTGCTGGCCGCCGGCTCGGCGCTTTGCTATTCTTTCTATCTGGTGATCGTGAACCGGAGCAAACGCATCCGGAACATCTCGGAGCATACGCTTACGCTCTATTCGCTGCTCACCGGGGCCGTCCTGTTCGCCGCTATCCGGGCTTTTCAGGGCGGGTCGATCCTTGAAGGCATCGACTCCGTCGCCGATTGGGGAAATCTCATCGGCCTGGCCATCGTGCCCACGATGATTTCCTTGCTCACGCTGGCCGTGTCGACGCGCTATATCGGCCCGACCAAGACCGCGGTCCTGGGTGTCTTCGAACCGCTCACGGCCATCCTGATCGGCACGCTCCTGTTCGGCGAGCCTTTGACGGTCCGGATGGCTGTCGGCATCGCCATCTGCGTCGCCGCCGTCGTCTTCATGATCCTGAAGCCAGGGAAAACAGCGCTCAATAACAAGAAAAACCCCCTCTGAATGCGTTCAGAAGGGGTTTTGCAAAAAAGCGGAGAGGACGAGAGCGCCCCAAGGTTTTCAAACCTTCCCACTTGAATGGGGAATGTGCCGTGTAGATGGCTCTAATCAACATTTTGCCGCAATCTCATTATTTTAAGTCTGTGACTTATTTCACCGTAACGATACGCTTTTTGCGCTTTGGTGCGTTTATTATGAGCCAAAAACGCACCGCGAAGGATAAGATATACGTGTGTGAGTTATCTCATAGTAGGGAGGAGCGAACCTAAACAGTTTTGTTTCCGCCCGGGGCACGAAAAAAGACCTTGTAAGTACTCCTACAAGGTCTTTTTTTATGAGTCCACCAAATTTGGACACATTTTGACCACATTATTAATACTCCCTCATCATTCTATCTGTACCGACGGAATGAGTAAATGGTCTTGACCCCCATGGATTCTTTTTGGATGACCAGTTTCGAATGCGTCATTTCAAGGACCTGATATGTCCCGGACAGGCGCATTTCATATTGGAGGCCTTCCGTGAGCCAGAGAGTCTTCGTGAAACCAATCTGCTTCTTTGTGGCGTTGTAAGAAAACTGGGCGCCGTCGACATCCACATCCTTGAGGTCCAGCTGCGTGAAACTGCCTTTCTTGGCGAGGGCGATGCGGGGCTCGCTAAAGGATAGATAGAAATGAACACCGGAGTAATCGACCTGATTCCGGGAATCATTCCCGTTTGAGCCTGCAGGGACGACGGCCTTGGAATCAAGCGCCCATATACCGTAAATAGACCCGGTGAGATCGCCGGTATGACCGACCCTGGATACGCTACAGGATGTAAATATGGCAAGGCAGGTGACAACAGCCGATAATAACAATTTCTTCATAGTAGGGGCATTCCGATTACTTTGTGTACTCTGACAGGTAGTACGTGAGGGACGTCTTCAGACTGTGGTAGGAAATCCCGGTGAAGAGGTGATACTTTTCCATCGTGCTTTCAAAGGAACTGACGATGGTGCAGGTGTCAGGATCTCCTTCCACGACGTCTACAACAAGGGAACCCTCGAAACGGTAATCCTTGAAGCATGACTGATACTGGCTGTTCCAAGCGCATTTCAGGGAACCGTTTTCGCTGTTTTCCCAGGACCAGGAACCGACATTGATCTTTCCGTTGTCATAGAGGACTGCATAGGTGCCGGATTCTGTGAAGATGAGCCCGGTACATTTCTCGTCGAGGTTCTCATTGGCATTCTTGTCGCCGGAATCTTGAAGCCATTTGGTGAAGTCGCAACCGGCCAGTTCGAAATCCAGGAAGGTAAAGTCGTTGTAGGCGAGGGAGAAGTGGGTCTTGTCGAAAGACCAGTGACGGCAGAGGCTCTTGTTGATCTTCGTCTCCTGGACGGTGGAGGCGATGCTGGCATTGACCGTGAAAGGATCCCATCCGCCACTTTCGATGGAGACTTCGGCCTTGCTGTCGCCCAGCAGGTTGATGATTACTTGGCCGAATCCCTGAAGGACATAGGCACCATTGATAAAGGTGAATTTACCGTACACCCAGACGTCGTCGAGGTCCAGGTCTTCATCCGCCTTGGTGACTGCAGGGTTCTTGGTGACGATGTATTCTCCGCCGGAGGTAAGTTCAATGGATTTGACGGGGCTGGAGGCATCCGCGATTTCATATTTTCCAAGCATCTTTTCGCCGTCCTTTCCCAAATTGTCCTTGTTGCAGGAAGTCATTCCTACGAAAACAAACAGAAGTGCGCTTGCAAAGGCAAACAGTTTACGTGTGTTCATGACTATAATATTTTATTGCAGAATAACTCTATATATTGTTTTTGCAGCAAATTCCGGACCGCATGAAATGAGACATATAATCCAGTCATTTGACTGGCATATATTTATCCAAATATTCGTCGACCGCCATAATCCAAAGCTTCTGGATGGCGTTGTCGTTTTGCAGACCATGTCCGGAATCAATACTCTCTTCACGGTCTTGTTCATTATGCAAATAAAACCATTTCAATGCAATAGGGCTTGCGGTATTGTGATACAGCAAGCCCAAATCAAATATAATGAGTAATAAAGTACCGTCAACTAAAAGAGGAAGGCGATACCGGCAGTGAGCTGGTTGCGCTTGACAATGTAATTGTCGGAATTGTAGCGGTTCAGCATACCCATATCGTAGCCAACCTGGAAACGAAGCATATCGTTGAACTGGAGGCCGACGCCGCCGCCGAGCATAACGTCGAAACGCTGCAGGCTGTCGTTGTCCTGGAGGCGGTCATAGGTGGTGCTGCCGGAGATGATCTTGGAGGCCACGGCGATGGAAGCGCTCGGGCCGGCGTATGCAAAGAAACGAAGGCCGCTGCCGATATCGGTACCGAAGCTGAAGTGCAGAGGGACATTGATGAAGGTGTCCTGCTGCTTGCCCTCGATCTTGAGGCCGAAAATGGAAGTAGCGTTGCTCTTGGCTGCCATGCCGAAGTAGACGCCCGGGGTGAAGTTGATACCAGCGGCGATGGGCACGGTGTAGCCCATACCGACATAGAATCCATTCAGAGGAGTCCTCTGGGTAGAGGAGTTGCCGGATTTGACAACCTCCGTGGAGGAAAGGTAACCGGCGCCGATGGACGCCTGCGCGAAAGCAGTTGAGGCAATCAGGACTGCACAAGCAAGTGTGGTAATAATTCTTTTCATTGTTATGTTCGTTTTAGCGTGGCACAAATATACTATGTTGTTTGCGGCATTATCTTTCATTTATATGCATTTTCTTTGCAAATCCTATGGAAATAGAGTATTTTTGCAGCATATGAGCAGAATCCAGACAATCAACCCGCAGGAGTTTGCGGAAACGATGCTCTCTCCGGGCAATATCATTACGAAAGATATCCACCTGATTTCTGACAGGCGGATGATGCCCCTTCTTTATAAAGTAGGTCAGCCTTTCTTCCCGCTTGCCGGCTATTGCCTATGGATTCGGAATGGCCACGCCGATTATATCCTGAATATGATTCCGTATCACCTTGAAAGCCACGACGCGCTGATTATTCCAGAACAATCCATAATGGAAATTCTCGGAGTGTCGGACGATCTGGATATGCGCATTTTCAATTTCCATAATATCGACCTTCCGGAAATCGACGTCCAGCGCCAGTTCCGTATTGGAAACGAAAGCCTGTGGTGTCGTCTGGAAATGTACTATTCCTTGATGATGGCTCTTGCGTCAGACAGTTATCTCGAAGAGATTACCCTCATTCAAACAGCCTGCCTGAAAGAACTGTTGAAACTGGAGGCAGAGCAGCAGAGTATGGTTGGGACGACTCAACGGCAAAATCGGGGCAAAAGGGTCCTGTATAGCTTCCTGTCACTCGTTAACGAGTATGCAAAGACGGAGCGTTCCGTTTCTTTCTACGCCGACCGTCTTTCCATTACTCCCAACTGGCTCAGTAACGTGGTCAAAGCCACCAGCGGGAAAACTGTTATGGACTGGATTAGAATGGCCGTCATCCAGAAAGCTAAACTTGCCTTGGCGTACTCCGATTCTCCGGTCTATGCGATAGCAGATGAAATGAACTTCGCCTCCGAGTCCATCTTCTCCCGCTACTTCAAACGCGAAACCGGACTTACCCCGGTAGAATTCAGGAAGCAGTAAAGATTGTCGGACACATTTTTACTTAAGCTTGGAAAGATGGAAAATAATCTCTAACTTTGTTAAGAACCACATTATCCAAGACTTAATGGCTCTCTCCATCAAGCTGAAACTCTGGCAAAAGGTGCTCCTGCTATGCCTGTCGGGCGTCTTTGTCGGCGGCGGATGTCTCTTCCTCTATATGCTGCGTTTCACGACGTATCTGGGAGACGACCCCTCGGCCTGCGTGAACTGCCATATTATGCAGCCATATTACGCCACCTGGAACCACTCCTCGCACGGGCGGGGCGAAGGTACCGTAGCCACTTGCAATGACTGTCACGTCCCGCACGAGAACGTGGCCCGCAAGTATGCCTTCAAGGGTATGGACGGAATGAAGCATACGGCCGCTTTCCTTACCTTCAGCGAGCCGCAGGTTCCTGTCGCCAAAGACCCCAGCGCACAGGTCATTATGAACAACTGCATCCGCTGCCATACGGAACTCACCACGGAAATGGTCAAGTTGGGCAAGATGGATTTCAAGATGACGCAGGACGGCGAGGGGAAAGCCTGCTGGGACTGCCACCGGGACGTCCCGCACGGCGGGAAGAACAGCCTCTCGGCCACGGCCAATGCCAAGGTCCCCTTCCCGGATTCTCCTGTGCCGGAGTGGCTGCAGAAAGCCATTGGGCACCATTCTCCCCACGGACACCTTCACGGAAAATAAAAACACGGTAATATGAGCGAAAAGAAACTGAAACCCTTGCACAGTTGGTTGATCTTCGGCGGCGCTATGGTCCTCGTGTTCCTCTTGGGGCTGCTGGTCTCTTCCCTGATGGAACGCCGTGCCGAGGTTGCGAGCATCTTCAACAACCGGAAGAATCCCATGCAGGGCATCGTGGCGCAGAACCAGAAATTCAAGAGTGATTTCCCGCGCGAGTATGAGACCTGGAAGGCGACGGAAGAAACGGATTTCCGTTCCAAGTATATGTCTTCGGACATTCAGGACGTCCTCGAGGAACGCCCCAACATGGTCGTCCTTTGGGCAGGCTACGCTTTCTCATGG
>JAFRQH010000036.1 GCA_017428725.1 Bacteroidales bacterium | reverse complement strand
GGCGGCGGAGAGAGCTTTGGGGGCTCTCTCCGCCCCTCCGCTTGCCGGATCCAAGCTGCCAGACCGACCCTTCGAGCTGGAAAAGGCCCAAATCCTGCTCGAACCCCCTCCCGGACCGACCCTTCAGACAGGAAAGGGCCCTTATCCTGCTCGAACTTCCTAAATTTGCTGGGGAAAGGTGTAAGCCTGCAAAATAGTGTGATGGGTAAGACGTTGTATATTATTGAATTAAGAAACTATTATGCAGCTATTCCGGTGCATAGTAATTGCTGTTATTGATCTGTATCAGTGACTTTCTCATCACGGCTTTCGCTCCCTCTCTCCTGACTGAGAATGCGCCTGCTCCGGGCAACCGGGGGTCCGGGCGAGCCCTCACTGCTCGCCCGGACCATCCGGCAGCAGCCGCGCTCCGGTATGCGCGGCTGCGGTGCACCAAGTCTCGCCCTCTCCCCTATCCGTTCCGCCATCAACTCCTTTCCGCGGGAGCCGCCGCGCCCCGCTACGCGCGGCGGCGACTCGCCCACCACCCGCCAGCTTCTGGCCAGGCCCATCACCCGCCTCGCCGCCCAGGATTGTCACTCTCCCATCGCCAGCTTCTGGCCAGGCCAATCCCCATCCTCGGCAATATGCGGCGTGAGATGTAATAAGTTATCATTCAACTGATTAAGAAACTATTATGCGCTGGAATCGGTGCGATATGTTCTCTGTTCTCATTCTGTATCAATCACTTCCGGCTCACGGGCTGAGGGATGTCCTGGAATCGGTTGACCGAAGTTGGTTGAAAAGACGACGGTTGGGGTGAGAATCGGGGTCTGGGACACCCCGGGTGGTGGAAAAGACGACGGTTGGGGTGAGAATCGGGGGCTGGGGCACCCCGGGGGGTGGTGTGGGGCCGCGGGCAGGGCTGTGGGGCGGCGGGGGCGGTGATTTTTGAAAAAAAAGGAGTATATTTGTAGATATTTGTTTCGATAGTTCAGAGTATGTGGCCTTTTAGTTCGAAGACTTCCCTGCTGCGGTCCGGGGTCCTGAATGGATGGACGGACTGGCATTCGCATATCCTGCCCGGTGTGGACGATGGCATCCGGACGCTCGATGATTCGCTGGCGGTCCTGCGGTGGTACGAGATCCAGGGGGTGCGGGAGGTCTGGCTCACGCCGCATATTATGGAGGACATCCCCAATAGTACCGCGGACCTGCGCGCGCGTTACGCGGAGCTGCAGGCGGCGTACGAGGGGCCGATCGTGCTCCACCTGGCGGCGGAGCATATGCTCGATCCCCTCTTCGCCAAGCGTCTGGCGGCGGACGACGTACTGCCGCTCTGTCACGCTGGGGCGCAGGGGGCGGAGGCGGGTGCCTATCTGCTCGTGGAGACGAGCTACTTCAACCCGCCGATGGACCTGGACGGGATGCTGGACTCGATCAAGGCGAAGGGGTACCGGCCGCTGCTGGCGCATCCCGAGCGCTATGTCTATATGGACAAGGCGGACATCCTGCGCATGGCCGGCCGGGGGATCGCCTTCCAGCTGAACCTCCCCTCGCTCGTCGGGGTCTACGGCGAGGGCATCCGCCGCAAGGCGGAGGCGATGCTCCGCGCCGGGCTCTTCGTCCGCTGCGGCTCGGACCTCCACGACCTCGGGCATTTCCAGGCCGCGGCCGCGGAGCGCGTGGTCTCCTCGCGGCTCCTCGCGCAGCTGCCGCGGTAGCGAATTAACGGTGCAGCGTAAAGTCGAAGCGGAGCCCTGAGCCGGCGGGACCGGCTGGGCTCGTGGCGGAGATGGCTCCTCCGTGGAGGAGGATGGCGTTCTTGACGATGGACAGGCCGAGGCCGGTGCCCCCCGTGGCGCGGCTTCGGCCTGTGTCGATGCGGTAGAAGCGCTCGAAGAGTCGGGGCAGGTGCTCCTGAGGGACGCCCGGGCCGTCATCCGTGTAGGTGAAATGCCAGAAGGGGCCGTCGCGGCGGGCGCTGAGCGTGACCGTGGCGCCCTCGCCGGCGTAGGCCAGCGCGTTGTCCAGGAGGTTGCGGAAGATGCTGTAGATCAGGGTCTCGTTGCCGTTCAGGTCGATCATCCCGGGGGTCTGGAGGCGGAGCGTCATCCGGCGCGCTGCGAAGGCCGGGGCCATCTCGTGGCTCAGCAGGTCCAGGGTTTCGGCCACGTCGACGGGGTCGAAGGGATAGAGGGACGCGGCGTCGGCGTCGTCCATCCGGTTGAGTACGGAGAGGTCGCGCAGCAGGGCGCTCAGGCGCTGGGTCTGCGCGAGGCTGCGCTCCAGAAAGAGGCGGCGCTTCTCCTCGGGGAGGTCGGGGTTCTGGAGGACCGTCTCCAGGTAGCCCTGGATGCCGGAGACGGGGGTCTTGAGCTCGTGGGAGATGTTCTGGGTGAGCTGGCGGCGCATCAGCGCGTTCTCGGCCTGGGAGGTGCGGGAGATGATCCGGTTCATCTTGCGGGAGTACCACAGCAGGACGGCGACCAGGAGGATGGCCAGCGCGATCACGAACCACAGGAAGACGACGTCGTCGTGGAGCGTGGAGGAGAGCTGGACGTCGAAGTGGAGGTACCCCACGAATGCGAGCACCAGCGCCAGGAAGATGGTGAAGATGCTCAGGAAGAGCTGGGTGCCGAGCGAGACGGGTCTCATTCTTCAGCGAAATAGTAGCCAAAGCCGGAGCGCGTGCGCAGCTGTGCGGCGTAGGGGCCGAGTTTCTTGCGGATGCGCGTGATGTTGACGTCGACCGTGCGCTCCGTCACGATGACGTCCTCGGGCCAGGCGCGCGCGAGCAGGTCGGCGCGTGAGAACACGCGCCCGGGCTGCTCCAGCAGCAGGCGCAGCAGGTCGAACTCCGTGCGGGTGAAGGGCACGGGCGCGCCGTCGATGGTGACGGTCTTGGTCTCGAGGTCGAGGGCCAGGCCGGTGGAGGGCTGCGCCGGGGCGGCGGGGGCGGGAGCGCCGCGCTGCGCGCGCCGCAGCACCGCCGCCACCCGCGCCAGCACCTCCTTGATAGAGAAGGGTTTGGAGATGTAGTCGTCGCCGCCCAGCTCCAGCCCGGCAACGACGTCCGCCTCGGAGTCGCGGGCCGTCAGGAAGACGATCGGGAGGGCGGCGGTGGAGGGCTCGGCGCGCAGGCGCCGTGCCAGCGCGAAGTCGTCCATCCCGGGCATCATCACGTCCAGCAGCAGGAGGTCGGCGCTGGCCGGGTCCTGCTCCAGCGCCTCGGCTGCGGAGCGTGCGGTGCGCACTTCGTAGCCGGCCGCCTCCAGGTTGAACTCCAGGATCTCGAGCAGGTCGGGTTCGTCGTCGACGACGAGGATGGTGGGCCGGGCAGGGGTCATACCTCTTTTGTAGATTCGGTTTTGGCTTCCACCACGTTGATCACGTAGTCGCCGCACTTCTCGCACTCGGCCACGAGGTCCATATAGATGGTCCCGCAGTTGTAGCTGTAGTCGTGCTGGTCCACGGCGTGGACGTTCTCGAAGCGCAGGCGGTCACGGCAGCCGTTGAGCTCGTGCTCGAGGCGCTGGGACTCCTCGGGGCCGGCCTCGTCCTTGAGCACGAGGACCATCTGGTCGATGCACTTGCCGAGGCGCTCGTAGATCTCCTCCAGGCCCTTGAGCTGGGTCTCCGTGAAGACGACCTCCTGCGTGCGGCGGCGCTCCAGGGTGCGGGAGAGGTTGTAGCAGCTGTCGCCGATGCTCTCCAGCTCGGAGATCTCGCGAAGCATTGCGCGGATCTGCTGCTTGGTCTCATCGGAGAGGTGCGCATTGCTGACCTGGCCGAGGTACTTGCCGATCTCGTTCTCCATACTGTCGGAGATGGATTCGTACTTGCCGATGCGCTCCTGGAGATCCTTGAAGGACTCGGCGTCCTTGGCATTGGTCAGCTCCTCGACCATCCCGAACATGCGGCGCATCCGCTCGGCGAAGACTTCCGTCTCCTTCTTGGCCTGGAAGACGGAAATTTCCGGGGTCTTCATGATGCCGCTCTGGATGAACTGCAGGCGGAACTCGTCGTCGGTGGTGGCCTTCTGCGGGATGAGCTTGGTGACGAGCTTCTCGATCTGCGGGATGAACCAGATGAGGATCAGCGTGTTGGTCACGTTGAACATCGTGTGGAACGTGGCCAGCACGAAGGTGAGGCGCTCCGGGGCCTGCACCGAGGCGTCGGCGTCCACGCCGACGATGCGGCAGGCCATGCGCACGAAGGGATAGAAGACGATGAGCACCCAGCACACGCCGAAGACGTTGAAGACCAGGTGCGCCAGGGCGGCGCGGCGGGCCTGTGTGTTGGCCGAGAGCGCCGCCAGGTTGGCGGTGAGCGTGGTGCCGATGTTCTCGCCCATCACGAGGGCGATGCCCTGGTAGATGTTGAGCACGCCCGTGCTGCAGAGCACCATCGTGATGGCCATCAGCGCGGCGGACGACTGCGCGATGCAGGTCAGGATGGCGCCGATGAGCAGGAACAGCAGGATCGTCAGGTAGCTGCCGGCGTCGAACGAGGCGAAGAAGTTGACCACGCCCTCGTTGTGCGCGAGGTCCATCTCGCGGCCCGTGGCGTTGAGCGTCCCCAGGGCGAAGAACATGAAGGACAGACCGAAGAGGAAGTCGCCCAGGTAGCGGTGTTTCTTGAACTGGATCAGGACGATGGCCAGCAGGAAGACCGGCCAGACGAGGTTGGCTATGTTGAAGGAGAAGCCCGCCGACATGATCCACGCGGAGAGCGTGGTGCCGATGTTGGCGCCCATGATCACGGAGATGGCTTGGGCGAGGGTGAGCAGCGCGGCGTTGACGAAGGAGACCGTCATCACCGTGGTGGCGGCGGAAGACTGCACGGCCACGCACACGAGCATGCCGGTGAGCACGCCGGTGAAGCGGTTGGTGGTCATCGCGCCGAGCACGTTGCGGAGCTGCGGTCCGGCCATCTTCTGGAGCGCCTCGCTCATCACCTTCATGCCGTACATCAGCAGCGCGATGGAGCCCAGAAGCTTGGTAATAATCAGGAAAGTACTGTTCATCTGTTGGTATTTGGACTATTCGATTGTGAGGTCTTCGGCGGTGAGCTTAGGGACATAGTGGACGCCGTCGCGGCGGTAGTACGCCAGGTCGTCGCCTTCGTGGACGGGCACGATCTCCACCTGCTCGGCGGGCCGGCCCACGGCCACCACGGCCACGGGCTCGTACGGGAGGTGCAGGCCCTCGCGCAGCGGCTCGCGGTCGAAGTTGCGGATCATCAGCCCGCCCAGGCCCATCTCCACGGCTTTGAGGAGCATGCTCTGCAGGGAGATGCCCAGGTCGATGTCGATGCCGGGATTCTCGGGGGCGGTGCTGCACACCACGATGAAGGCCTCGGGCTCACGCCCGGGGAAAGGGAGATTCAGGTGCGGCAGCCCCCGGCCCATCCGGATGTGACGGTTGACGAGGTCGGCTTCCGGCCCTTTGACGACGGGCCGGAAGCGTAGGCGCTGGAGGTTGACGCTGGAGGCCACGCGGACGTTGACTGCGATCATCGCGTCGAGCTGGCGGCGGTGCACCACGTAGCTCTGGTCGTAGCCGCGGTAGCTGCGGTTGCGCAGGAGGAGGGGGTCGAGCGCGGGGCGGTGCGGCGCGCCTTTGTGCGCGGCGCCGCCCGGTCCGAACACCTCTTCGTACCGCTTCTCCAGATAGTTGTCTGCCATAGACTTGAGGCGGGTTATGCGAAGCTCTCCATCAGGTCCAGGACCTTGGCGCGGTTGAGCTCGATCGTGCCGCCGTCCACGTTGACTTCGTGGAAGTTGCCGGCGGCTTTGTAGTACTCGATCAGGGGCTCGGTCTGCGCGTGGTACGTCCGGATGCGGTTGGAGATGGTCTCGTCGTTGGCGTCGTCGGCGCGGCCTTCGACGGCGGCGCGGCCCTTGATGCGGGTGCGGATGGTCTCGTCGGAGATCATCAGGGCCACCACGGCCGTGACGGCCTCGCCGCGCTTCTCCAGGATCTTGTCGAGGTCGGCGGCCTGCGCAAGGTTGCGCGGGAAGCCGTCCAGCAGGAAGCCGTCCACGCCCTTGATGGTGTCGAAGGCGGATTCGATCATCCCCTCGACGACGGCGTCGGGGACGAGCGAGCCGGCGTCGATGAGCGACTTGGCCTGGCGGCCGAGCTCCGTGCCTGCGGCGATCTCGGCGCGCAGGAGCTCGCCGGTGGAGATGTGCTTGAGGTTGTACTTCTGGGCGATGGCCCCGGCGTGGGTGCCCTTGCCGGCTCCCGGAGGGCCGAAGAGGATGTAGTACTTCATTGTATTATTCGTCGATTACGTATATGTCGGGGATGTTGCGGCCGAGCTCGTTGTAGTCGAGCCCGAAGCCCACGATGAAGGCGTTGGGGATGCTCATGCCGACGTAGTCGAGCTTGACGCTCTTCTTGTAGACGTCGGGCTTGAGGAGCATCGTGCAGATCCGCACGTCGGCGGCGCCCTCCTGGTCGAGGAGCATCTCCTTGAGGGCCACGATGGTGTTGCCGGTGTCCACGATGTCCTCGCAGATGATGACGCGGCGGCCGCGGACTTCGGAGGTGAGGCCCATCACCTTGAGGACCGTGCCGGTACTCTGGGTGCCCTGGTACGAGGACATCTTGATGGAGACGACCTGGCAGTTGAAGTCCAGGCGCTGCAGGAGCTCGCCCGTGAAGGGGATGGAGCCGTTGAGCACGCACAGGACCACGGGGATGTCCTTGCAGCCGCGGAAGTCGGCGTTGATGCGCTGGGCGACCTCGTCGATGGCCGCGATGATGCGGTCGTGGGGGATGTAGGGCTTGAATGTCTTGTCGAGCAGGTGGATTTTGGCGTCCTTCATAATACACGTGTGGATTGAATGGACGAATTTACGAATTTTATTTGTATTTTGCGGTATTGAATCTTGCGAAGACTATGAAAACGCTTCTGTTGTTGTGGCTGGCCCTGTCGGGGCCACTGGGTTTCCAGCAAGCCGTGCTGGTGCTGAGCGGCGCTTCCTGCGCCGAAGAACTTTCCGAAGATGAGATGGCGCGCTACCAGAGTCTGGCGGCGCATCCCGTCGACCTCAATGCCGCCGGGCGCAGCCGGCTGCTGGCGACGGGGCTGCTGTCGCCCTACCAGGTGGCGTCGCTGCTGGATTACCGGGAGCGCTCCGGGGCCGTGCTGTCTTGGACGGAGCTGGGGCTGGTGGACGGCTTCGGCGCGGAGCTGGCGGCGGCGCTGCAGGAGTTCTGCACGCTGGGGGCGGGGCGGGCGGC
>JAFRQH010000035.1 GCA_017428725.1 Bacteroidales bacterium | reverse complement strand
GGCGCCGCCGCCGTGGGCGCCGCGTCCGCCGTAGGTGTCCACGATGATCTTGCGGCCCGTCAGGCCGGTGTCTCCGGCAGGGCCGCCGATGACGAACTTGCCGGTGGGGTTGACGTGCAGGATGGCGCTGCCGTCGAAGAGCCGCGCCGTGCGCTCCGGCAGGGAGGCGATCAGGCGGGGGAGGACGATCTCCCGGACATCCTTCTCTATACGCGCGCGCATGCGCTCATCGTCGCTGTCGAACTCGTCGTGCTGCGTGCTCAGGACGATGGTGTGGACGCGCACCGGGGTGCGGCGTCCCGTGAACTCGATGGTG
Source organism: Bacteroidales bacterium (assembly GCA_017428725.1). Lineage (GTDB taxonomy): Bacteria > Bacteroidota > Bacteroidia > Bacteroidales > UBA932 > Cryptobacteroides. Next base: position 43,030 of record JAFRQH010000035.1, on the reverse strand, counting down.
AACTGGGCCTTGGCGTCGGGCCGCAGGTAGGGCATCAGCGCCGGTTCGTTGTGGCGGATGTCCGAGAGGGTCTGCAGCAGGCGGTGCGACAGGGACAGGGCGAGGGGCATATACTCCTCCGTGTCCGTGCTCGCGTAGCCGAACATCATACCCTGGTCGCCGGCGCCCTGGGCCTCAGGCTCGGCGCGCACCACGCCGCGGTGGATGTCGGCGCTCTGCTCGTGGATCGTGGAGATGACCCCGCACGAGGCGGCGTCGAAGCCGTACTCGGCCTTGGTGTAGCCGATGCGCGCAATCACGCGGCGCACCGTGGCGGGGATGTCGACATAGGCGCGCTCGCTGGACACCTCGCCACCCACGATCACCAGACCGGAGGTGCAGAAGGTTTCACAGGCGACTTTGGCCTCCGGGTCCTGCCGGAGGAATTCGTCGAGGATGGCGTCGGAAATCTGGTCAGCGACTTTGTCGGGGTGACCTTCGGAGACGGACTCCGATGTAAATAAGTGATTCATCTTTTTAGCATTTTTGACGAGGTTGCAAGCGGTTCAAATCTGTCCTCGTTAGGTTGTTTTCGCGGGCAAAGATACGAATAATTGTTGATAAAAAATGGGCGAAGCGTTTGCCCTTTTCGTTTAACTGAATTATCTTTGCGACTTAAAATGCGAGGTTAGTAGCTTGATTGATTGCAATTAACTCAATTTTACCATATTATCAAACTGTTATGAAACAAACCATCAAGAGCCTTTTGCTGTCTTTCGCAGCAATGCTTTTTGTTGTGTCTGCCTTTGCGCAGGTGACAACCTCCACGCTTAACGGCCGCGTGGCCGACAAGAGCGGGGAGCCGATTGCCGGTGCGGCAGTCATCGCGGTCCACACGCCCTCCGGTACGCAGTACTACGCTGTGGCCAATGCCGAAGGCCGTTACACCATCAATGGTATGCGTGCCGGTGGCCCGTACACCGTCGAGGTCAGCTGCCTGGGCTTCCAGAACGTGACTTACACGGATGTCACCCTCCAGCTCGCCGAGGCCTATGCCCTCAACGTCGAACTTCCCGACGACAGTGAGATGCTCAGCGAGGCGATCGTGATCTCCGACGCTGCTTCCAAGTTCGCCACCGAGAAGACCGGTGCCGCGACCAACATCAACAGCAACCAGATCACCGCCCTGCCGACCGTGACCCGCAACATCACCGATGTGACCCGCCTCTCTCCTTACGGCGGCAACGGGATGACCTTCGCCGGTGCTGACGGCCGTACGGCCAACTTCACCGTGGACGGTGCCAACTTCAACAACAACTTCGGTCTGAACGACGGCCTGCCCGGTGGCGGCAACCCGATCTCCATCGACGCCATCGAGGAGATGCAGGTGGTGATCTCCCCGTACGATGTCCGTCAGACCAACTTCATCGGCGGCGGCGTCAACGCCATCACCAAGTCCGGTACCAACACCTTCCGCGGCACGGCCTACATCTACCACCGCAACGAGAACCTGCACGGTGACACCGTGGACGGTGAGCAGATCGCCGGCGCCCGCGCCATCGACCGCCACACGACCTATGGCTTCACCCTTGGCGGCCCGATCGTCAAGAACAAGCTCTTCTTCTTCGTCAACGCCGAATACGTCAAGATCCCGACCATCGCCAACCGCTGGCAGGGCAGCACCGACGGCAAGGCCGATGCGGACAAGTACATCTCCCGCACCCGGCTCGACGACCTCAAGCGCGTGTCCGACTTCGCGAAGTCCAAGTACGGCTACGACACCGGTTCCTGGACCAACTTCCCGGCCGACGAGAACAACCTCAAGCTCCTCGCCCGCATCGACTGGAACATTAACGACCGGCACAAGCTCGCCTTCCGCTACAACTACACGCTCAACAACCGTTGGAGCGCTCCCAACGCCACCTCGATGGACGGTGGCTCCCGTATGGCCGGCGCCCGTATGTCCCAGTATTCGATGTCCTTCGCCAACTCGATGTACTCGCAGCAGAATGTCGTGAGCACCTTCTCCGTGGACCTCAACAGCCGCCTGAGCGACAACCTCTCCAACCAGTTCCTCGCCACTTATTCCAAGCTTGACGACATCCGCGGCTCCGGCTCCGCCGAGTTCCCGTTCATCGACATCCTTGACGGCGACCTGATGGAGGACGGCGTCGGGACCAACAACTATATGGCCCTGGGCTATGAGCTCTTCACCTGGAACAACGCCGTGCACAACACCGTGGCCAACATCAAGGACGACCTCACTTACTATGTGGGCGACCACAAGATCACCGGTGGCGTGAACTTCGAGTACCAGATGGCGGACAACCAGTATATGCGTAACGGTACCGGTTACTACCGCTACAACTCCGTGAGCGACTTCCTGAACAGCGCCGCTCCCGAGGTTGTCAACCTCACCTACGGCTACAACGGCGAGCAGAAGCCTGCTGCCCGCGTGCAGTTCTACAAGGCCGGTATCTACGGCCAGGATGAGTGGAACATCACCGACAAGTTCAAGCTCACCGCCGGCGTGCGTCTGGACGGCCTGTTCTTCAACAACGGCGACCTGATGACCAACGCCGCGATCTACCAGCTCAGCTATTATCCGCGCGCCTACGGCTACACGGAGCAGCACATCGACACCGGCAAGTGGCCCACCTCCAAGGTGACGGTCTCCCCGCGTATCGGTTTCAACTGGGACGTCCTCGGCGACAAGTCCCTGCGCGTCCGCGGCGGTACCGGCCTCTTCTCCGGCCGTCTCCCGCTCGTGTTCTTCACCAACATGCCGACCAACGGCGGTATGGTGCAGTACCAGGCCAACCTCAACGCCAAGACCAAAGTCTATGACGGCAAGACCAGCGCTCCTGTCCGTGGCTACGAGAACTACTCCGGCGCCTACACGACCGACGCCAATGGCAACCGCTACATCGACATGAACCAGTTCGCCGGCGGCATGGCAACCGACAAGGACGGCAAGGCCACGATCGACGCCCTCTACCAGAAGCTCACCGGCATGGGTTATCCGACCACCATCAAGCCGGAGAACGGCACCGTGCCTTCCGCCGTCAACGGCGTGGACCGCAGGTTCAAGATGCCGCAGGTCTGGAAGAGCTCCCTCGCCGTCGACTATTCCTTCCCGACCTCCTTCCCGTTCTCGATCGAGGTTGAGGGCATCTTCAACAAGACGCTCAACGCCGTGTCCATCTCCGACTGGAGCATTCCCAACGTGGGCGGCTTCGCCCGCTTCAACGGCGCCGACAACCGTCCGATCTATCCTGCCGGCTATCGTACCAACACCAAGGCCTTCGTCCTGGAGAACACCAACAAGGGCTATGGCTGGTCCGGCAGCGTGACTCTCAACGCCCGCCCGATCGAGGGCCTGAGCCTGATGGCCGCCTACACCCACACCGTCTCCAAGGAGGTGACCGGTATGCCGGGCAGCGCCGCCGAGTCCGCCTTCACCTACGTGCCGACCGTCGAGGGCCCGAACTACATCGCCCTCCACAACTCCCAGTATGTGACCCCGGACCGCTTCGTGGCTTCCGTGACCCATCACGACAAGAGCGGCAACCACTACAGCCTCATCTATGAGACCTGGCGTGGCGGCTACAACTACTCCTATATGATGGTCAACGACATGAACAGCGACGGTTACAACTTCGACACCGTCTACATCCCGACGGACGACCAGGTCTCCACCGGCAAGTTCCGCTTCGTCTCCAACACCGACGCTGCCCGCTTCATGGACTATGTCCACAAGGACAAGTACCTCAGCAAGCACCAGGGTCAGTATGCCGAGGGCTACAGCGTCTACAGCCCGTGGGTACACCGCGTGGACCTGAGCTACAAGCACGACTTCACCGTCCGGATCGGCAGCAGCGTCAACACGCTGCAGCTCAACGTGGACATCAAGAACCTGCTGAACCTGTTCAACTCCAGCTGGGGTGTGAGCAAGTACCTCAACCCGGCCATCGGCACCGAGGCCCGCATCCTCAAGTATGAGGGCGTCGACGCCGAGGGTTATCCGACCTTCTCCACGCCGGCCTCCATCAGCGGCAGCACCCAGACCTGGACCTACAACCACGCTCTCGGCCAGTGCTGGTCTGCTTCTATCGGTATCAAGTATCTGTTCAACTAAACTCCGGCTATCCAATGAAAGCTAAATATATTTTCGCTTCCCTGGTCGCAGCCCTGGCCGTCCTGGCCGGCTGCCAGAAAGAAGTTACCACCCACTACCTCGACGAGGTCGCGGTGTCTTCTTCCTATGTCTCCATTCCACTGGACGGCGGTTCCACCCCCATCGGAGTGCTCGCCCAAGGCAGTTGGACCATCTCCGGGATGCCTGCATGGTTGACCGTCTCGCCGGCCACCGGCTCCAGCGGCTCCACCAACGTGACTTTCTCCGCTGACAAGGCGCTCGACGGCCGCACCGCTGAGGTCCTGCTGACCTGCAACGGCGCCACCCAGCGCATCAACGTGATCCAGGGCCTGGCCACGGTTTCCCCCGCCACCTGCGCCGAGATCATCGCCGGTCCGGACAGCAAGACCTACCGCGTCACCGGTACCGTGACCAGTATCGCCAACACCCAGTATGGCAACTGGTATCTCCAGGATGCCACCGGGACGGTCTACATCTACGGTACGCTCGACGCCAAGGGCAATGAGAAGAACTTCCTGAGCCTGGGCATCGAGGTCGGTGACGAGGTCACCGTCGAGGGCCCGAAGACCACCTATGGCACGACGGTCGAACTCGTGAACGTGACCGTGCTCAAGATCAACAAGTCCCTCATCAAGGTCGAGACCGTCGAGCCCGAGAATGCAGAGCTCCCTATCGAGGGCGGTGACTTCGTGGTCACGCTCGAGAACAAGGGCCAGGGCGTCTATGTGGAGATTCCCGAGGATGCCAAGGACTGGCTCTCCATCTCCTCCATCGCCGGCAACGTCGTGACTTTCCACGCTGCCGCCAACACCGGTGGCGACCGCTCCACGACCATCACCCTCAAGACCACCGACGGCAAGAAGGACTACACCACCCAGCAGGACCTCGCCCAGAAGGGTTCGATCGTCGAGATCACGGCCGCCGACTTCAACGCCAAGGAGGATGGTCCCGCCCTGTTCAAGCTCAAGGGTGTGGTGACCGGCATCGTGATGGACAAGAATGATCCGACCAAGTACAACAAGTACGGCAACTTCTACCTGAACGACGACACCGGCAAGGCGTATGTCTACGGCCTCCTTCCCGAGGCTGGCGGCGCCACGGGTACGGACGTGCTCGGAACCAAGGGCATCAAGGTGGGTGACATCCTCACCGTGGTGGGCCCGAAGGGTTCCTACAAGGACAGTCCCCAGATGGTAAATGGCTATTACGTGGAGCACACCTCCGTCACCGCCATCTCCTGCGCTGACTTCAACGCCAAGGAGGACGGCAGCGACCTGTTCATGATCACGGGTGTCGTGCGCGACATCGTGATGGACAAGGATGATCCGACCAAGTACAGCAAGTACGGCAACTTCTACGTCGAGGACGAGACCGGCAAGGCCTATGTCTATGGCCTCGTTCCCACCCTCAGCGGTAAGAGCGGCCAGGACATCCTCACCAAACTGGGCGTGAAGGAAGGCGACACCATCACTGTTGTTGGTCCGAAGAGTTCCTATAAGGGTTCTCCGCAGATGGTAAACGGCTTCTACGTGAGCCACACGGCTGCTGAATAATATTTATCTATCGCTGTGAAGGAGCCGACCCTTGCGGGCCGGCTCTTTCCTTGTCCGTTCGTGAAAAATGCAGTAACTTTGGCGTCTATGAAATCCAAGCATCTGATTTTTGCCTGTCTGCTGGCCGCCCTGGCGGCGGGCTGCACCAAGCAGGCGCCCCCGAGCCTCGACCTGCTCACCACATCCATATCCCTACCCTGCGAGGGCGGCACCGCCGAGGTCTCGATCAAGACCAACCAGAACTGGACGGTCTCGTCCAGCCAGCCGTGGCTGACCGTCACGCCCGGCGGCGGATCCGCCTCGGCAGATTACCAGACCCTGACGATCACCGCCACGGCGAACGAAGGGGAGGAGAAGCGGCAGGCGGAGGTCACGGTGACCACCGGCGAGCTGTCGCGGATGGTCTCCGTCAGCCAGGCCGGCACGCCCCGCTTCACCATCCGGGACTTCCTTGCCAAACCGGCGAACACGACCACGTGGTACAGGCTCATGGGCGAGGTCGCCTCGCTCCCGGAAGAGCATTATGGCAATTTCTATCTCATTGACGATACGGGACTTGTGTATGTGTACGGCCTGTGCGAGAAGCGGGTCAGCAGCAACGACCAGTCCTTCTCCAAACTGGGCCTGAAGCCCGGGGACACCGTCACGATGATGACCCTGCGCAGCGAGCACAACAAAATCGCCGAGGCGGGCGGCACGACCCCTGCCTACTTCGTCTCCAAGGTGAGCGGACAGTACAAGCTGGGCAGCAAGGTGAAATCCACGTCCGCCAAGTGGATGGAACTCCCCGCCACGTCCGCCACGGACGGGCAGGACCTGCTGATCCACCGTTTCGCGGATGGCAAGCGCAGCTATGCCGCCTATTGGGACTACAAGAACCTCGTCTCATCCTGGGTGGCCTATCCCCTCCACGCCGGCAACATCGGCGACGGCTCCCGCTCCGTGGAGTCGAGCTTCCCGATGGATCCGCTCCTCACGCAAGCCGAGCAGCCCTATCTGTCCGCCGGTTACAGGGCAGGCAATGCCAGCGGCACCTTCGACCGCGGACACCAGATCGCCTCGGCCGACCGGCCCGGAAAGCCCGACCTGCGGCCCAATTTCGAGACCTTCTTCGGCACCAATATGACCCCGCAGGACAACAGTCTGAACAGCAATGCCTGGGGCTCGCTGGAGATCAAGGTCCGCAACTGGGCCAAGAATGCCGCCACGGACACCCTATACGTGGTCACGGGCTGCTACGGTGCGGATGCCGCGGCCAAGTATGTCGAGGATAGCAACGGCAAGCACGTCGGCGTCCCGGCGGGCTACTACAAGGCCCTGCTCCGCCTGTCCAAGGACAAGACCTATTCGGCCCTGGGCATCTGGTACGACAACAAGGCCAGCGACAACACCAACTTCAAGGGCCTGTCGATGAGCATCGATGCGCTGGAGAAGAAGGTGGGCGTGGACTTCTTCGTCAACCTCCCGGACGACGTGGAGAAGACCGTCGAGGCCGCCGACCCCAAGGCCGAGAACTGGTGGTGGAACAATTAAACGGATGGATATGAAGCGAATACTGACGCTCCTTTGCGGTCTGGCGCTGCTCGCCGGCTGCATGGTCCAGATTCCCGACGATGCCTACGTGATCGGGTTCTACAATGTCGAGAACCTCTTCGACGCCGAGCACGACCGGGGCAAGAGCGACCAGGCTTTCCTGCCGGACGGCGAGAACAACTGGACGCAGGAAAAGTACGAGAAGAAGGTCGCCAACATCGCCGAGGTGATCAAGGCGATGGCCGACAAGAACGGCCGCTGGCACACCGTCCTCGGCATGGCCGAGGTCGAGAACGACCGCGTCCTGGAGGCGCTGGTCGCCGATCCGCAGATCGCGGAGGCCGGCTATGAATTCATCCATTTCGAGGGCCCGGACGTGCGCGGCATCGACTGCGCGATGCTCTACCGCCCTTCGCAGTTAAAAGTCCTGGAGACGCGCACGCTGTCTTATGATTTCAACACCCGGAAGGGCATCGTCTTCGAGAAGACCCCCGAGGAGCAGCGCGCCTTCAAGACGCGCGACGTGCTCGTCGTGCGCGGCTTGCTGGAGGGCGCGCCCTTCGCCTTCTATGTGTGCCACTGGCCTTCGCGCACGGGAGGCAAGGGGAGCGACCTGCGCTGCCGCGCCGCGGAGATCGTCTACGACGACATCCGCGCGCTGGAGGCGCAGCACCCCGGCATCAAGGTGGTGGTGATGGGCGACATGAACGACAATCCCGAAGACGAATGCATGGCGGTCTGGCTTCACGGCCGCGAGACCATCGAGGAGATGCAGGAGGGCGACCTCTTCTCGCCGTTCCTGCGGATGCACAAGGACGGCTTCGGCTCGGAGGAGTACCACGGCGAGTGGAACATCTTCGACTGCATCTTCGTCAACGGCGCCCTGGCGGCCCCGCAGGACGGCAGCCTGCGCATCTGCAAGAGCGACGCCTTCCACTATGGCTACATCTTCGATCCTCCCTTCCTGACCCAGCAGGAGGGCCGCTACGCCGGCACGCCGAAGCGCACCATCTCCGGCGGACAGTTCATGGACGGCTACTCCGACCATTATCCGACTTATATCATTATCAGCAAATAAATGAAAAAACTCCTGACCTTCGCGGCCATCATCTTAGCCATGACAGCCTGCACCAAACGTGTCAATCCCTTCCTGACCGAATGGGACACCCCCTACGGCATCCCGCCGTTCGACCAGATCCTTCCCACCGACTACATCCCCGCGCTGAAAGCCGGCATCGAGCAGCAGGACGCCGAGATCGCGGCCATCACGGCCAATCCCGACGCACCGACCTTCGAGAACACCATCGTCCCGCTGGAGCTCTCCGGCAGGATCCTGGCCAAGGTCTCCGGCGTGTTCTACAACATCACCGAGACCGACCGCACCGACGAGCTGGACGCCGTCGAGCAGGAGGCCATCCCCCTGATGAGCGAGCACAGCGACAACATCTCCTTCAACAAGGCCCTCTACAACCGCGTCGCCGCCGTCTACAACGGCGACCAGAGCGGGCTCACCCGCGAGCAGCAGATGGTCCTCAAGAAGCACTTCGAGAGCTTCGAGCGCGAGGGCATCGGCCTGCCGGAGGAGCAGCAGGCGCGCCTGCGCGAGATCAACGCGGAGATTGCCGCCAAGACCCAGAAGATCGGCAACAACATCCTCGCCGAATCCAACGACTTCAAGGACAAGTTCGGCTTCAGCGTGTCTGCCTATCCCGACAAGATGACCACCACGGAGGACCGTGAGCTCCGCCGCCAGTACAACGAGGCCTACACCTCCCGCGGCCACCGCGGCAACGAGTACGACAACCGCCAGCTCCTGCTGGAGGTGCTCGACCTGCGCGCTGAGAAAGCCAAGATTTTGGGCTATCCCAACGCTGCCAGCTACATCCTCGCCAACAAGATGGCGGGTGACCCGCAGACGGTCGACGAGTTCCTGGCCGGTATCATGGACGCCGCCGTGACGCGCGCCAAGGAAGAGCGCGCTGAGCTGCAGGCCATGATGGACCGCGACATCAAGGCCGACAAACTCCCCGAGGGCTCCCGGATCGAGCCCTGGGACTGGTGGTACTACGCCGAGAAGGTCCGCAAGGAGAAATACGACCTCGACGAGTCCCAGACCAAGCCGTACTTCCACGTCGACAGCGTGCGCAACGGCATCTTCACCAACGCGCACATCCTCTACGGGGTGAACTTCGAGGAGCTCAAGGACGTGCCCGTCTACAACCCGGAGGTCAGGACCTACAAGGTGACGGCCGCCGACGGCTCCCTGGTCGGCATCTTCACCACCGACTACAAGCCCCGCTCCAGCAAGCGCGGCGGTGCGTGGATGAACAACATCCGCGACCAGTACTTCGACGCCCAGGGCAATGAGGTGCGTCCGATCATCGTCAACGTCTGCAACTTCTCCGACGACTACCTCAGCATCGACGAGGTGGAGACGGCCTTCCACGAGTTCGGCCACGCCCTGCACGGCCTGCTCACCCAGTGCCACTATCCGTCCGTGAGCGGCACCAGCGTGACCCGCGACTTCGTGGAGATGTTCTCCCAGTTCAACGAGAACTGGGCTTTCCAGCCCGAGCTCCTGGCCAAGTATGCGAAGAACGCCCAGGGCGAGCCGATTCCGGCCGAACTGGTGGAGAAGATCCTCGCCGCCAAGAAGTTCAACCAGGGTTTCATGACCACCGAGCTCTGCGCCGCCTCGATGCTGGATATGCGCTGGCACGAGCTGGAGAGCACGAAGGGCATCGACATCGACGCCTTCGAGCAGCAGGTCATCGAGGAGATCGGCCTGATTCCCGAGATCACCTTCCGCTACCGCTCCACCTACTTCAACCACATCTTCTCCAGCGGCTACTCCGCCGGCTACTACGGCTACCTCTGGGCCGAGGTCCTGGACAAGGACGCCTTCAGCGTCTTCGAGGCCTCTCCGAAGGGTCCGTATGACCTTGAACTGGCGAAGAAGTTCAAGCAGACTTTCCTGGAGAAGGGCGGTTCCGAGGAGCCGATGACGCTCTACAAGAGCTTTGTCGGCCGCGAGCCCGACTCGCAGGCGATGCTCCGCGGCAGGGGCCTGATCGACTAAGGCAGACGGTTCTGTATGAAGAAGTTTTTGTTTTCCGGCGCCCTGATGCTCATGCTGAGCCTGGGCGCCTTTGCGCAGTATCAGCAGCAGAGCGGCTCCCAGGTGGAGACGAATGCGCCGCTGGAGTCTTTCGCCGACCAGCAGAAAGTTCTGTTCAACTTTGACTGGAAATTCCGGGTCGGTCCACTGGACGGCGCGGCAGAGCCGGCGCTGGACGACAGCGCCTGGCGCAGCCTGGACCTGCCGCATGATTTCCAGTTCGAACAGCCTTGGGACAAGGATGTCACATCCTCCTCCCGGGCCTTCAAACCGCTCTGTGAAGGTTGGTACCGCAAGCATTTTACGGCGGATCCGGCGTGGCAGGGCAAGCGCGTCTACCTGGACTTCGACGGAATCATGTATGTCAGCGACGTGTATGTGAACGGCCGCAAGGTTGCATCCGGCGAATACGGCTATCTCGGCTATGAGGCCGAGATCAGCCGGTACCTGCATTACGGCGCGGACAATGTCGTGGCCGTCTATGCGTCCACCGGTCCCTGGAACGCCTCCCGCTGGTATACCGGTGCCGGAATTTTCCGGGATGTCTATCTGGAAGTCAAGAACCCTACGCACATCGCCCGCCATGGGATCTACGCGACAACGCCGGAAGTCTCGGCCGCCCGGGCAACCGTGGCGCTGCAGGTTGAGGTGGACGGATACCAGGAACATGAGGCCTCCATCCTGGCCCGGATCCTGGCCCCTGACGGGGCGGTGGTCGCTACGACCCGGTCCGGATTCCCGGAGCACACCCTGCGAAAATGCGTGGAGGTAAAAATGCCCGAGGTAACGGTCGTTCGCCCGCAGCTCTGGTCGCCGGACAGCCCCAGTCTCTATACGGCCGAGGTGGAAGTCTGGGCCGACGGGATCCTGGTAGACCGGGCCTCGGACCGTTTCGGTATCCGCAAACTGGAGTTCACCCGGGAACGGGGTTTCCTGCTCAACGGGGAGAAGGTCTTCCTGCATGGCGTGGCCAACCACCACGACCTGGGAGCCCTGGGCGCCGCGTCGTTCGATACGGGTATCGAGCGGCTCATGCTCCAGCTCAAGTCGTTCGGATTCAACGTGATCCGCTGCTCGCACAACCCCTACAGCGAGCAGTTTACCAAGATCGCCGACCGCGTGGGCATGCTCATCGTGGACGAACTCATCGACAAATGGAGCGACAAGGAGTACTGGGGCGGCCGCGAGCCGTTCACCTCCTATTGGTACAAGCTGATCCCCGAATGGATCAAGCGCGACCGCAACAGCCCTTCCGTCATCCTTTGGAGTCTGGGCAATGAGCTCCAGAACCGGGATGCCTGGGCCGGTTTCCCGACCGAAGACTGGGGCGTGACCACCTATCGGATCTTCGACACGCTCGTGAAGCGCTATGACGATACGCGCAAAACCACGGTCGCCATGTTCCCGTCCCGGGCCGGCGGCATCTACCGCGACCGGCCGGAGTATGACACCTATCTGGTCCCGCCCGAGCTCGCCTGCGAGACCGAAGTGGCGAGTTTCAACTACCGCTGGAACGCCTATCAGGCCTACCTGGAGCACGCTCCGCACCTGATCATCTTCCAGAGCGAGGCCACGACGCGCGAGCTCCTGGGCCCCTACTACGGCATGGACCGCGACAAGATGGTCGGCCTGGCGTACTGGGGGGCCGTCGAGTACTGGGGCGAGTCGGACGGCTGGCCCAAGAAGGGCTGGAACTACAGCTACTTCAGCCACACGCTGGAGCCCTATCCGCAGGCCTGGCTGATGAAGAGCGCCTTCATCCCGGAGGAGCCGGTGGTGCGGGTGGCCGTGGCCGAGGGCAGCGAGGCCCTCAAGGACTGGAACGACATCATCGTGGGCCAGCAGACCTATACCTCCACCTGGAACTTCCCGGCCGGCTCGAAGCAGCAGGTCGCGGTGTTCTCCAACGCGGAGCAGGTCGAGCTCTTCGTGAACGGCCGCTCGCTGGGCCGCAAGGTCAATGACAACACCGAGCCGGGTACGCAGCACATCGTGACCTGGAAAGACGTGCCCTACGGCCGCGGCGGCAGCATCGAGGCTGTTGGCTACACCGCCGGGCGCGAAGTGGCGCGCCACCGCGTCGAGACGGCCGGCAAGGCCGTGGCGTTGCGGGTGGAGGCCGAGACGCCGGACAGCTGGGATGCTGACGGGATGGACCTGCAGTATCTCAAGGTGTATGCGGTGGACCGTAAAGGCCGCGTTGTACCGGACTTCTCCGAGCCGCTGACAGTCTCCGTGGACGGCGCCGCCAGCCTGCTGACCCTGGATGACGGTGACCACTATACTGAATTGCTGTCCTATGGCGTGGACACCAAGCCGATGCGGCACGGTTTTGCGCAGGTGATCCTGCGTAGCCAGCGCGCGCCCGGTACCGTGACGGTCAATCTTTCTTCGCCATCTCTGAAAAAGTCGCTATCTTTGCAGACTCGATAAATACAGTTACAAGATATGAACCGCAAAGTACTCCTGATGATCCTCGACGGTTGGGGCGAGGGCAGACACGATTATTCCAACGCCATCTTCACGCAGGGCACGCCGGTGATCGACGGCCTGCGCGCCAAATATCCCTACGGCCACCTGCAGGCCTGCGGCGAGTACGTCGGCCTGCCCGACGGGCAGATGGGCAACTCCGAGGTCGGTCACATGAACCTCGGCGCCGGCCGCGTGGTCTACCAGGACCTCGTCAAGATCAATATGGCCGTGCGTGACCATAAGTTCCTGGAGAACGCCGAGATCAAGGCGGTCTACGACTACGTCAAGACTTCCGGCAAGAAGCTCCACCTGATGGGCCTGACCTCCCACGGCGGCGTGCACTCCTCCCTGGACCACGTGTATGAGTTCCTGCGCGTAGCGAAGGAATACGGCCTGGAGCAGGTCTACGTCCACGCCTTCATGGACGGGCGCGACACCGACCCGCGCAGCGGCAAGGGCTTCCTCGAGGAGCTGGAGCAGAAGATGTCGGAGACCACCGGGAAGATCGCTTCCGTGTGCGGCCGCTTCTATGCGATGGACCGCGACAAGCGCTGGGGCCGCGTCAAGGAAGCCTACGACCTGCTGGTCGAGGGCAAGGGTGAGGCCTTCACCTCCGCCATCGAGGGCATCCAGGCGTCCTACGACGCCGACGTGACCGACGAGTTCGTCAAGCCGATCGTGATTACCGACGCCGCCGGTGCGCCCCTCGCCAAGATCGAAGAGGGCGACGCCATCATCTTCTACAACTTCCGCAACGACCGCGCGCGCGAGCTGACCACCGTCCTCACGCAGAAGGACATGCCGGAGGAGGGGATGCACACCATTCCTCTCTATTACTGCTGCCTCACGCCGTACGACGCCTCCTTCACCGGCGTCCACATCCTCTTCGACAAGGAGCTCGTGAACGACACGCTCGGCGAGACGGTCTCCAAGGCCGGCAAGCGCCAGCTGCGCATCGCCGAGACGGAGAAGTACGCGCACGTGACCTTCTTCTTCAACGGCGGCCGCGAGCTGCAGTTCGAGAATGAAGACCGCATCCTGGTCAACTCCCCGAAGGTCCCCACCTACGACATCCTGCCGCAGATGAGCGCCCCCGAGGTGGCCGAGAAACTGATCGACAAGATCAACTCCGAGGTCGAGGACCTGATCATCCTGAATTTCGCCAACGGCGACATGGTGGGCCACACGGGCGTGTACAACTCCGTGACCCGCGCCGTTGCCTGCATCGACAAGCTGGTGGGCAAGGTCGTTGACGCGGCAATCGCGCACGACTATGTGGTCCTGCTGACCGCCGACCATGGCAACGCCGACTACGAGGTCAATCCGGACGGTACGCCCAATACGGCGCACTCCCTCAACACGGTCCAGTTCGTCGTGATCAACGCCGGTCCGGCCGTGAAGGAAGTGAAGGACGGCGCCCTCTGCAACGTGGCGCCTACGATTCTGAAGCTGATGGGGATTCCTCAGCCGGCTGCGATGACGGCTGAGCCGCTGATTTAAGGCTCTTATCTTTAGGAGCAATCACCCTTTTGAGGCCTCGGACCAGTCCGAGGCCTATTTCCGTTATGGAGAAATAGGGCGCGACCTGCAGCAGGGCGTTCGACACGAGGGTGGCGGGACGCAGGCTCTGCTGGAGGTTGCTGTAGTCCTGCCCGACGCTCGCACCCAGGCGCTCGCGGCGGGCGTGGGCTTCGTGGATGGCGGCATCCAGCTCTGCCGTGGTCCGGATCCGGGCGTACTTATTGTTCTTCCTCGTCATAGAACAGGTCGATAAAGAGCTTGACAAAGAGGTCCTTGAAGAGCTTGTGGCGGTTGAGCACCAGCACGCCCAGCCCGATCAGGAATACCCCGGAGACGATGAGCGTGCCCCAAGGGTGGCCCAGCAGGCCGTTGAGCCACTGGAGCAGGGCCAGGGCGAGCAGCCCCAGCACGATCACGAGCACCGCGATGATCAGCAGGTAGGAGAGGGTCTGCCCCAGGGCCGTGGAGAGTCCGCGGGTGAGCTTGAGCTTGGCCTCGTCGATGCGCAGGTCGACGTATTCGCGCGTCTCCTGCGCAATCTCGGAGAGGGTCTTGTCCCGTGCCATGTCAGGCCTCCTCCGGTTTGGGTGCCGCGCCGGACAGCTTGTCGGAGAGCTTGTCTTCGAGCTTGTCCAGGCCGTTCAGGACGGCCGCACGGCCATTCTCGAAGGCCTCGGTGCCTTTCTCCTTGAGGTCGTCGATCACTTCCTCACCCTTCTCGGTATTGGCGAGGATGATGAGCGCTGCGCCGGTTGCGACACCGGCCAGGAATGCGAAAAAGTTGCCGTTTGCCATATTTGTCTATGATTGGTTTTCGATGAGTTCGTAGTCGAGCAGGCGCTGCTCGAGGTTGGCGCTCTTGACGCGGATCCGCACCGGGTCGCCCAGGCGGAACTGTTTGTGGCGGCGCTTGCCGACCAGCCGGTAGCGCGCCTCGTCGAATTCGTAGAAGTCGGACTGGATGTCGCGCACGGACACCATGCCCTCGATCTTGGTGGGCTCGATCTCTACGTACATCCCCCACTCGGTGATGCCGGAGACGTGTCCGTCGTATTCCTCGCCGATCTTGTCCATCATGAATTCGACCAGCTTGTACTTGATGGAGGTGCGCTCGGCGTCCGCGGCCACGAGCTCGCGCTCGGAGGCGTAGCGGCACTCCTCCTCGAACTTGTCCTTCTTGGCGCTCTCGCCGTTGTCGAGGTAGCGGGCCAGCAGGCGGTGGACCATCAGGTCGGGATAGCGGCGGATCGGGGAGGTGAAGTGCGTGTAGAACTTGAAGGCCAGGCCGAAGTGGCCGATGTTGTCGGTGCTGTAGCAGGCCTTGGCCATCGCCCGCAGGGCGAGGTTCTCCATCGCGGCGAACTCCGGCTTGCCCTTGGCGCCGTCGAGCAGCTGGTTGAGGACCTTGGCCGTGGCGCGTCCGCCCGTGGGGGCGTCCGTGGGGATGCGGTGCCCGAAGCCCTTGGCGAAGGTGTAGAAGTTCTCGAGCTTGAGTTCGTTGGGCTCGCCGTGGACGCGGTAGACGAAGGTCTTGGCATTCTTCTGCGCCACGCCGTTCATCTGGCCGCCCGTGGCCACGAACTCCGCCACCGTGCGGTTCGCGAGGAGCATGAACTCCTCGATCAGCCAGTTGGCCTCCTTGGAGACCTTCTGGTACACGCGGATGGGCTTGCCTTTTTCGTCCACCTCGACTTTCATCTCCGGCCGGTCGAAGTCGATCGCCCCCGCGGCCCGCTCCTTCTCCTTCATCAGGAGAGCCAAACGGTTCAGGACGATGATCGCCTCGTTCAATTGCGGATCTGCCTGCGCAACGGAGTCGGCAGATTCGATAATGGCCTGTGCCTGTTCGTAGTCGAGGCGGTGGTCGGAATTCATGACGGTGCGGCCGATCCAGCGGGACTTGATCTCGGCCTTGGGGGTCATCTCGAAGACGGCCGAGAAGGTGAGCTTGTCCTCGTGCGGCCGCAGCGAGCAGAGCTTGTTGCAGAGCTTCTCGGGGAGCATCGGCACCGTGCGGTCCACCAGGTAGACGGAGGTGCCACGCTCGCGCGCTTCCTTGTCTACGGTGCTGCCGGGCTTGACGTAGTAGGACACGTCGGCGATGTGGACGCCGACCTCGTAGTTGCCATTGGTGAGCGGCTTGAACGACAGCGCGTCGTCGAAGTCCTTGGCGTCCGAGGGGTCGATCGTGAACGTGAAGGTCTGCCGGAAATCCTTGCGGCCCTTCAGGTCCGCCTCGGTGATCTCCTCGGAGATCTTGTCGGCGGCGTTCTCCACCTCCTGCGAGAAACGGTAGGGGAGGTTGAACTCCGCCAGGATGGCGTGCATCTCGGTGTCGTTGTCCCCGGGCATCCCGAGCACGTCGACCACGTGGCCGTGCGGGCCGTGGTCGCGGCGGTCCCAGCGGTCCACGACCGCCGCGACCTTCATCCCGGCCTTGGCGCCCATCTGTGCCGCCTCCTCGGCATCCACCTGGATGTCGTAGGGCATGAACTTGCTCTGCATCAGGACCCAGGCCTGGGCCCCGACGCTGTGGTAATAGCCCACGAAGGGGCGCGTGGAGCGTTCGAGAATCTCCACCACCTCGCCTTCGCGGCGCTTGGTATCGGACTGCTGCCGGGTCACGGCCACGAGGACGGTGTCTCCGTGGAGCGCGTGCCGGGTCTTGGAGGCCTTGACGAAGACATCGTCGTCCTGGCCGTCGATGAGCACGAAGATGAAGCCTTCGCGGGTCATCTGCACCTTCCCGACATACTGCGGGAAGGACTTCTTGCTGCTTGTGCCGGCTCTTTTCCTGCTCTTGGATGCCTGCCGGCCTTTTCCACTTCTTTTTTGCATAATCATCACAAAGATACGTAAAGTTGTTCTAAATCTCACGGAAAAATCGTATCTTCGTATGGTACAAACCGCCCTATGAGTATCCAAAAAATCAAATCCAGCCTCCGGACCGTCCCCGACTTTCCGAAGGAGGGTATCCTGTTCTGGGATGTCACCACGCTTTTCAAGGATGCCGAGTGCCTGCGTGAGCTCGAAGACATACTCTACAATATCTACAAAGACAAAGGGATCACCAAGGTCGTCGGCCTGGAGTCCCGCGGATTCGTGATGGGGCCGGCCCTGGCCATCCGCCTGGGCGCCGGCTTCGTGATGGCCCGCAAGCCCGGCAAACTCCCCGCCGAGGTGATCAGCGAGTCGTACGAGAAGGAGTATGGCCGCGACACCATCGAGATCCACAAGGATGCCATCAGCGAAGACGACGTGGTGCTGATCCACGACGACCTGCTGGCCACCGGCGGCACGGTCGCCGCGGCCGCCCGGCTCGTGAGCCAGTTCCATCCCAAGGCCGTGTGCATCAATTTCATCATCGAGATCGAGGACCTCAAAGGCCGCGCCCTGCTGCCCGCGGACGCCGAGGTGACCTCCGTACTCAAAGTCTGAAAACCCTACATATACGATAAGATGAAAAAAGTATTCTTGATGGCGGTAACTTCCGCCGCCCTGCTGTTTGCTCAAGGAGCAATGGCACAGACCAATTTCCAGACCTTCTACGACCTGGGTCGTAAGCACTTCACCACCACCCTGGAAGGTTTCCATCAGGACAACTGGGGCAACACTTTCTTCTTCATCGACTATGACTACAACAACAGGGACGGCAACAAGATCATCTCGCCGAACAACACGTACTTCGAGATCGCCCGTTGCCTGAATTTCTGGAGCGACACGCCGATGGCGCCGCTGAGCTTCCAGATCGAGTATAATGGTGGCTTCGGTACGTGGGGCAACCTGAACGGCATCCCCGGTAAGGACTACGGTGCGTTCCCGGTCAACAGCGCCTTCCTCGTCGGCCTGGATTATTTCCTGCACTCCGCGGATTTCAACAACACGCTGAACCTGAAGCTCCTGTACAAGGGCTTCGTGGGGCTGCCCTGCAAGGTCCCTATGCAGTTTACCGCGGTCTGGGGACTCCAGGACCTGTTCGGTGCGAGCGGCCTGCGCTTCTCCGGCTTCGTGGATGTGTGGTGCGAGTATGACCACGCCGTCGTCCTGTCCGAGCCGCAGCTGTGGTACAACTTCGGCACCGAGCACTTCAACTTCGGCGGCGAGGTGGAGTTCAGCTACAACTTCGCCGGCATGCAAGGCTTCCACGTCATGCCTTGCATCGGTACCAAGTGGGTCTTCTAAAGCGCATATGACATGGCTAATTTCCTGAACAAGGCTTTCGGCTTCGAGGCCGGAAAGCACAATGTCCGGACGGAGATCGTTGCGGGCATCACCACGTTCCTGACGATGGCCTACATCCTGGCCGTCAACCCGAGCATCTTCGGTGCCCTGGACGGCATGCCCGGCACCGCGGTCTTCACCGCCACGGCCCTGGCCGCCATCGTCGGTACGCTCGTGATGGCCATCTACGCCAAGAAGCCGTTCGCCCTCGCCCCCGGCATGGGCCTCAACGCCTTCTTCGTCTACACCGTCTGCCTGACGATGGGCTACAGCTGGCAGTTCGCCCTGACGGCCGTGTTCATCGAGGGTCTCCTCTTCATCATCCTGACCGTCACCAAGGTGCGCAGCTGGCTGCTGAACGCCATCCCGGGCACGCTTAAGAAGGCCATCGGCGCCGGTATCGGCCTGTTCATCGCCTTCATCGGCATGCAGAACGCCGGCATCATCGCCAACTCCGACTCCACGCTCGTGACCCTCGGCGACATCACCCACGGCCCGGCCCTCGTGGCCGTCATCGGCATCATCATCACGGCCGGCCTGGTGATGCTCAAGGTGCGCGGCGGCATCCTCATCGGCATCATCATCACCACCCTCATCGGCCTGGTGATCAAGGATCCCGCCACGGGCAGCGCCGTGACGCAGCTTGCGCACAACGATGCCGGAGCCTTGCAGCTGGTCTCGCTGCCGCACAGCATTTCCCCGATCTTCTGCAAGTTCGATTTCTCGCAGGTCCTGAGTCTGGATATGCTCGTGGTCGTGTTCACCTTCCTGTTCATCGATATGTTCGACACGATGGGCACCATCATCGGCGTGCACCAGGGAGCGGGTATCATCAATAAGGGAAATGACGAGATACCCGGCCTGGAGAAGATGTTCCTCGCCGATTCCATCGCCACCGTAGCGGGCGCCTGCTTCGGCACCTCCACCACCACGACCTACGTCGAGAGTGCATCCGGCGTCGGCGAGGGTGGCCGTACCGGCCTCACCGCCTTCTCCACGGCCATCTGCTTCGCCCTGGCCCTGTTCTTCTCGCCGATCTTCCTCGCCATCCCGAGTGCCGCCACGGCTCCCGCACTGGTGATCGTGGGCGTGATGATGATGCCTTCCGTCAAGGCCATCCACTGGGACGACTACTGCAAGAGCATCCCGGCGTTCCTCACCATCATCCTGATGCCGCTGGCCTACAGCATCTCCGACGGTATCCTGATCGGCGTGATCGCCTATGTGGCCACCCACGCCATCTCCGGCCGCTTCAAGGAGATCTCCATCCCGATGTGGGTGCTGGCCGTGCTCTTCGTGCTCCGCTACATTTTCATCTAGCGGGAGGACGCGTCCGGCTTTTCCGTCAACCCCCGGCCCCACGGCCGGGGGTTGATGCGTTCCGGGGCTTTTCCGATGCCGGAAAAAACCGTATCTTTGCGAAGAATGATGACCAAGCCGATGAAACACGCATATCTGATGGCGGCGGCCTTCGCCGCGCTGTTTTTCACCCAGTGGGCCGGGGCGCAGACCAATATCCAGGCGTTCTACGACTTCGGGTCCGACCGCCAGTATGTCACCACGACCCTGGAGGGCTTCTATGGTGACAAGTGGGGCAACACCTTCTTCTTCATCGACCACGACTACAATTACGTGGTCGACAAGACGATCGTCTCTCCCAACGGGACCTATTTCGAGATTGCTCGCTGCCTGAATTTCTGGCAGGACAGCGCCGTTGCGCCGCTGAGCTTCCAGCTCGAGTACAACGGCGGCGTGTACAGCGAATACGCCATCAACAGTGCCTTCCTTGCGGGTGTGGACTACTTCGTCCACAGCGCGGATTTCAAGGATACCTTCAACTTCAAGGTATTGTACAAACACATCGTGGGTGCCAGCCAGAAGGTCCCGCTGCAGTTCACCTTCGTCTGGGGGTTCCAGGACCTCTTCGGCCTGAAGGGCCTGCGCTTCTCGGGCTTTGCGGACTTCTGGTGGCAGGACCACCTTCTCTTCCAGGACCATTATGGCAAGATCCTGCCGGAGCAATCCCACACCGTGTTCCTGACCGAGCCCCAGTTATGGTATAGCGTGGGCCAGTTCTTCGGATGCGACAATCTCAACATCGGCGGCGAGGTGGAGCTCTCCTATGATTTCGGGTCGTCCAGGGGCTTCTGGTGCCGTCCTTGCGCCGGCGTCAAGTGGGTCTTCTAGGCCGTGGTATCCGTCTGTCACTATGATTCCCCGCTCGGCGGGATCACGCTGGCCGGTTCGGGCGATGCCCTGACCGGCCTGTGGTTTGACGGGCAGGCCCGCTTCGGCTCCACCCTTCGCGGGTGTTGTGACGGCGGGTGGCTCCCGGTGTTCGACGAGGCTGTCCGCTGGCTGGACGGCTACTTCAGCGGGAATGTACCGGGATTCACGCCCCGGCTGGACCTGCAGGGGACGCCGTTCCAGCAGGCTGTCTGGCGTGCGCTGCTGGAGATCCCCTACGGAGAGACGCTGACCTACGGCGCGCTCGCCCGGCGGCTGGGGTCCAGCCCCCGGGCCGTGGGTGGCGCCGTGGGCCGGAACCCCGTCTCGCTGGTCGTCCCCTGCCATCGCGTCGTTGCGGCGGGCGGGCGCCCGGGCGGCTACGCCGCCGGCCCCGCCCGCAAGCTCCGCCTCCTGCAGCTCGAACGGACCGGCACCCTCTGACCGGCCGCCATTCGTTCAGCTGGCCTCAATAACTGCGTTTTTCGGGTCAACCCCCAGCTGCATAGCCGGGGGTTGTCCCGTTTTCGGCCCTTTTCGGGACCAGGGGAATTCAAAGATGGGTCTTCAGCCATTCGGCCATGGCGCGAAGGGCCTGGCCGCGGTGGGAGACGGCGTTCTTCTCCTCTTCGGAGACTTCGGCGAGGGTGCGGCCGGGATAGGCGTCGGGCAGGAAGACCGGGTCGTAGCCGAAGCCGCCGGAGCCGCGCTTCTCGCGTCCGATGCTGCCTTTGCACACGCCCTCGAAGAAGCGGGGCTGCCCGTCGGCGAGGATCAGCGTGACCACCGTGTGGAACCGCGCCGTACGGTCTTCCAATCGGCCAAGCACCGCCAGGAGCTTGGCCATGTTGGCCTGGTTGTCGTGGCCGGGGCCGGCGTAGCGCGCGGAATAGATGCCGGGCGCGCCGCCCAGGGCGTCCACCTCCAAGCCGGTGTCGTCGGCGAAGCTCGGGAGCCCCGTCCGCTCGAAGAGATACTGCGCCTTCTGCAGGGAGTTCTCCTGCAGGGTGGATCCCGTCTCGGGGATGTCTTCGGTGATGCCCAGCGAGGTGGGCGGGACGATCTCGAAGCCGGGGCCGAGGACCTCGGCGGCTTCGCGGAGCTTGCCGGCATTGGCGGTTGCAAAAACGATCTTCATAACAGGAACAAAGTTAGCAGGAAAAAGATTCCGGGTCAAGCCCGGAATGACGGTGATTATGATTATCTTTGTATGATATGATGACAGAGACCCAGATCAACGACCTCGTCAAGCAGCTGTTTGACGGCATCGAATTCACGCGCGAGCCCGCCGGGCTCTACGATCCGCTCCGGTATATGATCGCCATCGGCGGCAAGCGCATACGCCCGCGGCTGTGCCTGACGGCGTACTCGTTCTTCTCCGACACCTTCGACGAGGGGATCCTCGCCCCGGCGTCGGCCCTGGAAGTCTTCCACTCCTTCACCCTGATGCACGACGACATCATGGACCGCTCGCCGCTGCGCCGGGGCGTGCCCACCGTGTGGAAGAAGTGGAGCGAGGACACGGCCATCCTCTCCGGCGACGTGATGCTGATCGACGCCTACCAGCGCATCGCCAAGGCACCCAAGGCCGTGCTGGACCGCGTGCTGGCGCTGTTCTCCCGCACGGCCGCGCAGGTCTGCGACGGGCAGCAGTTCGATATGGAATTCGAGTCCGTCCCGGAGGTGCCGATGGAGGACTACAACAAGATGATCGGTCTCAAGACCGCCGTCCTGCTGGCCTGCTCGGCCGGGATGGGCGCGCTGATCGGCGGCGCCTCGCAGGCCGAGTGCGACGCCCTCTACCAGTATGGCTACGAGCTGGGGATGGCCTTCCAGGTGGCCGACGACTACCTCGACGCCTTCGGCGACGAGAAGGTCTTCGGCAAGCCCATCGGCGGGGATATCGTCAACGGCAAGAAAAGCTGGCTGACCGTCCGCACGCTGGAGAAGACCCCCGACAAGGCGGGCTTCCTGCAGGCCTTCGCCCTGCCGGCGGACACGCCGGAGCAGAAGGCCGCCAAGATCGCCGCCGTCAAGGATATCTATCTGCAGAACGGAGTGGACGAAGACGCCAAGGCCGAGATCGTGCGCTTCACCCGGCGGGCGATGGATGCCGTGTCCGGGGCCGGCTTCGGCCCGCTGCGGCTCGGAACCCTGCAACGCTTCGCAGAACGGCTCGTCGGCAGAGCCAAGTAGCCGCCGGGATGGAAGGGGTCGCCACGGTCGTCAGGAATGCCGGCAGTCACTACCTGCTGAGCACGCTGCCAGGCTGGGAGCTCTTCCCGGCCGTGCTGCGCGGGCGGGTGCGCCTCTCGCGCAGCAGCGCCACGAACCCCGTGGCCGTGGGCGACCGGGTGCGCTATGAGCTGGATGGTGCGGCCACGGAGGAGCATCCCGCCGTGATCAAGGAGATCCTCCCGCGCGAGAATTACCTCATCCGCCGCTCCACCAACCTGTCCCGCCAGGCCCACGTGATTGCGGCCAACCTCGACCAGGCCGTCATCATCACCAGCCTCTATTTCCCCGAGATCAAGCTCCCGTTCCTGGACCGCATCCTCGTGACCTGCGAGGTCTACAAGGTCCCGGTGGTGATCGTCCTCGCCAAGGTGGACCTCTACCGCGACCAGGTTCCGGAGCAGGTGGAGGCCTTCCGGCGCATCTACGAAGGCGCCGGCTATCCGGTGATCGAGACCTCCATCCTCACGGGCGAGGGGATCGGCGCCCTGCGCGAGCGCTGCCGGGGCCGCGTCAACCTCTTCTCCGGTGAGTCCGGCGTGGGCAAGTCCAGCCTCATCAAGGCGCTCGACCCCACCCTCGATCCCAAGGTCGGCCAGATCTCCGAAGCCCACCTCCAGGGCAAGCACACGACCTCCCTCTATGAGATGTACCGCCTCTCTTCCGGCGGCTTCGTGATCGATACGCCGGGCCTGCGCGGCTTCGGCCTCGTGGACCTGGAGAAGGAGGAGATCTCCAAGTATTTCCCGGAGATGCTCCGGGTGATGGATGACTGCCGTTTCGTGCCCTGTACGCATACCCACGAGCCGGGCTGCGCCGTCAAGGCCGCCGTGGATGCCGGGCAGATCAGTGCCGACCGGTATAATTCCTACCTCGGGATGCTCGAGGAGGACAAGAAATTCCGATGACCCGCAAAGCGCTCAACGCAGAGATCCTGCGACTGGCCATCCCGAGCATCCTGGCCGGGATTACCGTGCCGCTGGTCGGGATGGTGGACACGGCCGTCGCCGGCCACCTGGGCAGCGACGCGGCCGCCGGGATCGGCGCCATCTCCGTGGGTTCGATGGTCCTGTCGCTGCTCTACTGGGTGTTCGGGTTCCTGCGCACCGGCACGGGCGGCCTGACGGCCCAGGCCTTCGGCCGTCAGGACCCCGCCGAGGCCGGGCGCATCTTCCTGCGCGGCGTGGGGCTGGCCCTGCTCGCCGCCATCCTGGCCCTCGCCTTCCAGTGGCCCTTCTTCAAGGGCGTGATGCACCTGACCAATGCCACGCCGGCCGTCAAGGAGCTGGCGGAGCGCTATTTCTTCATCCGCATCTGGGCCGCCCCCGCCACGATGAGCCTGATGGCCCTGCGGGGCTGGTTCGTGGGGATGCAGAACTCCGTCGACTCGATGTGGATGGACCTGATCGTCAACGGGGTCAACATCGGCGCCAGCATCCTGCTGGCCTTCGGCGTCGGGGAGTGGCAGGGTATCGGCTTTGCGGGCATTCCGCTCGGCACCGTAATCGCCCAGTACTGCGGCCTGGCCTACGGCCTGTGGGTCTGCTGCCACAAATACGGCCGGAGCGTCTTCGCGCTGCTCGGCCGCGACGACCTCGCCGCCCTGCTGCACGACGGGTCGATGGGCCGTTTCTTCCGGATGAACCTCGACCTGCTGGGACGCTCGTTCTTCTTCATCCTCATCTACATCGGCTTCACGATGATCAACGCCGGCTTCGGCGACCAGCTGCTCGCCGCCGGGTCGATCATGATGCAGCTGCTGATGTTCTTCAGCTACTTCACGGACGGTTTCGCCTATGCCGGCGAGGCCCTGTCCGGGCGCTTCATCGGCGCGCAGGACGGGGAGATGCTCCGCCGGAGCGTACGCTCTGTCTTCATCTGGAGCATGTCCATCGCCGTGCTGTTCATCGGGATCTACGGCGCCACGGGCGTGCCGGTGCTGCGGCTGCTGACCTCGGACGAGAGCGTCGTCCATACAGCGCGAGTGTTCCTGCCCTGGCTGCTGCTGATGCCGCCGCTGGGTTGCGCCGCCTTCACCTGGGACGGCATCTTCCTGGGCGCCACGGCCTCCAGGGCCCTGCGGGACTCGATGGGCGGCGCAGCCGCGGCTTTCTTCGGCGTGTGGTTCCTGGGGAGCTGGCTGCTCCGGCCCGAAGGCCCTGCGGCCCTCCACGTCCTCTTCGCCGCCTACTTCGCACACCTCGCCTTCCGGACGCTCTGGCTGACACTCCGGTACCGACGGGACGTGCTGGGCGCCCTCTGATCAGATGTAGTTGCAGTGCTTGACCTCGGCGGAGGGGTTGGCCTTCAGGATCTGGGCGGTCATCCGGTCGGCGTTCTCCTTGGTGGTGCGAATCTGCATGAAGCCGACGCCGGCGTCGTGGATGAGCAGGTAGCGGAACTTCCCTTTCTTGTTCTCGTTGTAAGTGACGGTCACGATGCCGGACAGGCGGAGCGGATAGTTCTTCTGCCGGCTGTCGGTGATGGTGTCCGCCTCCTCGTCGAAGGTGATGGTGGCGAGTTTGTATTCAGCGAAGAGCCACGCCCAGAGGACCAGGTTCGTGAACAGGCTGAACAGGTAGCTCTCCTGGGTCAGGATGATGTACAGGACGAGGCTCACGATGCCGAGGACACCGAAGCCGATGCAGAGCCACTTGATCAGCTCCGGGCGTTCCGTATTTCTGTAAACCGTTTTCATCTATTCGAGTGTCCATTCGGCGCCGTCCTTGGTGTCCTTGACCCGGATGCCCAGGGCGGCGAGGCTGTCGCGGATGTGGTCGGAGGTGGTCCAGTCCTTGGCGGCCTTGGCGGCGGCGCGCTGCTCCAGGACCATCTGCATCAGGCCGTCGATGACCCGGCCGGTGGCGCCGCCCGCGGCCTCCTCGTCCTTGAGACCGAGCACGCCGAAGACGATGTCGTCGAAGAGCTGCACGAGGGTCTGCAGGTCGCCCTTGCCGAGCTTGACCTGGCCGGCCTTGGCGGAATTGACCAGCTTGACGGCCTCGGAGATGTGCGCGAGGGCGACGGGGGTGTTGAGGTCGTCGCAGAGCGCATCGTAGATGCCGTCGAAGACGGCCCGCACGGCGGCGCTCTCCGCCGGGCAGCTGTCGGGCGCCACGCTGACGGGCTCCTCGCCGTAGGGGTACTGCGGGGCCTTGCGGCCGGCCATCGCGTAGAGGTCCTTGGCGGCCTGCATCAGGCGCTTGAGGCCCTTCTCGGCGGCCTGCAGGGCTTCGTTGGAGAAGTCGAGCGTGCCGCGGTAGTGGGCCTGGAGGATGAAGAAGCGGACCGTCATCGGGCTGTAGGCCTGCGTGAGCTTCGGGTGGTCGCCGGCGAAGAGCTGGGGCAGGGTGATGAAGTTCCCGAGGGACTTGCCCATCTTCTGGCCGCCGATCGTGATCATGTTGTTGTGGACCCAGTAGTGCACGCCTTGCGTGCCGCGGGAGGCCTGGTTCTGGGCGATCTCGCATTCGTGGTGCGGGAACATCAGGTCCATCCCGCCGCCGTGGATGTCGAATTCGCGGCCGAGGTATTTCTCGCCCATCACGGAGCACTCAAGGTGCCAGCCCGGGAAGCCTTCGCCCCAGGGGGAGGGCCAGCGCATGATGTGCTCCGGCTCCGCCTTCTTCCAGAGGGCGAAGTCGTAGGGGGCGCGCTTGTCGGACTGCCCGTCCAGGCTGCGCGTGCCCTCGAGGGTGTCGTTGAGGTTGCGTCCCGAGAGGATGCCGTAGTGGTAGTCGCGGTTGTATTTCTCGACGTCGAAGTAGATGCTGCCGTTGGACTCGTATGCATAGCCGGCGGCGAGGATCTTCTTGACGGCCTCGATCTGCTCGATGACGTGGCCCGAGGCGCGCGGCTCGATGGAGGGCGGCGCGCAGTTCAGCAGGCGCATCGCCTCGTGGTAGCGCAGGGTGTAGGCCTGCACGACTTCCATCGGCTCCAGCTGCTCCAGGCGGGCCTTCTTGGCGATCTTGTCCTCGCCCTCGTCGGCATCGTGCTCCAGATGGCCCACGTCCGTGATGTTGCGGACATAGCGCACCTTGTAGCCCAGGTGGCGGAGGAACTTGCTGAGCACGTCGTAGGTCACGCCGGGCCGGGCGTGCCCCAGATGGGCGTCGCCGTAGACGGTGGGGCCGCAGACATACATGCCCACGTGGCCGGGATGGATGGGCTTGAAGAGCTCCTTCCGGCGGGACATCGTATTGGTAATGAAGAATTCGCGCATAGTCATTGTCGTATATCTTGGCGAAGATACGAATTTTCTGCGTATCTTCGCCATATGAAACTCATCAGTTGGAACGTCAACGGCCTGCGCGCCGTGGCCGGCAAGGGCTTCGCCGACATCTTCGCGGCGCTCGACGCCGATTTCTTCTGCCTGCAGGAGACCAAGCTCCAGGCCGGCCAGCTCGACCTCGAATTCATCGGTTACCAGTCCTACTGGAACTACGCCGACAAGAAGGGCTATTCCGGGACGGCCATCTATACCCGCCATACGCCCCTGTCCGTCAGTTGCGGGATCGGGGTGGACGAGCACGACCACGAAGGGCGCGTGCTGACCCTCGAGATGCCGGATTTCTATCTGGTCAACGTCTATACGCCCAACTCGCAGGACGGCCTGCGCCGCCTGGACTACCGGATGCAGTGGGAGGACGCCTTCCGCGCCTATGTGTGCGGCCTGGCGGCGAAGAAGGGCGTGGTCATCTGCGGCGACATGAACGTCGCCCACGAGGAGATCGACCTCAAGAACCCCGCCACCAACCACTTCAACGCCGGCTTCTCCGACGAGGAGCGCGCCAAGATGACGGAGCTGCTCTCCGCGGGCTTCCGGGACAGCTGGCGCGACGCCCATCCGGGCGAGGCCAAGTACTCCTGGTGGTCCTACCGGATGGCCGCCCGCGAGCGCAACGTGGGGTGGCGTATCGACTATTTCCTGGTATCGGAGAGCCTGGCTCCGCGCATCGCGGGCACGGACATCCACAACGAGGTCTTCGGCTCCGACCACTGCCCGGTGGAGCTGGTGCTTACGGATTAGCGCAGCCGGCGGAAGACCGGGATCGCCTCCAGGTCCACCGGCACGTCATAGCGGCGCCCGCCCTCGTAGCGGGTGCCGTTTCTGATATCTTCCCAGCCAGCTTCGTTGCCGGGCAGGTAGACGCTCCAGCTGTTCACGCCGCCTTCCGTGACCGGGCAGACCAGGTAGTCGGGCCCGAACATCCATTCGCAGTCCTCCTGCAGGGCCTGCCCGTCCTGCGGGAAATCGAAGACGAGCGGGCGCATCAGCGTGTAGTCTTCTTTCCAGACCCTGGCCGCCTGCTCCAGGATGTAGGGGAGCAGTGCCTCGCGCTGCGTGATGGCGGCCTTGAACAGGCGTTCGGTCTCCGGGTTGTATTCCCACGGCTCCGTACGGCTCTGATAGCCGTGTACCCGCATGAAGGGCAGCCAGACGGCGGTCTGGATCCAGCGGATCATCCGCTCCTGGTAGTCCGGGTCGGTGTATTGGTCGCCGGGGCGGAAGAAGCCGCCGGCGTCGTAGGTCCACCAGGGCAGGCCGGCGGCCATCTGGCCCAGGCCGCCTGCAATCTGACGCCGGAGTGTCGCCCAGTCGTTCCCTACGTCGCCACTCCAGGTCACGGCGCCGTAGCGCTGGATGCCCGCGAAGGCGCTGCGCGTCAGGATAACGGGTAGCCGGTCCGGCTGGTCGCGGCGCAGGCCTTCGCAGACGGCCTGGATGACCTTGAGCGGATAGGCGTTGCGGTAGTATTCGCCCGGGATCCGGTCCGGACCGATCCGGCGGCCCTTGAGGTCGTCGTTCTCCGGCTCCGTGGCGTCCTGCCACCAGGCATCGATGCCGGTCGGGAGCAGCCGGGCGGAGAAATTGCGCCAGTAGTAGGCTGCGGCCTCAGGCTGGAAGAAGTCGATCCAGTCGGTGCCGTCGATGTAGTAGCCCTTCTCCGCCGCTTCGCGGCCGACCTCGCAGCTCCGTTCGATCTTGGACCAGACGGACAGCATCAAGTGCTGGCCCATCCCGTGAAGTTCATCCACCATCGCCTTGGGATCCGGGTACTTGTCCTCGTCGAACTGCATCGCATTCCAGCCGTACTTGCCCCACCACTGCCAGTCCTGGACGATAGTGCCCACGGGGATGCCTTCGTCGCGGAAGCGGCGCGCAGCGGTGAGGAGTTCTTCCTGCGTGTCATAGCGTTCCCGGCAGTGGATGTAGCGGAAGATCCAGTCCGGCATCGCAGGGACCGGGCCGCTCAGGCGGCGGAAGGCGTGCATCACTTCGTCCGCGCTGCCGGCGAAGACGGTGTAGTCGAGCCCGTCGGCCACGGGGGAGGCGAAGGTCGTGGTGGCGTCCGTCTCCCGCCAATAGACTGCCGGGGCGTCGCCGCGCGTGCCTTCGGCCTGCAGCTGATGTTTGCCGGCGGAGAGTCGGACCTTGACCGCGGCGGTGGGCGGGAGCCAGGTGTTGGTGATGTCGATGACCGGCTCGCCGTCGATGGCGAGATACTGCTTGCGCGCCATCGTGCGTCCGACATCGAACAGCAGGGCGTATTCCCCGTCGGCGGGGAGTTCGATCTCGCCGGTGAAGGCCTGGAAGAAGCGCCGCTCGCGGCGGTTGCCGGCCGTACCCGTGGCGTTAACCGTCTCGGAGGCACCGCTCTCGCTGGCCGGACTGAGCGTCACGCTGCTTTCGGCGGGATTGAAGTCGGTCCGCCCGTAGTTGTGCCAGAGCAGGCCGTAGCCGTGGCTGGACAGGATCAGGGGCAGGGAGATCTGCGTGTTGACCTGCGTGAGACGCCGGGTCAGCCCGCGGATGTCCAGGTAGCCGTCCTGGAACTGCCCGGTGCCGTAGAGGTGTTCACCTTCGGGGGAGAGGAAGGTCTGGCTGACGGCGTAGGCCGGCTCGTCTTGAATCTCGGCCGGGACGATGCTGCGCCCGCCGGGCCGCTCCTCCAGCAGGACGCGCCCGCCCGCGTCCAGGAAACGCATCGTCTGCGTGGCGGTGCTGTATTCGGCGCTCATCCGCGCCGTACGGACGGTGACGCTGCCGTCGCTGCGCTCTACGCTGAATTTCGGAGCCTTGACGTCCTGTGTGAAGATCAGTTCCTCGAGTCGACGCGTCCCTTCCGGAGCCAGCCGCACGCGGATGGCGTCGTCGGCGAGCGGCTGCAGGCACAGGGTGCCTTGCTCGGTCTCGATAAGGACGGTTTTGGGCTGGCAGGCCGCCAGCAGGATGAGGAGGGAGAGCAGCAGGGATCGTCGCATACGAAAATGCATTTTTACAAAAAATCAGGCTTCGACCCAGAGGAAGACCTTGTCGCCGCGGCGGAGCTTGCCGTCCGGGCAGCGGTCCACCGGGACCGACACCGAGCAGCGGCTGCCCTTCGGGGCCAGCGGCACAGGGTCGAATTCCAGGCGGATATCCGTCGCCGCGAACTCAACGACGCCCGTCGTCGGGCCGATGACCATCAGCGCATCCCCCTGATGCAAGTCGGAGGTCTCGGCGGAAATTTCCGCCACCCCGATCCGGTCGAACCAGTTGGTCACCTTGCCCAGATAGACCTTGCGGCGAGTGGCCTGCGTGCCGTAGACGGCACTCCATTCACCCAGCCGGGCACCCTGGTAATAGCCGTCCCAGAAGCCGCGGTTGAAGACCTCGGCGAGCTGTTCCTTCAAGCCTGCGGCGAGCTCCGGGGTGTAGGTCCCCTCGCAGACGGCGTCGGCCGCCCGGCGGTAGCAGGAGGCGCAGCGCTTGACGTATTCCGCGGAGCGGGCGCGCCCCTCGATCTTGAAGACACGCACGCCGCTGTCGATGATCTGGTCCAGGAACTCGATGGTACAGAGGTCTTTGGGGGACATGATGTACTCGTTGTCGATGAGCAGCTCGTTGCCGGTCTCGCGGTCCCGCACCTCGTAGCTGCGGCGGCAGACCTGGTAGCAGGCGCCGCGGTTGGCGGATGCGCCGGCGGCGTGCAGCGAGAGGTAGCACTTGCCGCTGACGGCCATGCAGAGGGCGCCGTGGGCGAACATCTCGATACGGACCAGCCGGCCCGACGGGCCGCAGATCCGCTCCCGGACGATGGTTCCGTAGATCTCCTTGACCTGGTCGAGGGTCAGCTCACGCGCGAGTACGACCACGTCGGCGAACTGCGCATAGAAGCGCAGCGCTTCGACGTTGGAGATGGACAGCTGGGTGGAGATATGGACTTCCAGGCCGAGCTGGCGGCAGTACTGGATGGCGGCGATGTCGGAAGCGATGACGGCATCCACGCCGGCGGCCCGGGCGGCGTCCAGCGCTTCGCGCATCGCCGCCAGGTCCTCCTGGTACAGGGTGATATTCAGGGTGAGATAGCTCTTCACGCCCGCCTCACGGCAGATCCGCACCACCTCCGGCAGGTCCTCCGGCTGGAAATTGCCGGCCGAACGGCTGCGCATGTTGAGCCGGCCGATGCCGAAATAGACGGAGTCTGCTCCGCCCTGGATGGCGGCGTGCAGGCAGTCGAAACCGCCTGCCGGTGCCATGATCTCTAGATCCCTTTTGTTCATAGACTGCAACGCAAAATAAAACAGTGCCTGTCAACGAAGGTGTCCCAGGAAGGCCTGCCGCTCCTCGGGACTGAAGCCCCGGCGCGCGGCGTAGGCGTCAAGGGCGGCGGGGGAGAGGCGGCGGATCTCCGGATAGGAGGCCGCCGGGTGCGCGAAGACGAGCCCGCAGATGCTGGCGTCGGGAATCATGGCGCAGGACTCCGTCAGGCGGATGTCCAGGGCTTCGGCGTGGGGCAGCAGGGCGAGGATGTCGCGCTTGAGGGTATGGTCCGGGCAGGAGGCGTAGCCGGCCGCGGGCTTGATGATCCGGACCGGGGAGCCTTTCGGCAACTGCTTGGCGAGCTCGGCGTCGAGCCAACCCGAGGCGGCTTCGGCGAGGGTCAGGCGCAGTGAGCGGTCCAGCAGGGACGCATAATCCATCGAGCAGGCCTCGCACTGGCATCCCGCCGGGTGTCCCGCCGCCTTGTAGGTCGGTCCCGTCTGGTATTCGGAGCCAAAGGCGGCTGAGGGAGTGTCGGGGGAGGCTCCCCCCGTGGTCTGATCGCGGTGGACGCTGATGGCGAACATCCCGGCAGGGGAATCAAAACCGTAATCAGCGGGCGCCACGAAGTCCGCCAGGGAGCGCCCGTCGGGCCCCGCCTGGCGGAGCATCGGCAGGCGCCAGCCAGCGGCGACGATCTCGTCTCCCGCGGCGTGGCAGGCGTCGAAGCGGGCGGCGATGCGGATGCGGCAGCCACCCTCGCGCTTGAGCGCCTCCAGGCGGTCGATCGCATCGGCGCTGAGCTGGACGACGGAATCCGCCCCCGCCTTCACGCCCCAGATGGCGTAGAAGATCTGCCAGTCGAAATAGGGGAGGACCTCGGAGACCGAGAGCTCCCGGGCGGGGATGTCCGCGAAGAACTTGCCCCGGAGATAGCTGCCGGCGTCAAAGCGGGCGGCAGCAGCAGGGGCTCCGCCGGAGGCGGGTGTCTCCTTGTTGTCCTTCTGTGCGTATAGCGCCCTCAACTCTTCCTGTTTGCGGTGCTCTCCGGCTTCGGTGGCCTCGCGGTCGGACATCAACCGCCCGGCGAGTACGGCGCAGGCGGAGGCATCGGGGGCGTAGAAGACGTGGTCGTAGAGGGGTGCCAGCTTGACGGCGGTGTGCAGGGCGGACGTGGTGGCGCCGCCGACGAGCAGCGGCGTCGTGAGGCCGCGCTCGGCCATCTCGCGGCAGAGCTCTTCCATCTGGAAGAGCGACGGGGTGATGAGCCCGCTCACACCGACGAGGTCGGCTCCGATCGCGGCGGCCTGCTCCAGGATGGTCTCCCTGGGGACCATCACGCCGAGATCCGTGACTTCGAAACCGTTGCAGCGCAACACGATGCCGGTGATGTTCTTGCCGATGTCGTGGACGTCTCCCTTGACCGTGGCCAGCAGGAAACGCGGTTTGCCGCCGCCGGCGCTCTCCTCGCCCATATGGGGCTGGAGGATCTCCACGGCCTCGCGCATCACCTTGGCGGACTTGACGACCTGCGGCAGGAACATCTTGCCGGCGGCGAAGCGTTCGCCCACCTGGGCCATGCCGTCCATCAGCGGCCCTTCGATGACCGCCACCGCACGGCCGTGCTGCGCCAGACTCTCCAGCAGGTCCTCCCGCAGCGCCGGCGAACCGCCGGAGACCAGCGCCCGGACGAGCCGCGCGTCGACGGGTAGGCGGTCGGAATCGGCGGCTTTTTCTTCCGCCTCCCGGTCCGGAACGGGGGAGGCGGCAGGATTTGCCGGGTTCTCCTGCCGCTCCCTGATCTCTTGCGCCAGGGCGATCAGGCGCTCCGTGGCTTCCGGGTCCCGGTCGAGGATCACGTCCTCGACGGCACGCAGCAGGGCGGGTTCGATGTCGTCGTAGATGCGGAGCATCCCGGGATTGACGATGCCCATGTCCAGCCCTGCGGCGATGGCGTGGTAGAGGAAGACGGCGTGCATCGCCTCGCGCACGGTGTTGTTGCCGCGGAAGGCGAAGGAGAGGTTGGAGATGCCGCCCGAGGTGAGGGCGCCGGGCAGGTGCTCCTTGATCCAGCGGACGGCCTCGATGAAGTCCACGGCGTAGCGGGCGTGTTCCGGAATGCCGGTGCCTACGGACAGGACGTTGACGTCGAAGATGATATCTTGCGGCGCGTAGCCGGCCTGCTCCGTAAGCAGCCGGAACGCGCGCTCGCAGATGGCGACCTTGCGGTCGTAGGTCGTGGCCTGTCCCTGCTCGTCGAAGGCCATCACGACGACGGCCGCCCCCAGGCGGCGGATCTCCCGGGCCTTCTCCAGGAATGTTCCGGGGCCCTCCTTGAGCGAGATGGAATTGACGATGCAGCGGCCCTGGGCGTTCTTCAGCCCGGCGAGCAGGGTCTCCCAGTGGGAGGAGTCGATCATCAAGGCGGCGCGGGCCACGGCCGGATCCCCGGCGATGTGGCGGAGGAACTTCTCCATCTCGACGGTGCTGTCCAGCATCGCGTCGTCCATGTTGACGTCGATGATCGCGGCGCCGCCGTCGATCTGGTCCGCGGCGATCTGCAGGGCGGTCTCGTAGTCGCCAGCCGCGATGAGGCGGGCGAATTTGCGCGAGCCCGCCACGTTGGTGCGCTCGCCGATGTTGGTGAAGCGGGTCTGCCGGACGTCCACGGTCACGGCCTCCAGGCCGCTGACGTGCAGCCGCCGGTCCGGCTCGGGCAGGGGCCGCGGCGGCAGGCCGCGGAGCGCCGCGGCGATGGCGCGGATGTGGTCCGGCGTGGTGCCGCAGCAGCCGCCAGCTATGTTGAGCAGCCCGCTGCGGGCCATCCGCTGCAGGGCGGCGGCCGTCTGCGAGGGCGTCTCGTCGTACTGCCCCATCTCGTTGGGCAGTCCGGCGTTGGGATAGCAGCTGACGGCGCAGTCGGCCCACGTGGCAACGTCCGCCACGAGCGGGGTGAGCGCGTCCGCACCGAGCGAGCAGTTGAGCCCGAAACTGAGTGGACGCGCGTGCTGGATGCTCCGGTAGAAGGCCTCGAGGGTCTGGCCGGTGAGGGTCCGGCCGCTGCGGTCGCCGGCGGACACGGAGATCAGCAGCGGCAGCGCGGCCGCCTCCGGGATGCCGCTGATGGCGTAGAGGGCAGCCTTGGCGTTGAGGGCGTCGAAACAGGTCTCGAGCAGCAGTGCGTCCACGCCGCCCGCCACCAGTCCGCGGACCTGCTCGGCGTAGGCCTGCGCCATCTCGTCGAACGAACAGGGCCGGAAGGCCGGGTCGGAGAGGTCCTGGGCCAGGGTGAGGGACTTGCCGGTGGGCCCGAGCGAGCCGGCCACCCAGACCTTGCGGGGCGCGGCGTCGGCGGCTTCGCGCGCCAGGCGCGCCCCCGCCTGCGCGAACGCCTGCGCCTGCTCCGCGAGGCCGTATTCGGCCTGCGAGATGCGGTTGGCGCTGAAGGTGTTGGTCGAGAGGATGTCCGCGCCGGCCTCGATGTAGGCGCGATGGATGTCCCGGACGACGTCCGGATGGCTGAGGTTGAAGGGCTCGTTGTTGCCGGTCAGGCCGTGGCGCTGGAGCATCGTGCCCATCGCCCCGTCCAGGATCAGGATCCTCTCCGACAATGCTTGCTTGAGGTCCTCCATCAGAAGCAGTCCTCCAGGATGTGGACGATGTTCTCGCTGCGGCCCATCGTGTAGAAGTGGACCTCGCCGAAGCCGTGGGCGAGCAGGTCGCGGCACTGCGCCTTGCACCACTCCTCGCCGATGCGGTAGGCCTGGTCGGGATGTGCAGACACCTCGGAGGTCAGGTCCACCGGGATGTCGATGGAGAAGCTTTCGGGCAGCAGGTCCACCTGGCGGGCGCTGGAGAGCGGCTTGAGGCCCGGGACGATGGGGACGGTGATGCCGGCGGCGCGGCAGCGGTCCACGAAGTCGTAGAACACGGCATTGTCGAAGAACATCTGGGTGATGATCTGGTCGGCGCCGGCGTCGACCTTCTGCTTGAGGAAGTGCAGGTCCGTCTCGGGATTGGGCGATTCGAAATGCTTTTCGGGATAGCCGCCCACACCCAGGGTGAACAGGCGCTCCCCGCCGTTCGCCGCCTCGAAACGGCGGATGGCGGCGACGAGTTCGTCGGCGTGTGCGTAGCCGTCCCGCTCGGGCGTGAAACGCTTCTCGCCCGGGAGGCAATCGCCCCTGAGTACCAGGATGTTGCGTATGCCCATGAACTTGAAGTCCTGCAGCTGGGACTCGATCTGCTCGGCGCTGGCCCCGCCGCAGATCAGGTGCGGGACCACCTCCACCTGCGGGAAGGCGGCCTGGACGGCGGCGCAGACCGCCGTCTGGCTGATGCGCTTGCGCAGCAGGTGTCGCGAGAAACTACCGTCCGCCTCGGGGCGGAACTCGTATTCGTCGCGGTGGCAGGTGACGTTGATATACCGCGGCCCGAACTCCAGCAGCGGGCGGATGCTGTCCAGGAGCTCGGCTTTGGTGATGCCCTTCAGCGGGGGGACGATCTCAAGGGACGGAAACGGCTTCATGGGGGTAACACTACTTTCTGTTCCGTAAAGATAGCGATTTTCCGGAAGATTGCCTTATCTTTGAGGTATGGAAGAACTGCTTGCCGAACTGATGGTGCTGATGCGCCGGACTGTTTTCCCCGAATTCCTGGGCCAGGAGGACCGCGACCTGGACGTGATGTCGATCCGGAGCATCCTCCGCAAGATCGCGGATGCGGGGCGCGCCGACGCCTTCGTGGCGCGCATCCCGGAGATTGCCCGCCTGCTGCATACCGACGTGGATGCCATCGCCGACAACGACCCGGCGGTCATCGACCGCACGGAGGTCGTGTTGTGTTATCCCTGCATCAAGGTGATGCTCCACTACCGCACGGCCCACGAACTGCTGCAGCTGGGGGTCCCCGTGGCTCCGCGCCTGCTCACGGAGATGGCGCATTCGGCGACGGGCATCGACATCCATCCCGGCGCGCGGATCGGCGAGTATTTCGCCATCGACCACGGCACGGGCGTGGTGATCGGCGCCACGACGGTGATCGGGGACCACGTGATGCTCTACCAGGGCGTCACGCTCGGTGCCAAGAATTTCAAGTACGACTCCGACGGCCGGCCGCTCGACGAGCCGCGCCATCCCATCCTGGAAGATAACGTCACGGTGTATGCCAACACCACGATTCTCGGGCGCGTGACCATCGGCCACGATACCGTGGTGGGAGGAAACGTCTGGCTCACCCACAGCGTGCCGCCCCGTTCGCGGATCCTGCAGACCCGCGCCGTGGAGCAGCCGCTGTTCATCGACGGCGCCGGAATCTGACGGTTTACCGCTCGAAGAGCGGCGTGGAGAGATAGCGCTCGCCCGTGTCGGGGAGGAGCGCGACGATCAGCCTGCCCTTGTATTCCGGCTGCTGCGCCAGGGCGTAAGCGGCGCTGAAGGCGGCGCCGGAGGAGATCCCGGCCAGCAGGCCGGCGTGCTCCGCCAGCAGGCGCGCGCCCGCGAAGGCATCGTCGTCGCTGACCGGCAGGACCCGGTCCACGTAGTCTGCGAGGTAGGTCTGCGGGACGAATCCCGCGCCGATCCCCTGGATCTTGTGCTTGCCGGGGACACCGGTCGTGATCACGGCGGAGGAGGCGGGCTCCACGCCGACGATCTCGACGGACGGTTTGTGCGCCTTCAGGCCCTGGCCGGTGCCGCTGACCGTGCCGCCCGTGCCGATGCCGGCCACGAAGACGTCCACCTGCCCGTCCGTGTCGCGCCAGATCTCCTGGGCGGTGGTGCGCGCGTGGGCCGCCGGGTTGGCGGGGTTCGTGAACTGGCCCAGGATCACGGCGCCGGGGGTGTTGTCGCGGATCTCTTCCGCCTTGGCGATCGCGCCCTTCATCCCTTCGGCTCCGGGCGTGAGCACGATCTGCGCCCCGAAGGCCTTGAGCAGGTTGCGGCGCTCCACACTCATCGTGTCGGGCATCGTGAGGATGGTCTTGTAGCCCTTGGCCTTGCCCACCCAGGCGAGGCCGATGCCGGTGTTGCCGCTGGTCGGCTCCACGATGGTGGCGCCGCTCTTCAGGATGCCGCTCTGCTCGGCATCCTCGATCATCGCCAGGGCGATACGGTCCTTGACGCTGCCGCCAGGGTTGCTGCGCTCCAGTTTGAGCGCGATGCGCGCCAGCTGGCCTTCCAGGCCGGATATTTCAAGCAGCGGGGTATTCCCGATGAGGTCTGTGAGTTTCTGGTAGATCATAATGTCAAAGGTAGGAATAATCTCTGAGATTCCGGGACAGTCCTGCGGTGAAGTCAAGCCGCGAATGCCTGGTCCAGGTCTGCGAGGATGTCGTCGATGTGCTCCACGCCGACGGACAGGCGGATGGTCGTGGGCGTGATGTGCTGCTGGGCCAGCTCCTCCGGACTCATCTGCGAGTGGGTGGTGGTGGCCGGGTGGATCACCAGGCTCTTGACATCCGCGACGTTGGCCAGCAGGGAGAAGATCTTGAGCGAATCGATGAACTTCCAGGCGTCTTCCTGTGTCCCTTTGATCTCGAAGGTGAAGATGGAGCCGCCTCCGGTCGGGAAATACTTCTCATACAGTGCGTGGTCGGGGTGGCCGGGCACCGCCGGGTGGTTGACCTTCGCCACCTTGGGGTGTTTGGAGAGGTAGTCCACCACCTTGAGCGCGTTCTGCGTGTGGCGTTCGATGCGCAGCGGCAGGGATTCGACGCCCTGCAGCAGGATCCAGGCGTTGAAGGGGCTGATGGCAGCGCCCGTGTCGCGCAGGATGACGGCGCGGATGCGCGTCACGAAGGCGGCGGGGCCGGCCACGTCCGCGAAAATGGCGCCGTGGTAGCTGGGGTCAGGCTTGGCGAGTGTCGGGTACTTGTCGGCATGCGCCTTCCAGTCGAAGCTGCCGCCATCCACGATCACGCCGCCGAGCGAGCTGCCGTGGCCGCCGATGAACTTGGTGGCGGAATGGACCACGATGTCGGCGCCGTGCTCGAGCGGGCGGATGAGGATGGGGGCGAAGGTGTTGTCCACGATGAAGACGATCCCGTGCCTATGGGCCACGGCGGCGATGCCCTCGAAGTCGGCGACGTCGGAGTTGGGGTTGCCGAAAGTCTCGGCGTAGATGACCTTGGTATTGGGCTGGATGGCAGCCTCAAGGGCTTCCAAATCGTTGATTTTCAGGATGGTGTTGCTGATCCCCTGCGTCGTGAGCGTGTGGGTGATCAGGTTGTAGGATCCGCCGTAGAGGTTGTCGGCGGCGATGATGTGGTCGCCCTGCTGCAGGACGTTCTGCAGGGCGTAGGTGATGGCCGCGGCGCCGGAGGCGACGGCGAGGCCCGCCACGCCGCCTTCCAGCGCGGCCACGCGCTCCTCGAACACGCCTTGCGTGGAATTGGTCAGGCGGCCGTAGATGTTACCCGGGTCGCGCAGGCCGAAGCGGTCGGCGGCGTGCTGGCTGCCTCGGAAGACGTAGGAGGTCGTCTGGTAGATGGGGACGGCGCGGGCGTCGGATGCGGGATCGGGGTTCTCCTGGCCTACGTGCAGGGCGAGGGTCTCAACGTGTAATTTCTGCGTGCTCATTGTCGTATCTTTTTTGTTATTTGTTCTTTTCCGTTGCCGGAGCGGAAGTCCCGTTTCGGAGCCGTTCTCCCGGACAGGGTCGGCAGACAGCGAAGCGTGGATGCCGATAGCGGAGAAACGGGAGCTTCCGTCCGGCAACAAAGTTCCGAATAGGAGATATTATTTCCAAGAAGTTGTGAAATATTGGAGAATATCCCTATATTTACACGGTAGTTTGATTGATTATTCCAAATTGCTTGGAAATAATCAGAATTTGGAGAATAATTATCTTTTGCCCTTATGAGCGGACTTGACAGCATCGACATCGCCATCCTGCGCGTCCTCCAGGAGGATGCCGCCCTGACCAACAAGGAGGTCGCCGCGCGCGTGCATCTCTCGCCCACGCCCGTCTTCGAGCGCATCAAGCGCCTGCGCGAGCAGGGCTACATCCGCAAGTACGTGGCCGTGCTGGATGCGGAGAAGCTGGACTGCTCCTTCATCGCCTTCTGCTACATCAAGATGAAGCAGCACACCTTCGACAACGCCCACCGCCTGATGGAAGCCGTGCAGACGATGGACGAAGTGGGGGAATGTTACAACATCTCAGGGGATTACGACTTCCTGCTGAAGGTCTACGTGTCCAGCATGAAGGAGTACCAGCAGTTCGTGCTGCGGATCCTCGGCGAACTGGACTGCATCGGCGGACTCAACAGCTCCTTCGTGATGGGCGAGGTGAAAAACACCCACGCCGTCCCCGTGCGCTAGGACGAAAAAAAAAGCTGCCGGTCAAAGCTTGACCGGCAGCTTTCGCGTTATCGTACCGACCGACTACAGGTCGATCAGTTCCTGGGTCAGCTCGTCCTTGCGGCCGACGATGATGTCCTGGTAGTTCTTCAGACCGGTACCGGCAGGGATCAGGTGTCCGCAGATGACGTTCTCCTTGAGGCCCTCGAGGTGGTCGACGCGGCCGCGGATGGCGGCTTCGCTGAGCACCTTGGTGGTCTCCTGGAAGGACGCTGCGGAGATGAAGCTGTCGGTCTTGAGGGCGGCGCGGGTGATGCCCTGGAGCATCAGGCGGGCCGTCGCCGGCTGCGTGGGACGGGTCACCATCATCTGCAGGCCCTGACGCTCAAGCGAGGCGTTCTCGCTGCGCATCTCGCGGGCGCCGATGATGTCGCCGGACTCATACTTCTGGGAGCCACCGGCATCGATGACATAGTACTTGCCATAGATGTGGTCGTTGACGTCCATGAAGCGCCACTTGTCCACCATCTCCTCGGTGAGGAATTCGGTGTCGCCCGGGAAGGTGATCTCGACCTTGCGCATCATCTGGCGGACGATGATCTCGAAATGCTTGTCGTTGATCTTCACGCCCTGGAGGCGGTAGACGGCCTGCACTTCGTTGACGATGTACTCCTGGGCCTTGACCGGACCGAGGATCGCGAGGATGTCGCTCGGGGACACGCCGCCGTCGGACAGCGGGGTACCCGCCTTGACGTAGTCGTTCTCCTGGACCAGGATCTGCTTGGTCAGCGGCACCAGGTAGTGCTTCTCGATACCGGACTTGTTGTGGACGGTGATCTCGCGGTTGCCGCGCTTGACCTTGCCCATGATGATTTCGCCGTTGATCTCCGACAGGATGGCCGGGTTGTTCGGGTTGCGGGCCTCGAAGAGCTCCGTCACGCGCGGCAGACCGCCCGTGATGTCGCTGGCCTTGCCGATGGCGCGCGGGATCTTCATGATCACGTCACCCACCTGCACCGGACTGCCGTTCTCCACGACGATGTGGGCGCCGACAGGGAGGTTGAACACCTTGACGCTCTGGCCGTTGGCGTCGACGATGTGCATCGCCGGGCTCTTGGTCCTGTCGCGGGACTCGGTGATGACCTTGTCCGTGCTGGTGGAGAACTCGTCGGCGGCGTCCATCTGGAAGGTGGAGCCTTCGATCATGTTCTCGTAACGCACGGTACCGGCGGTCTCGACGATGGTGGTGGCATTGTAGGCATCCCAATCGCAGATCAGGTCGCCCTTGACCACCTTGTCGCCGTCCTTCTTGTAGAGCACGGCGCCGTAAGGCACGTCGTACTGGGAGAAGGTGATACCGGTGTTCTCGTCCAGGATGCGGAGCTCGGTCATGCGGCTCACGACCACGGTTTCGATCTCGCCGCTCTTGCCCACGCGGTCGATGGTACGCAGCTCCTCGAACTTGAGGATACCGTTGTACTTGGACTCGATGGAGGAGTCGGCTGCGGAGGAAGATGCGGTACCACCGACGTGGAAGGTACGCAGGGTCAGCTGCGTGCCCGGCTCGCCGATGGACTGGGCGGCGATCACGCCGACCACTTCGCCCTTCTCGACCATCCGGCTGGTGGCAAGGTTGCGGCCGTAGCACTTGGCGCAGACGCCCTTGCGGCTCTCGCAGGTGAGCACCGAACGGATCTCCACCTGCTCGATCGGCAGGGAGTCGATCAGGTCGGCCTCCTTCTCGCGGATCTCCTCGCCGGCCTTGATGATCAGCTCGCCGGTCAGCGGGTTGAAGATGTCGTGGACGGACGTACGGCCGAGGATGCGCTCGCCGAGGGACTCGACGACCTCGTCCTTGTTCTTGATCGCGCTGGCGATCAGGCCGCGGAGCGTGCCGCAATCCTCTTCGGTGATGATCACGTCGTGGGAGACGTCCACCAGACGGCGGGTCAGGTAACCGGCGTCTGCCGTCTTGAGGGCGGTGTCGGCCAGACCCTTACGGGCACCGTGGGTGGAGATGAAGTACTCGAGCACGGTCATGCCCTCCTTCAGGTTGGACACGATCGGGTTCTCGATGATGTCCGCACCGGATCCACCGGCCTTCTGCGGCTTGGCCATCAGGCCGCGCATGCCGCAGAGCTGCTTGATCTGGGTGGTGGAACCACGGGCGCCGGAGTCCAGCATCATGTAGACCGGGTTGAAGCCCTGCTGGTCGGCGGAAATCTGCTTGGTCACGACCTTCGTGAGGTTGTTGTCCACGGAGGACCACAGGTCGAGCACACGGTTGTAGCGCTCGTTGTTGGTGATGAAACCGTTGTCGTAGTCGTCGCGGATGCTGGCCACCTGCTTGTAGGCTTCCTCCACCAGGGAGGTCTTCTCCGCCGGGACGAGCACGTCGCCCAGGTTGAAGGAGATGCCGGCGCGGAAGGCCTGGTCGTATCCCAGGTTCTTGATGTCGTCGAGGAACTGCGCCGTGCGGGTCACACCGGTGTGCTTGATCACGTCGGTGATGATCTTGCGGAGCGCCTTCTTGCCGAGGACCTCATTGACGTAGGGGACCTCTTCCGGGACATACTGGTTCACGATGATGCGGCCGGCGGTCGTCTCGACCAGCTGCTCACCCTTGGAGGGATCCTGCTTGTCGACGGCGAGGCGGACGTTGATCTTCGCGTGCATGTCGATGGCCTTCTCGTCGTAGGCCACGATGACTTCCTCGGGGGAGTAGAAGCTCTTGCCCTCGCCCTTGGCGCCCGGACGGATCTTGGTGATGTAGTACAGACCAAGCACCATGTCCTGGGACGGCACCGTGATCGGCGCACCGTTGGCAGGGTTGAGGATGTTCTGCGAACCGAGCATCAGCAGCTGGGCCTCCATGATGGCGGCGTTGCCGAGCGGGAGGTGGACAGCCATCTGGTCGCCGTCGAAGTCGGCGTTGAACGCCGTACAGGCGAGCGGGTGCAGCTGGATGGCCTTGCCCTCGATCATACGCGGCTGGAAGGCCTGGATGCCGAGGCGGTGCAGAGTCGGCGCGCGGTTGAGCAGCACGGGATGGCCCTTCATCACGTTCTCGAGGATGTCCCAGATCACGGGGTCCTTGCGGTCCACGATCTTCTTGGCGGACTTCACGGTCTTCACGATGCCGCGCTCGATGAGCTTGCGGATGATGAACGGCTTGTAGAGCTC
>JAFRQH010000034.1 GCA_017428725.1 Bacteroidales bacterium | reverse complement strand
GACCCGCGCTGGGGCCGCGGCCA
This sequence comes from Bacteroidales bacterium, assembly GCA_017428725.1. Classification (GTDB taxonomy): domain Bacteria; phylum Bacteroidota; class Bacteroidia; order Bacteroidales; family UBA932; genus Cryptobacteroides. The sequence goes on along the minus strand of JAFRQH010000034.1, from coordinate 87,908 downwards.
GGAGACCTGCGGCGAAGACCCCTACCTGAGCGGCGTGCTGGGCCTGCAGACCGTGCTCGGGATGCAGGGCAACGACAAGCGGTACTACAAGACGCACGCGTGTGCGAAGCACTACGCCGTGCACAGCGGCCCCGAGCGCCTGCGCCACACCTTCGACGCGCGCGTGTCGCAGCGCGACCTCTGGGAGACCTACCTGCCGGCCTTCAAGAAGCTCGTCGTCGAGGGCAACGTCCGCGAGGTGATGAGCGCCTACAACCGCTACGAAGGCGTGCCCTGCAGCTCCAACGACCGCCTGCTCAATGACATCCTGCGCGGCAAATGGGGCTTCGACGGCATCGTCGTGACCGACTGCGACGCCATCAACAACTACTACACCCCCGACCAGCACGAGACCGAGCCCGACGCGCTGAGCGCCGCCGTGGAGGTGGCCCTCAACGGGGCGGACCTGGAGTGCGGCAAGGTGATGATCGCCCTGATCGAGGGCCTGCAGGAAGGGCTCGTGAAGGAGTCCGACCTGGACGTCCACCTGCGCCGGATCCTGCGCGGCCGCTTCGAGCTGGGAATGTTCGACCCGGCGGAGATGCTGCCCTGGGCCGGTCTCGGCGAGGACGTTATCAGCAGCGAGGAGCACGATGCGCTGGCAACGCGCGCGGCGCGCGAATCGATGGTCCTGCTCAAGAACGCGGGCGGCGTGCTGCCGCTCTCCAAGGACATCCGCAAGCTCGCCGTGGTCGGGCCCAACGCCGACGACGCCGCCCTGCTCAACGGCAACTACGGCGGCACGCCCACCCAGGCCCACACCCACACCCTGCTGGACGGGATCCGCGCCGCACTGCCCGGGACGGAGATCCTCTACGCCAAGGGCTGCGAGCTCACCGACGACTACAACACGGTCTACCATCTGCCCGACTTCAACGATGGCCAGGGCGCCTTCGTGGAGTTCTGGGCCAACAACGGCCTGAGCGGCAAGCCCGCCGCCAGCGGCTACTACAAAACCTTGAATTTCAGCACTTTCGGAGCCTACGGCTTCGCCGAGGGCGTGCCTACCGACAAGATTTCCGTGCGCATCCGCGGCCGCTACGTGCCTGACTTCACGGGCCCGATGAGCTACACGGTCAGCTCCGACAACGGCTACGTCCTGCGGGTCAACGGACGCGTGGTCGAGCGCTCGACGGCGGTCTCCGGCGGCCGGGGCTTCGGGCGGCGCGGCCGTCCCGCCTACAAGACCTTCGACGTGCAGGAGGGCAAGCCGGTCGACATCGAGATCGAGTACCGGCGCGGCACGGGCCCCTTCGCATCGTTGAGCGCCGACTTCTGCCAGCGCAAGTACGCCGACTTCGCGGCGGAGAAGGAGCTCTTCAAGGACGCCGACGCCATCGTAGTGATCGGCGGCATCTCCGCCCGGCTCGAGGGCGAGGGCGGCGACAAGGCCGATATCGAACTTCCTGCCGTGCAGCAGCGCCTGGTGCGCGCCATGCACGAGACCGGCAAGCCGGTCATCCTGGTCAACTGCTCGGGCTCACCGATCGCCTTCGCCGGCATCGAGGACCAGTACGACGCCCTGCTGCAGGCCTGGTATGCCGGCCAGGGCGGCGCCCGCGCCCTCGCCGACGTGCTCTTCGGGGACGCAAATCCCTCCGGCAAGCTCCCCGTCACCTTCTACGCTTCCACGGACGACCTGCCCGATTTCCTGGACTACAGCATGGAGGGCCGCACCTACCGCTACTTCCGCGGCAAGCCCCAGTACGCTTTCGGCTACGGCCTGAGCTACACCACCTTCGCCTACGGCACCGGCAAGCTCGGCCGGCGCTCGATGAAGCCCGGCGGCAAGGTCACCCTCACCGTGCCCGTGACCAACACCGGCTCCGTGGCCGGCACCGAGACCGTCCAGGTCTACGTCCAGGCCCTGGACAACCCCGATGCCCCGATCAAGGGCCTGCAGGGCTTCACCAAGGTCCGGCTCGCCCCCGGGGGCACCGCCAAGGCCTCAGTCACCCTCGACGGCGAGGCTTTCTCCTACTACGACCCCGCCGCCGACGGACTCGCCGTCCGCCCCGGCAAGTACCGGATCCTGTACGGCAGTTCCTCCCGCGACGAGGACCTGCAGGCCCTGGACTTCGAGGTCCTTCCGCAATAATTCGTATCTTTGGAGCAAGAAAACCTGAGTATGAGAAGAATCCTCACCCTGTGCGCAGCCGCCCTCGCGGCGCTCTGCTGCGCCGCACAGACGCCCGCGCCGCGTGCCATCACCTGGTCCGCCGACTACATTCCGGGCATCCGGGACTACTACGGCCAGCCGGAAGTCTTCTGGACCAACCTCGGACAGGCCGTCCACTTCGACGGCCGGGGAGACGGCGTTTTCCTGGACGGCGTCCCCGTGGCCGGGATGGAAGCGTTCACCCTCGAGCTCGTGTTCCGCCAGGACGGCGACGCCGCCTTCGAGCAGCGCTTCCTGCACATCGGCACGATGGACAAGCGCATCCTCTTCGAGACGCGCGTCAACCCCGACAAGACCTGGTATTTCGACGCCTTCGTCAACCTCGGCACGCCCGAGGCCACGCCCGACAATCCCCACCCCGCGCGGCTGAGCGCCGTGCTGATCGACGAGAAGCTCACGCACCCGGCCGACCGCTGGTACACCCTGACGCTGACCGCCTCCAAGGACGGGCTGGTGAGCTACGTGGACGGCGTGGAGCAGTGCCGCTCCGAGATGCCCTGGCAGCCCCTCGTCAACGAAGGCTTCACCTCCGTGGGCGTGCGCCAGAACCTCGTCTGCTGGTTCAAGGGCGACATCCTCAAACTGCGCGTGACCCCGAGGGTCCTGGAGCCCTCCGAGTTCCTCCAGGACCATAAAGCGCTGAACGGTGACTAGACTGGACCTGCGGCACAGGATCGGCCTGGACATCAACGATATCCTCCAGCGGGACGTCCGGCGGACGCATCCGCTGGAGCAGCTCTTCTGGGAGTGCACCCTGCGCTGCAACCTCGCCTGCCGCCACTGCGGCAGCGACTGCCGCACGGAGGCGCTCGCGCCCGACATGCCGCGCGAGGATTTCCTGCGCGTGCTGGACAGCGTCAACGCCCGGTGCGAGCCGCACTCCGTGTTCGTCATCGTCACGGGCGGCGAGCCGCTGATGCGCGCCGACCTGGAGGAGTGCGGCCGGGGGATCTATGAGAAGGGCTTCGCCTGGGGGATGGTCACCAACGGCTTCGCGCTCACCCCGGAACGCTTCCAGCGCCTGCTGGACAGCGGGATGCGCAGCGCCACCGTCAGCCTGGACGGCCTGCAGGACAACCACGACTGGATGCGCGGGCGCGCCCACAGCTTCGAGCGCGCCTCGGCCGCGATCCGGATGCTGGCGGACCGCAAGGATTTCGTCTTCGACGTGGTCACCTGCGTCAACCAGCGCAACTACGACGAGCTTCCGCGCATCAAGGAGGCGCTCATCGGCTGGGGCGTGACGGACTGGCGCATCTTCACCGTCTTCCCGATGGGGCGTGCCGCCACGGATCCGCTGATGCAACTGCCCAACGACAAGTTCCGGGGCGTGCTGGATTTCATCAAGGCCACGCGCCGCGAAGGGCGCATCCACGCCTCATACGGCTGCGAGGGATTCCTGGGCAACTACGAGGGCGACGTGCGGGACCATTTCTACAGCTGCGAGGCGGGCATCACCGCCGCCTCCGTGCTCGTGGACGGCTCCATCTCCGCCTGCGCCAGCATCCGCGCCGACTACCACCAGGGCAACATCTACCGGGACGACCTGATGGATGTCTGGGAGCGGGGGTTCCAGCCCTACCGCGACCGCGAATGGATGCGCACCGGTCCCTGCGCAGACTGCAAGTATTTCAAATACTGCCTCGGCGGCGGGATGCACCTGCGCGACGCCGACGGCCGGCTGCTGTTTTGTCATTTGAAAAGAATTGCTTAACTTCGCAATTATGAAACGATCCGTCAAATACATCCTCGGCGGGATCCTGGCCCTGCTCGGATTCTCCTCCTGTTCGGCCCTGCGGGAAGCCCGCGAGGCCCGTGAAGCACGCGAACGCGCCGCCTTCGAGGCGCAGCAGAGGGCCCTCGTGGAACAGACGCTCCAGGAGATGCTCGAAGCCGACGAACGGGATCCGGAGTTCCAGGCGCAGCAGGAGCGGGAGCGCCAGCGCCAGATCGAGGAGCGCATGCGCATCGAGCGGGACCGCGAGCGCACCAAGCTGCTCTACGCCGTCCCCAACGCTCCCTACCGGGAGATGGAGATCAAGAAATAACCGCTAGGGGCGGACCTGGCCCTCGCCGTCGATCAGCCACTTGTAGGTGGTGAGTTCCGCCAGGCCCATCGGGCCCCGCGCACCCAGTTTCTGGGTGCTGATGCCGATCTCGGCCCCGAGGCCGAACTGCGCGCCGTCCGTAAAGCTGGTCGGCGCGTTGACGTATACGCAGGCGGCGTCCACCTCGGCCTGGAAGCGCTGCGCGGCCGCGGGCGAGGTGGTGACGATGGCCTCGCTGTGGCCGGAGCCGTAGCGCGCGATGTGCGCGAGCGCCTCGTCGAGCGAGCCCACGGTCCGCACGGCCATCTTGTAGTCCATATACTCCGTCCCGAAGGATTCCGGGGTCGCCGGCTCCAGCAGCGGGTAGCGGCCCTGCAGCGCAGCGCGGGCCGCCTCGTCGGCGAAGAGTTGCACCTTGTGGGCCGCGAGCGGCTCCACCAGCGCCGGCAGGTCCGCCAGGCGCCCTTCGTGGACGATCAGGCAGTCCAGCGCGTTGCACACCGACACGCGGCGCGTCTTGGCGTTGAGCACGATGCGGCGGCCGGTTTCCAGGTCGCCGTCGGCGTGGAAATAGGTGTTGACCACCCCGGCGCCCGTCTCGATGCAGGGCACCTTGGCGTGGTCGCGCACGTAGTCGATCAGACGCCGGCCCCCGCGCGGGATGACGAGATCCACGTATCCCACCGCGCCGAGCAGTTCCCCAACGGCCTCGTGCGTGGGCGGGAGCAGGGTCACGGCTTCCGCCGGCACGCCCTGCTCCGCCAGCACGCGGCGGATCAGCGCCACGCCCGCGCGGTTGGACGCATCGGCGTCGCTGCCGCCCTTGAGCACGCAGGCGTTGCCGCTGCGCAGGCACAGCGAGAAGACGTCGAAGGTCACGTTGGGCCGCGCCTCGTAGATGACGCCGACCACGCCGAAGGGCACGCTGACCTTGCGCAGGCGCAGCCCGTTGGGGAGCGTGCGGTCGTCGAGCAGGCGGCCCAGCGGCGAGGGCAGCGCAGCCACGTGGCGCATATCGCCGGCAATGCCGGACAGGCGCTCCGGCGTGAGTTTGAGCCGGTCGTAGAGCGGGTTCTGCGGATCCATCCGCGCGAGGTCCTGCGCATTCGCCGCGAGGAGTTCCGCTCCCTGGGCTTCGATGGCGGCCGCAACGGCTTCCAGCACCGCCGCGCGCTTTGCGTCCGGGAGCAGCGCCACCTGCGCCGCAGCCCGCTTGCTTGCCTCAAAGATTTCTTTCATAAGCCGTTACGGGATGAATTCGGTGAAAACGGTCTGGTCCGGATGCAGCAGCAGGTCCGGCAGGATCTGCTCGCGCTTGCCGTCGGCGATCACCACGCGGATGCCGCCCGCGGCCACGCGCCGTGCGGTCTCGTACTTGGAGAACATCCCGCCGCGGCCGAAGGCGCTCTTCTCCGCGCTGATGCAGCCGGACAGGTCGTCCGCGGCGCGAACGGTGCGGATCACGCGGGCGCCGGGCTCGTCGGGTTTGCGGTCGTAGATGCCCGCTATGTTGCTGAGCAGCACGAGCGTCTCAGCATCCACCATCCCGGCGATGAGTCCGGAGAGCTCATCGTTGTCCGTGAACATCAGCTCGGTGACGCTCACGGTGTCGTTCTCGTTGACGACCGGCACCACGCCGTGCTCCAGCATCACCTCCATACAGGCACGCTGGTTCTCCCGCTCGCGCTCGGTCTCGAAATTGCGCTTGGTGGTGAGGATCTGGCCCACCTGCAGGCCATAATCGCGGAACAGCCGGTAGTACAGGTCCATCAGGCGGACCTGGCCCACGGCGGAGTACAGCTGCCGCTGCTCCACGCTGTCCAAGTCCCCGTCCAGCCGCAACTCCGTGCGCCCGCAGGCCACGGCGCCCGAGCTCACGATCACCACCGCGTATCCCATCCGGCGCAGGCAGACCACCTGGTCCACCAGCGCAGACACGCGCGTCACGTCAAGCGTCCCGTCGGGACGCGTCAGCACATTCGTGCCGATCTTCACAACCAGCCTCTTCATATAAACTACTAACTAACAATCAAATAATTACAGGCCGAAAACGCGCAGCGCATCGGCGGAAAGGAACTCCTTCACCTCATCGAAAGGCAGCACGAAGGAAGGCATCCCACTGGCATAGGGAGCGATCTCATACTGCTGGTACAGGAACACGAGACCGTCCTCGGCCGGATACGGCTCCCAGGTCGGGAGCGGGACGAGTCCCTCTTCCGGCAGGGTCAGCATCTCCATCAGCTCCCCGGACTCCAGCTCCACCCCCGCCTCGCGGAAGTATTCCCGCAGGCCGCGGAGCAGCAGCGGCTGGATGTCTTCCGTGCAGTCGGGACGCAGCACCGGGACGACCTGGTGGCCGTCCTGCCGGTCGAAAGTCGGGAACCCGGCGCCGCCGACGCTGCCGTGGGCGCCGCCCATATACGAGATGTCCTGCGAGCTGAACACCAGGTAGCGGTCCGTCTCCCGGACCTTCTTGAGCTCATAGTCGAAGCTCCACCGGGGAAGGTATTCCAACAACTCCGCCTTCTCTGCGGCGGAGAGGTCGTCATTCTCGCGGATGGACTGCCGGCGCTCGTCGACGTCGGCCTGGGACAGGCTGCCCAGGTGCCGCAGCGTCCGCTCCTCATAGTATTCCATCATGGCCGCCGTGTCGTCCGTGTCGCCGGAGAACAGCGGGAAAGCCCGCTCCTCCTCGTAGGTGTCGGCGTGGCTGAGCGACTGGTCCATCAAGTCCAGGAGCGCCGCACGCACGGCACGCGACGCGGCGCTCCCGGCCACGGGGAGCTCGACGTTGACCGTCAGGTCGGCATAGTCCGTCGAGTCGGCGTAGTTGCACTGCTCGAAGGCGAAGGATGAATGCTTCGGCGTACAGGCGGCGAGGCCCAGCAGGAGGGCCGCAGCGCCAGTCAGTATCAGGGGGATTCTCATATTGCAGGTTGACATATCCGGCGGGGTTCAGTCTCGGGAGCCGCCCGTCTCCGGCTCCGGCTTGTCGTTCAGGAAGGGGAAGGCCTCGCCCTTGACCAGCCAGGCGAAGCCGAACAGGTGCAGCAGGATGATCTCGATGATCATGATGGTGTAGCCCGGGGCGCCGAGCCAGCGCAGCACCACGAAGGCGAGCTCCGCGGCCAGCATCCCGTAGCCGCAGATCCGGTAGATCCGGTTGCGGATCTTCTTGCGGTCCGTCATCGTGGGACCGGACTTGGTGAACTGGAAGATGCTGTTGAACGCGATCACCAGGAAGAAGAGCGCCGCACTGATGGTGTGGATGGTGTTGGAGGCCTCGATGGGGAGCTGGAAGAAACCGACCGGGGTACCATCCGGGATCCAGCTCACCTTGCAGGGGAAGAACACGATCCCCAGGCCGAAGATCCCGGCGATGGATGTCAACAGGTTGTCCGTCAGGTCGTAGCCGATGTAGGACATCAGCACGATGCAGGCCGGGACCAGGACCCCGACCAGGGCGGGGCTTTGGTAATAGGTGGCCGAGATGCTCCACCACCACTCGTCGCTGGGATGCTCCGCAATGCCGGCGGAGAACAGCGCCAGCCACGGCAGGATGACCCCCAGCAGACCGCACAGGTTGCGGATCCGCAGGTACATCCGCTCTTCTTTGGTAGCTCTGACTTCCATATCGTTTCGCGTGTGGAAGTCAAAGATACGATTTTTTTGTCACACAGGCACAAAAAAAAGGATGCGGTGCCCTCCGCCGGGCATTTGTGACGGATTTATTTGTTCCCTTGAGGGAAACTCTTGCAGAATCAGACAAATAATCATTATATTTATGCCGTTTATCAGGGAACCACTACACCACAACCAATAACTTTTTTTTGTTCAACCAAACCAACAACCTGATGAAGTCTATTTTCTCAGCAAGCCGCAAAGCGCTGATGGCGCTTACGGCTTCCCTGGCTTTGTTGTTTATGGGGGGGGTGGGCTAACGCCCAGTCCGTCACGCGCGGCAAAGTCATCGACACCAACGGAGAGGGAGTCATCGGAGCTTCCGTCGTCGTGCCCGGCACCACCACCGGTGTCATCACCGACGTCGAAGGCAACTTCGAACTCCGCGTCGCTCCCGGAACGACCCTCGAGGTCTCCTGCATCGGCTACGTCACCCAGCGCGTGGCCGCCGCCGCCAACCTCACCGTGACCCTCGCCGAAGACACCGCACTGCTCGACGAAGTCGTCGTCGTCGGTTTCGGCGTCCAGAAGAAGGTCAACCTCACCGGATCCGTCGGCGTCGCGACCGCCAAGGACATCGAGGCCCGTCCGGTCGCCAACGCCGTCCTCGCCCTCCAGGGCGTCATCCCCGGCCTGAACATCGACAACGCCGGACGAGGCGGTGAGCTCAACCAGGAGAAGAGCATCAACATCCGCGGCGCCGGCACCATCGGCTCCGGATCCAGCGGAGACCCGCTCATCCTCATCGACGGCATGCAGGGCAGCCTGACGATGCTCAACCCCCAGGACATCGAGAGCATCTCCGTCCTCAAGGACGCCGCTGCCTCCGCCATCTACGGCTCCCGCGCACCCTTCGGCGTCGTCCTCGTGACCACCAAGAGCGGACAGAGCGGCAAGACCTCCGTCAGCTACAACTTCAACTACCGCATCCAGACCCCGGTGATGCTGCCTACGATGGCCAACGCCTGGGAGTGGGTCAACCTCTTCGACGACGCCAACTTCAACGGCAAGGGCCAGCACCTCTTCAACGCAGGCTACATGCAGCAGGTCCACGACGTCGTGGACGGCAAGACCGACAAGTCCGTCTGGTCCCAGGACGGCACCGGACGCAACGGCGCCAAGTGGAACTACGACTACACCACCTCCAACATCGACTGGGTTCGCGAGTACTACAAGCCCACGTCCCCTTCGCAGGAGCACAACATCAGCATCAGCGGTGGCAACCAGCGGTACACCTACTACATCTCCGGCAACCTGATGGACCAGAAGGGCTTCATGCGCTACGGCAATGACTCCATGAAGCGCTACACCCTCTCCGGCAAGATCAGCGCCAAGGTCACCGACTGGCTCAAGGCTGACTACTCCGCACGCTGGGTACGTTCCAACTACGTACGCGCCACCTCAATGAACAGCAGCTTCTATGACAACGTCCTCCGCCGTGCCCGCCCCGTCCGCTCCAAGTACGACCCCAACGGATACCTGATGGCCGACGTCAACTACATCAACGCCCTCGAGAACGGCGGCAAGACCAAAGAAGACAAAGACCAGCTCGCTCAGCAGTTCCGGCTCACATTCACACCCATCAAGAACTGGAACATCATCGGCGAGTTCAACATCCGCACCAACGACAACTGGACACACGGCGAGACCTTCATCACCTACGCGCACTATGCCGTGAATCCCGAGGAAGTCTACGTGCCGGGCGCCACCGGGTCCACCTACAACACCGTCTCCGAGACTTCCACCCGGGCCACCTACATGAACCCGACGGCCTACACCAACTACTCGTTCACCCTCGGTCGGGCCCACAACTTCGCGCTCACGGCCGGTTTCCAGTCCGAGATCTACAACACGCGCAACGTCTCCGGTTCCAAGCGAGACCTCATCACCGAGGAACTCCCGGTCCTGAACCTCGCCACCGACACCGAGAACATCTCCGCCTCCGGCTCTTATGACGCCTGGCGCAACGCCGGATTCTTCGGGCGCATCAACTACGACTACGACGGCAAGTATCTCTTCGAGGCCAACGCCCGTTACGACGGTTCCTCACGCTTCCGCACCGGAACCCGCTGGATCCTCACCCCGTCCTTCTCCGCCGGTTGGAACATCGCCCGCGAGGACTTCTTCGACAACCTGAGGCCGTATATCAATACCCTCAAGTTGCGCTTCTCCTATGGTACGCTCGCCAACCAGAACACCACCGGATACTATCCCACCTACCTGACGATGACCGTCAGCACCAAGAACGGCTCCTGGCTCCAGGACGGCGCCCGTCCCAACACCGCACGCGTCCCCGGCATCGTCTCCTCCACCCTCACCTGGGAGACCATCCGCAACACCAACATCGGTTTCGACCTCGCCGCCTTCAAGAACCGCCTCACCGCCTCCTTCGACTACTTCTGGCGCAAGACCACCAACATGGTCGGACCTGGCATCGAGCTCCCCACCATCCTCGGTACCAGCGTACCCAACACCAACAACACCGACCTCACCACCTTCGGATGGGAGCTCTCCCTGGGGTGGCGTGACAACATCGGCGAGTTCTCCTACGGCGTAAGGCTCAACGTCTCCGACAACCTCACCCGCATCGACCGCTACCCCAACCCCACCAACACCTTCACCAAATACATCGCCGGGCAGCTCACCAACAACATCTGGGGATACGAGACCATCGGCATCGCCAAGTCCAACGAGGAGATGCAGGCCCACCTCGCCTCCCTGCCCAACGGCGGACAGACCGCTCTCGGCAGCAAGTGGGAAGCCGGTGACATCATGTACAAGGACCTCAACGGAGACGGCAAGATCAGCAACGGATCCAATACCCTCGACGACCACGGAGACCTCAAGCTCCTCGGCAACTCCACGCCCCGCTTCCGCACCGGCATCAACTTCAACGCCGCCTGGAAGGGTATCGACTTCACCATGTTCTGGCAGGGTGTCCTCAAGCGCGACTACTTCCCCGGAGGTATGGTCTTCTGGGGCACCACCGGTTCCGGTGAGTGGTGGTCCACCTCCTTCAAGGACCATATGGACTACTTCCGCACCGACGCCTCCCCGCTCGGGGCCAACCTCGACGCCTACTACCCCAGGCCGCTGTTCAACGGCAAGAACCAGCAGACCCAGACACGCTACATGCAGAGCGCGGCCTACATGCGTCTGAAGAACCTCCAGATCGGCTACACCCTCCCCAGGAGGATCTCCGAGAAGGCCGGCATCCAGAACTTCCGCGTCTACCTCTCCGGCGAGAACCTCCTCACCATCACCAGGCTCTCCAGGACGATGGATCCCGAGACCGCCGGTGTCGGTCAGCAGGGCGGTACCGTCTACCCCCTGTCCCGCACCTATTCCATCGGTGTCAACATCACTTTCTAATCCCGCGTGACCATGAAAACGAATATTGTATCAACGATCAAAGGAGTCCTGATGACGGCCCTCGCCGTCTTCGCCCTCGCGTCCTGCGACAAGTTCCTCGACCAGGAGCCCCTCTCGCAGGTCTCTCCTGAGAAATATCTCCTGTCCCCGTCCCAGCTCAAGGCATACATCGACGGCTACTATACGACCGGTGACTACTCCGGCGACGGATCCATCCCCAGTGCGCTCGGCTCCGGCGGACAGTCCCCCTACCACGACGACGACGCCACCGACAACAACCAGGGTACCAACAACCGCTACATCAAAGATTCCTGGACCGTCCCCCAGACCGGCGGCCTGTGGAGCTTCACCCGCATCTACGCGCTCAACTACTTCATCCAGAACGTACAGCCCCGATTCGACGACGGGACCCTCTCCGGCACCGAAGCCGCACAGTACCTCGGCGAAGGATACTTCCTCCGCGCGCTCGAGTACTACTACAGGCTCCGCAAGCTCGGTGACTTCCCCATCGTCACCGAGACCCTCGCCGATGACATGGATGTCCTCACCGAGGCTTCCAAGCGCGCTCCCCGCCACCAGGTCGCACGATTCATCCTCGCCGACCTCGACAAGGCCATCAGCCTGATGAACAACAACGTCGCCAAGACCCGCATCAGCAAGAACGCCGCACTCCTCCTCAAGAGCCGCGTCGCGCTCTTCGAGGGCACCTGGGAGAAGTACCACGCCGGCACACCCTTCGTCCCCGGCACCAGCGGGTGGCCCGGTGCCGCCAAGGGCGGTTCCGTCTCCTATGACAACGCCGCCGAGGTCAGCTTCTTCCTCACCGAGGCCATGAACGCCGCCGCACAGATCGCCGACGCGCTCTCCCTCACCGAGAACAACAAGGAGATCAACCACGTCGGGATGACCAAGTCCAACCCGTACTACGACATGTTCGCCTCCCACGACCCCACCGGCATGAAGGAAGTGATTATGGCACGCCTCTACAAGACCGACCTCACCATGCACTGGTTCAACCACTACTGCTACCACGGCGGACAGACCGGATACACCGAGCAGTTCGAGAAGGCCTTCCTGATGGAGAACGGGCTCCCTTGGTACGCTCCCGGCAGCGGATACCAGGGCGACGACCTCATCAACGACACCAAGGTGAACCGCGACTGGAGATGGAAACTCTTCATGCTCGGCCCCGGCGATGTCAAGGCCATCTACAACAACAACGGCATCAACGAGTTCTATCCCGATGCACCCCAGGTCTACGCCTCCGACAACAAGATCGCCACGTCCACCGGTTACATCCAGGGCAAGGGCCGCTCGATGGACTACAACGACCAGGTCATGGGGAAGGACCTCACTGCCTTCGTCGTGTACCGCGCCGCCGAGGCTTACCTCAACTACATCGAGGCCTGCTATGTCAAGAACGGCTCCCTCGACGCCAAGGCCGACGCCTACTGGAAGGCCCTCCGCACCCGCGCAGGCGTGGATCCTGACTACCAGAAGACCATCGCCGCCACGGATATGACCAAGGAGGTTGAGACCGACTGGGGCGCCTACAGCGCCGGCAAGGTCATCGACGCCACGCTCTACAACATCCGCCGCGAGCGCCGCTGCGAGTTCGTCGGTGAGGGCTTCCGCCTCGACGACCTCATGCGCTGGCGCGCTCTCGACCAGCTCAACGGCTTCCAGCTCAAGGGCGCTCACATCTTCAGCGAGAAGATGCTGCCGCTGTTCGGCGACCTGCTCAAGTACGACCAGCCCAACGACGCCAACAACAACGTCTCCTCCCCTGGCGACAGCGAGTGGCTGCTGCCCAACCGCAAGACCAAGAGCAGCCAGTACTACAACGGTTTCTTCTTCTATCCCGCTCACTACCTGTATCCGATCGCCATCCAGCACTTCCTGATCACCTCGCCGGACAAGGCCACCGCCTCCGAGTCCACGATCTATCAGAACCCTGGCTGGCCGCTCGTCGCAGGCTCCCCTTGCGAGTAGCGGATTCCGCCTGAAAACTCTTGACGGAAACGCCCCGAAGCGCTGGCTTCGGGGCGTTTCTCCATCCTGCCGGGAGGCAGTCTCACCGTGCGGTGAACTTCAGGTAGAAGTGGCCCGTGACCGAGTCCGTGATGTTCCGGGACACGACGACGCTGTTCTGCTGCGATGCCGGCCCCAGGTCGGTGGCGCGCTTGAACTTGGTCCCGACGGGGCTGATGGCATTGAGCACGGAGATGTCGCCGTCGGGGAAGACGCCCAGCGTGTTGTCGTTGTTGCGGTGCTCCTGGGCGGCGGGCGTGAAGAGGCGCAGGTAGAGGTCCTCGCTGGCCATCACGATGCTGAGCGTGCCGCCGTCCGTGTCGAGTTCGGCCGCATAGACATCGGAATGGAAGCCTTTGAACTCCGGGTATTCCCATCCCTCACCGGTGGCCGTGTCGTTGTAGTCCTTCTCCCAGAGGCCGAACTGTACGCCGCGGGTGCGGTTCTTCCAGACCCGGTAAGGGCCCCGGCCCAGCCAGCGAACCTTGCGCACGCCCTCCTCGGGGAAGTCGAAGGTCACGCCGACGTGGTCGTAGCGGCCCGACACCGCGAAGGAATACTCCACGTCCACCCAGCCGGAAGGCAGGTAGCCGACCCGGATGAAATTGAGTCCGTTGTCGCGACCCTGCGGCGTGCGGAAACCGGTGCGGACATAGCCGTCCTCATCCTCCACGGTCCCGGTCTGCACCAGGCCGCCGGAAGTGAAGCGCAGCCCGGCCGGCAGTCCCCCTTCGAAGATGCCGCTCCGGCGGGACGCGGCCGCCGGGTGACGCGCGGGGAGTTCACGCTGATCCACGCCCGAGCGGCGTGCGGCGGCCGCATAGAACAGGTCCGCCGCCTTGACCCGTTCGTAAGCCTCGGAGCCCGCGGGCTGGGCGTCCGGCACGATCCGGGCCGCATAGGCGGCCGCCTGCGTGATGGTGCGCGTCCACGTGGACAGCTCCCGTCCGTGCGGGTCGACCGCCCGGACGGTGAACAGGTCGTAGTCCCGGAAATCCTCCGGCATCCGCACGCGCAGGTAGCCGGTCAACCCGGGCTCCACGTCCGGGGACGGGACGTCCCAACTGACGTCCTGGCGCTGTCCGGAGCGGAAATCGAGCCGGGAGAGCGTGGCCGTGAAACGGCACTGGGACAGGTTGGTGAAGGCGTAGCGGTTCTCCACCTTGATCCGGCCGTCGAAGCTCAGTGGCAGGAACGGGGTCCCCGGCATCTGGACCGGGCTCCAAATGTCCTTGATGGCGTAGAAACTGCCTTCCTTCTCGCGGTAAGGCCCCAGGATGCCGTCCGCGCCGTGGTTGCCGTCCGTGTCGTAGGTACCGCCGAGGTCGTCGCGGTAAACGGCCTGGTCGACGAGATCCCACAGGAAGCCGCCGGCGCTGAGGGGGTTGTTCCACATCAGCGTCCAGTAGTCGTCCAGTCCCGCGCCGTGGCCGCCGTCATACAGGCCGTGCAGGAACTCCGTGGGGAAGAACACCTTGCGGCCCTGGAACATGAAGTTGACCGCCTCGCCCCAGGACAGGTAATGGTGCGTGTGGACGTCCCGCTCCTCGAGACGGGGGTGGATGACGCGCCGCTGCTGGATGTCCAGGGCGGCATAGTCCGGCAGGAGGTTGAAATTGTAGCCGCCCTCGTTGCCGTTGGCCCAGAGGACCACGCACGGATGGTTGACGTCCCGCACCACCAGCTCACGGGCCAGCTTGTGGCCCACCTCCTCGCCGTAGAACGAGGCCCATCCGGTGAGTTCATCGATGATGTACAGGCCCAGCGAGTCGCAGATGTCCAGGAACGCCCTGTCGGGCGGGTAGTGTGACATCCGGACGGCGTTCATGTTCATCTCCTTGATCAACTCCGCGTCCTGGAGGTTCTGCCGGAAATTGAGCGCGCGCCCGGTCCGGGGATGGAAGGAGTGCCTGTCCACGCCGCGGAACTTGACCTTCTCGCCGTTGATGTAGAAGCCGTCGCCGGGCCGGATCTCCGCCGTCCGGAAGCCGAACTTCTCGGAGACCTCGTGGACGGAGGTCCCGGCCCGGACCAGCTCCGCATCCACCCGGTAGCGGTTGGGGAATTCGTCGGACCAGAGCAGCGGGTCCGCGAAAGCAGCGCGCAGGTGCGCCACGCCGTCCGGACCGACCGGCGCGGAGAACTCCGGGCCGAAAGGCTGTCCGTCCAGGGTCCGGACCCGGGCGCGCACCTCGGCACCGTCCGCGCTGCCGCCCACGAAGGCGTCCATCGCGAAGGAGCCGTCCGCCCGGGCGTCGATCGCCACGCGGTGGATGTTGAGCGCAGGGCGGACCTCCAGCCAGACCGGCCGGAAGATGCCGCCGAACACCCAGAAGTCCGCCTGGCGCTCGGCGTCGACGACGCTCTTGTCGGCGGAACTCTTGCAGACGTTGACTTCCAGCACGTTGTTCCGCCCGTACCGGAGGGCATCGGTGACGTCGATCCGGAACTCGTAATAACCGCCCTGGTGCAGTTCGCCGACCGGCCGGCCGTTGAGTTTGACCGAGGTGTCGGTCATCGACCCGCCGAAGACCAGAGTGACCTCCTGGCCCCGCCAGGCGGCCGGGACGGGGAAGCGGTGCCGGTAGATTCCGGTCTCGTCCAGGCGCTCGGCCAGCGGCATATGGCCGTAGGTGAACTGGCCGAAACCCTGGAACTCCCAGTTGGAGGGGACGGGGATCTTGGTCCACCGGCCGCTGCCGCGGCCCGCAGTGCAGTAGAAATCCCACAGGACGGTGTCGTCGCTGCCGGTTCCGCTCAGATAGACCTTCCGGGTGGGGACGGCCGAAGCCGTCACGGACGCCAGGACCAGGATCAGGCCCAAGGCGATTCGAATGCTGGTTTTCATCTTTTTGAACGCTATGTCACAAATATAGTCAAATCTTGGTCTTCAGGGCTCAAAATTCCCGTCGGACATAGCGGAAAATTTGAGATTATTTGCTATTTTAGACACTTGATAAAAAACTGATTACCAAATATGAAAAGAACCCTGACCACATTCCTGCTGCTCCTGGCAGCCTCGCTCCTCCTCCCGGCCCGCGCCGCCCAGCCGGGCGAGGCGCAGGACATCCGCGCCGTCATCCGGCAGGTGAACGGCTACTGGCAGTCCCACCACGCCGCCGAGGACATTCCCTTCTGGCACGTCGCCGCCTACCATACCGGCAACATGGAAGCCTACTTCCTGACCGGCGAGCAGGACTGGCTCGACTACTCCCTCCGCTGGGCGGAGCACAACCAGTGGAGCGGCGCCAAGGAGAAGGACCGCAGCCTGTGGCGCTATAACTACGGCGAGACTGACCGCCACGTCCTGTTCGGGGACTTCCAGATCTGCTTCCAGACCTACGTCGACCTCTACAACCTCCTGCCCGACGACCGGCGCATCGCCCGTGCCCGCGAGGTGATGGAGTACGAGATGAGCCTGCCCCAGGACGACTTCTGGTGGTGGGCCGATGCGCTCTATATGGTGATGCCCGTGATGACCAAGCTCTACAACGTCACGGGCAACGTCCGCTACCTTGACAAGCTCACCGAGTACCTGAAATACACCGACAGCCTGATGTACGACGAGGAGACGGGGATGTATTTCCGCGACGCCAAGTACGTCTATCCCAAGCACAAGACCGCGAACGGCCTGAAGGACTTCTGGGCCCGCGGCGACGGCTGGGTCCTCGCCGGACTGGCCAAGGTCCTCAAGGACATGCCCAAGAGCTATGCCAACCGCGATTTCTTCGTTCAGAAGTACCTCCGGCTCGCCGCCGCCGTGGCGGGCTGCCAGCAGGACGCCGGCTACTGGACCCGCTCGATGCTCGACCCCGAGCAGGCGCCCGGTCCCGAGACCAGCGGCACGGCCTTCTTCGCCTACGGCCTGATGTGGGGCATCAACAACGGCTATCTCCCGGCCGGTGAATATCTTCCCGTCGCCGACAAGGCCTGGAACTACCTGCGCCACACCGCCCTGCAGAA
Organism: Bacteroidales bacterium; assembly: GCA_017428725.1. Taxonomy (GTDB): domain Bacteria; phylum Bacteroidota; class Bacteroidia; order Bacteroidales; family UBA932; genus Cryptobacteroides. The sequence continues at coordinate 70,595 of JAFRQH010000034.1, read as the reverse complement.
GGACGGCAGCGTGGGCTACGTCCAGCCCATCGGCGAGCGCGCCATCCCCGGCCAGCAGGTCAACGCCAACTCGCAGGCCGACTTCGGCGTGGGCGCCTTCCTGCTCGCCGCCTGCGAGCGCGTGCGCTACCTGGAGAGCCACGCCCCGGCGCCCGTGGCCGCAACGCGCGGCCGCAAGGCCGCACCCGCGCCCGTCCCCGACGGCGTGCGCGACCGCGAGTACTGGGTGTCCATCGCCTGCCAGCTGGCCGAGCCCGTCCTCAGCAATATGGCCGAGGGCAAGCTCCAGGCCAACATGCTCGTGGAGACCAGCCCCACCTGGGACGGCCGCAACATCAAGGTCACCTATATGGAATGCTTCGGCCGCCTGATGGCCGGCATCGCGCCCTGGCTGTCCCTGCCGGACGACGACACGCCCGAGGGCGCCAAGCGCAAGCAACTCCGCGAGTGGGCCCTGCGCGCCTACGCCAACGCCGTCGATCCCGCCTCGCCGGACTACCTGCTCTGGAAAGGCGAGGGCCAGGCCCTCGTGGACGCCGCCTACATCGCGGAGAGCTTCATCCGCGGCTACGACGCGCTCTGGGAGCCGCTCGACGACCGGACCAAGCAGCGCTACTTCGACTGCTTCAAGGGGCTGCGCGTGGTGGATCCCCCTTACACCAACTGGCTGCTCTTCTCCTCCACCATCGAGAGCTTCCTCGCCAAGGCCGGCTCCGACTACGATATGTACCGCATCAGCTCCACCATCCGCAAGGTCGAGGAGTGGTATGTCGGGGACGGCTGGTATGCCGACGGCACCTCCTTCGCATTCGACTACTACAGCAGCTACGTCTTTCACCCGATGTACCTGGAGACGCTCCGCAACATGATGGACGCCCGGCGCGGCTCGTACCGGATGAACTTCGCCCGCGAGTTCAACCGCGCACAGAAGTTCGCCATCATCCTCGAGCGCTTCATCTCCCCGGAAGGGACGTTCCCGGTGTTCGGCCGCTCCATCCCCTACCGGATGGCCACGATGCAGCCGCTCGCCCTGCTGGCCTGGTATGACCAGCTCCCCGCCGGGCTCGTGCCCGGCCAGGTCCGGGCCGCCCTCACCGCCGTGATGCACTCGATGTACGACGGCAAGGAGAACTTCAACGAGAAGGGCTTCCTGACCATCGGCTTCACGGGCCGCCAGCCCGGCATCGCCGACTGGTACACCAACAACGGCAGCCTCTACATGACCTCGCTGAGCCTGCTGCCGCTCGGCCTGCCCGCCAACCATCCCTTCTGGACGGACGCCTCCCTGCCCTGGACCAGCTGCAAGGCCTGGGGCGGCCAGCCCTTCCCGAAGGACCACGCCTGGAGCGACCGCAGCGCCACGCGCACGGTCTTTTAAGAACAGTATCAAGCATCCATAACCACCATCCAATGAAGAAGTTACTGATCCTCGCCGCTGGAGCTGCCATGTTGCTGCTCGCTGCGTGCACAAACAACGGACAGGGCTCCGCCAAGGGCCCCATCACCACGGGAGATGACTGCATCGTAGCCACGGTCTCCGGCAAGATCATGGGCTACAACGACGGCGGCATCTACACCTTCAAGGGCGTGCCGTATGCCAAGGCCGCGCGCTTCATGCCGCCGCAGGCCCCCGACAAGTGGGACGGCGTCCGCAAGACCCAGGTCTACGGCCCGCAGGCCATGCAGGGCCAGAACATGCGCTGGGGCGGCAACCCGAGCGACTACGATTTCGGCTTCGAGTTCAAGAACGAGAAGAGCTCCGAGAACTGCCAGGTGCTCAATGTCTGGACCCCGGCACTGGACGGCCGCAAGCGTCCGGTCTTCGTGTGGATCCACGGCGGAGGCTACTCCTCCGGCTCGGCCATCTTCCTCCCCGCGCAGGAGGGACGTGCCCTCGCCGAGAAGGGTGACATCGTGGTCGTCACGGTCAACCACCGCCTCAACATCCTGGGATACCTCGACCTGTCCGGCCTCGGCGGCAAGTACGCCGAGTCCGTCAACCTCGGCCAGCAGGACCTCGTCAAGGCCCTCGAGTGGGTCCACAACAACATCGCAGCCTTCGGCGGAGACCCGGGCTGCGTGACAATCGGCGGCCAGAGCGGCGGTGGCGGCAAGACCTCCACGCTGATGGCGATGCCCTCCGCCAAGGGGCTGTTCCACCGGGCGATCGTCCAGAGCGGCTCCACCCTGCGCCAGCAGGAGCCGGAGCAGAGCCGGGCGCTCGGCCTCGCCGTCGTGGAGGAGCTGGGTCTCAAGCCCGGTCCGGACGTGGACCTCGACAAGTTCTCGTATGAGGAGCTGGTGGCGGCCGGGAGCCGCGCCACGCGCCGGCTCGGCCGCGGCGGCTACTCCCCCGTCGTGGACGGCAAATACCTGGTCCAGCATCCGTTCGACCCCACCGGCGCCGAGTGCAGCAAGGATGTCCCGATGCTGATCGGGTCCAACCTCAACGAGTCCTGCTACACCAATAACGTGACCCTCTCGATGGACCAGGTCAAGGAGCGCCTCCTGCCCCGGCTGGGCGAGGAGAAGTTCCAGCAGTTCGTCAAAGATTTCGAGACCGTGTATCCCGGCCAGGAGCCTAAGGAGCTGGTCAACACCGACCTTCGGACGCGTCCGCGCGTGATCGCGCAGGCCACCGCCAAGCAGGCGCAGGGCGGTGCCGACGCCTATGTCTACCTCTTTGCCTGGAAGTCCGCGGTCAACGACGGCGCCCTGGCCGCCTGCCACGGGATGGAGCTCCCGTTCATGTTCAACAACGTGGCCAACCAGCGCGAGATGACCGGCGGCACGCCCGAGGCGTACAAGATGGCCGACCTGGTCAGCAGCGCCTGGATCGCCTTCATCAAGACCGGCGACCCCAACTGCAAGGGCCTGCCCAAGTGGGAGCCGTTCAACCCTGAGGAGAACCCCACGATGGTCTTCGACAACGTCACGGCGCTCCGCAAGAACCACGACGCCATTCTGCTCAAGTACTGACGAAACGCACTGGATGAAGAAGATCCGGGTCCCGAACACCTATGTACTCATCGCCCTGCTCATCCTCCTGAGCGCCGCGGCCACCTGGTTCGTGCCGGGCGGTGAGTACGTGACGGGGGCGGACGGGACGGTCCGCTTCGAGTCCCGGCCGGCCGCGCCCCAGACCCTGCAGGTCTTCTCCGCCATCTATCACGGATTCGTCAAGCAGGCCGGCATCATCATCTTCATCCTGGTCGTCGGCGGCGCCTTCTGGCTGCTTAACGCCACGGGCGCCGTCACGGCCGGCATCCGGCGTTTCATCGCCCGGGTCGGCCGGCACGACAAGGCCGTGCTGGTGGCCGTCACCGTGCTCTTCTCGCTGGCCGGAGCCGTGTTCGGGATGAGCGAGGAGACCATCCCCTTCGTGGGGATCATGGTCCCGCTCGCCGTGTCGCTGGGCTACGATCCGCTGATGGGGATGCTGGTGGTGTACGTGGCCTCCAACGTCGGATTCTCCAGCGCTTTCCTGAACCCGTTCACCGTGGGCATCGCCCAGGGGATGGCGGACCTGCCGCTGTTCTCCGGGCTGGGGTACCGCCTGTTCTGCTGGGCGCTGCTGACCCTGCTCCTCTGTGTCTTCGTCGTCCTCTACGCCCGGCGGAGCCGCCGCGACGTCACGGCGGAGGCCGGAGCGGAGGCGGCTCCCCTGTCGCGCCGCCAGGCCGTGATCCTGGGCGTGCTGGCCGTCACGGTGGGGCTGCTCATCGTGGGCGTGACCTGCTGGAAATGGTACCTGCCGGAGATTACGGGGCTCTTCCTGGTGATGGGCATCGTCTGCGGCATCCTGGCGGGATTCTCCGCCAACCGGATCGCCGACGAGTTCCTCAGCGGAGCCCGGGACATCCTCTCCGCGGCCCTGGTGGTGGGATTCGCCTCCGGCATCATCGTCATCCTGCAGGACGGCAAGGTGGTGGACAGCATCCTGCACGCGATGCAGGAGGGGCTGGAGGGCACGGGACCGCTCGCCTCGCTGGGCGCGATGTACGGCATCCAGGCGCTGATCAACTTCCTGATCCCCAGCGCCACGGCCAAGGCCGCCATCACCATCCCGATCATGGCCCCCTTCTCCGACATGGTCGGCGTGTCGCGCCAGGCGATGGTGCTCGCCTACCAGTTCGGCGACGGCTTCACGAACATGGTCACGCCCACCTCCGGCGTGCTGATGGCCGCGCTGGCGATGGCCCGCATCCCCTACACCCGCTGGGTGCGCTGGATCTGGAAGATGGTCCCGGTGCTGCTCGTGCTGGGATTCCTGCTGCTGATTCCCACCGTCTTCCTCTCTCCCGCCGGTTTCTGATCCGGCCCTTTACTGGACGCGTCCGGTGTAGGCGTTGAGGGCGGAATTGTCAAACGAGCGGGCGAAGAACTTCTCCGCAGCCTTGTCCACGTCGGGGGTCCATGGTTGGCCCCCGGCGGGGCATTGGATGACCCAGAGCCGGAGTTCCTTCTTGTGCCAGTTGACGGAGCACTGGGTACCCCAGGCGCCGCCGTGGCCGAACCAGGCGTCCTCGCTGTCCTGCTCGGGTGCGGTCAGGCCGAGGGAATAGCCTTCCATCCCCGCGGGGCGGGTCGAGCGCGCGAGCAGGTTGCGGACCGTCTCCTCCTTGAGGATGCGGACGCCGTTGTCCCCCACGCCGAGATTCATCAGCATCTTGTAGAACTTCAGCTGGTCGCTGGCCGTAGTCCAGAGGCCGGCGCCGGCGGACGCGAACACGTGGGCGTCGTTGTAGGGGCGCTGCTGGTTGCCCACCTCCTCGACCCACTTCGCGGGGCCGTCCGGTTGGGTCTCGTAGAGCTCGATCTTGGAGCGGAGCTGCCGGTCGGTGGGCCAGAACCAGGTGGACTTCATCCCCAGCGGGTCCAGGACCTCCTGCTTGAGATACTGCTCCCACTTCATCCCCGTGACCACCTCCACGATGGCGGCGCCGATGTCGATCCCCGTATTGGAATACAGCACGTTCGTGCCGGGCTCGAACATCAGGGGCGAGGCGGCGGCGATACTGGCGGTTTGGCGCAGGGGCGCCCCGCCGGACCAGCCGCCGCCCCGGACGTCCGGACGCTTGGCGCTGATCTCGAAGGGGAAGCCTCCCGTATGGTTGAGCACCATCCTGACAGTGAGCACGTTGCGGGCACGGTGGAGGGTCCGCACGCCGTCCTTGACGCCGTCCTGGACCCACAGGGTGGCGAACTCGGGCAGGTACTTGGACACGGGATCGTCCAGCGAGATCCTCCCCTCCTCCACCAGTTTGGCGATGGTCACCCCGCAGAAGCCCTTGGTCTGCGAGCACTGCATGAACACGTTGTTCATCCGGATGGGGCGGCGGGCCGCCACGTCGGCATAGCCGATGCAGCAGGTCTCCTGCACGCCGTCCTTGTAGAAGACGCTGATGGCGCCGGCGAGCCGCCCGCTCTCCACGTAGGGCCGGAGCGCCTCCTCGGCATAATGGGTCTTGGAATCCTTCGGCCCCGCCTGCGCCGTCCAGACCAGGCACAGGGAGACGATCAACAGAGAGAGAATCTTTTTCATATTACGGAAGATAATTGATTACTTGAAACGACCAAAAAAGCAGGCCGAACGGACGACGGGTTCGTCGAGGGGCTGGAAGGTTGTGGCAGGGCCCATCTCCTCCCAGGAGGCCATCTGCCAGACAAGCCGTCCTTCGGGGTCAATCTCGACCACCTGGACCGGCGGAGCAGAGCGGTCGAAGGAGCCCACGGCCACCTCATCCCACTCGCTGAACCAATTGGTAACCACCGTGTTCCCGTTCTTGAGGCGGTAGGCCTTCTGCGGGATGGTGCAGCCGTAGCGCGCCAGGTCCTGCTCCCAGACCACGGTCCCGTCACGCCGGAACTGGCGCACGTAATTGCGGTTGCTCACCGCCAGGATGTCTCCGTTGTCCAGTTCGCACACGCCCCACGGGCCCGGAATGTCCCATTTGGCGAGCATTCTACCGCGGTCGTCCCACTCCGTGATGCCACCGTCGCCCATATGGGCGATCAGGAGCGTGCCACGCCGGGTCAGGCGCGCACAGCGGAACTGGAAATGCATCAGTGCGTCTGGATTCACGGGGACGTCGAACTGCCGCACGACCTTCATGTCGCTGAGCCGGCGTACGATCACCTTGGCAACGGGCAGGTCCTGAAGGATGTATAGGATGTATTTCGTGCCGATGGGCTGCAGGGTATGGATCTCCGTGCCCTCCGGGGCCGGGATCCGCCAGAGCTCACGTCCGTCGGCGTCCAGTTCGGCTGCCCCGAACTGGTCTGCGATCAGGATGTGACCATCGTCCAGCAGGATGGTGTCGCTGAGCTCACCCCGACCAGCAGGATTGTCGTAGCGCCACACGATCCGGCCGTCCGCAACCTTGAAGATCTTCCGGTCGTGGGACTCACCGCAGTACAGGAAATCGTGGGCGGTGAGGTCCTCGCGCAGCACCTTGTTGGTGAGGGTACGCACCTCCCTGTCGGAGAGGGCCTCCGTGTACACGCGCACGTCCGAGAGCAGTGTCCCGGCCAGGAAACTGTCTCCCGGGAAGGGCGCGCGGCCCATCCAGTTGTAAACGGGTGTCTCCTCCCCCGGGAAGGTGCGGGACATCGTGAACATATCGTTGTTGAACGCAACCAACTTGCCATTCAGGTAAAGCCGGCCATAGGTGCCGTCCTGCGTGTAGACGACGTACTGCCACTCCCCCTTGGCAGAGGGCTTGCCGATGTCCATCAGGGTCTCGCGGGTCCAGCCGCCGACGGAGTTCTCGCTGCGCTGGATATTGAGTTTGTAGGCGTGGTACGCCCCTCGGTACGGGTATTGAGCTCCTGCGTGGAAAAAGCCCACAGGAAATATCCGTTCCCCTGCAAGGAGGCATCTTCCTCCACCAGATACTTCACCGCCACCGTGAAGGAATTGGAACCCTTGAGGATACGGCCGATTTGCGGGCCCATATCGACATACCCGCCGTCGTAGCCCAGGTTGACCAGGGCCGTTCGGCCGCGCCATTCCAGCCGGGCCGAGCCGCAGAGGCGGCCGTCCAGGCCGGAGCCGGAGGCATCCCGGACCACGGCGCCCTCGCTGCGCGAAAAATCATATTGCAGGACAGGTTGCGTCTGCGCGGCGCACAACACCGCCATAGCGGCGAACCAGAAAAGGGAAAACAATCGCTTCATGAGATGTGGTATATTCGGACAGAACAAAGATATCTTTTTTCGGATTCTTTCGCAACCGGAATCAGGTTCCGAAGACGGGCAGTTTCGCAGAAAATTCGTATCTTGCAGAGAACCTTTTAGAGACCGATATATGAAGAAGCTCCTTCTGGCGACGCTGTTCGCCGCATTGCTTCTGGCCGGGACCGCGGCTGCCCAGCAGCCGGCGCAGCCCGACCTCTCCAAGTATGTCAACACGTATGCCCGGCCGCTGCGCGATGTGCTCGCCGACGTAGCGGAGCAGTTCGGCGTCCGCATCAACGCCCGCAGCGTCCCCGAGGACCTGATGGTCGACTTCGCCGACTTCCGCATCCGTCCCTGGGACCTGGAGCAAACCCTCGAGGCGCTGCTCTGGCCCTTCGGCTACAACGCCGAGTGGAACAACGGCAACGGCAGCCCCTACTACAGCGTCTCACGCTTCCGGCACTCCCGCCGCAACCCTGACGAGGGGCGGGCCCTGCTGGACTACCTGTCCGCCAAGTACGACGGCCAGGCGGCCTGGGAGGCGCGCAAGGCCGTCCTGCAGGCCGACATCCGCCACAGCGTGGGTCTGGACAAGGTGCCGGCGCAGTTCGACGGAAAGGTCTTCCTGTCCAGGAAGCGCAACCACGGCCGGTACGCCGTGCAGGACCTCGCCCTCGAGATCCTCCCCGGGCTTTATGCCTTCGGGGCCATCTACTGGCCCGCGAAGACCGCCCGGGGCGCGCACCCGCTGGTGATCAACCCCCACGGCCACAGCGACGCCGGCCACGGCTCCGAGGTGGTGCAGCGCCGCTGCGCCATGCAGGCCAGCATGGGGTGCATCGCCGTGTCTTTCAGCATGTTCTGCAATGGTCCCAGCCCGCAGTTCGACCCCGCCTACCACCACACCGGGCTCGCCCAGCCCTACAACATCCTCTGCGCCGAGCGGCTGCTGGACTACGCCTTGAAGTTCAAGGAAGTCGACCCCGGCCGCGTGGGCATCACCGGATGCTCGGGCGGCGGCAGCCAGAGCATGTTCGTCACCGCCATCGACGACCGCATCACCCTCTCCATGCCCGTTGTGATGATGTCCTCCTACTTCGCCGGCGGCTGCGAGTGCGAGAGCGGCACCCTGCTGCCCCTGAGCGGCGGCGGCACCACCCTCCCCGAGATCGCGGCGATGTGTGCCCCGCGCCCGATGCTGCTGGTCTCCGACGGCGGCGACTGGACTGCGCTGAACCCCGAGATCGAGGTCCCCTATGTCCAGCGGATCTACGGCTTCTACGGCGCCAAGGACCGGCTCGAGAGCGTCCATTTCCCGCTGGGCCAGCACAATTACGACTTCGACAAGCGCCAGGCGGCTTACTCCTTCCTCGCCCGCCAGTGGGGGCTGGACACCACCGGCCTGATCGGCCCTGACGGCCGCTTCAACGAGGGCGGCACCGTCGTGGAGCCGCTCGCCGGGATGAACATCTGGGCGGCCAAGGGCGTCGCCAAGCCCGCCGACATCATCGAGGACATCGACGGTGCCGTGGCCGTAATGCACTGGGTCAAGGACGCACGTTAAACAAGAATCCCATGAAGACGATACTGACCATTCTTGCCCTCGGGGCCGCACTGACGGTGTCGGCTCAGACTTACAAGTGCGCAGACCCGGAGGCCACTCCGGAAGCGCGGCAACTGCTTGCACGGCTCGCTAAGATCCGCGACAAAGGGATCATGTACGGCCACCAAGACGACCTGCTCACCGGCTACACCTGGTGGGAGGTCGAAGGCAATTCCGACACCAAGTCCAACACCGGAGACTATCCGGCCATCGCCGGCTGTGAGCTGGGCGAGCTGGAGCTCGGCGGCGCCCGCAGCCTCGATTCGATCTCCTTCAACCAGATCCGCAAGATGGCTAAGTGGTTCCACGACCGCGACGGCATCCTGACGGTCAGCTGGCACCTCGTGAACCCGATCACCTCGCAGTGGCCGGGCATCAAGGAGCCCAACGGCGCAGGTTCCGCCTGGGAGGTCGATATGCTGTCGGCCGACGGCCTGAACGCCGTACGCAGCGTCCTGCCCGGCGGGACGAACAACGCGATGTTCAACTCCTGGCTCGACCGCCTCGCGCGCTTCTTCCTGAGCTGGCGTGACGACGACGGCAGGCTCATCCCGTTCCTGTTCCGCCCGTACCACGAGCACTCCGGAAGTTTCTTCTGGTGGGGCCGCGGGCGCTGCTACGACGAGGAGTATGCCGCCCTGTTCCGCTACACGGTCGATTACCTGCGCGCCAAGGGTCTGCACAACATCCTGTTTATGTACAACACGGACAAGGTCTACTCCAAGGAGGAATACCTGCGCGGCTATCCCGGTGACGCGTATTGCGACATGCTCTCCATCGACTGGTATGGCCAGGGCGAGGAGTTCAACCGCAACATCCGCACGGCCCTGGACTTCGTCTCCAGGACCGCCGACGAGAAGGGCAAGCTATTCGCCCTCAGCGAGTGCGGCCCGCTCAGCCTCGACCTGCAGCGCATCCTGTCGGACTACAAGTGCTCCTATGTCCTGACCTGGCGCAACGCCATGCCGCGTCACCCCCGCCCCGGCGGCTTCCAGCCCAAACCCGACGAACTGCTCAAGGCGATGAAGGCGGACAAGCACTACCTCTTCTACGAAGACATCAAGGCCATCCGGTAAAGAACCAGCCGCAACGGTTCCGGCTAAGACCGGGGCTTGAGGGGCAGGAACTGGGAGACGGTCTGCTGATACTGCTTGTATCCGGGGTATTTGCCGCTGCTGATCTCCTCGGCGAAGGCGGAACTGCCCAGGAACAGGACGACCAGCAGCAGGGCGCCGGCAATGCTCCAGTTGACGATGCCGATGCCGGCCGCCACGGAGAAGAGGTAGAAGGCGATCCAGGTCCCCTGCTCCGCAAAGTAGTTGGGGTGGCGGCTGAGGCGCCAGAGGCCGGTCGTGTTGAATCCCTTGTTGTACGGGGCGGGAAGGCTCTCCAAGGTGCGTCCCTCGCGGAGCATCGCCCACTTGCGGGACTGGAAGCGCCACTGCTGCTCGTCCGCGATGGTCTCGTAGAGCACGAACCCGGCCGTGAGGACGGCCGCGAGGCAGTCAACCCAGTTGACGGGAGCGGCCGAGCCCATGTTGACGAGCGCCGGGAAGGTGATCATCAGGACGAGGACGTTCTGGTAGATGCTGATGAAGAACAGGTCGAAGAGCATCCACTTCCAGCGGGGCTGGAACTCCTTCTTGGCCCGGAGCACCGCCCAGCGGTAGTCCTCCTCCCCCTCCCAGAAACGGAGCTTGTAGGCGCCTTTGCGGGCGAAGTTGAAGGTGAGCCGCGCGCCCCACAGGGTGGCGAGCGCGGCCATCACCACGAGCCGCGGCGCCATCCCGCCCCGGACCGCGATGATCCAGGTGTAGACGACGGGCAGGATGCTCCAGAGCTTGTCCATCTGGCTATTGTTGCCGGTCAGTTCACCGACGACGAAGCAGTAGAGGGCGCTGCATCCGGTGATGGTCAGCAGGATGCGCAGCGTGGCGAGCTGCTCCGCATCCAGTGCGGGACCGACGAAAATGTAGAGGAGCGGGCAGGCGATGAGTGAAAGCCCGAGCAGGGCGGCGACAGGTCCTAGTTTCATCTGTAACGGTTTTGGTTCGGGCTGTAAAGATACAAGGTTTTTCCTACGCTTCGGAATAACTACCTCACGAATGTGCCGGCTGCCCCCTCTGCCGTGGGCGGAATGCTCAGGATGCGGCCGTCCGGGCCGTAGTGCAACGGTTCCACGATGACCGAACGGCTGTAGCTCGTCCCGTCCGGGAGGGCGCCGTTGTGCGAGAAGAAGAACCAACGGTCCCGGAACCGGACGATGGCCGGATGCGTGGTGTTCGAGTTGCCGGCGATCTCGCTGATGACGCCCATCGGCCGGTACGGGCCGCCTATGTGGTCGCTGACCGCATAGGCGATCTTCTCCGGCCAGCCAGCGGCATAGGTCAGGTAGTACTTGCCGTTGTATTTATGCAGCCAGGGCGCCTCCGTGAAACCGGGCAGTTCAATCTGGTGGATCTCCCCGTCGATTTCCGTCATCGAGTCCTTCAGCTTGGCGTAGTAGCATTCCTTGTTGCCCCAGATGATATAGGGCGTGCCGTCGTCGTCGATCAGGATGGCCGGATCGATGCAGGCCCAGCTGTGGGTGGACGCCCGGCAGTCCTTGACCGTCAGCAGCGGCTTCCCCAGCGCATCCTTGTAGGGGCCCGTGATCCTGTCGCTCACGGCGACCCCGATGCCGCACCAGTTGGTCGACACATACCAGTAGTACTTCCCGTTCCGCTCCGCCACGTGGCCCGCGTAGGCCTGCTTGCTGTCGGCCCAGCTGAAATCCTCGATGTGCAGGGGCGAAGGATGTTCCGTCCAGTGACGCAGGTCCGTCGTGCTGTAGAGCAGCCAGTCGCTCATCACGTAATTGCTCTGGTTGCCGGACCGGTCGTGACCGGTGAACAGCCAGAGCGTGTCCCGCTCCACCAGCACCGCCGGGTCCGCCGTGTGCTTGTCGCGGATGATGGGATTGCCCGTGCTCTCGAAGCGGTGCGTCAGCACGTAGCCCCACTTCTGCTGCAGGCGGTCCAGTTCCTCGGCCGTCAGGGAGACGACCGAGCCGTGGCGTGGCGAGAAGTCCTTGCGGAACGACTGCGGCTCCGCAGTGAAATGCCGCAGGTCCCGGGAGGTCTGGTATTCATAGCGGCCGCTGCTGTAGAGGTCGTACATCAGCACGTATTCATCCCGGTCGTTGCGCTTGAAGACGCTGCTGCCCTCCACGCTCGTGGGCGTGTCGGCGTAGGCGTCCAGGTACACGAAGTCCTCCTTCCATGGCCCCAGGAGCCTCCGGGACGTGGCCTGCTGGATGCCGTTTTTCACTTCCTTGCCGGCGGCGTCCTTGGTGTTCCCTTTATAGAAGAGATGATAGCGTCCATCCGGCCCCTCCACGATATCGTTGTCGATCGACCCATAGCGGGCCTGGAAGAGGATCTGCGGCTCGCTCTCGAAGCCCGTGAAATCCGCATTGGCATAGGCGTAATACGTGATCAGGGACTTGCGGTCGCTGCGCTGCAAGGTGAAGTATATCATATACTTACCGGCCTTCCGATCGTAGATGGTCTGGGGAGCCCACACCCAATAGGCGTCGCTGAAATGCTCGCTCCAGTCCTTCGAGAGATGGATCGTGGAGTGTGTCCAGTTCAGCAGGTCGTCGGAGCGGAGGAGCACGATGCCGGGATTATCCTTCCAGCCGTTGCGCGCCACCAGCATGTCGGTGGCGACGATATAGAATGCGCCGTCCGCGCCCCGCAGGATGTGCGGGTCGCGGATGCCGCCGCTCACGCTGATGCTGTCGCTGGCGATGACTGGCTGGTTGTCGTTCAGGGCATACCAGTTCACGGCATCCTCGCTCACGGCGAAACGCAGCTGTTCCTGGCTCTCTTTCGGCCCCCGGCCTTCGAAGTAGGCGAAAAGGTAGCCGGCGAAAGGGGCCGTCACCTGCAGGCTCAGCGCCAGGACCGCCATTTGTAGAAACTTGTTCAGCATGGCACGGTCCCGTTATTCTTTTTTATTTCTCTTCCGCGACCGCAGCTCTTCCAGGTAGCTGGCGGTGATGACGCCGGACGGCAGGGCGATCACCGCCACGCCGAACAGGGAGGAGAGCATGCTCACGCAACGGCCGATGTCCGTCACGGGACAGAGGTCGCCGTAACCGACGGTCGTCAGCGTGACCGTCGCCCAATACAGCGCATCGAAGAAATCCTGGAAGGTTGCCGCCCCGGTCTCCGGATTGAAATGCGGCTCCGCATTGAACATGATCAGGGCCGTGAGGAACACATAGAAGATGGCGAAACCCAACACCGTCAGCAGGACTCCCTTCTCCCGCTTGATCACGTTCCAGAGGATCTCCATCTTGTCGGAATACCGCAGGAATTTGAACAGTCTCAGGACTTTGAACAATCTTGTTATTCTCAGGATCTTGAACCCGCGCGAGATCAGGCTCAACCCAGGCAGGATGGACAGCAGGTCGATGATCGCCATCGGCGTGAGCGGGTACAACAGGAACGACAAGGCGCCCTTGCCGAGCTTGTAATCCGCCGTGCTCCACCGGAAGAGATAGTCGAGGATGAAGATGGCGACCGTGACCATCTCGAACCACTTGAAGACCGGATACTCTTCGACGAACATCAACGGGAAGATGCTGACCGTGATCGCGATGAACATCAAGATGTCGTAGGCGAGGCTTACCTTGTCCGACTGTCCGCCCCTTTCGACGATTTCAAATAATCTTTTTCGTGTCATAACCGTGAGTTTTTGACTGCCATCGTAAAGATACAGAAAAAGATGAAATATTTTTATATTTGCAGACAGCCATCCGAAACAGCATATACACCTCCTGACGAGAAGAACTACGATGAAAAGAATACTCCTACTACTTGCGGTCATCCTGAGCTTGGGGGCCGTCTCCACCTGCAAGCAGCAGAAGGCGGAGGAAACGATCATCCAGTATTGCCTGGACCGGCCGGACGAATTCCCCGGCTACGAGCCCGTGTCGTTCGACGAGATCTCCGAGACGTACAGCAACCCGAATTACCTCCCGAGCGCGCCGGAGGCATCCGGGGAGGAAGTGCTCCTAACCCCGCCTTTATCCCCGGACGAACTGAAGCACGACGGCTGGATGACGCACCACCGCTTCAAGGCGCAGACCCCGGACGGCGCCCTGGAACTCTATGACAAGGTGTTCTGCCTCGACCTGGCGCTCACCCGCGTCACCCGCGTCTCAGACCGCTGGTGACCAGCTTTTTTAATCCTGAATGGGACGTACGGCGAGTATTTCATCCTTGTGGGCAAAGTTATCCGCATTGAGACTATAATCGCCATCGAAGACATAAATATAGGCAAAGGAGGCGTCATCCTCTGTCGAAGTCCAATACTGGCCTTCCTGCCCTATATTCTTGGGAAGGAATATGAATCCGTTTATGTCTGAATCTTTTATGACCAAACCTTCCTGGCCGTGAATCGCAATGCATATCAATACCAGCGACTCTGAGTCGAGAACAGACTTCGAAGGTAAACCAGCAGCGTAGGCATCGTCCCAGTTGCACATCGTTCCAAGTTCTTCCGGGGCAGAAGCACCAAAGTTGCAAGTATGCCAAGTGCCGCGGCCGGAGCCCAAATCGACCGTGATACCTGCGCCAACAGGCACCCACTTACCACTGCCTGGATTAGGAAGTCTCACCGCAGCGTGGCTGGCAAGTTCTTGCTCACGCCTCACAAACAAATCGGCCCGGCTATTATCCACCGTATTGATCAAGGCAAAGTAATAGTAGAAGTCGTCATCGTGCTTGTAGTTGTATCCCTCGACCAGTTTGCCGCTGAAGAGGGAGCCACCGTCATAACTGTAGCTGGGCAAGTCATCGGCAGCGGTCTTGTCCGAGGTCTCCGAAACAGTGCCGTCTGCGGTAATGGAGGCGACGCCCACGGGGATCACGGCATCGCAGCCCAGCGCATATTCGCCATCCATGCCTCTGGATTCATTGATGAAGAACTGCACGTATCCTTCGGGATTGACCATATCCATCTCGGCCGAGAGCGTGGTGATGCCGTCGGTGGTATTCACCGTATAGGGTACTCTCTCGGCTCGCATATAATAGCTGTAGTAGGTCGTACTGAACTTCCATTCACCCTCAAAGGTGGCGGTCGCACTGCTCCCGAACGGCAGGAATACTGCGGTCAGGGTCTTGCCCATCTCCGTCAGGGCAGACACATCGGCCGTCCCGTTGAACACAGGCGTGCCCCAGCCGGACGCACCGTAGCTCATCGTCACGTATCCGGTCGTTACGCCCTCAAAGAAGACGAACACTTTGTCCCCGGTCTCCCAGCCGCCTTTCACGGCCTTCGTCTGGCCGGGATAATTCACGGAAAAGTCGAAAACCAGGTCCTGAACGGAAACCGTCTCTTGGGAAATGTCGTCCCCGGAAGAGAGCTTTCCGCAGGCCGCCAGCGCAAGTACCGCGCAAAGAATGAGATACAACTTCTTCATGGCTACCAGTCCTCCTCGTCGCTAAATGGTTTTTTGAACTTAGGGCTGGCGCACACCAGGCCCTCCTGCTCCACCTCGACGACGGTCGTCAAAGGTGATTCGTAGAATTCCTTGGGTTTCCGTTCCATATCTGTTTCAACCCTGCTTTGTCACAAATGTAATGATAATTCGAGAACAAGACAAGACACCTATTCTTTGCGATCGTCGAACAATTTGATTAACTTGCCTGCAAGGAATCCATGAAGACGCTCCTGTCGCTGCTGCTTTTGCTTCTCTCCATCATTTCCGGTGGCGGGCGGCCCCTTGTTTCCCGTACAGCCTACATCGATACTGAGGCCGGACGGATGAAGGCGCGGATCCTCCGGCCGAAGGAGGCCGATGGCCCCGTGCCGGGCATCCTCTGGATCCACGGAGGGGGCTACATGCTGGGCGGGTCCTACATGTTGGATATGTCCTGCGGCAAGATGCTGGCCAAAGAGTACGGCGCCGTCGTCGTCTGCCCGGACTACCGCCTGGCAGGAAAAGCCCCCTACCCCGCAGCATTGGAGGACTGTTATGCCGCACTGGAGTGGATGTACGAGAACGCCGACGAACTGGGCATCGACCGGAAGCGTATCATCGTGGGCGGCGAGAGCGCTGGCGGGGGCCTGACCGTTGCCGTATGCCTGTACAACCGTGACAAAGGCTCGGTTCCCGTTGCTATGCAGATCCCGCTCTACCCGATGCTGGATTGCGAAGACACGGAGTCATCAAGGGATAACCACGGCAAGGTCTGGAACACGAAACGCAACCACTGGGGATGGAAGCATTATCTGGGCGAACAGTACGGGACGGATTCCGTGAGCAAGTATGCCTCCCCGGCCCGTGAGACGGACTATTCAGAACTACCCCCCTGCTATACCTTCGTCGCCGACGGGGAGCCTTTCTATGCCGAGACCCTCACCTATGTGAAGAATCTCCAGGCCGCCGGAGTGGATGCGCGCGTGGATGTCTTCCACGGGAACACCCACGCCTTCGACATGCTCTTTCCCGGGCGGGCGGAGAGCAAGGCCGCCAGGGCGCGCCTCTGCGAGGAATTTGAACGGATCATCCTGAAAGCCAGCCGCTTCCGCTAACGGAAAGCGGCTTTGTTTACGGGCCCTTCACTCAGCCGGTTCCAGATAATACACCTTCTTCCCGTTCCGCAGCGCATACTCGATCTCGCTACGGGTGCTCTCTCCGATATATCCGCCCACGTTGATCACGTAGATGGCATCGGCCATGTCGATCTTGCGCTTGTGCATGTCGTCTAGCATCTCCTTGGTGCCTTCCGTCCAGACCTCTTCGTCGCCGGCGTGTCCGAAGAGCCCGACGCTGATTACGATATTGCCCTCGAGCGTCAACCGCTTCTGCGCCTCCAGGAACTGCTCCTTGAAGCGCGTACTCCCGCAGAGGGTTATGATGGGGTATTTGCCGATCATAGTTTGGAGCAGGTTGGTTATCTCGGGATGAACCGGGACAAGTACTCCCGGAGGGACGGATTGCAAGCATAGACATAGCAGCCCTTGATTCCCCGGGACATCATTACTTTGTAGGAGTTAATCAGGTATTTCTTCAATTCTTCTGCGTCTGCGCCACGCTGAACATTCGAATCAAAATGCTTGGATGGATCAATAATGATTTGATTCCTATCCTTGTCGTAATCGATTTCTTCTCCGAAAATGGCACCGGCATAATTCAAGTCGTAGCCCTGCGTGGTGTGGATACAGCCAATTTCATCGATGGAGCTCGGGCGGAGAATCCACTCCATATTGCTCATGTTCCAAATGTATTTATGTCCCTCAATGGTGATGTCTTCCAAATGCCGACGCTTTACCTCTTCCAACGATTTGCAGCCCTTTGAAATCCATTCCCAAGAATAACCCGCAACCGAACGGCAAAGCCCAATCTCCTTGTCTTTGCGTTTGATCGCTTGGATCATATCTTGGATGTGATCGAATAACTTGAAATCATAGTTCACAATCTCTTTCCTTCCCAAACCATCCTCACAATTGAATATCCTCGACAGATAATCAATATATGCCTGTCCGCCCTTGCACCTCATCTGCGAAAACAGCCAATGATTGCTGACAGAGACTTGCTCCCGGTGGAACGCCCGTAGGTATTGGTCTTCCGTTATGTCGCTTCCCTTGACGGTCTGAGCCGAATCATATACAAGAATCGAGTACTTGCTGCGATTCAAGATCCAATCCAGAGAAGTATAATCATGGGGGTCTGCCCCTTCTCCGAATATTGCCTCCGTCGTCTGCTTATACGAACCCATCCAGCTGATATTCTTATACTGAGGCAAGCGGTGCGCTTCATCTACAAGCAGGATATCATATTCTTCATTAGAAATGTCCGAAGGGCCTATCACCATATTCGCCTTCAAACCATGGCCGGTTTGCCTGAAAACAGCCTTCAGCGTCTTCCGGATCGACGCCATTGGCATAACCAGAGCAACTTTCAAGGGACCATTCTTGTTTACATACTCCGCTATCTTCCTGCGGATTCGAAGATATGGGGACAGTTCCTCTTCATCATCCGTCTCATCCATCGCGACAGTCGTTGCGTTGATCAGCCGGTTCATAATGTTGACAAGAACGACACTCTTGCCCGTTCCGGCAGACCCGTGCAAAACAAAAGAACTCTTTACGCCAGCCCTAAGCTTATCAATGGCATCATCCAGAGCGGAATAACAGGCAACCGACTGCTCCTCCGTCAGTGAATTGTACGGAGAGAATTTGAACAAGTCGGAATTAAGGATGTCATCGTAATTCTTGGATGCCAGCTGCATTTGCTGGAGTTTCTGCCAGATTGAACTGATTTTCGCCTGATACTTTTCGCGCTGGAAGTAATTATGTTTTTGGGACTGACCGCCATTCCTGTTTAGGAGATTCAGCTTGTTGTCAGCAGACACCAACTGGATCAAGGATTGCTCGATGTCCAGGATTGCTGATTTGTTGAATTCATCGTCAAAGAGGATATGTATCTCCCTTAACGATTTTCTCTCGGGGTTGTCCAGGTGCTGGGTCATACGGTTGCCCGCACTGCTGGTTTCTCCGATATAAACATCCTTCGAGTTGGTGATCAGATACACGACGGGCCAATCCGTGCCGTTTGGAAGAAGCCGGACTTCCTCCAGACCGGTTTTATCAAACCGAAAGGTCCTGATCTCGCTAGAGTTCATCGTATTTCGTGGCCACTCCTTTGGCCTTCTCGACAGGATACTTCTGGGCGTTCTTCGCCAACTTTTCACGAACGATCGTGGGGACGTCAAACTGGTATTTGCTAGCGAGGAGGAACGCATAGTTGAAGACATCGGCCAGTTCTTCCTTCACTTTGCCGACATTTGCTTCCTCCGGCTTTTTCCAGAGATAAAGTTCCATCAACTCCGAAGCCTCTATGGATAATGCCACCGCCAAATCCTTTGGATTATGGAACTGATCCCAGTCGCGTTCCTCAGTAAACCGGTCTATTTCGGTCATCAATTCTTTGAATTCGTTCATCGTGGGTGTATTCTATGCCTTCTCAAAAATAAATAATCCCTGGGATTATTGCAAAAAACCTGTCCGACATGTTTGCAGTTTCACATCACCGCATACGGCTCTACAATCTTCCCTTCTTTGTGGATTGCCCGTCTTCTTTTGCCGCTGGGCAGGGCGCGGACGGAGAACTGTCGGTGAGGGTCCAAACGCTGGACCCTCGGCGACGTTTTGGGGCTTTTTTGCTGGTGAGGGTCCAGGCGGTGGACCCTCAGCGACACCCGGCGGGCCTTGCCGGGCCCATCAAAGCATACATCTCCACCACCTTCCCATCTTTGTAGATAGCCCAGCCTTTCTTGCCGCTGCGCAAGGTTATGCCGCCGTACCAGCAGCCGGGGCGACGGCCGGCGGCCTTGGCCCGCTTGAGGGCTTCTTCGGGATCCTTGAAATAGTAGGTGACCATGGTGGCAAAGCTACAGAACGGCCTTGCCACTTTCTGTCAATCGCCGTATAGTTTCTTCTCCCCCCCTGGCGTTTCGAGAGTGTTCATAACGTCCGGCAATCACGGACGTTGTGAACGAAAATGGCCAAAAATGCTCACAACGTCCGTGTTTTCGGGACGTTGTGAGCGGTGGGGCCCGTCGTGGGCGGTGCCGGGATACCTTGTGATATCAGTTTTTGATTATGATATCTTTTTGTATCTTTGTCCCAAAAGGATTAAGACCGTATGGAACCGACACGCGTCCAGACCGTCCTCCGGCTCAGTCCGGAGCTGATGGCGCGGGTGAAGCGAAAAGCCCGCAGGCAGAACAAATCTTTCAACAGTTATGTCGAGAAAATCCTCGACCGGGAGACTGCATCTGCATTCCCCGTGCTCCCGCCGGATTTTGAGGTTTCCGATGAGATCCGCAATCTGGCATTCTGCAAGTTAGCCGCCCCTTCGGAGGAGGAACTGGCCGGCGATCCCAAACTGGCTTATTTGTGGGAGAAGTATGGTCGGAAATAGAATCAAGGTCCTGCTGGACACCAACATCCTCATCGATATCCTCTGCGGGTACGACCGTCTCTCAGCGCCTGCATCAGCGATAATCATCCAGGCTATACGGGACGGAAGATTGGAAGGAGTCCTCACGACGCAGAGCATTGTCGACGCATCTTATATCTTGTCCAGGATGCCGGACTTCTCCCCCGGACTCTTTAGGGAAAAGATCCTGCATATCATGTCTTTCATCAACGTCGAGGCCCTTCACTGCCTCGATGTCAGGGATGCGGTTCTCCAACCGGGACGAAATTTCGAAGATGATGTCCATTACGCCCACGCGATGGCGGAAGGCTGTGATATGATCATTACTTCAGACGCCGGATTCCGCAAAAACAGGGATTCGGAAGAGCTCCCCGTCCTCTCCCCGGAGGAATTTGTGGAGAAGATACGCCCCGGAAGGGCACCCCGGTAAATAAAATCCCAGAGGGGCCCGTCGGGGGCGGGGTTGAGACATGAGTATGACGCATTTGGATTTATGAAAGGATTCTCGTAACTTTACAATTCGTGAATTGATAATCAAATCTTTCCGCATATGATCACACAGACAAAAGAGCCATACACCTCGCCGATCTGCGAGGAACTGGACGTCCGGTTCGAGGGCGTACTCGCAGCCACCCCAGGTCCTTATTCCGGATTCGGAGAAGAAGAATCCCTGTAACGTATGGAGGAAAGAAACATGAAAAAGAGTTTATTGATCCTTTGCGCCGCTGCCCTGGCACTCGTGTCCTGCAACAAGGACCTCGCCCCCAATGAAACAAAACAGGGAGAACCCGTCGACGTGGTATTCAACCTCTCCGCCACGCATCCGGACGGGGGCGGCACCAAGGCCGTGAAAGATGCCTGGGAGGCGGGCGACGTGGTCTTCGTGTTTTTCTCCGGGCAGACGGCCCCGGCTTACCTTGAGCTGAAAT
The DNA here is from genome assembly GCA_017428725.1 of Bacteroidales bacterium. GTDB lineage: Bacteria > Bacteroidota > Bacteroidia > Bacteroidales > UBA932 > Cryptobacteroides. The sequence goes on along the minus strand of JAFRQH010000034.1, from coordinate 49,885 downwards.
ACGACGGTTCAAAATGGCAGAACAACCAGAAAGGCCTGTCCTTCACGACCGGTGAGACCGGTACGATGACGGCCGTCTATCTGCCTTTCGGCAGCGACGCTACCGTCTCGGCAGACGGCGGGGCATACAAGTTCAGCAAGACGTATTATTCGTATTACCTGACAGGCCAGTTGGAATACACCGTAACGGACGGAGAGATTTCCGGGACCTTCGCGATGAAGATTCCCGATGGTTACGTGCAGTTCTTCGTATATGTGCCTTCGAGCTATTTCGATCTGCCAGTCGAACTTCGGGAGCCGCACCTGACTCCGCAGGGCATCGCGTCCATCGCCGCGGACGGTACGATCAAGACCACGAATGTGGCCCACGGGGCTCCGCTTCCGGGTTATGTGTACAAGAAAGAGGGCGTTGAGTCGGACAACTGGGGCTTTGTGTTTAGCGGCATCCTTGCGGAAGAAGCCCGAAACGTGGAGACGGACTATCTTTTCACGATAGTTTATAATGGCTGGGACGGTATGTATTTCAAGCAGGCGTTTTCCGGGAAGAAATTCTACCGTGGCGAGCAGGAAGGCCGTGCGCTGCGCCTTCCGGACGGAGCTTGGGAGGAGATCACCGACTACAAGCCCATCGACCTGGGCATCAACGTATGGGCGCATGAGTGGGAAGATGGAGAGATGAAACGCGTTTACTGGGCCAGCCGTAACCTTGGCGCGGCCAAAGAAGAGGACTTCGGGGACTTCTACGCCTGGGGTGAAACTGCGCCCAAGACGGATTACAGTTGGGCGACCTACACGTTCAACCCCAGCGGTGACGGAGAGGTCTTTACAAAATACAACGAAGAAGATGTCTACAACATCCTCGAGCCGAAGGATGACGCAGCTTACGTGGCCACAGGCGGGAGATTCCGGATTCCGACCATCAGAGAATGGGAGGCCTTGATAGACTGCTGCGACTGGACCTTTGTCACCCAAAAATCCGGCGTCACAGGACAACGCATCTCTCGAGGGGAGCGCTCAATCTTCCTTCCTGCCGCCGGGTGGTGGGATGGCACGGACCATGTGGTTAGTCAAGAAGTGGGAGGTGAGACCTTTACGGGCTTCGGATACTATTGGACTTCGGGCCGTTGGGGCCCCGTATCCGAGGCAGGCCTCCTGGCGTGTCGTAGGAATCATTCACCTGAACTCATACCTATTTATCGCCACTACGGACACCCTATCCGTCCTGTCTGCGACTAAACGGATCCCCGATCAGGTCGGGGATGACCTGGAAAACAACAGCCCCGGGGCCTGTGCTCCGGGGCTGTTTCGCATTTTCGCGGAACATAATGACGTATCCTGCAATGATATTTGCAGGATTATTCGTATCTTGTGACATTCTATCCGGATTGCATATGAAATTCTGTAGTAATTGCGGGGCACAGCTCCCCGACGACGCACAATTCTGTGGCAGCTGCGGCACGCCTGTCTCCGCAGACCAGCCGTCCCAGGCCCCCGCTCCGGGGGCATTCAGCCAAACCCCGCCGCCTCCGGCCTACGAAGCCCCGGCGCCCTCGCCCGAGCAGCTCGATGGCACGGTCCAGCTCTGCCAGGACGGTGTCTACCGCTGGGTCTACGAGCTCAGCATGCTCAAGAACCCGGCCATCCTGCTGACCCTGCTGAAGATCTTCGGCGCGATCATTGGCGGCATGTGGCTGCTTCTGAACATCATGGACGGCTTCAGCAGCTTCTTGGAGACCACCAAGGTCATGGCCTTCATCCTGGCCGGCGTCCTCGTCCTGATCCTGATCTCCTACCTGGTCGTGGCCGCCATGTACGGCGGCAAATACTGCGTCCTCTTCGAGATGGACGAGCAGCAGATCGCCCACGTCCAGCTCCCCAGGCAGTTCAAGAAGGCCCAGGTGGCCGGCTGGATCGCGATGCTGGCGGGCGTTCTCGCCGGCAATCCCACCGCGACGGGCGCCGGCATCCTGGCGGCCAGCCGCAACAAGCTGACCAACCAGTTCCGCAAGGTCCGGAGCATCAACGCCGTGCCCTCGCGCAATACCATCTACGTCAAGGGCACGCTCAAGAGCAACCAGATCTACGTCGACGACGCGGGATTCCAGTTTGTCCTCGATTTCCTCCGTTCCCATTGTCCCAATGCCCGATAAGTTATGAAATTCTGTCCCAACTGCGGGGCGCAGATCCCCGACAACGCCAATTTCTGCCCTTCTTGTGGTACCCGCTTCGGGGCTGCACCCCAGTCCCCGTACCAGCAGCCCTATCAGCAGCCTCAGTACCAGCAGCCTTACCAGCAGCCCGCTCCCCAGAAGATGACCTATATGGACAAGGTCCGGGCCGCCCGCGAGGCCCAGAAGCAGAAGAACGGCCAGATCAAGTGGTGGATGTGGGCCCTGATCGGCATCGGTTCCGCCATCCTGATCGCCCTGAACCCCTTAGGACTGTCCTGAGATGAACCCGGTCACTCCCCCATCGGGCCCTCTGGCTGACAACAACTACGAGGGCAGCCGCGTCGCCCTCTGCAAGGACGGCAAGTACCGCTGGACCTACGAGTTCGACATGCTCAAGAATCCTTCCATCATCGTGGTTGTCTACAAAATCTTCGGCGTCCTGCTCAGCATCCCGTTCATCATCAACGTCATCGCCCTGGCCCGCACAGGCGAGTTGCAGAAGGAATGGAATGACCGGCTCTGGAGCGGCAGCAACCCCAAGGTCTGGCTGGTCGTGATGGCCGTCTTCGCCGTCCTGATCCTGCTCGCCTACCTGATCGTGGTCTGGATGTACGGCGGCAAGTACATCGTCCACTTCACGATGGACGAGGATTCCCTGATCCACGAGCAGGAACCCGCCCAGGCCGAGCGCTCGAAGAAGCTCGGCCTGCTGACCGCGCTCGTGGGCATCCTCGCCAAGCGGCCCACCACGGTCGGCGCCGGCATGTTGGCCGCCGCGCGCACCACGTCCACCTCCGTATTCCCGAATGTCCGGCGGATCAAGCCCCGCCGCGGCTTGGAGCTCATCAAAGTCAACATGCTGCTCGACCGCAACCAGGTCTACGTGCCCAAGGAAGATTTCGACTTCGTCCTCGGCTATATCCGCCAGCACTGTCCCAAAGCCCGATAAACCCTGCTCTATGAAACGCATCCTCCTCCTGGCCCTCTGCGGCCTGCTTGCCCTGGCCGTCCCCGCCGCCTATGCCGACGGCTACTGGGTCCTGGACCATAGTTCCCTGTCTAAGAGTGACGCCAAAAACCCGGTGACCGGGAAGCCGTACTGGAAGAGCCTCACAAAAGGTAAGTCCGTCCACGCCGGCGGCATAGAAATCATGTGGCAGGATCCGCCCGAGAAAATCAAGTTCGGCGACGAACAGAACCTGGGATTCCGGATCACGGTCAACCGCAACGACGATCCGGAGGCACACCCGGGTTTGAAAGTGATCCGGGGCGCCGTCACGGTCACAGCCCTCGAGAACGGAGGGACATCGCAGCACGATGGCTATTACTTCAGTTGGGGCGCATCCTCCTACAAGAGCAGCCTGTTGGCCCGGAATCCGGAGACCGACATGCATATGGACGAGTTCGTGCCCAACCGCAACTCCCAGCTGATCATCGTGATCGGCGGCGAACAACTCGCCGTGGCCGCAGGGAACAATTTCAGAGTCGCCGAAGGGAACAAGCAGTACTACTTCTACAAGTTCGTCGGAGATGACCCCGTCTATAACTATGAGACCGAAGCGGATGACAAGCCCGGCGAATTCGGGGACACCAAGATCCCGCCGGCCGTCTTCTGGGGGCCTGTCGGAGCCGTCGGCGGAGGCATCATCATCAACCGGATCCTCAAGAACCGGAAGAAAAAGAAAAAGGGGGAAGGCGGCGAAGATCCGGACGAACCCGAAGAAGAGCCCAAGAAGCCCAGTTCCTTCAAGATGATTCTCTACAAGGAATTCGGCGACACGCTCCGCGTGGGGGATGAGCCGCGAATCATCGGCGCACGGATCGAGGAGCTGACCGCAGACGGAGAAAAGATCGACCGGCGCGACCTCACCGAGACCATCCGGGTCGTCGAGGGAGACAACATCCAACTGCTGGGCACCGGGATGTCCAACAAATACCGTATCGGCCGGATCCAGGTCCCGATGCCGGACAGCACGACCCCCATCGCCAAGAAGGGTTCGGTCATCTTTGTCTTCGAAGGCCCCTCCGGGATACTGCGCAACCACGTCGTCTTCAAGATCGAGGACAACCTGCGCATCCTCTTCTGCCAGGACAACGTCACCTGCGTGGCCGGGCATCAGAGCGAGAATACCATCTACTTCTACGTAGAAGGGCTCAGCCAGAACGCCTCCGTCGAGGCCACGCTGGAGAATGACAAGGACAAGACCTTCCGCATCTCCAAGGTCCGCCCGGACAAGGAAGGGTCCTACAGCGTCGATCTCTTCGACTGCCTCCCGGACGATAAGATCAAGGAGCGACAGCCCGGCGACATGGACAGCTGCTACCTGCTCGTCACGGCCAAAGAGCCCGTCAAGGACGGGGAACGCAAGGTCGAAGAGCGCCTGCCGCTCCACCGCTTCTACGAAGGCCTGCGGATGCAGGTCGGCCACATCAAGGCCTACCCGGTCGTCCAGGGCTCGGAGAGCATCGCGATGACCGAGCAGCAGCCCCAGGACTACGAGCACAAGCTCGCCATCGCCCACACGCGCCTGGAGGTGACCCTGTTCGCCTGGGACGAGAATAAGAACAAGATCGGAAGTCCGGCTCCGGACACGATGAAGATTACCTTCGAGGACGTGCCCGAGTCGCTGGAGTGGTTCGGCAAGCGCAAGGATGAGCCGATCCGCGATCCGGTCGTGAACCTGGGCCTGCAGCTGAAGGAATTCGCCGTGGACCGCCGCCCCGTCGTCGAGGGAATCTATACACGCACGTATATCTACGAGATCGTCCCCTCCGCCATCATGGTGCCGCCCAACCGCTGCAAGGCGGCCATCAAGGGAGAAGCCACGTTCCGGGGCCGCACCTTCAAGGCCGAGCAGATCTCGATGGTCATCTCGATGCCCGTGCGTCTCGTTGCCGACGTGGGCGAACTGAGCAAGATGCAGAAGTTCGACGCGCAGGTCACGGAGAAGCTCACGCATATGCGCAATGTCCTGCTGTCCCGGCCCCAGGCCGCCCAGTTGGCGGCTTTGATCTACAAATGCGACATCATGCTCGCTTCCTTCGACGAGCGCTTCGGCTACTACATGCCGGAATACTACAACGCCCAGCGGCTCTTCCTGAAACTGATGCGCGGCGAAGTGGGTCCGCTGTATGTCGCGGAGAGCACCTATGTCTGGGAGGAGGTGTATTTCGGGGACGGCTTCGACATGTGCATGGCCGCCTTTGAAGAGCGGGAGCCCAAGACCCTGATGGGCCGGCTGATGCTTGGCTTGGTCACCCTCGGCTATTCGGAAGTGATCTACTACACGCCCAAGGAATTCCTGCTGGAGTGCAAGAAGGCGTCCGAGAATGAGAATGCCACCTTCTTCGACAACTTCATGGTCGGCGCCAAGTTCGCTTCCTGGGAGATCGCCAAGACGGCGGCCTTCCAATATGGGATGCAAAAGGGCCTGGGCAAGCTTTCGACCACCCAGTTCGGCCAGGCGCTCGCCGAGACGGCCGACCTGGTCAAGCAAGACCTGCTCGCCGTCGAGAAGAGCCTGTGCCGGAGCTATTCCTCCGTCGCGTACGTCAGCAAGATGGCGCGTGCCACCCACAAGGTCCTCCATTGGAGGGTCGACATGCGCAATCTCTGCAAGAAAAAACTGGACGCCGGCAAGAATTTGCTGGCGAATTCCCCGGCGATGCAGGAACTGCGCGACCTGGCCAAGGAGGCCCAGAGCCTGGGCGAGCTGAAGGTCAAGAAGTTCATCGAAGCCTGCAACAAAGCCGACATCTCCCCGCAGGAACTCCAGGAGCTGGTGCTCTCGATCCAGTGCGACCGCTGGGCCAAGAACTACCTCAACTCCTCCCACGTCATCGACAAATACCGCTTCCGCTTCACCACGGAGAACACGATCCTGCACTCGAATGTCAAGAAGGCGCTCAAGGCGAAGCTGGCCAAGGAGTTCGGCGTGCCCGAATCCGAGATCACCTTCTTCGAGGCCACGGGCAACGCGACCAAAGTCAACGCCGTCAACTGCAAGAAGATCGGCATGGACCACGACTACACCATCCGGGTGCAGGGCCGTGACCTGCCGGAAGAGGTTGCCGGGCGCTACTGGAACGACGAGTACTGCTACCAGGCTACCGGAAGCAAGAATTTCTCGCCCTGGGATGCCGATAAACTGGCTTTCCAGGCCGAGCAGACCGCCGTGTCCGCCACGGGACCCGAATCCTTCGGCAGCGATGTCGGGAAGGTTGTCACGCCCAAGCAAAGCGCGGCAACGCCTTTCGACGATCCCGATCTGGTCCAGAAAGTGCAGTCCTACAAAGTGGAAGAGCCCCTTAAGCACTTTGACGATTACATGAACAAGGCCGCCATCGAGCCGGATCCCGCCTGGGCGAAAGCCTACCGGAAGGAGGCGCTGCACCACCTGCGCGAGGGCTGCCGCCAGCTCCCGAAAGGAATGGACCGCACCCTCGAGGAAAAGATCAAGCTCCTGGATCAGTGGGGTATGGCGGATAAGATCGATCCCGACAAGCTCAACGCCGCGAAGGAACTGCGTGGCCGCATCGAGGAGATGCTAGCCACCACCGGGGAAGGCGACAGCCAGGCCCTGATCGAGTTCTACGCTTCCTACAAAGCCGAGGGCAAGAGCCTCGCGGAGGAGAGCCGCAAGGCCTTCTCGCTCATCACGGAAGTGGACAACCTGATTACCCAGGGTCAAGGCTTGCCCGAGATCGAGACCATCGGCCTGAAAATGACGGGCGCCCACGTGACGGAAGATGCCCTCAAAGGAGAGAAAGATGCATATTAACAGTTCAAACACAATAAGATGAAATACTGCACTAACTGCGGTGCCCAGCTTCCCGACGGCGCCAAATTCTGCACTTCGTGTGGCTCACCGATTGCCACGGCCCCGGATCCCGTCCGGGCGACGACCACCCCGCAGGGGGGCATCGTCATCGACGCCCCTCCCGGCTCGACCGTGAGTATCTCCGACGGGCCGCAGGCGCCTTCCAGCATGGAGGCCCCCGCCCAGTCCGGCGAGTTCACGATGATCAGCTGGGACGAGCCAGGGTCCCAGGCGGCGCAACAGCCGCAACAGCCGCAGCAGCCGCCCCGGCCCCAGCAGCCGGCTTACCAGCGACCGCAAAGGCCCTCCTACCAGCAGCCACAGCAGCCGCAGCAACCGTATCGCCAGCAGCCGCAATACCCCCAGCAGCAATACCCCCAGCAGCCCTATCAGCAGCAACCTTACCCGCAGCAGCCTTATCAGCAGCCCTATCCGCAGGCACCTGCCCCGGCTCCCCCGAAGAAGAAAAAGCGGGGTGTGCTGGTCTGGATCCTGATCATCCTGGGCGGCCTCGCCTTCCTGGCGATGAAGCTCGGCTGGTAGACGCCCCGCGCCATGAGACGCTTCCGGTTCCTGCTCTGTCTCCTGCTGCTTGCCGCGGCAGGCGGACCGGCGCGGGCTGACAACGGCCACTGGGCTCTCCAAGACCGCGTGGTCCTGTTCGACGGCAAGCGCTCGAACGGCAGCGACACCGGCATCTCGACCGCCCGGGACGGCGCGCTCGATTTCAACCTGGTCCGTACCGTCGCGGATCCCAACTGGCCCGCCAAGACCTGGGAGGAGATGCACAACCTGTCCTTCCGGTGGACGGCGCCGCCCGAATACATCCAGGTCGGAAAGGAGAACGAGATTGTGCTGAACCTGACGGCCCAGTGGGACGGGGACGCGTTCAATCCCAGGACGGAAGGCCTGTACGCAGGCGGCACCGAATCGTACGAATACGCGCTGGAGGTCCAGGTCATGCCCGAGCTGCGCGCCGGCGAATATGCCCTGAACTATACGTCCGTCCGGTACTTCCTCACGCATAGCGACAGCATCACGCAGTTCGAAGACGATTTCGAGGAGTATGCCGACCAGATCGACGAGGAGCTGGATGCCGAGGACATTTTCGGAGACTACGACGGGGATTCCCGGTGGTACGTCGACGGGGACATCGGCTCCAGGAACCGCCTTGCCTACTCCGGTCGCTCCTGGGACCAGTCGCTCAAGCTGGGAGAGGAAGCCTTCATGATCGTCAGCGTCCGGATCGACATCCGACAGCGGACCGGGGTCAGCGGGCAGGCGCACCGGATCTGCGAATACTATCTCTATAAGTGCTATCCGAACGGAGGCGACATCACGCAGACGATCCGGCCGGATTCGGGCATTGGCGAACAGTCGCTCGGAGAGGTGCCGCCCTGGATCATCCCCGCAGCCATCGGCCTGGGGCTTACCGCCATCCTCGGCGCCCTCGTCCGTTCCGTCCGAAACAGGAAGCGCAAAGAGAAAGCCCCCGCCGGGAAGGCTCCGCAGCCCGAAAATACGGCGCCGAAGAAACCCAGTACCTTCCGGATGCTCCTCTACAAGGAGTTCGGCGACACGCTGATGGTCGGGGACAAGCCCCAGATCGTCGGTGCCCGCATCGAGGAGATCACCCCGGACGGGAAACACATCGAGTGCAAGGAGTACACCTCCCGGATCGAGATCACGGAAGGCCGCAACATCCGCATCCTCGCCACCGGGATGTCCCCCCGCTACCGCACCGCCCAGATCTGTGTGGACAAGTATCCCAAGGAGGATCCGGCGGAAGGTTTCATCGTGTTCTCCTTCAGCGGCCCCGGCGGCACCCTGCGGATGCAGACCGTCTTCAAGATCCAGGAGGGGCGCGTCGACTTTTTCCAGCCCAACCTCACCCTGCCGTCCGGCCACGACCGGCAGGAGCGGCTCCCCTTCCTCGTGTCCGGCGTGAACGAAGACGCCGAGGTCGATGTCTCCATCGACAAGTGCTACCGGGTCTCCGCCGAAAAGGGCGAGAAACCGGGGCTGTGGTACGCCATCATCGACGAGGTCGACAAGACGCGCGGGCCGGCGGGCGAATACATCCCCTGTACCCTGAAGGTCGAAGCGAAGGATTCCGACGAGCACGAGGTCTCCGGCACTTTCCCGATCCTGCGCTTCAACATGGGCCTCGCCTTCAAGGCCGATTACTTCGTGCCCTGCTTCCTCGTGCGTTACGAGCCGGGCGTGCACCGCGAAGAGCTCAAGGTCTCCACGAACGGCAAGAGCTATGCCCCCGCCCTCACGCCCGCCACCCTCTCCTTCATCTACTGGGACGAGGAGAAACACCGTCTCACCCGGATGGTGCCGGATCCCAGGCAGGTCGTGCTCCGCGCCGAGCCGCTGGGCGCCGAGGCGGACGCCGCGGCCACGGACTACCTCAGCAAGGGCACCCGGGGGATGAGCGACCAGGAAGTCGTGGACAAGGTCCGGCTCCAGTATTTCGTCAAGGAGATCCTGCCGGACAACAGCACCAGCTGCTACCTTTATTCCTGCGCTGTGCTCGACGCCCCCGCCCGCCGCAAGATCAACATCCACGTGGAGTTCCCCTGGGACGGCAAGATGTACACGGCTGACCAGGAAGCCTGGCTCACCAGCCAGCCGCTCCGCCAGGAAGGAGCGGACTCCGGCGAGTCCGACGACGCCATCACGAGCAATCTCATACACATCCGGAGCTACATCCTGGATCACAGCCTGCTCAAGAACATCGGCCCCGTCTTCCGCCTCGCAGAGATGCTGCTGCACGGCTATGACCGCCGCTTCGGCTACGATCCGGGGCTGGTCTACCTGGTCCGCAGCACCTTCCTGGACTTCGTCTCGGGCCGGATTGCGGGAGCCAACGCCGATGCGGAACCAGTCGAGGAGATGGGCCTGGCCGCCGACCTGATGCTGGCGCTGGCCCAGACCAGCGCGCAGGCCGAGCAATGGCTCGAAGACCACGGCGGCTTCTGGACCCGGCTCAGCCTCGGCATCCTCTCGCTCGGCTGGTCGGAGACGGCCCTGACCGCCATCCGCGTCCCGCGGGAGATGATCGATGCGGTCAACAACCCCAAGGCCCCGGGCGGTGCGTGGGAGGCCTTCTTCGCGGGCGTCAAGGTCGTCGGCATCGAATTCGCCACCGAGTACTTCATCAAGACGACCCTGTCGGGATATGGCGAGATGATCGCGCACTACCACCCGGAACTGGCAGCCAATGCGGCCAATTTCGCCGCCAAGGTCATCGGCGACGTCCGGCAGAGCCTCGGTGTCCTGGGCAAGGACCTCCGCGTGATTGCGCACGACCTCCACGCCTTCGCCACCGAGAATTTCGGCCGCAAGACCATCGCCCAGCTCGGGAATGCCAAAAACGCCCTCGACAGCTCCCGCCGGAGCATCGAGGAACTGATCCGCGACTGGCGCAAGAATGCCAAGTGGTCGCCGGAGGACATGGCCGAGGACCTCGCCTGCCGCGAAGCCAACATCAAGGGGCTCAGGAAGGTCAAGGAACTCGAGCGGAACTACATCGAGATGAGCCGCTACAAGACCCCTGAGGCGGAAGAGGCCTTCCGCCGGCTCGCATACGAAATCCAGACGGACAAGATCGCCCAGAAGCAACTCGCCCTCTACAACGGCGAATGGGCCACCAACGTCCGTTCCGGCTATTACAAGATCCTGAAGAAGGACTACGACCTCATCGACCTCAAGACCAAGCAGAACGTCGTCGAGAAACTGCGCGGGATGGGCGAGGTTGTCGACGAGGACGACGTGATCATCTACGGTGCCACCAACAGCAACCGGGAGGCCCTCGAGAACGGCCTCTCCCTCACCCGGGACCGGGACGTATCCATCTCGGTGCGGAAGAGACCCACCAAGTCCAACCCCCATCCCGTCCCTGAGGACATCTCGCAGGAGCTGGCGGAGGAGAGCTATGGCCAGGCATACCAGGAAACCACGGGCCTGACCATGGAGCAGGGCGACCAGGCCGTCGTCCAGGTGGCTTCCCCGGAGCGGATCGGCAACGGCCCCGAAGACCTCGGCCGCGCCTTCAAGCCTGAGCATTTCTCCGAGAAGTTCGTCGACCTGGACAAGGTCACCCGGGCCTTCGAGCACAAACCGAAGGGCTGGCTGGATCAGGCGGCCAAGCTGGAGGAGAGCGGCCTGATCGGCGAAGCCCTGGCCAAGGAGGAAGAGGCGATGCGGCAGGCGAACAAACTGTTCTTCAACAGCACCGTACCCCGCTCCACGTACAACGGCACCGTGGACCGCATCACCCGGCAGGAGATGGAAGCCTTCCAGCTGATCAGGCACAGCGAGGTCTCGACTCAGGGGCCTTTCAGCCTCAGCGTCACGGACCTCAAGAAGATGCTCAAAGAAAACTACGGTCTCAGATTCGAGGATATTCCCGGGAAGCTCAAGGAAATCGAGCTTCGCGTTGAAAGTTGATGCTTATGAAGTTCCTTTACCGACTCCTCCCCTGGCTCTCAGCCATCATCCTGCTGCTCGCCGCCCAGCCCGGCCGCGCGGCCGAGGGCTACTGGGTCCTCGACAAAGTTACGATGACCGGCGGATCCGGCGGCAGCTTCCAGTTCAAGGTCGGGAAGAATTCCGTGACCGTCGTCACCAGCGGATCCGCCAACGGCACCAGTTTCAGCTGGCCGGATTTTGCCGACAAGATCAAGTTCGGGGATGAAGCCAAACTGGGAATCCCGGTGCAGATCAACTGCCCAGACCCCGCCACGGCCAGGCTGATGCAGCGGGCGAAAATGATGAGCCTGACCGTCACGGTGGCCATGTGGGATCCCTATGAATGCCGGGACTATACCCGCAACAACAACCCCTTCCAATGGCGCACGGAGGTGACCGCAAGCGGGACCGTGTCGCGCCGGCCGGAGGTGGACATGCACGAGGAACGGTTCACCCCCACGGCGGAATCCACCCTGACCATCTCGGTGGTGGCCAGCCTGAACACCCCGATCACCGTGGACGGAAAATCCGTCTCCGGGGTCAGCGGAGGCCGGATCTATCACTACAAATATGTCGGGGACAAGCCGGAATACGGCTTCGAACAGGATGCGACGGACACGCCCGGGGAGTCCGGCGGGCTGGAGATTCCCCCCGCTCTCTTCTGGATCGGCGGCTCCGTGGTCGGCATCCTGGCCGTGAACCGGCTTCGGAAGAACCGGAAGAACAAGAAAGGCGGCAACGAGCCTCCCGAGCCGCAGGAAGAGAAGCCGAAGCGCCATCCCAGCAGCTTCCGGATGATCCTCTACAAGGAATTCGGCGACACCCTCCGGGTGGGCGACCAGCCGAAGGTGGTCGGCGCCCGCATCGAGGAGACCACCTTCGACGGGCAGCGCCGGGAGCGGCCGGACCTCACGGCGACAATCCGCATCCTCGAGGGCGAAAACATCCAGGTGCTCGACACCCGCATGTCGGGCAAGTACAAGTCCGCCTCCCTCCGGGTTCCGGAGCCCACCGGAGGCCCCGTCCCGGCCAAGGGTTCGATCGTCTTCTGTTTCGAGACCGCGACGGGAATCCTGCGCAACCAGCTCAATTTCTTCATAGAAGACAACCTGCAGATCCGCTTCTGCCAGGACAACATCACCTTCGTGGCCGGGCAGCGCAACACGGAAACCATCTATTTCTATGTCCACGGCTTTGCCCAGGAACCCGCTTTCGATGCCGTGCTGGAGGGTGACCCGAAGAATACCTTCTCCCTGTCCTCCCGTGTCCGGCCGGACAAGGAAAATTCCTGGAGCGTGGACCTGACGGACTGCCTGACGGAAATCCCGGCCAACATGGCAGGCTGCATGGACAACTGCTATCTGAGCATCACCGCCCGGCAGAATGTCGGCACCCAGGAGCGGAAGATCACGGAGCGCCTGCCCGTCCACCGCTTCTACGAGGGCCTGCGCATGGAACTCGGCCACATCAAGGCCTATCCGGTGGTCAAGGGCTCCGAGGGCATCAACACCACGGAAGTGCAGCCCACCAGCTATGACGAGGAATTCGTCCCCGCCCACACCCGGATGGACATCACCCTGTTCGTCTGGGACCGGGACAAGAACATGATCGGCTCCCCGCCGCCCGAGGGGCTGGAAGTCCGCTTCGAAGACATCCCCGAGTCGCTGGAGTGGTTTGGGAAGAAAGGCGCCGAGACCACCGAGCCGGTCCATATGCTCGGATTGGAACTGAAACAGTTCGGCTTCGATTCCCGTCCGATCAGCCAGCATGCCGACGTGAAGGGCAGCACGATGACCCTTGTCTATGAGATCGTCCCAGCCTCCATCATGCTGCCGCCCAACCGCTGCAAAGCCGCCATCACGGCGGTCGCCAGCTACAAGGGCCGCAGTTTCGAGGCCAAGCAGACCTCGATGGTCATCTCGATGCCCATCCGGATGGTCGACGACACTGCCGAGCTGAACAAACTGATCAAGTTCGACAACCAGGTCCGGGAGAAACTCCTGCACATGATCACCCGCCTGACGGGCCTGCAGGACAGCGAGGAGTTCAAGGCCCTGATCTACAAATGCGAGCTGATGCTCGACTCCTTCGACGAGCGCTTCGGTTTCTATATGCCTGATTATTACCAGGCTGACAAGCTCTTCAGGCGCACCGTGACCGGCCAGGTCGGTCCCCTGTTCGTCGCCGAGAACACCTATGTCTGGGAGGAGGTCTATTTCGGGGACGGCTTCAACATGTGCATGGAGACGTTCGAAGAACATGAGCCGAAGACCATCATGGGCCGCATGGTGCTCGGATTCGTCACGCTGGGCTATTCCGAGATGCTGTACTACACGCCGAAACGTTTCCTGCTCGAGTGCCGGAAAGCCGGCGAGAACTACGACAACACCTTCTTCGACAACTTCTTTGTAGGCGCCAAGTTCGCCGGCGAGGAAATCCTGGAAAGCCTGGCCTGGCAGAAGGGCCTGAGCAAGGTCTCCAGCACCCAGTTCGGCCAGGCGCTCCAGGAGATGGGGCACGAATTCCACCGGGACATCCGCGCCATCGAACGGAGTCTGTGCAGGAGCTATTCTTCCGTGCGTTTCGTCAGCAAGATCTCCCGTGGCGCCCGCAAAATCGGCGCACTGCGCATCGACGGCCGTCTGCTCGGCAGGAAGAACATGCAGCTCGGCAAGGCCGCCCTGGATTCTTCGCCGGACCTGAAGGGACTGAAGGCGATCGAGGAGCGGGCCATCAAGATGGGTGAAAAGAAGGTGAAGGAATTCATCAAGGCCTGCAATTCGCCGGACATCTCCCCGGAAGAGCTCAAGAGACTGGTGCTCTCGATCCAGTGCGACCGCTATGCGAAGAATTATTTCAACGCCACCAAGGGCCTGGACAAATACCGCTGGCGCTTCACCACCGAAAACGAGATCCTTCACGGACACGTGAAACAGGCCCTGAAGAAACAGCTCGCGCAGAAGTTCGGCGTGCACGAATCCGAGATCACCTTCTTCGAGGCCACCGGCAATTCCGCCAAGTCCGCCTTCTCCTGCAAGAAAGTGGGCATGGACCACGACTTCACCATCCGGGTGCGCGGCAAAGACCTGCCCGAGGAAGTGGCCAGCCGCTTCTGGAACGACGAATACTGCTTCCAGGCCACCGGAAGCAAGAATTTCTCGCCCTGGGACGCGGACAAGCTCGCCTTCAAGGCGGAGCAGACCGCCGTTTCTTTCGATGGGCCCGAATCCTTCGGCTCCGACGTGTCGAAAGTGGTTAACCCCAAAGAGACGGCCGCCCAGGCCTTCGACGATGCGAAACTTGTCCAGAAAGTACAGACCCACAAGATCAGGCAGGAAATCGACCAGTTCGAGTCCTGCATGGAAAAAGCCTCGAAAACCGCAGACCCCGAATGGAAGGCTGTTTACGAGGAGGAAGCGCTCAGCCACCTGCGCGAAGCCGCCCGTCAGTATCCAAAAGGGATGGACCGCACCCTGGAGTCCAAACTGGAGGTGGTCGAGCACTTCGGCGAGTTCAACAAGCTGAACCTCGACAAAGTCCGCTCCGCCTACGAACTCCGGGGGCGCATCGAGGACATGCTCTCCCGCTCCGGCAGGGGCGACAGCGGGGCCCTCATCGAGTTCTATGCGTCCTACCGGGTCCAGGGGAAATCCCTGGCCAAGGAGACGGAGAAAGCCTTCTCGCTGATCACCGAAGTCGATGAGATCATCAAGAAGGGCCCTTCGTATTCCAGCAACATCCGCATACTCCCCGACGACCTCAGCGGCGCCGCCCGGGAGACCATCAAGGGCGGTCTTGAAGAAACCTGGAAAGAAGAAGACGCTAAATGATTCTAAATCTTTAAGATACATTTCACCATGCCAAACAATCCCTACCAGAATTACGGACAGCAGCCCTATTACGGGCCGCAGCAGCCTTATTATCCGCCCCCGCAGCCCCCTGCCCCGAAGAGAAGGAAGAGAGGCGGATGCCTCTCCACCCTCGTGGTCCTGGCCGCACTGATCGGTGCCGGAATCTACCTGTATCCCAAGTTCTCCTCCAGCATCCCTCCCGAGATCAGGGCCTACATCGAGCAGTTCACCGGCAAGTTGAAGGGGGGTCTGGACTCCCTGAAGCCCGTGAGCACCCATCCCGAGACCCTTGCAGGAATCACCTTCGACCTGGACGACGGCTTCTCCGTCGCCGAACAGTTCCCGCTGGAAAACGGAGCGAACGTCGTCCTTACTCCGGATGACAGCGGCTCCGACATCGATATGATGCAGCTGATCCTGCTGCCCGGCATCATGGACGACGCCGGAGACTTGTCCACCGAACAGCTCTCGGCGCTGCTGAAAGATTCGGTCCGCAAACTGGCCGACAACGTTGCCGGAAACCTTGGCGTCGACCTGGACTATCCCGTCACGTTCGACGAATCCAAGGTTTTCCCCATCGCATATACCACTTTCGATGGGGAGGACGACAACGGCAATCCCTTCTACTGCCACGCGGAGACCGCTCTCGTGGACGGCTCGACCGTCATCGGCAGTTGCGCCGTCGCCGGCAGCGAGAGGATGCTTTCCCGGATGGTCGGCATCTATGAAAACGTCGTCGAGGGAGCCAGGAACCGTTAATCCGCCCTATGAGCGCCATTGGTAAGATCATCGGCTGGCTGCTCGGTCTCGGAGCCGCAATCGTGGGTGGCCTCTACCTGCTGGGCTCACGCCCGGAGAGGCCGCCCGGCGGGGACGATGACCCCTGGCTGACGGAATACGAGGCCTACGAAGACCAGACGGCCCACACGGGCATGGACGGAGGTGCCTTCGTCACCTTCGGCCTGAGAATCCGCGATCCGCGGGAGGTCTGCCGGGAAGAGGGGAACTATACCCCGGACACCTACGCCATCCGCAACGGCAGTTTTGAGACGCTCCAGTCCGGCGAGGCCATTTATGTGCGACACGCAGACGGCTTGCAGCGCCGCAGCGTCTGGGTGGCGGAGGACAAATGCTATTTTGTGGATGAGAGCGGCTGCAAGGCCCACGACATCTATGCCTTCGACGGTTATTATGCGGGCCCGGACGGCAGCTGGGATCCTTCCGTGCCACGCCTGACGGCCGACACGCGGGCCGTCAATGGCAGGAAATACCGCGAAGAACTCGATCCCGAAGGCGTCTACCTGCAGTTCGAAATGGCGGAAGACGGCTCCGGATCCGTCCGGCGGGTCTACCCCAGTCTGGATTTTCGGGAGAGCTATGCCAGCGCCCCGTTCGGCCGCGGTGCCTATGCGCTGGAGAATCCCGCCGACTCCCTCCTCCGCGCCCACCTGGTCCTGCTGCCCGACGGGCGCACAGCCATCTTCTCCCAGGCCGGCGAGACCTGTCGTTACATCCTGGAGTGATTCCGTCGAAGGCGGATCCTATGCATTGCAAACAAATGAAACTGAATATGAAAAAGATCCTTATCGTGCTGCTGCTCCTTTCCTGCAGCACCCTATTATCCGCCCAGGAGCAGGTCTCCGTCGGCGGCATCACGTTCTACCTTGCTGACGGATACAGCATCCGGGGCCGTTCGCTGTTGGATGACGGGGAGACCCTCCGGATCGCCCCGGATCCCAATCCCGACAACCTCAGGCTGGTCCTCAAGGTCCTTCCGAACGCCCTGGAGGGCATCGACGGCCTCACCTCGGAGGAAGTTTCCGATATGCTGACCGGAGCCGTGAACACATTTGCCTGGGTCATCGCGAACACGGAGTACTCCGGATATACCCTGGACAAGGCCTACCGTATCACTTTCGAGGACGATGCGAACTGCCCCATCGCCTATTCGGACCTCAGCGGCAAGGACCAGAACGGCGACCGTTTCCTCCTCCACGCCGAAGCCGCCCTGACGGACGGATACATCATCAGCTGCTGCGCCATTGCGAACAACAAGGGCAACCTGGACGAACTGGTCGACATCTATCGCGAGCTGATGGCCGGGGACCGGGACGTCCCCCAGGGTCTCGTGCCTACGCGCCCCGTTTCCGCCGCCGGTATCACGTTCGACATGGACAAGGATTTCTCCATCGCCCGGCGCGACGATATGGATCCCGGCGAGAACATCCTGATCGTCCCGGACGGAAAGCACGCGGACTGCGAGCAGATGTTCCTGCTCATCCTCCCGGACGTCCTCCCCAACGCCGACCGCGTCTCCACCGAGCGGCTGTCGGAACTGCTGAAGAGTTCCGTGGGCAAACTCGCCGACGTCATCCTGAAAAACTACGGACTCACAAGGAATTACAGCGTCAAGTTTGACGGCAGCGGGCTCTACCCCAACGCCTATACCAACTTCAAGGGGAAGGATGGCAAGGGTACCTCCTTTACCTGCCACGTGGAAGCCGCCCTGGTGGACGGGGCCGTCATCAGCTGCTGCGCCGTCGCCGAAAAGGAAGCCCTCCTCTCCCGCATGGTCGGCGTCTACGAGAGCGCCGTTGGCGCAGCCTTGCGGAAATAATGGATAAGGACAAGGCGGCCGGATTCAAGGTCGGCGAGCCCGTCTCCACACCCCCGCCGGTGTATGAGACCGGGCTCCAGCGGACGGTCTACGAGACCTTCGCGGCGCTCGGGATCCCCTTCGAGCGGGTGGACACCGATCCGGGCCTGACAATGGAGGACTGCCGGCATATCGACGCGCGGATCGGGGTGCGCATCGTCAAGACCCTCTTCCTGTGCAACCGGCAGCAGACGGAGTTCTACCTCTACGTCACCACGGACGACAAGCCCTTCGTCACGCGGGAATTCTGCGGGGCGCTGGGCATCCCGCGGGTGTCTTTCGCCTCGGCGGAGAAACTGTGGGAACTGACCGGCGTGGCGGTGGGGGCCACCACGGTGCTGAGCGCCATCCTGCCGCAGGCGGCCGGGGTCCATCTGGTGATGGACCGCAGCGTGGCCGCGGGCGAATGGTTCGCCTGCACCGACGGCACGCCCACCTGTTTCGTGAAGATCCGCACCCGGGACCTCCTGCAGAAATACCTCGCCGGCAAGGACTTACGCCTGCTGGACTGAGCCCGGAGTCCCCGACCGCACAAAAAAGCCGTTGCAGAAGTGGCGCAAATCGCGTATATTTATGGTTCTAAATAACATTAGTGCAAAATGAGAGCTAGATTGATCCTGGGCATTGCAGCCCTGTCCCTGCTGACCGCCTGCGGTCCCTCGCGGTACACCAATTCCACCACGAATCTTTCTTCCGTCGGGGAGTACGCCTTCATCGAGCCTTATTCCTACATCGTCCTCTACGGCGATGACGGCAAGGGTTACTACAACGAGGCCTCCTCGGAGGGAGCGACCAAGATCATCTCCAACATCATCAACTCGGAGCGCTTCCCCTTCTCCGACATGATCGAGGCAGATTATGACGGCGAGAATGCCGACATGCAGAAATGGATGCGGACCTTCCCGGATGTGGATCCCGCCAAGGCGGACCGCCTCCGCGTCCCGAAGTCCCTGCGCAAGATGATCGACAAGAGCGGTTTGCGCTACGGCATCGTCATCTATTCCTACGGCTACGAGCAGACCAAGGCGGGCTATCAGCGCGAGAAGCTGGAGAAGGCCGCCTCCGGTGTCATCGACAAGGCCGTGGAGGCGCTCACCGGCATCAAGGGCCTGACCAATCCGAGCCAGAACTACAACGTCAATTCGCCCTACGGCAACATCCTCTACTGCGCAGTCATCGACGGCGAGGAGGACCGCGTGGTCCATTTCGTCCAGGAGGTGCCGACCCTGGCCTCCCATCCGGAAGAGACCACCGATGTCAGCGAACTGCTGCACAAGCTCCTGAAGGAGTTCATCCGCTAGGGAACGACAGACAGTAATAGAAACAAAGAGAAGCACCGGTTTTCCGGTGCTTCTCTTTTGCTCCCCTTCTAGGACTTGAACCTAGGACCCCCTGATTAACAGTCAGGTGCTCTAACCAACTGAGCTAAAGAGGACTGTTGCCCGCTACTTGCGTTTTGGGATTGCAAATATACGGCAAAATCTCGAAAGCGCAAATATTTTTTGCGATTTTTTCATTCTTGCGCCCCGCCGGACCTCATTTGATCCGGATCTGCACCGAGGACGGCTCCAGACCGTCCGCACTGGCCGTCACGGTGATTGTGCCGGCCCCGGCCGTGGCCCGGATGATCCCCGACACCTGCCCGCGGTAGGCCGTGCGCCAGTCGGACTTGTAACGCTCGTGCGAGTAGACGTCGTCATTGTCCACGCCAAGCAGTTCACCAGGGCCGCTGACCTTGAGGGTGATACGATGGTTGCCGTTGGGGTAGCGGACGCCGTTGGTATCCTCGATCTCGGCGCGCACGTAGACCACTTCCTCCCAATCGTACGGGATGGTGGAGCGCTCGGCCGTGAGGTGCAGCCTGACAGGAGCCGAAGCAGTCTGCAGCGAATGCTCGGCGACCTCGCGGCCCCCGTTCCTGCCGACCGCCCGGACGGTCCCGGGCACGAAGTCGACCTTGAAGACATTGGGAGCGTCGTCGTCGGGCACGGGCTGGCGGCCCACGCTGACCCCGTTCTGGTAGAGCTCCACCTCCTGGCAATTGCTGTAGACCGTCAGTTCGATGGTCTTCGACTGCGGGTTGGAGGGCGTGTAGTCCTCGACCATCTCCTGGGCGAACGCCGTCCGGGGGCCGTCGTCGGGGCGGAAGATGCGCACCATCGGTTCGTCCGTCCACCAGCTGCGCCGCTCCCAGCCCAGGCTCTTCCACGCACCGCTGCGGTAGAAGAGTCCGCTGCTGGAGCCGATCTTGGGCCAGTCGGCCTCGCCGAGGTACTCGAAGCCCGTCCAGATGAATTGTCCGGAGAAGGAAGGATTGTCCCGGACCAGCAGCCAGGAGTCGCGCTGGCTGCCGTTCTCGGTGCCCATGATCTTGCGCGTGGGCTTGTCTTTCCAGGCCTGGAGGAGCTGGCTCTCGCGGTAGTTGGTCCCCACGACGTCCAGGTTCTCCACGAAGCCGTTGTCGTAGAGCCCGGACTCAAAGGGGCGGAACAAGGCCATCGTGACGGGGCGGGTGGGGTCGAGTCGCTTGGTCAGGTCCAGCAGGCCCTTGAAGGTGGCGAACCCTTCCGGGCTGTTCAGGTTGTCCCGGATCTCGTTGCCGAGGCTGTAGATGAAGAGGCTGGGATGGTTGCGTACGCGGCGGATCTGCTGCTCGCAGTCGTACGCCCACCATTCTTTCCAGTAGAGGTTGTAGGCCCTCTGAGCATTGGGTTTGGCGGCGGTCCAGGTGTCGAAGGTCTCGTCGAAAAGGAGCAGGCCCACCTGGTCGCAGGCGTCGTAGAAGGCCTGGTCCATCGGGCTATGGCCGCAGCGTATGGCGTTGCAGCCCAGCTCCTTGAGGAGCCGGAGCCGGCGCACCCACACCGAGGCGGGCACCGCCGATCCGAGGGCGCCGGCGTCATTGTGCAGGCAGGTCCCCTTGATCTTGATGTTGCGTCCGTTGAGCCACAGGCCCGACTCGGCGCGGAATTCGGCGGTCTTGATGCCGAAGTTGTCCGTGCGGCTGTCGATCACCTTGCCGCCGGACTTGAGCGTGGTGACGGCCTTGTAGATGTTCGGGCTGTCGATGTCCCACCGCACAGGGTTCCGGAGCGTCGCTGTCTGGACAGTACTGACCTGCTGCCCGGCCCCGACCGTGAAGGTTTCCGGGGCGGTGCGGGTCTTCTTGCCCTTGGGAGAGATGAAGGTGGTCTGCACCGTCACCGTGCGCTCGGAACCCGTCAGGTTGGTGAAGGAGGACTCCACCCGCACCTGCGCCTCTGCGTCGCTGATGCTGGGGGTCGTGATGAAAACGCTCCCTTCGTCGAGATGGACAGGGTCCATCGCGTGAATGTAGACGTGTCTGTAGATGCCGTCTCCCGCATACCAGCGGGAGGCCGGCTGCTCGGTATTGTCCGCCCGGACGGCGATGACATTGTCCGTACCGCCCAGCTTGACAAAGTCCGTAATGTCGTAATACAATGGCAGATAGCCCATCGGTCTGTGGCCCAGCAGGTGCTCGTTGATCCACACGTCGCTGTTGGCCATCACGCCGCCGAACTCGATATAGATCCGCTTCCCGGCAAGCTTGCCGTCGAGTTTGAGGGCCTTGCGGTACCAGCCGATCCCACCGCCGAGATAGCCGCCGCCCCGCTTCACGGGGCTGTCCTGGGCGTAGTCGTCCTCGATGCCCCAGTCGTGGGGGACGTCGAGCAGACGCCACGCCGTGTCGTCGAAATCCGCGCGCCAGGCGGCCGGGGCGTCGCCGCGCAAGAATCTCCACGATTTGTCGATATTGATGGTGGTTCTGGGTTCCGCGGCATCCAGGGCGAGGGCCCCTGCGAGGAACAGGATGGTGAGCAAGAGTTTACGGATGAACATACAGATAACAAGTGGTTTCCATCCCAAATTTAAGAAAAAAAACGAATCAACGGATGTTTCAATGGCGGTATCGGGTGGGCTTGCCAGTTCGGGCAAGAATGTTTATCTTTGTATGATTATGGATATCGATCTTTTGTCACGGATGGTGGGCGAGCTGATCGTCGAGCACGACCAGGTGGGGCTGCCCGGCGTGGGCACTTTCGTCGCCGGGATGGTCCCGGCGTCGTTCTCCGACAAGGGTTTCACCATCAATCCCCCCTACCGCCGCCTGTCCTTCACCCCCAAGTGCCTGGAGGACAAGCTCCTGATCGATCTCTATGCCTCCACCAACCCTTCGGTCTCGCACGAGGCGGCCGCCACCTACATCACGCAGTTCCTCTCGGAGATGAAGGCCGTGCTGGAGCAGCGCAAGGGCATCACCCTGCCGGGGTTGGGCCGCTTGCGCACCACGCGCGAGAACGCGATCTTCTTCGTCCCGGAGGAGGGACTGGACATCTTCCCGGGCGGGATCGGGCTGCGGCCCGTCTCGCTCAAGAGCCATGTGACGCAGCCGGACGACCCGGTGGTCATCAACGTCCCCCTCCCGGTCCCGGAGCCGGAGCCCATCCCGGAGCCTGTCCCCGAGGAGATTCCCGGTCAAGCCGGGAATGAGGGGGAAAAAGCCGGGGATGACGGGGAGAAAGCCGGAAATGACGGGGATACGGTCACTGCAAGCCCCGACGCTTCTGACGAGCCGGATCGGCAGGGCCTTTCCGCAGCGTTTACCCGGACAGGGTCGGAGGAGCGAAGCGTGTCGCCGATAGCGGAGGAAAGGCCGCTGCCGTCCGGCCGGAAGAAGCGGAGATGGTGGATCCCGGTGGTCGCGGTGGCCGGTGCGGCCGTGCTGGCGCTGGCGGTCTTCCTGATCCTCGCGCGCGTGGCGCCGGACTTTATCGATTCCATCCTGTATACCCCGGAAGAGCTCCGGATCATAAACTACTGACGCCTTGCTTGAACTGATCTATCCCGCATCGCCGGCGCCGCTGCTCAAAGGCGCCAAACGCGCCCGGGCCGTGGAGATGGTGCCGGTCATCGACGACTACGGCAACGTCGTGGCCCAGGCGCCCCGAACGCGCTGCCACAACCACGCCGACAAACCCCTGCACCCGGTGGTCCACCTCCACATCATCAACCGTGCCGGCAACATCTACCTCCAGCAGCGCGGCGCCCACAAAGACCTCCTCCCGCTGCGCTGGGACACCGCCGTGGGCGGCCACGTCTCCTACGGCGAGTACATCCTGGAGGCCCTCTACCGCGAGGCCGCCGAGGAGCTGCACCTCCACGACTTCCTGCCCCAGGACCTGGGATTCTACTTCTTCGAGTCCGACAGCGAGCGCGAGCTGGTCAACATCTTCGCCGCAGTGGGCGACTACGAGATCCGCCCCGACCCGGACGAACTGGCCGGCGGACGCTTCTGGACGCCGGACGAGATCGCGCAGGCGCTCGGCAAAGGCATCCTCACCCCGAACTTCGAGGGCGAATACGCCCGCATCAAAGATAAGTTGCAAGCCCTGTTGTGATGCAAGCGTTGCACAAGTTCATCAAGGACCAGCTGTCCGTCTGGCCCCTGGCCGCAGCCAATTTCCGGGCCCTCAAGACGGTCCGTACCAAGGAGTTGACCGTCTGCGGTCTCCCCTGCCGCGTCCAGTTCAACCCCGAGCGCGTCGGCTCCTCGACCGCCGACACCTCGCCGGAAGCCATCGCGGCGCGCGCCTGCTTCCTGTGCGAGTCCCACCGCCCGGCCGAGCAGCGCCACATCAAGTTCGAGGGGCGCAAGGGCCGCACGTACAACGTCCAGGTCAACCCCTACCCCATCTTCCGTGACCACCTGGTGATCGCCCGCGACCGGCATCTCCCCCAGGCCATCTGGCACCACCTGCCGGACATGCTGGACTTTGCTGCCAAGTATCCCGATTTCACCGTCTTCTACAACGGCCCCGAGAGTGGCGCCTCCGCCCCGGACCACCTCCACTTCCAGGCCGCCCCGCGGCTCAAAATGCCGCTCGAGGCGGCCGTGGACGCCTTCCTGGACGCGCCCGGCGCGCCGCTGGCCTCCGTCAAGGACGCCACGCTCTACCGCTTCGCCGGCTACTGCCGCGGCGTGTTCGCGCTCAAGGCCGCGACCTCCAAGTCGCTCACCAAGCTCTTCTACCGCCTGCTGGAGTGCACGGACCGCAACCCTGGCGAGACGGAGCCCAAGTTCAACCTCTACGCATACAAGAAGGACGCGGAGCTGCGCGCCTTCGTGGTGATGCGCTCCGCCAAGCGCTCGCACCACTACGACGCCGCCGGCCCCGACCACCTGACCATCAGCCCCGGCGCCGCCGACATGGCGGGCCTGTTCATCGCACCGTTCCGCGAGGACTTCGACAAGGTCACGGCGGCACAGCTGGAGGAGATCCTGGACGAGGTCACCATCCCGCAGCACGAGCAGGAGATGATCGAGTGGCGCCTGACGCGCACGCAGCCGCGCGTGGCCGTGGGCATCCTCGCGGCGGAGGAGATCACCTTCGAGATTATCTCCGACGGCGCCGGCCCCCAGCGCGTGCGCTGGTGCGACGGGCGCATCGACTACAACGGCACGCTCTACGACGAGCTGTACTTCGACGCCATCACCCGGTCCACCCTCTTCGCCGAACCTTCGTTCGTGCTCCACGACGTGCTGATCGGCATCGACTTCCACTGGGAGCAGAAGCGCACGCTCAAGTTCGCCGGCGGGCTGAAGTTCATCGTGGAGGGGGACAAGGTCCGCGCGGTCAACCTCGTGGGGATGGAGGACTACCTGCTGAGCGTCATCTCCTCGGAGATGAAGTCCAGCGCCTCCCTCGAGTTGCTCAAGGCCCACGCCGTGATCTCCCGCAGCTGGCTCCTCGCCCGGATGCGGGACCACTCGGCCCACGAGCATTTTGATGTTTGCGCGGACGACCATTGTCAGAGGTATCAGGGACTTACCATGGCCGTGGGCGACAAGGTCCGCACAGCCATCGACGAGACCTGGGGACAGGTGCTCCGCTGCGAGGGGGCGCTCTGCGACACCCGCTACTCCAAGTGCTGCGGCGGCCGGACCGAGCTGTTCAGCACCTGCTGGGAGGACGTCGACTTCCCCTACCTACAGAGCGTCGAGGACCCCTGGTGCGACTGCGAGAACGACGCCGTCCTCGCCCAGGTCCTCAACGACTACGACCAGTCCACCAAGGACTTCCACGACTGGACGGTGCGCTACGGCGCCGCGGAGCTCTCCGCCCTGGTGCGGGAGCGCACGGGCATCGACTTCGGCGAGATTCAGGCGCTGGAGAGCCTCGAGCGCGGCCCGTCCGGCCGCATCAAATACCTGCGGATCACCGGCACCAAGCGCAGCGAGGTGATCGGGAAGGAACTCAAGATCCGCCGCGCGCTCAGCACCTCGCACCTCAAGAGCTCCGCCTTCGAGGTGGAGCGCGACCCCGCCGGCGCCTGGATCCTGCGCGGCCGCGGCTGGGGCCACGGCGTGGGCCTCTGCCAGATCGGTGCCGCCGTGATGGCCGACCGCGGCTTCGGTTACCGTCAAATCCTGCAACACTACTATCCCGGTGCAACGATCGAATAACCCCAAATCCCCCTGGTTCTGGGTGCCCACGCTCTATTTCGCCGAGGGCATCCCCTACTTCGTCGTCAACGTGATCTCGGTGACGATGTTCAAGCGCCTGGGCATGTCCAACGGTGACCTGGCGATGTACACCTCGCTCCTCTACCTGCCCTGGGTCATCAAGCCCCTGTGGAGTCCCTTCGTGGACGTGATACGGTCCAAACGCTGGTGGATCCTGGTGATGCAGGCGCTGTGCACGGCGGGCTTCGCCGCGCTCGCGCTCAGCGTCAGCCCCGACGCCTTCGGCCTGCTGCTGGTCATCTTCTACGTGATCGCCTTCGCCTCCGCCACGCACGACATCGCGGCGGACGGCTTCTATATGCTGGCGCTCGGCCAGAAGCAGCAGTCGGTCTTCGTGGGGATCCGGAGCACCTTCTACCGGATCGCCTCCGTGTTCGGGCAGGGCGTCATCGTGGTGCTGGCGGGCGTGCTCGAGGAGCGGCTGGGCGCCATCCCGCGGGCCTGGAGCATCACGCTCCTGGTCTGTGCCGTCCTCTTCGGCCTGGTCACTCTCTGGCACTGGCGGTTCCTGCCGAAGGTCGAGGCGGAGGAGCCGCGCTCCGGCGCCGGCGAGACGCAAAGGATTTTCCGGGGCTTCGCACAGGCGTGGGTGACGTTTTTCCAGAAGCCGGGGGTGTGGCTGGCCATCGTGTTCATGCTGCTGTACCGCCTCCCCGAGGCCTTCTCGGTCAAGATGCTCACGCCCTTCCTGCTCGACCCCGTCGAGGCGGGCGGACTGGGCCTCAGCACTGCCCAGTCGGGCCTGGTCTACGGCACCGTGGGCGTGATCGCGCTGACCGTCGGCGGGATCCTGGGCGGGCTCTACGCCGCGCGCGTGGGCCTGCGGCGCGCGATGTGGCCGATGTCGATGGCCCTGGCGCTGCCCTGCGCCGTGTACCTGCTGCTCGCCGCCGTGCAACCTTCTGCGCTGTGGAGCATCTATCTTTGTGTGGCGGCGGACCAGTTCGGCTACGGCTTCGGCTTCACCGCCTATATGCTGTATATGATGCAATTCTCCGAAGGAGAGTTCAAGACCTCGCACTATGCCATCTGCACGGCCTTCATGGCTCTGTCGATGATGATCCCGGGCCTGTTTGCCGGCTGGATGCAGGAGCGGCTCGGCTATGTCGGATTCTTTATTGTCGTAATGGTATGTTGTCTGGCAACGGTATTCGTCACATTCTTTGCGCGGCGGCGCTGCTCCTCGTAGGGCTGGCCGCCTCCGCCCGGGTCAAACCCGGCATCGAGGTCCTGCTGGACCGCAATTTCGCGGGCCTGGAAGGCAAGCGCGTCGGGCTGGTCACCAACCCCTCCGGGGTGGACAGCCAGCTCAAATCCACGATCGAGATCCTCTACGAGGCGCCCAATGTCAAGCTCGTGGCGCTCTACGCCCCCGAGCACGGCGTGCGCGGCGACATCTACGCCGGCGGCAAGGTCGAGTCCGGCAAGGACGACCGCACCGGCTTGCCCGTGCACTCGCTCTACGGCGACACGCGCCAGCCCACCAAGAAGATGCTGGAGGGCATCGACATCATGGTCTACGACATCCAGGACGTGGGCAGCCGCTCCTACACCTTCATCTCCACGCTCGGCCTGGTGATGCGTACCTGCGCCGAGCTGGGCATCCCGGTGATGGTGCTCGACCGCCCCAATCCGCTGGGCGGACGCAAGGTGGAGGGCAGCCTCGTGCGCGACGGCTACCACTCCTTCGTCAGCCAGTACAAGATCCCCTACATCTACGGACTCACGGTGGGCGAACTCGCCCGGATGATCAACGAGGAGGGGATGAACCGCGGCCAGAACGGCAAGCTGGAGCCGCTCAAGTGCAAGCTCACCGTCGTGCCGATGGAGGGCTGGGAGCGGGATATGCTCTTCGCCGACACGGGCCTGCCCTGGATCCTGCCCTCCCCCAACATCCCCTACGCCGAGACCGCCATCTGCTACCCCTCCGCCGGCCTCTGCGGGGAGATGTACAACTACCTCAACATCGGCATCGGCTACACCCTCCCCTTCGCCACCTTCGCCGAGCAGTGGGTCGACGCCGACAAGCTCAAGGACAAACTCGACAGCTACAAGGTCCCCGGCGTGGCCTGGCGGACCATCCACTACCAGCCCATCTCCGGCCGGCTGGCCGGAAAGCTCATCCACGGCGTACAATATTTCTATACCGACTACGAAGCTGCAACTATCACACTCACACAGTTTTACGTGATGCAGGCGGTCTGGGAGCTCTACAAAAAGAATCCTTTTTCGGGCAATTCTGACCGACTTTCGATGTTCAACAAGGTTTGCGGCACTGATTTTGTCAGTACGAAGTTCGGACAGACGATGAAAGTCTCCGACATCTCCGGATTCTGGTCCGCGGAAGTAGAAGCCTTCAAGAAGCTGTCCGAAAAGTACTACATTTATTAAAACACGCAATTATGAAACGCTTGACCACTCTCAGCCTGATCGCAATAGCCGCAGCGGCTATGATCGCGATCCCTTTGGACGCTCAGCCCAGGGGCGGTAGCAATTCCCGCGGAGGGTCGGGCGGCGGCAACTCCCGCAGCAGCGGCGGCAGCCGTCCTTCCACTTCGATGTCCGCTCCGTCTTCCCAGACGCGAGGATCCGGCTCTGCCGGTAATACCAAGGGTCTCGGTTCTGCGGCTCCCCGCAGCAGCCAGCCTTCCATGTCTTCTCCGAGCCGTAGCTCGCAGCCGAGCCGTAGCTCGCAGCCGACCCGTCCCAGCACGGGCAGCAGCAGCTCCGGCCAGGTGAGCCGCGGCGGGTCCAACACCCGCAGCAGCGGCAGCACCGTCACGCGCCCGGCCCTTCCTTCCACCGGCAGCAGCTCCGGTACCACCGTGCGCCAGCAGCGGCCCACCAACGGCACGTCCGCCCGTTCGGGCAGCGTGGGCAGCAGCGGCAGCACCAGCGGCACGCAGACGCGTCCCAGCGTCGGCCAGCCCGCACGCGGCGGGTCCAATACCCGCAGCAGCGCAGGCACCACTGCCGGCACCGTCAACCGCGGCCGTTCCGGCAGCAGCGTCAACCGCAACCAGCCTCAGCCTGGTATGAGCACTGACCGCAGCGCGCCCGGCACGGTCCGCAGCCGTGAGAGCGCTCCGCGCAACTACTCCGGCAGCCGCGAGCCGCGCGAGATCCGGATGCGTCCGGGTCCGGGCCGCAACATCGAGCGGATCCCGCCCCGCCGTCGCGACCCGATGCCGTTCAACCGTGCAGTCCGCTTCTGGGACGGCGGCCACCACTACTTCGGTTACCGCGTGTCCTACCTGCCTGCCCGTTACATCCGCGAGGTCTACTGGGGCGTGCCCTATTACATCCTCGACGGCATCTACTACCGCTACTACGGTGGCCACTACTACATCTGCCGTCCTCCGTTCGGGGTCTACTTCGACCCGGTGCTGGACAATCTGGTCTACAGCGTCTGCCGCTTCTCCTACTACTACGACGTGTACAACACGTACCGTACGATCAACGAGAACGCCCAGACCATCGCCAGCCAGAATGCCACCATCGCGGCCAACAACGCCACGATCGCGCAGCAGAATGCTGAGATCGCGCTCAATACCGAGCGTGCCGCCAAGGCCTACCAGGAGGCCAACAAGCTTGGCCTGGTGCAGGGCTACGCCGATGCCAGCGTAGAGTACTACTACGAGGACGGCGTGTTCTTCACCAAGGACAAGAACGGCAAGTACATCACCATCGTCCCGCCGGCGGGCGCCCTCGTGCAGGAGCTCCCTGACGACTACGAGACGATCACCATCGACGGCAAGGAGTACTACAAGGTCGACGACACGGTCTTCCAGATGACCATCATCGACGGCTCCCCGTACTTCGAAGTCCTGGGCCAGCTGACCGGCGAACTCGCCGAAAAGTACAACCAGTACAACACCCTTTAGCAAGGTGGCCGTCATAGGCATATTCGATTCAGGTTTGGGAGGACTTTCAGTATTGCGAGAAATACGGAAGGTCCTCCCTTCCGCTCACTACATCTATTACTCCGACAATGCTCACTGCCCCTACGGGGAGAAGAGCGCGGAGTATATCCAGGACCGGGCGCGTGCGATCACGCGCCTGCTGCTGGACAAGGGGGCGCAGGCCGTCGTGGTGGCCTGCAACACGGCCACAGGCGCGGCCATCGCCACCTTGCGCGCCGAGTTCGACATCCCCTTCATCGGGATGGAGCCGGCCGTCAAGCCTGCCGCGCTCGGCACGAAGAGCGGCGTGATCGGCGTGCTGGCCACGGCTGGCACCCTCAAGGCATCCAAATACCTCAACACCAAGGGATTGTACCAGCACGACGTGCGGATCGAGGAGCACGTCGGCGAGGGCTTCGTCCAACTGGTCGAGCGGCTGGAGCTGGACGGCCCGGAGGTCGAGCGCGTGGTGCGCGCCAGCCTGCAGCCGCTGCTCGACGCCGGGGCCGACACCATCGTGCTCGGCTGCACGCACTATCCCTTCCTGCGGCCCGTCATCGAGCGCATCGCCGGTCCCGGCGTCCGCGTGATCGACCCCGCACCCGCCGTCGCCCGGCAGGTGCTCAAAATTCTCCGCGAACGCGGGATTCCCACGGACGACGAAGCGTCGGACTACTCCCTCCAACTCCTCTCCTCCGGGGACGCAACTACGCTGCACGCCCTGGCCGCTTGTCTGTAAGGAGAAAAAATCCTATCTTTGTAAGATAGGATACACATATGATTACCCAGGAACAGATCAAAGATTTGCAGGAGCGTCTGGAGACGCTCCGCCAGTGCCTTGCCATAGAGAAGAAGCGCGAGGAAGTGAAGGAGAAGGAGCAGCAGAGCCAGGCGCCGGATTTCTGGAACGACCCCAAGCAGGCCGAGGCCTTCCTCAAGGGCCTGAGCGGCGTCAAGGCCTGGGTGGCCGCCTTCGACGGCGCCCGGACGGCGGTCGAGGACCTGGAGGTGCTCCAGGAGCTCGACCCGGAGGGCACCGAGATCGACGGCGCCTACCGGCAGGCCTGCAGCCTCATCGAAGACCTCGAACTCAAGAATATGCTCGGCGCGGAGGGGGACAACCTCGGCGCCGTGCTCACGATCAATTCCGGCGCCGGCGGCACGGAAGCCAACGACTGGAGCGCGATGCTGATGCGTATGTATATGCGCTGGGGCGAGCGCAACGGCTACAAGATGACCGTGACCGAAGAGATCGAGGGGGACGAGACCGGGATCAAGTCCTGCACCATCCAGTATGAGGGCGACTATGCGTACGGCTACCTCAAGGCCGAGTCCGGCGTACACCGGCTCGTGCGCATCTCCCCCTTCAACGCGCAGGGCAAGCGCCAGACCACCTTCAGCTCCGTGTTCGTCTACCCGCTCGTGGACGACAGCATCAACATCGAGATCAATCCCTCCGACATCGAGTGGGACACCTTCCGTTCCGGCGGCCACGGCGGCCAGAACGTCAACAAGGTGGAGACCGGCGTGCGGGTGCGTCACCTCCCCACGGGCATCACGGTGGAGAACACCGAGACGCGCAGCCAGCAGGACAACCGCCAGCGCGCCCTGCTCATCCTCAAGTCGCGCCTCTACGACATCGAGCTCAAGAAGCGCCAGGAGAAGCAGGCGGAGCTCGAGGGCCAGAAGAAGAAGATCGAGTGGGGCTCCCAGATCCGCTCCTACGTCCTGCACCCATACAAGATGGTCAAGGACCTGCGCACGGGCCTGGAGACCGCCGACACGCAGGGCGTGCTGGACGGCGACCTCAACGCCTTCATGAAAGAATTCCTGATGCATAACTAACCACAGCGATATGACTGAATTCAAATACGCACCGATGTTCCAGACCGGCGAAGACCAGACTGGATACTACAAGATCCCCGGCTCCGAGCAATATGTCTCCACCGCCGAATTCGAAGGACACAAGATTCTCAAGGTCAAGGCCGAAGGCCTGACCGTAATGGCCAACACGGCCTTCCGCGACGTGAGCTTCCTGCTGCGCCGCTCGCACAACGAGCAGGTGGCCTCGATCCTGCACGACCCGGAGGCCTCCGAGAACGACAAGTACGTGGCGCTGACCTTCCTGCGCAACGCGGAGGTGGCCGCCAAGGGCAAGCTCCCGCTCTGCCAGGACACGGGCACCGCCATCATCCACGGCGAGAAGGGCCAGCAGGTCTGGACGGGCTTCTGCGACGAGGAGGCCCTGAGCCTGGGCGTCTTCAAGACCTACACCGAGGAGAACCTGCGCTACAGCCAGAACGCCCCGCTCGACATGTACAAGGAGGTCAACACCAAGTGCAACCTCCCCGCCCAGATCGACATCGAGGCCACGGAAGGCTGCGAATACCGCTTCCTGTGCGTGACCAAGGGCGGTGGCTCCGCCAACAAGACCTACCTCTACCAGGAGACCAAGGCCCGCATCCAGAATCCCGGCACGCTCATCCCCTTCCTCGTGGAGAAGATGCGCTCGCTCGGCACGGCGGCCTGTCCGCCGTACCACATCGCCATCGTGGTGGGCGGCACCTCCGCCGAGAAGAACCTGATGACGGTCAAGCTCGCCTCCACGCATTTCTACGACGGCCTGCCCACCACCGGAGACGAGACCGGCCGCGCCTTCCGCGACGTGGAGCTGGAGAAGCTCCTGCTCGAGGAGACACGCAAGATCGGCCTGGGCGCCCAGTTCGGCGGTAAGTACATGGCGCACGACGTGCGCGTCGTCCGCCTGCCGCGCCACGGCGCCAGCTGCCCGATCGGCCTGGGCGTGAGCTGCTCGGCCGACCGCAACATCAAGGCGAAGATCAACGCCGACGGCATCTGGATCGAGAAGATGGACGACAAACCCTATGAGCTGATTCCCGAGGAGCTGCGCCAGGCCGGCGAAGGCGAGGCCGTCCGGATCGACCTCGACCAGCCGATGAAGGACATCCTCGCGGAGCTCACCAAATACCCGGTCAGCACGCGCCTGAGCCTCAACGGCACGATCATCGTGGGCCGCGACATCGCCCACGCCAAGATCAAGGCCCGCCTGGACGCCGGCGAGCCGATGCCCCAGTACCTCAAGGACCATCCGATCTACTACGCCGGTCCCGCCAAGACCCCGGCCGGGATGGCCTGCGGCTCGATGGGCCCGACCACGGCCGGGCGGATGGACCCGTACGTGGACGAGTTCCAGGACCATGGCGGTTCGATGATCATGCTCGCCAAGGGCAACCGCAGCCAGGCCGTCACCGACGCCTGCCGCAAGCACGGCGGCTTCTACCTGGGCTCCATCGGCGGCCCCGCCGCCATCCTGGCCCAGGAGAACATCAAGAGCATCGAGTGCGTGGAGTACCCGGAGCTCGGGATGGAAGCCATCTGGAAGATCCGGGTGGAGAACTTCCCCGCGTTCATCCTCGTGGATGACAAGGGCAACGATTTCTTCAAGCAACTCGGCCTGTAGGTTCGGATGAGAAAGGCGCTGCGGATCGTCGGGATCGTCGTGGCCGCCCTGCTCGGCCTCGTCCTCCTCGTGCTCGTGGCCCTGCCCTTGGTGCTTAACTCCAGGGTGGTCACGAACATCGTGGACAAGTACGCAGCGGAGTATCTCGACGGAGAACTGACGTATTCGCGCCTTCGCATCGAACCCTACCGGCACCTTCCGCTGGTCAGGATCTGCCTGGAGGATGCCGTCCTGACATACCCGCACGACCGCTTCGCGGCGTACGACCTCGTGCCCGTGCCCAGCCCGCTGCTGGACGCGGGCCGCGGCGTCTCCAGGGACACCCTGGCGCGTTTCGGCACGCTGTCCGTGGTGGCCGACGCCGTGCGGCTGGTCCGCGACCGGGAGATCGAGGTCCACGAGATCGCCCTGGAGCGCCTGGCCGCCTACGCCCACGATTACGGCGAAGCCGCCAACTGGGACATCATCCGCCTGCCGGAGAAGTCGGACACCACCGACAAGGCGCTCAACCTGCCCTGGATCCACCTGCGCAAGCTCCGCATCGACGGCCGGCCGCAGATTGTCTATACGGCGCAGCGCGATGGCGTCTACGCGCTCGCGCAGTTCCACGACCTCAGCCTGCAAGGCAAGGCCAAGGCGGACTCGACGGGCCTGACCCTGCAGGACGTGCGCCTCGCGCTGGACTCCCTGCAGGTCTTCGGCCACGTGCCCGGCGACACGCTGTCTGCGCGCGTGGCCTGCCTGCGCGCAGACCAGGTGCAGGAGCAGGGCTTCGACCTGGAGCTGGCCGGCGATGCGCTGTGGCGCAGCGCCGCCTACGGCCAGATGGACGTGCCGCTGCGTGTGGACGGAACCGTCCACTACGACCTGCAGCCGCAGCGCACCACGCTGCACTTCCCCCGCCTGGACGCCCAGCTGGCCCACATCCCGCTGCACGCAGAGGGCACGGCGACGCTGCTGCCCGGGCGCGTCGAGCTCGACGCCGCTGCGAGCATCAAGGACTGCCCCGTGGATTCGCTGCAGCGCTTGTATCTAGACCGCTTCGTACCCATCTCCCGCGACATCCGCACCGACGCGCGCCTGAGCCTGGACCTCAAGGCGGACGGGAGCTTCGCCAAGAATACCCTGCCGCACCTGACCGCACGCGTGCACCTGCCGGGCACCAACGCCTACTACCGCAAGATGCGCATCGGCGGCAACCTGGCGCTGGACCTGGACGCCGAGATGACGCCCTCCAGGCGCCTCGACGCCCGGATCCGGACCCTGCGGGCCCGCATCCCGGGCCTCTACGCGCGGCTCGACGGGACGGTCCGCGACCTGCTGGGCCGCAACCCGCGCTATGCCCTGCAGGCCAAGGCCGACGCCTCGCTGGGGCCGCTGATGCGCTTCGTGCCCGCCTCGCTGGGCATCGAGCAGGCCGAGGGCGACATCCACGTGGACCTCAAGGCCAACGTGAGCCAGCGGGAGCTCAACCGCTACGAGTTCCAGAAGGCCGACGTATCGGGGACGCTGACCAGCGACAGCCTGCGGATCTCGATCCCCAAGGATTCCATCGAGGCCGTCCTCTACCGCGCCGACATCCTGCTCGGCTCCAACCAGGCAGGTCTGCGGATCAACGCCAATTTCGACAGCCTCTACGCCAACAAGGGCACGGCCGTGCAGGCGCGCGTGCGCGAAATGCGCAACGGCGCCCAGATGGTCAACGTCCCCGTGGACGGGCAGCTCGTCCCGCGCATCTACGCCTCCACCGACAACGGCAGCATCTTCGCCAAGGTCGGCTCCAGCCGGATGGGCCTGCGCGACGCGAGCATCTGGGCCTCCGCCGAGAAGCGCCTGCACGACGGCGAGCCGCGCGGGCCCGTACGGGTCCGGGGGGATTTCGCCGACAAGGACATCACCATCGCCCTGGACACCACTTATTCGCGCCTGCTGCGCGAATGGACGCCCGAGGGCAGCATCTTCGCGGAGACGGGCTTCTTCGCCTCGCCCCGCCTGCCGCTCCGCACGCGCATAACCGCCCTGAGCGCGGAGTTCAACGACAACGAGATCGACATCGACTCGGTGGGCGTGGTCTCCGGCACTTCGGACATCAAGGCCGCCGGCTACGTGCAGGGCATCCGCGAGGCGCTCTTCCGCCACGGCGTGCTGGAGGCGCAGCTCAACGCCGAGTCCAGCCGGCTGAACCTCAATGAGTTGATCGCCGCCTTGCAGGCCGGCTCCGAAGACCTCGGCGAGGTGGCCGTGGCCGACGAACAGGACGAGAGCTTCGTCACCGACACGCTCGAGGACGCGCGCATCGACAAGGAGAAGATGCGCCTGGTGGTCGTGCCGGGCAACATCAAGGCCACCGTCGGCGTGCAGGCCGACACCGTGGACTATGCCGAGCTGCAGGTGGGTCCGGTCCTCGCCGTCGCCCGGATGCAGGACCACACCGCCCAGATCCTCGGCACGCACGTCATCTCCGACATCGGGCGCATCGCGATGGACGCGTATTATACGACCCAGAGCAAGCAGGACATCGCCGCGGGCGTGAACGTGCAGCTCGCGGACATGCTGGCCCACGACATCATCCAGCTGCTGCCGTCCGTAGACTCGCTGATGCCCGCCCTCAAATCCTTCGAGGGACGGCTGGACTGCAACCTCACGGCCACCACGCAGCTGGACACCAACATGAACGTCGTCATCCCGACGCTGGACGGACTCATCCGCATCTCGGGGCGCGACCTCGAGGTCAAGGATGCAGGAGACCTGCGGCGCATCACGCGCCTGCTGATGTTCCGCAACAAGGACATCGGCCACATCGACGACTTGGCCGTGGACGCGGTCGTGCACGACAGCAGGCTGGAGGTCTTCCCGTTCGAGCTGGGCGTGGACCGCTACCGGCTGGCCCTCCAGGGCCTGCAGGGCTTCGACCGCAGCATGTACTACCACGTCTCGATCCTGCGCTCCCCCTTCCTGCTGCGCTTCGGCATCAACCTCTTCGGCTCGCTCGACAACTGGAAGTTCAACGTGGGCCGGGCCCGCTACCGCGAGGGGCGCGTGCCCGTGTACTCGCAGCAGCTGGATTCCGTCCAGGTCAACATCGCCAAGGGCATCCGCGACATCTTCGAGACGGGCGTGCGGCGCGTGCGTGCCTTCAACGACCTGCAGGACGTCGTGCAGACGGACGACGAGGCGCTGAGCGCGGAGGAGATGCTGCAGGTGGAGGACCTCGCGCTCGAGGCCGAGATGGCCGAGCTCGACGCGGCGCTGGAAGCGGAGGTCAACGACGTGCTGGAGACCGCCGCGCAGGAGACCGAGCGCCTGATGCAGGAGTACACGGAGCAGGCCTACGACAAGCGCATCCTCCGCAAGATGAAGAAAATGAACACACAATAGCTATGATAGAGATCATCCAACTCAACATCTCCGGCGAGGACAAGCCCGGCTTGACCTCGGCCCTCACCGCGATCCTCGCACAATACGGTGCGGAAATCCTGGACATCGGGCAGGAGAACATCCACAAATCCCTGACGATGGGCATCCTGTTCAAGACCACCCCGGAGCAGTCCGGATTCATCATGAAGGACCTGCTCTTCAAGGCCTCCGAACTCGGGGTCCAGATCCGATTCTCGCCCATCTCGCGCGAGGCCTACGACGCCTGGGTGGCGCGCCAGGGCAAGCACCGCTACATCGTGACCCTGCTGGGCCGCCGGGTGACCGCCCGGCAGATTGCGGACGTGACGGGCGTCATCTTCCAGTTCGGGCTCAACATCGACGCGATCCGCCGCCTGACGGGCCGCCCGCCGCTGGAGACCGGCGACGACAATGCCACCAAGGCCTGCATCGAGATTTCCGTGCGCGGCTCGCTCGGCCACGACGGCCGCGCCGCGATGCAGGACGCGCTGATGAGCCTGCCCAAAGACGGGCTGGACATCTCGTTCCAGAAGGACGACATCTACCGGCGCTCCCGCCGGCTCATCTGCTTCGACATGGACTCCACGCTCGTGCACACGGAGTGCATCGACGAGCTCGCCGCGCGGGCGGGCGTCGGGGAGGAGGTGCGGGAGATCACCGCATCCGCGATGCGCGGGGAGATCGACTTCACGGAGAGTTTCACCCGGCGCGTGGCGCTGCTCAAGGGCCTGGACGAGAGCGTGTTGGAGGACATCGCGCGGCACCTGCCCTACAACGAGGGCCTGGAGCGGATGATGAAGATCCTCAAGATGGTGGGCTACAAGACCGCCATCCTCTCCGGCGGGTTCACCTATTTCGGCAAGTACCTGCAGCAGAAGTTCGGCTTCGACTATGTCTATGCCAACGAGCTGGAGATCGTGGACGGCAAGCTGACCGGGCGCTATGTCGGCGACGTGGTGGACGGGCGCCGCAAGGCCGAGCTGCTGCGCCTGCTCTGCCAGGTGGAGCACATCAACCTGGCGCAGTCCGTGGCCGTGGGCGACGGGGCCAACGACCTGCCGATGCTCTCGCTCGCGGGCCTGGGCATCGCCTACCACGCCAAGCCCAAGGTCCAGGCCAACGCCAAGCAGAACCTCTCGTCGATCGGCCTGGACGGCATCCTCTACTTCCTCGGTCTTAAGGATTCGCAGATCGATCCTTAAAGCCGCCGGGAGGCAGCTCCTTTTTCTCTCAATCGCATCCACGCTGCGCTGTATGCGACCCTGTCCGGGCAAATGTTCGAAAAAGGAGCTGCCGTCCCTGCGGAAAAGAATCTTTTTGCTAAATTTGCGGAAAAGAGCGGGTGTGTTGTAATTGGTAGCCAAGCGGGACTTAGGATCCCGTGTCGTGAGACGTAAGGGTTCGAGCCCCTTCACCCGCACCGGTTTTTGAAAGACAATTTGTATACCGTTTAACCCTAATTCACTAACACTATGCGTAGTTCTTTACTTAAATTCCTTGTGGCGGGCGCGATGGTCCTGGCGGGAGCATTCGTGGCCAACGCCCAGCCGGGCGGCGGCTTCGGCGCCCCGATGGATCCTGCACAGATCGCCAAGTTCCGCGCGGACGACATGAAGCAGGCCGTCAAGCTCACCGACGCCCAGTACACCAAGGTCGTCGACCTGTTCAAGGCGGAGATGGAAGCGATGCAGAAGGCCTTCAGTTCCGGGCAGATGCCCCAGATGGAGGAGATGCAGAAGCAGCGTGAGGAGCAGCAGAAGAAACTCCAGGCCATCCTGACCAAGGACCAGTTCGAAGCCTGGACCAAGCACGAGCGTGAGATGATGGAGCGGATGATGAGCGGCGGCTTCGGCGGTCCCGGCGGCCCCGGCCCGCGTTAACCCTTGATTATGAGAAGGTTTATCCTCCTGGTCCTGGCAGTTGCAATGACCTGCAGCTGCCAGGTCTTGTCCCAGATGAACTGGGACTACGGCCACCTGCTCAACGCCGGCGGCAAGGCCGTCACGGCCGCCGCGCTCACGGACGCGCAGATCAGCGAGCTCTGCCGCCAGTCTGTCGCCTACGCCGACGCCAAGACCCCGCTCGCCCCGGCCAAGTACCAGCAGCGCCTCGCCAAGCTGATGTACGGCGTGAAGGAAGTGGACGGCAAGCCACTCAACTTCAAGGTGTACCAGTCCGACGAAGTCAACGCCTGTGCGTACGGCGACGGCTCCGTGCGCGTCAACTCCGCGCTGATGGACCTGATGGACGACGACGAGCTGATCGCCGTGATCGGACACGAACTCGGCCACGTGGCCAACAAGGACTCGATGCGCGCGATGAAGCGCGCCTACCTGAGCTCCGCCGCCCGCGAGGCGGTCTACGCCGCAGGCGGCGTGGGCCAGCTGGCCGGCACGGTGCTCGGCGACATCTCCGAGGCCTACGTCAATGCGCAGTTCTCGCAGAAGCAGGAGTCCAACGCCGATGAGTACGGCTTCCAGTTCGCCATCGACAACGGCCACGACCCGTACAGCATGTGCCGCTCGCTGGAGAAGCTCAACAAGCTCTCCTCCGGCGGGCAGTCCTCCGCACTGGCCAAGATGTTCTCCTCGCACCCTGACAGCGCCAAGCGCGCCCTGAAGATGCGCCAGAAGGCCGACAAACTGACCGGCAAGAACACCATCACCAATTAAATACCGTATCATGAGACGCATCCATCTCCTCCTCGCGCTGCTCCTGCTGGCCCCCGCCGGGCTGCTGGCGCAGCCCCAGCAGGGCCAGCAGCCCCGCCAGCGCATGCAGCGGCCCCGCGGCACCTTCACCCTCGACCAGATCCGCTGGCGCGACAACTGCGTGCTGGCAGACCCGGTCTCCAAGACTTACATCATGGTGGGCCCCGCCGGCCGCAGCGTGATGAGCTACAAGAGCAAGGACCTCATCCACTGGACGGGTCCGGACATCATCTACACCGCGCCCGACGACGTGTGGGGCGACATCCGGATCAACAGCATCTGGGCCCCCGAGCTGCACTACTACAAGGGCAAGTACTACCTCTTCCAGACCTTCGACACCTCCGAGAAGTTCGGGGAGCAGTGGCGCAACTGGGAGCGCAACGGCCGCGTGCGCCGCGGCTCGCAGGTCCTCTGGGCCGACTCGCCCGACGGGCCGTTCCACACCTTCGCCCCCCACTCCACGATGCCCGTGGACATGATGACCATCGACGGCACGCTCTGGGTGGAGGACGGCGTCCCCTATATGGTGTACTGCCACGAATGGGTGCAGGTCACGGACGGCGCCGTGGGCTTCGTGCGCCTCAAGGACGACCTCTCCGACATTGACGGCGAGCCCAAGAACCTCTTCCGCGCCAGCTACGTCAACCATACCTGGGGGCGGCCCATCCCGCCGGACGGCAGCGGCTACGTCACCGACGGCCCGTTCGTCTACAAAGGCAAGACCGGCAAGCTTTATATGATCTGGACCACCAACAACAGCTGCGGCATCGCCATCTCCGACTCCGGCAAGATCGCCGGCCCGTGGCGCCAGCAGGACGAGGCCCTCTTCGTGGGCGGCGGCCACGGCATGCTCTTCCGGACCTTCGAAGGCGTGCCGATGCTCGCGCTCCACGCGCCCTACTGGGGCGAGACGCACCCCAAAATCTTCGAGCTCGAGGACACCGGAGAGACCCTGCGGATCGTCCGCGAGGTCAAGTAGGCATCCGGCTGGACAAGACACAAAAAAGGCTTTGGAACGGATCCAAAGCCTTTTTTGAAATGTCTTACGGACGGGGAGGACGTCCACCGCCCGGGCCGCCGGGGCCGCCAGGACCGCCGAAGCCGCGGCGCATCTCCTGCTGCTGCTCCGTCCAGGTCTTGAACTGCTCCTCGGTGAGGATGGCCTTGAGCTTCTTGTTCTGCTCCTCGCGCTGCTTCTCCATCGTCTCGCGGTCCATCCGCAGACGCTCGCCGGACTGCATCTGCTTCTGCATGGCCTCGGACTCCTCCTTGTACATCTCGAGGACCTTGGCATACTGCGCATCCGTCAGCTTGAGGCTCTCCTTCATCATGTCGGCACGGCGCTGGGCCATCTGGGCCGGGTCGAAGCGACGGCCGCCCTGTCCGCCGGGACGGCCGCCGCCGGGCTGGGCCATCGAGACGAACGAACCCGCGACGAGCATCACGCCCGCCACGAGCAATTTGATCACATTCTTCATAAGAAACACGGAATTAATGGATTGGATTAACGTATGATCCCTCGAAAATCAATTCCCGTGCCAAACTGCGTCAGTTCACCCGGATCTTCTGACCGATTCTCAGCCTGTTGGAATTGACCCCAGGATTGAGCTGCTGGATGGTGCGCAGGGACTTGCCGTGCTTGGAGGCGATGGTGGAGAGGGTGTCGCCGGAGCGGACGGTGTAGTAGCGGCGGGCGGCCAGCTCGGCGGCCTTGCGCTGCTCCTCCTCGATGATCTTCTCGTCGGCGCCATACACGTCGTCCTCCTCGTCCAGGGACTCCGGCACATAGTGTGAGGTGGGGCTGAGGTAGCTGCGCCGCAGCACGAAGACGCTGGAGCGGAGCTTGCCCGTCTCGTAGTCCGCGATCCACTCGGGGTCGAATGCGAAGCCCTTGTAGCGGGTCTCGAAATGCAGGTGCGGCCCCGTGGAGCGGCCCGTGGAGCCGCCCAGGCCGATCTGGTCCCCGGCGTGGACCCAGTCCCCCACCTCGACCTCGCGCTTGGACAGGTGGCCGTAGAAGGTCTCCAGACCGTTCTCGTGGCGCAGGACGATCAGGTTGCCGTAGCCCCGGTGATACTCCGAGACGCGCACCCGGCCGTCAAAGGCCGCGTAGACCGGCGTGCCGGTCTTGAGCGGCAGGTCCACGCCCTGGTGCTGGCGGCCGTGGCGGTAGCCGAACTTGGAGAAGACCTTGGTCTGGTTGGGGCTCACGAACACGCTGGCGGAGTCCACCAGGCAGATCGAACTGCGCAGCGGCAGGTCCTCCAGCTTGATGTGGTAGGGATCCGTGGCGTTGGAGTCCCACGCCTCCGTGAAGACGGCGTCGGAGGCAATCCGCTCATAATTCTTGATGTAGTACCAGGTATGGTCGTCCTTGAGCACGAGCAGCAGGCGGCCGTCGTCGATGTCGAGCGTGTCGATGGGCACGCCCTCGCCGGACTGGAAACTGCCCGCGCGCGTGCCGAACCCCTGCGGGATGGCATTGGGCAGCTCCTTGGGGGGCTCGAGCTGGGCCCGCAGGCTCAGCGGCAGGAGACAGAGGCTGAGGATCAGGAGTGCGCGCAGTCTCATCAGGAACGGACTGCGCCAAAGCGCGCTTCTAGGAGTTGGCAGGTCTCCGCGACCTTCTCGCGGAGGAGTTCTTCGGTGCGGGCCTCGCAGATGAAGCGCAGATACGGCTCGGTGTTGGACGGGCGGATGTTGAACCACCAGTCGGCGAACTCCAGGCGGTAGCCGTCGAAGTCCATCACCTTGAGCGGGGTCTCCTGCGCGGCGAAGTGCGCACGCACGGCGTCCATCGCGCCGGGCTTGTCCTCCAGGCGGAAATTGACCTCACCGGAGTTGCAGTACCCGGCGATCTCCGCGATCTGCGCGCTGAGGCTCTTGCCCTGCTTCTTGAGCGCTGCGACGATATGCAGCACGATCAGCGACGAGAGCAGGCCGCTGTCGGAGTAGAAGAAGTCCTTGAAATAATAGTGGCCGGCGAGTTCGCCGCCCCACAGGCCGTCGATCTCGCGGAGCTTGGGCGCGGCGAAAGCGCGGCCCACACGCCAGGTGTGCAGTTCGGCGCCGTAGCGGGCGAGGAACTCGCCCACGGCCTTGGAACTGCGGATCTCCTGCAGCACGCGCGGCGCCTTCTCGCCCCGCTCGTCGCAGAAATACAGCGCCATCATCGCGATGACCAGGTCCGGGGCCACGAACTGCCCCTGCTCGTCCACGAACATCACCCGGTCGGCATCGCCGTCGTAGATCACGCCCACGTCGGCGCCGGTCCGGCGGACCAGCTGCTTGAGCGGCTCCACGTTCTTGGCCACCAACGGGTTGGGCTCGTGGTTGGGGAAGCTGCCGTCGAGCGTGTCGAAGAGGTACTCCGGGGCGTCCCCGAACACCTCGCGGGCGAACAGGCAGGCCATTCCGTTGGAGAGGTCGAAAGCGATCTTAAGGTCGCTGTAGTCGCCCTTGTATTTGAGCATGAAGTCGATGTAGTCCTGGTGGATGTCCTTGGCGCGGACGGTGCCGCGGCGCGCAGCCACGGGCGTGGGGCGCCCCTCCTCGATCCAGGCCTTGATCTGGCCCAGGCCGGTGTCCAGGCCCACGGGCAGCGCGTTCTCGCGGCTGACCTTCATCCCGTTGTACTCGGCGGGATTGTGGCTGGCCGTGATCTGCACGGAGGCCTTGTAGCCGTAGTTGGCCGTGGCG
Source organism: Bacteroidales bacterium (assembly GCA_017428725.1). Classification (GTDB taxonomy): domain Bacteria; phylum Bacteroidota; class Bacteroidia; order Bacteroidales; family UBA932; genus Cryptobacteroides. Next base: position 7,174 of record JAFRQH010000034.1, on the reverse strand, counting down.
AAATAGACCATCGGCGTGCTGCTCAGGCCGATGTCGGCGACATCAGCGCCGGCGTCGCAGATCCCCTCCACGAGCGCATCGTGGATCTCCTGCGACGAGACGCGGCAGTCGCGGCCGACCAGCACTTCGCCGGCACCAAGCAATTCTGGAAGGAAATATCCGACCTTGTAGGCCGTGGTCCTGTCGAAATCCTTACCGTAGATTCCGCGGATGTCGTAAGCGTGAAATGCTCCCATATGGAGAAATGGTTTGGTTAGTAGCGGTCGCCAAAGATACAAAAAATATTCCAGAATCCCCTACTCCAGGTACCGGTCGCGCAAGGCGGCGAGGTCCTCGGGCTCCATCCCGAGCTGGGAGATGAGGTAGGACTCGAACGAACCCCACTGCCGGTCGATCAGGTCCAGGGTCCGGCAGAAATTGCGGGTGCTCACCCCCATGAAGGCCCGCACGACATCCTTCTCGACCTCGCTGCCGCCCCGCGCCTCCACTTCGGCGCAGAAGCGGGTCACAAGCGGGCGGTAGTTGTCGTTGGAGCGGTCGAAGTCGGCCACGATCACCTCCCGGTCCGCGCCGAGCGCCGCCAGGATGATGGCCGCGCCGATGCCCGTCCGGTCCTTGCCCTGGGAGCAGTGCCAGAGCACGGAGCCCTCGGGCGTCTCGAGGATCATATTGAGGAAGGCGGCATACTGGAGCTGGGAGAAGTCGCTCGTCACCAGCGAGGGATACAGCTCGCGCGCCTTCTGCTGGAAGGCCGGGTTGAACGCGAGCCGGACGATATGGGAGGGCAGGTCGAGCCAGGTCTCGGCCGGGACGGCCGCGCCCGAGCGGCGCTCGGCCTCCACGTCCAGGGTGGGCAGCAGCACGTACGCCGCGCCGGGGATGCTGCGGTCGGGCTGCGCCGCGGCCTCGTCCATCGTCCGGAAATCGAAGATCCGGCGCAGGTCGTAGCGGCCGCGCAGCTGCTCCACGTCGGCATCGGTGGCATCGTGGAGGTGCGCCGTGCGCAGCAGACGGCCGTACCGGACGGTGCGGTTGCCGATCCGGATGCCGCCCAGGTCGCGGGCGTTGACGATGCCTTCGAATTCCATCTACTTGAGCTTGGTCTTGTACGCGGCGCTCACCTTGCCGTGGGCGATGCTGCTGAGCTTTTTGGCCAGCATCTTGCGGCGGATCGGAGCCACGAGGTCCGTGAACAGCTCCCCGTCGAGGTGCGAGAACTCGTGCTGGATCATCCGGGCGGCGAACTTGTCGAAGGTCTCGGTCTTCTTCTGGAGCTGCTCGTCGTAGTACTCCACCGTCACGGACTCGGGCCGGCGCACGTCGGCATAGATGCCGGGCACGCTCAGGCAGCCCTCGTTGTACTCGCACATCTGCTCGCTCTCCGCGAGGACCACCGGGTTGATGAAGGTGCGGCGGAAGCCCTTGAGATAGGGATAGATGTCCGCCATGATGTCGCCGTTGACCACGGCCACGCGCACGCTCTCACCTATCTGCGGGGCGGCCAGCCCGCATCCCTCGGAATGGTCGAGGGTCTCCCAGAGGTCCTGTACCAGGGTCTGGAGAGCCGCCGGGTCGGCCAGGTCGGCCGGGGCCGCGACTTTGCGCAGCACCTCGGAGCCGTATAAGTAAATCGGTCGTATCATTTCTTCTTGTCCAGATAGCTTTGCAGGATGATGGCGGCACTGATCCGGTCCACGGAGGCCTTGTCCCGGCGGTCGCTCTTCTTCATCCCGCCGTCGATCATCGCCCGGTGCGCCAGCACCGAGGTGAAGCGCTCGTCCTCCAGCTCCACCGGCACGCCCGGGAACGCCTTGCGCAGGCGCTTGAGGAAGACCTCCACGTCGGCCGCGGCCTCGGCGGGGGCGCCGTTGAGATTCAGCGGCCAGCCCACCACAAATCGCTCCACCGTCTCGGAAGCGGCGTATTTTTGGAGATAATCTATTATCTTTGCAGCTGGAACGGTCTCGAGGGGAGATGCGAAGATGCCCAGCGGGTCGCTGACCGCGACGCCGACCCGGGCGCGTCCGTAATCTATGCCTATCGTCCTGTTCATCATTGCAAATTTACATCAAAAGTATGGGAAGACAAAATCCGGACGCGCCCAAACGCAAGTACACGGTGTCCGTGGTGGACAATGAGACCCACGACACCCTGCGTGCGATCCGCTTCAACAAGGTGCAGCTCATCTACGGCATCATCACGGCCGTGCTGGCAGTCCTGCTCGTCTCCTATTGCCTGTTCTCCTTCACGCCCCTGCGCAACACCATCCCCGGGTACCCGGACGCCCACGCCCGCCGGCAGGCCGTCTCCAACGCCATCAAGATCGACTCCCTGGAGAACGCGCTGCTGCGCTGGGACCTCTATGCGCAGCACCTCAGCCGCATGCTGACGGGCGAGCAGACCGCCAACTACGACAGCCTGGTGCGCGTGGGCAGCACGCGCTACCTCTCCGACAAGGACGCCGCGGAGCTCGCCCGGCGCGACTCCTTGCTGCGCGAGACCGTCCAGAAGGAGGACCAGTTCGGCGTGAGCAGCCGCGCCGAACGCGACCTGCCCATCGAGGGGATGCACTTCTTCGCCCCGATCAAGGGCGTGGTCGCGACCGGCTTCGACCGGGCGCTGCACCCGGCCATCGACATCTCCGCCCCGACCGGCAGCGTGGTCAGCGCCGTGCTGGACGGCACGGTCGTCTTCACCGGCTGGGACGCCGAAGAGGGCTACGTCGTCATCCTCCACCACAGGGGTGACCTGCTCAGCGTGTACACCAACAACCAGAAGGTCCTGCGCACGGCCGGCGAGACCGTCAAGGCCGGCACGCCCATCGCCCTGGTGGGCGGCACTTCCACCAAGGAAGGCGCAGACCACCTCCACTTCGAGCTCTGGCAGAACGGCCAGCGCATCGATCCCACCCATTATATCGGTTTCTAAGTGAGAAGAAGAATCGCCATCCTCGGATCCACGGGATCCATCGGAACGCAGACGCTGGACGTCGTCCGCCAGCACCGCGACCTGTTCGAAGTCGTGCTCATCTCCGCCCGGCGGAGCGTGGACCTGCTGATCCGCCAGGCGCTCGAATTCGACGTCGCCCACGTCGTCATCTGCGACGAGGCGCGCTACGCCGATGTCGCGGACGCCCTGCAGCCCCGCGGCACGAAGGTCTGGGCGGGCGTGGACAGCCTGTGCGACCTGGTGGGGATGGACTCCGTGGACATCGTCGTGGGCGCGATGGTCGGCTTCAGCGGCCTGCGGCCCACGCTCGCCGCGCTGCGCGCCGGCAAAGCCGTGGCCCTGGCCAACAAGGAGACGCTGGTGGCGGCCGGCGCCATCGTGACGCGCACGGCGCGGGACCACGGCGGGGTCATCCTGCCGGTGGATTCCGAGCATTCCGCCATCTTCCAGTGCCTGCTCGCGGCCGGGGACAACCCGGTGGAGCGGGTGCACCTGACGGCCTCCGGCGGGCCGTTCCGCACGTGGGAGCGCCAGCGCATCGCCGGCGCCACGGCCGCCCAGGCGCTCAAGCACCCCAACTGGGACATGGGCGCCAAGGTCACGATCGACTCCGCCACGATGATGAACAAGGGCTTCGAAGTCATCGAGGCCAAGTGGCTCTTCGACCTGGAGCCGGACCAGATCCAGGTGGTCGTCCACCCCGAATCCGTCATCCACTCGATGGTCGAGTTCGCGGACGGCGCCGTGATCGCCCAGCTGGGCTGTCCGGACATGCGCGAACCGATCGGCTTCGCCCTGGCCTTTCCGCAGCGGCTGACCGTCGGCAACAAGCGCCTGGACTTCGCCGCGCTGGGCGGCCTGACCTTCGAGGCACCCGACACCGGCCGCTTCCCCTGCCTCGCCCTCGCCTACGAGGCCATCCGGCGGGGAGGCAACGCCCCCTGCGCGCTCAACGCCGCCAACGAGGTGGCCGTGGCCGCCTACCTCAAAGACCTGATTTCCTTCTACGATATCGCCAAAATCGGTGAACGCGCGCTCGCAGGCTTGAATTTTGTAGAAAACCCTACGCTCGAAGACATCTTCGAGACCAACCGCGAAACTGCCGCCATAGCCGATGGTTATCTTCGTTAAAATCGCCCAAGTCGTCCTTGCGCTGTCCGTGCTCATCCTCATCCACGAGTTCGGACACTTCCTCTGGGCGCGCCTGTTCGGCATCCGCGTGGAGAAGTTCTACCTCTTCTTCGACGTGGGCGGCAAGGCGCTGGCGCGCTGGCACTGGGGCGGGACGGAGTTCGGCATCGGCTGGCTCCCCTTCGGCGGCTACTGCAAGATCGCCGGGATGGTGGACGAATCGATGGACCTCGCACAGCTCAGGCAGGAGCCCCAGCCGTGGGAGTTCCGCACGCACCCGGCCTGGCAGCGCCTGCTGGTGATGGCCGGCGGGGTGATCAACAACTTCATCTTCGCCATCCTGGCCTACATCGCCATCATGGCCATCTGGGGGCAGTCCTACATCGAGAACCGCGGCAGCCGCATCTACGTGGACGACCTGGCCTACGAGATGGGCTTCCGCACCGGAGACGAGATCCTGCGGCTGGACGACTACGTCCCCGAGAACTTCGCGATGCTGCAGGCCGACCTGGTGCGCCGGGACGTCCACAAGGCCACGGTCCTGCGCGGGGGCGACACGCTGGACATCTACATCGACCAGGCCCGCATCGGGGAGGTGCTCAACGACCCGCTGATGTTCGACCTGGCCATCCCCTTCGTCGTGGACTCCGTGATGGCCGGCGGGCTCAACGCCGGCTCCGGCCTGCGCCGGGGGGACCGCATCGTGACCCTCGACGGCCACGGCGTCGAATACATCCAGGATTCCCGCGAGCTGCTGGCGCAGATGTCCTCGCAGGAGATCGCCACGGAGGTGGTGCGCGGGGACGACACGCTCGGCCTGCCCGTGCGCGTGGACAGCCTCGGGCACATCGGCGTCTATATGCAGGCGCCCAACATCCAGGTCCGCCGCTACAACCTGCTGGAGGCCATCCCCGCCGGGTGGCGGACGGCCGGCGAGACCATCCGGGGGTACCTCGACGACCTGCGCCTGATCGCCCGGCCGTCCACGGGCGCCTACAAGTCCGTGGGCAGCTTCATCGCCATCGGCCAGGTCTTCCCGGACACCTGGGACTGGTACCGCTTCCTGAGCATCCTGGCGCTGCTGTCCATCATGCTGGCTGTGATGAACCTCCTGCCCATCCCGGGGCTGGACGGCGGCCACATCCTCTTCACGCTCTATGAGATCGTGACCGGCCGCAAGCCCGGCGAGAAGTTCCTCGTGGCCGCCCAGATGGTCGGGATGGTGCTCATCTTCGGCCTGATGTTCCTGGCCTTCGGCAACGACATAGCAAGAATCATCCACTAAAACAAAAAGACATCGATATGAAACGACTCGGATTCACCCCCATTCTGGCAGGCCTGGCGGCGCTCTTGCTGCTGGGTGCCTGCGAGCAGACCCGCAACCTGCTGCCCAGCGTCAGCGGCAAGGCCGGCGAGATCATCGTCGTGATGGAGAAACCCGACTGGGAGGACACGCTCGGCAACGACGTGCGCGAGCTGCTCGCCCACGACTGCCCGTGGCTGGCCCAGAAAGAGCCCCTGTACTCACTGGTCAACGTGGTCCCCTCCGCTTTCGGAGACCTCTTCAAGGCCCACCGCAACCTGCTGCTGTTCGTCGTGAACCAGCAGGTCGACTCCGCCGGCATCATCTACAAGCACGACATGTGGGCGCAGCCGCAGTGCGTCATCCAGGTCAGCGCGCCGAACTCCGAGCAGGCGTCCGCCCTGGTCAAGGAGAAGGGCGCAATGATCGCCGCCTCCTTCGAGCAGGCCGAGCGCGACCGCGTGATCCGCAACACGATGCGCTACGAGGAGAGCTCGATCTACCGCCGGGTGGCCGAGCTGTTCGGCGGCGCCCCGCACTTCCCCACCGGGTACAAGATCCGCAAGGCCTCCGAGGACTTCGTCTGGATCGCCGACGACAAGGACGGCGTGTACCAGGACGTGCTGATCTACCGCTATCCCGCCGAGCCCGATCCCTTCACGCTCGACAAGATCCTCGCCCACCGCAACGAGGTGATGCGCGACAACGTGCCGGGCAGCCTGGAGGGTATGTACATGACCACGAGCGAGTTCTTCCCGCCCACCGTGGAGTACCTCAAATACCGCGGACGCGACCTCGCCCAGACCCGCGGGATGTGGGAGGTCCAGAACGACTTCATGGGCGGTCCCTTCGTGTCGCACTCCTTCTACAGCCAGGACGGCAGCGAGATCTTCGTGGCGGAAGCGTTCGTGTATGCACCCCGCTTCGACAAGCGCCAGTATCTCCGCCAGGTAGAGTCGCTTCTCTACTCCTGGGAGTGGAAAGAAAATGCTGAAAATTAGTTTGTCATATCCAAAAATATTTCTATCTTTGCAGTCCCAAATTGGCGCATAGCGCCTGGGATGAGTTTGGTGGGTTCGTATAACGGCTAGTACTCAAGATTTTCATTCTTGCAATAGGAGTTCGATTCTCCTACCCACTACCAAATATTAAAAAAAACAACAATGGCAAACACAGCATCCGCTAAGAAAGCCGATCGCCAGAGCGAAAGGCACAGACTGCATAATCGTTATTATGCAAGAACCACCCGCAACGCTATCCGTGACATCCGCAATACCACCGACAAGGCTACGGCCGAGGCCAACGCCCCCAAGGTGTATGCGATGATCGACAAGCTCGCCAAGATCGGCCTGATCCACAAGAACAAGGCCTCCAATCTGAAGAGCGGCATCGCGGTTTACATCAACAAGCTTGCTTAAAAGCAATTTTTGTTGTATTTTTGCAATCCTTTCCGGCCCGGCCGGATTGACAAGACTGAAAATTATTTCGAAGTTTATCTTCGGATGGATGCGAGAGAAACGAGGAGAGAGGGAGGGCGCAACCTGTAGGTTGTAACCGACTGAACGACGAAGTTGAACGAAGCAGACGCCGAAGAGAAACGAGAAATCGGGATGTAGCGCAGTTGGCTAGCGCACTACGTTCGGGACGTAGGGGTCGTCTGTTCGAGTCAGATCATCCCGACAAGAGGGAGGCGGAGACGCTTCCCTCTTTTCGTTTATAAGGAATTATGTACAAGGGACTTGCCATCATATCGGGGATCCTGGGCCTGGCCGCCTGCGCGGCGGGGCCGGG
>JAFRQH010000033.1 GCA_017428725.1 Bacteroidales bacterium | reverse complement strand
GCTCCGCCGCCTCCGCTAACCGCCGCGCCCCGCAATGCGCGGCGGTGGTGCCGAACTGCTCCTCTGAAAACTAACCCTTCGCCCCAAACGAACGATTCCCCGGGAGCAGCCGCGCCAGGCTACGCGCGGCTGCGATGGCGGCCCTAACCCCCGGGAGCCCGCAGCGGCTATGCGCGCGGCGGCTCCCGGCCCCACTGCCGCATAGTAATGCACATATCTCGTAAAGCCTTATGACAGCACAGTCGCTGTGAGCTGAATCTGCTTGATACTGAATGAGAACAGAAAACAATATGCACCATAACGGCTGAATAATAGTTGCTTAATTCGTTGGCAAACAACATATTACAGCTCACGCTGCGTGATGTGAAAAACCAATGACAAACAATCACGCCAAACACCATAATCAGAAAACCTACTCCATGACGTCCCTTTGCCTGTGAGCTGGAAGTAATTGATACTGAGTGAGAACAGAAAACATATCGCATCGATTCCGATGCATAATGGTTAATTAATTCGTTGACCGATAACGCATTACACCTAACACCACTCGCAGACTGATGCCTTTCCCCGGCAAGCGAAGGGGTCCGAACAGGATAAGGGCCCTTTCTTGTCTGAAGGGTCGGTTCTGGAAGGGGTCCGAGCAGGATAAGGGCCTTTTCCTGTCTGAAGGGTAGTGGCAGGAGGTGGGGGAAGGAGGGGCGGGGTTTGTGTTTATTGGGGGGATTGTGTATCTTTGTCAGGATGCGAATTCGTGATTGAGTTATGGCTGAGAGCAATTTTATAGACTACGTCAAGATCTACTGCGCGTCGGGGCGCGGGGGCGCGGGATCCGCGCACCTGCACCGCGCCAAGTACGTGCCGAAGGGCGGGCCCGACGGGGGCGACGGCGGCCGGGGCGGCCACATCATCCTGCGGGCCAATCCCCAGTTCTGGACCCTGATCCACCTGAAGTACCGCAAGCACATCAAGGCGGAGGATGGCGAGAAGGGCGGCGCCGCCACGTGCACCGGCAAGAACGGCGCGGACATCGTCCTGGACGTGCCGATCGGCACGGTGGCGCGCAACGCCGAGACCGGCGAGGTGCTCTTCGAGATGATGGAGCCGGGGGAGGAGCGCATCCTCTGCCGCGGCGGCCGCGGCGGCCTGGGCAACGTCAACTTCAAGTCCGCGACCCAGCAGACGCCGCGCTTCGCCCAGCCGGGCGAGGACGCGGAAGAGGGCGTCTTCATCCTGGAGCTCAAGCTCCTGGCCGACGTGGGCCTGGTGGGCTTCCCCAACGCGGGCAAGTCCACGCTCCTCGCCTCGGTCACGGCCGCGAAGCCCAAGATCGCTTCCTACGCCTTCACGACCCTGGAGCCCAACCTGGGGATCGTGCGCTACTATGACGACAAGTCCTTCGTGATCGCCGACATCCCGGGGATCATCGAGGGCGCCCACGAAGGCAAGGGCCTCGGGATCAGGTTCCTGCGCCACATCGAGCGCAACTCCGTGCTGCTCTTTATGGTGAGCGCCGAGGAGGGCGACATCCTGCAGGCCTACAAGACCCTGCTCGCCGAGCTCAAGCTCTACAACCCCGAGCTGCTGACCAAGCAGCGCGTGCTGGCCGTGACCAAGTGCGACCTCATCGACGAGGACATCAAGAAGCTGATCCGGCCCCATCTGCCCCGCAAGATCCCTTGCGTGTTCATCTCGTCCGTTACCGGCGAGGGGCTTCAACAACTAAAGGATACGTTATGGAAAGCGCTGCAAGCCTGACCCTGCTGCGCGAGGCGCACCACATCGACCAGGATGTGACCCTCGCGATCAATTCCCTGCATTGTCCCTTCACCGACGCCATCTGGCAGGTGTTCTCCAACAAGGAGATCTGGTTCGTCCTCTATGCCGTCGTGCTGGTGTTCCTGTATATCCGCCTGGGCTGGAAGCGCGCCACCATCGTGGTGCTGGCGTGCGTGCTCACGGTGACCTTCTGCGACCAGTTCGCCAACTTCACCAAGAACTACTTCGAGCGCCTGAGGCCTTGCTGGGACCAGAACATGGTCGACGGCGGGCTGCACATCCTGGAGGGCAAGGGCAACCTGTACGGCTTCTATTCCGCCCACGCCGCCAATGCGATGGGTTTCGCGGCCTGCTCGTTCTGGGGCTTCCGCAACGACAAGCGCCTGCGCTACCGCGGCTACGGCTGGGGAATCTTCATCTGGGCCCTGCTCGTGGGGATGAGCCGGGTGTTCGTGGGGAAGCATTTCTTCGGCGACGTGATGGTGGGCTTCGCCGTGGGGCTGCTCGCCGGCTGGCTGCTGGCGCAGCTCGCGCGGCTCATTATCGGCCGTCTGCGCCTTTGAGCACCTGAATCTGCTGGCCGGTGACCTCGACGATCAGGGGGAGCCGGCCTTCGATCTCTCCGTCGAATTCGAGGATGTCCGCGGAGCGCTCGTCGAGCGGCGCGATCCGCAGGGCGCGGCAGCGCCCGCTGCGGATCAGCGGCGACTCGTGCGCGCTCCCCGTGAACAGGCGCGGGATCTCCTTGACCAGCGAGCGGAGCTTGGCCCGCGGCACGATCATATAATCGAGGATGCCGTCGTCGTTGGCGGCCAGGGGCACCTGGCGCATCCCGCCACCGGACCAGGGGCCGTTGCCGAGCGCCAGCGAGTAGGCCTCGCCGCTGAAGACTTCCTCCCCGTCCGCCTGGACGGCGATCGAGATGGGGGAGAGGTGGAACATCGTGTAGCGGAGCCCGTCCAGGTAGATCATCCGCCCGCGCATCCCGCGCTCCTTCTGGCGGTTGACCCGGTCGCAGACGTGCGAGTCGAATCCGATCCCGCCGACGTTGGCCATATAGGAGATGCGCCCGCCGGCGCTGGAGGTGCGGATGATGTCCATCCGCCCGAAGGAGCCGGCGGCGATCAGGCCGATCACCTCCCGGACGTCGTCCGGCACGCCGCAAGACTTGATCCAGTCGTTGCCGGAGCCGATGGGCACGACGGCGAGACAGAACTCCTCCGTGGGCACGCCCGTGGCGGCGCACCAGCCGCAGATGCCGCCCAGCACTTCGTGCAGGGAGCCGTCGCCGCCCACCGCCGCGATCCGGCGGTAGCCCGCCGCGGCGGCCTCGCGCGCGAGCTCGATGGCGTGTTTCTTGTGGTCTGTCATCGCCGTGACGAAAGGAATGCCCATCTGCTCCAACAGCCGCTCTGCGGGGACCCACTCGGACATCGTCTTCCCGGATCCGGCCCGGGGATTGACGATGAAATACCACTCGGTTTTTGTCTCGTACATACCGCGAATATAGGAATAAATTGCTAAATTTGCATTTCTAGCACGATTTGGATTATGGGAAAAGTCATCGCAATCGCCAACCAGAAAGGGGGAGTCGGCAAGACCACGACCGCCATTAACCTGGCGGCCTCGCTCGCCGTTCTGGAGAAGAAGGTGCTGATCATCGACGCGGACCCGCAGGCCAACACCACTTCTGGCCTCAATTTCGCGCCGGACAATGACCAGCAGCGCACCCTCTACGAGGTGCTGATCGGCCAGATCGGCATCGCCGACGCGCTGGTGCAGACGGAGATGGCCAACCTCCATATGGTCCCTTCCCATATCAACCTCGTGGGCGCAGAGATCGAGATGCTCGAGACGCCGGGCCGCGAGTCCCTCCTCAAGGAGGCGCTGGCCCCGGTGCGCGGGGACTACGACTACATCATCATCGACTGCTCGCCGTCCCTGGGCCTGATCACGGTCAACACGCTCACGGCCGCGGACTCGGTGATCATCCCCGTGCAGCCCGAGTTCTTCGCCCTGGAGGGCCTCGGCAAGCTCCTGCAGACCATCCGTCTGGTCAAGGGCGGGGTCAACCCGTCGCTGACCATCGAGGGATTCGTGGTCACGATGTTCGACGGGCGTACGCGCGTGCACTCGCAGGTGCTCGCGGAGCTGCGCGAGCACTTCCGCGAGCTCGTGTTCGAGACGGTCATCCAGCGCAACATCCGGCTCAGTGAGGCCCCGTCCCACGGCAAGCCGATCATCCTTTACGACATTATGTGCAACGGCTCCACCAACTATCTCAACCTCGCCCGGGAAGTGCTGGAGCACAACGGAGAGAAGATATGAGCAAAGAACCCCGTGGACTCGGCAAGGGCCTGAGCGCCCTGCTCGGCGAGGTCCCCAACGCCGACCAGCTCCGCAAGCCGGTCGGCTACGTCAACAAAGAGATCGTGGGCAGCACCCTGCCGGGCCGCCGCGAGAATACCGCCGACATCCTCCGCATCCCGGTGGATATGATCGAGCCCAACCCCTTCCAGCCCCGTATGTCCTTCGACCCGGCGGCGCTGGAGGAGCTGGCCGCGTCCATCCGCACCCTCGGGCTGATCCAGCCCATCACGGTGCGCCGCGTGGGCGAGCGCCGCTACCAGATCATCAGCGGCGAGCGCCGCTACAAGGCCTGCTGCATGGCGGGGATGGCCACCATCCCGGCCTATATCCGCGACGCCAACGAGCAGGGGATGCTCGAGATGGCCATCGTGGAGAACGTCCAGCGCGAGGACCTCGACCCGATCGAGCTCGCGCTCAGCTACCGGCGCCTCATCGAGGAGTGCCGGCTCACGCAGGACAACCTGGCGGACAGGGTGGGGAAGAAGCGCGCCACCGTGGCCAACACGATGCGCCTGCTGAAGCTCCCCGCCAAGGTCCAGCACGACATCAAGGTGGGCCTGCTGAGCGCGGGACACGCCAAGGCCATCCTCGGTGTGGACGACCCTGACATGCAGGAGCAGCTGTGCGACCTGGTGATCCGCGACGGGCTGTCCGTGCGGGAGCTGGAGCGCATCGTGCGCAAGCTGCAGGTGGACCCTGCAGCGGCGCGCCCGCGCGTGCGCTCCGCGCAGCCCGCTGCCGAGCTGCCGGAGGACTACTACCGCATCCTCGAGCACGTCGGGAAGTATTTCTCCAACGACATCTCCCTGAAGCGCACCGCCTCCGGCAAGGGCGTGATGACCATCCGCTTCGACTCGGACGAGGAGGTTAGTGCGTTTGTCAAAGCCCTGGAGGAGAAGCAATTCTGATGAATCACCTGAAGCTCGTCTGTACGTTGTTGGCTGCGGCCCTGGCCGCGGCTTTGTGTACGGATGCTTCAGCGCAGTTCCGCTCGGAGGCGTTCTCCCAGCAGTACAACGACGACCCCGCCACGGCCACGGATTCCACGGACGTGCTCTTCTCGCTCAAGGACTATTTCGCCGGCCTGCGCCACGAGCAGGAGCTCAAGATCGGCACGATGACCGGCGGCTCGGCCGTGTTCATCGGCGGCTCGCAGATCTATAACAAGCAGGCCTGGAAGCTCCCCATCGTCTACACGGCCATCGGCGCCCCGCTGGGTGCCGGGATCTATCTCAACTCCCAGGGCCGCCACGACGCCGCCAAATACTGCTTCATCGGCGCCGGTGTGGCCTACTGGGCCACGTTGATGGACGGGGTGATCAACTTCCGCCCCAACGACTATCCGCACCCCGGCACGGCCACGCTCTACTCGCTGCTGGTCCCGGGCCTCGGCCAGATCTACAACCGCGAGTACTGGAAGCTGCCCATCTACCTGGGCGCCATGGGCTTCGCCTACCACTACTACCTGGACTGCCGGACCAACTACACCCGTTTCCGCAACATCTACCTGGAGGCCACGGACCCGGAAGCCACCTACACCGGGCCCATCACGGCCGACCAGGCGCTCTACTACCGCAATGTCTACCGGCGCTACCGGGACTATTCCATCCTGGCCATCGCCGCCCTGTACCTGCTGCAGGTCATCGACGCCAACGTCTTCTCGTATATGCACAATTTCGAGGTGGACGACGACCTGGCGCTCAAGGTCGCCCCGACCGTGATCCTGCCGCAGAACCAATTCGCCCTAGCCAATCCCGTCTCCCAGTCGGCCGCCTTCGGGCTCAAACTGGGACTGAATTTCTGATGAAGAACCGTACCGCCCTCCTCACCAGCCTGCTGGCCATCCTGCTCTGGCTCCCGCTCGGAGCCCAGGAGCAGACCGTGCAGCAGAGCGTCAGCCCCGCCGTCGATACCTTGCAGGCCGGCTCCGCCCGGCCGTCGTTCCAGGAGCGCCTGGGCGGCCTGTTCGGCCGCCGGCCCTCGCGCCGCCAGGTCCTGGAGGAGAATGCCCAGCTCAAGGGCACGCTCGACTCGCTGCAGATGCTGGTGGACAGCCTGCAGGAGCGCAAGTACCTGGACGAGATGGAGATCGCCGTGCTGGAGGGTAACAACGAGGAGGAGGCCGAGGAGCGTCTCGAGTACACCACGGAGGTGAGCGACAGCCTGCTGCACCTGTGGTACCGCAATTCCTTCATGACGGACTTCGACGCCGTCACGGAGTATGACATGGATTCCGTGCGCTTCTCATCCAACGTCTCCGACGAGGAGATGATGCGGCGCCTCGCGGCGATGAATTCCTTCATCACGCTGCCCTTCAACGACAACGTCAAGAACTACATCATCCTCTACTCGGAGCGGATGCCCTCGCGGATGGGGCAGGTGATGGGCCTGAGCAACTACTATTTCCCGATCTTCGAGGACATCCTCGCGCGCTACGACCTGCCGCACGAGCTCAAGTACATGGCCATCATCGAGTCGATGCTCAACCCGGTGGCCACTTCGCGCGCCGGTGCGCGCGGCATCTGGCAGTTCATCTACACCACGGCGCGCAGCTACGGCCTGGAGATCAATTCCTTCGTGGACGAGCGCCTGGACGTGGAGAAGGCCGTGGACGCCGCGGCGCGCTACCTGCGGGACGCCTACAGGATCTTCGGCGACTGGACGCTGGCCATCAGCTCGTACAACTGCGGGGCCGGCAACGTGTCCAAGGCCATCCGCCGGGCCGACGGCAAGCGCGACTTCTGGAGCATATATCCGTACCTGCCGCGCGAGACCCGCGGTTACGTCCCGGCGTTCGTGGGGGCGATGTACGCGATGACCTATTACCGTGAGTACGGCATCGTGCCGCAGGATGTGGGGATGCCGGCGCAGACCGACACCTTCGAGATCCGCCGCAACCTCCATTTCGGCCAGATCAACGCCGTGGTGGGCGTGCCGATGGAGGACCTGCAGAATCTCAACCCGCAGTACATCCACGACATCATCCCCGGCAACGACCACGCCTATGTGCTGAAGCTGCCCTACAACTGGACGGGCGCCTTCCTGGATGCCAATCCCGACTCGCTCTATACCTACAAGGCGGATTCGCTGATGAGCGCCAAGGTGCTGCGCGACAGCGGCAGCCGCGGCTCCTCCTCGCGCGGCGGCGCCGGCTCCACGCGCGTGGCCTACAAGGTCCGGAGCGGGGACTACCTGGGGCGCATCGCTTCGCGCTACGGGGTCACGGTCAGCCAGCTCAAGAGCTGGAACAATCTGCGTTCCAATAACATACGGGTAGGCCAGACGCTCTACATCTACACCAACGGCGGCCCGAAGGTCTCGTCCTCCTCCTCCTCGTCGTCCTCGAGCACGTCCTCCTCGTCCTCCAGCGGCGTGAAGGCCTCCCGGACGGTCGTCTACACCGTCAAGAGCGGCGACTCCCTCTACAAGATCTCCAAGCTCTATCCCGGCGTCAGCGCCGACAACATCAAGAAGGCCAACGGCCTCAAGTCCGACGCCATCCGCGCCGGCCAGAAACTCACGATTCCCATCCCCTAGCGGGCAGGGGGTTATTTCTTGTAGTACTTGGGCCAGCAGGCGGTGAGGTAGGCCTTGAGGCGGTCTTCCTGGGCGTTGGGCTGGGGGTCGTAGAAGGTGGTGCCGGAGAACTGCGGGGGGAGGAACTCCAGGTCGGCGAAGTGGCCGGGGTAGTCGTGGGCGTATTTGTAGCCGTCGGCATAGCCGAGGTCCTCCATCAGCTTCGTGGGCGCATTGCGCAGGTACAGCGGCACGGCGGCCGTCTGGTCGGCCTTGGCGGCCTCCAGGGCCGCCGCGATGGCCATATACGCGGAATTGCTCTTGGGGCTGCTGGCCAGGTAGATGGCGCACTCGCTGAGCGGGATGCGCGCCTCGGGCATCCCGATCGCGTGCACGATGCGGAAGGTGGCGTCCGCCAGCAGCAGCGCATTGGGGTTGGCCAGGCCGATGTCCTCGGCAGCAAGGATGCAGAGCCGGCGGGCAATGAAGAGGGGATCCTCGCCGCCGTCCAGCATCCGCGCCATCCAGTACACGGCGGCGTTGGGGTCGGACCCGCGCACGCTCTTGATGAAGGCGGAGATGATGTCGTAGTGCATCTCGCCGCCCTTGTCGTAGATGGCCACGTTCTCCTGCAGGCATTCCGTCACCGTCCGGTTGTCGATGACCGCCGGCTCGGTCTTGCCGAGCTGCGCATCGACCACGATCTCCAAGATATTCAGCAACTTGCGGGCGTCGCCGCCGCTGTGGCGGAAGAGCGCATCCGTCTCGCGGACCTCGATCTTGCGCTCCTTGAGGACCACGTCCTCGGTGAGCGCGCGGTCCAGCAGCTGCTGCAGGTCCTGGACCTCCAGCGACTTGAGGACGAACACCTGGCAGCGAGACAGCAGGGGAGTGATGACCTCGAAGGAAGGGTTCTCCGTGGTGGCGCCGATCAGGACCACGGTCCCGGCCTCCACGGCGCCCAGGAGGGCGTCCTGCTGGGCCTTGTTGAAGCGGTGGATCTCGTCGATGAAGAGGATGGGCGCACCGGCGGCGGAGAACAGCGAGCGGCCCTTCGCCGCATCGATCACATCCCGCACGTCCTTGACGCCCGAACTCACGGCGGACAAGGTGTAGAACTCACGGTCCAGCGTGTTAGCGATGATGCGCGCGAGCGTGGTCTTCCCGACGCCCGGAGGGCCCCAGAGGATGAAGGAAGACAGGGCGCCGGAGTCCATCATCGTCCGGAGGATGCATCCCGGCCCCACGAGATGCTGCTGACCGACGTAGTCGGATAGTTTCTGGGGCCGCATCCGCTCCGGAAGCGGCGGTAACATTTTTGTTAACGTCTCCAACACTTTTGTTTTACGCGCTAATACTCAAGCTTTTTGATATAAGAGCGCCGACGCTTCTTGCATTCGTGCTCAAAGTCGCGGAACTGGCCCTGATTCTTGAGGTTCGTCTCCAGGATGGCGTTGGTCTCGGCGAATTTGATGCCGAATTTGTTGTATTTGCGGAACATGTCCATGAACACGAGCGTGTTGACGCCGCTGTTCTGGTACTCCGGATGCACGCCCACGAGCAGCAGCTCCGCCTCCCCCTCGTGCTTGACGAACAGGGACTTCAGGATCCAGAACCAGCCGAAGGGGAAGAGCTTGCCGCGGCTCTTCTGCAGCGCCTTCACGATGGAGGGCATCGAGATGCCGAAGGCCACCAGCTCGTTCTTCTCGTTCTCGACCATCGACAGGTAGTCCAGGTCCAGGATACTCAGATAGAAGCCCAGGTACTTCTCGGACATATGGTCAGGCAGGACCGTGAAGTTGTAGAGGTCCTTGTAGCAGTCGTTGATGCAGCGGAAGACTTTCATCCCGTAGTCCTCCTCGCGGATGATCTTGCGCGTGAGCGGGCGCAGGTGCACGTTGGCGCGCTCCTTGATGATCTTCTCCAGGCGCGGCCAGCGCTCGGGCATCACGGTGGGCACCGTGACCCGGTACTCGATCCAGTCGGTGTCCTTGCCGAAGCCCATCTGCTCCAGGTAGTCGTTGTAGTAGGGGAAATTGTAGATCAGGGCCATCGTACTGACGCGGTCGAAGCCCTCCACGAGCATCCCCTCCGGGTCGAAGTCCGTGAAGCCCAGCGGGCCCACGACCGACTCCATCCGGTGCTTGCGGCCGAACTCTTCCACCTTGTCCATCAGCGCTTTAGCCACTTCCGGGTCCTCGATGAAGTCGTACCAGCCGAAGCGGACTTCCTTGTGGTTCCACTGCTCGTTGGCCTTGTGGTTGACGATGGCGGCCACGCGGCCGGCCAGCTCGCCGTCCTTGTACGCAAGATAGAGCTCCGAGTCGCAGAACTCCTGCGCCGCGCCCTTCTCCTGGTCGAGCGTGTCCATCTGGTCGAAGACCAGCGGCGGGACGTAATAGGGATTGTTCTTGTATAATTTCTCCGGGAAAAGGACGAATTTGCGCAGTTCGCGCCGGTTGCGGACCGGTCTGATCTCGATGGACATACGGGCGGGTTTTAGAGGCGTTTATCTGTGCGAAGATAGCACTTTCGTAGGAAAAAATCAAAGAAATCAGTATATTCGTATCGTGTACCGGACCTTCCATAAGCTGCTTCTGGCCCTCGCGCTGATGCTGCCTTGCGCAGCGTCGCACGGTCAGGGCCGTGTCCTGGCCGGGACCCTCCATTCGCCCAAGGGCGTCGGCGCCACGGTCCTGCTGCACGCCCGTAATGGGCGCGAGATGGACATCTTCACCCTCCGCACGGACTTCTACGGCCTGCTGGACGGCCGCACGCGCGACGTGGGCGGCTGCTTCACCTACTCCCACGACTACCTCCTCTGGGACCAGGACAGGGAGGATTACCGCCTGCGCCTGCACGCCGGTGCGGGCGGAATGCTGGGCTACGTCCACGACTTCGAGAAGGGTTTCTTCAGCGCCACGGACCGCCGCCTGCTGCGCAACCCCGGCGCGATGGCTTCCGTGACCGGCAACGTCGGGCTGTGCATCGACTTTGACAACCGGCTGTCGCTGGACGTAAGTTTCACCGTGGCCCCGGGGGTCCACCTGCGCACGGACCACAAGACCGGAGCGCTGCTCGTGTCGTTCTACAACAACGGCGTCATCCAGTCGTACGTCCCCCAAGTTAACCTAATGTATCGGTTCTGATGATGCGGCGCAAACTCTTGACAATCATATTTCTGCTTGTCGGTCTGCAGTCCTTCGCGCAGCAGGGCCAGATCCAGGACAGCTGGTTCTTCAGGCACTTCCGCGTGGGGATGGAGTGGGGCTACAGCCAGTGCCTCTTCCTGAACCGCAACTACAATATCTTCAGCGAGGAGGGCTACCGCATCCACGAGCAGTACAATGTCCTGTTCTTGCGTCCCAACGGCGTGCTGACGGGCCAGGTGGGCTTCGACTTCGCCCGCAAGTTCAACCTGGCCATCTATGCCGGCTACATCGGCGTGGGGGAGGACAACCGCCTGTATCCGCTGCAGCTGCGGACCAGCTTCTTCCCGCACACGACCGCCGAGCAGGGCGTCTTCGTCTACCTGCAGGGCGGCCCGGCGTGGCACACCATCACCGGTGGTTTCAACCTGGGCTGGATGGGCGTGGGCGGCAGCGGCTGGCGCTTTCCGCTGAGCGCGTACTGCAACCTGGACCTGCTGGTGGGCGTGAAGTACCTCTGGGACCACCCGCGCATCCCCAATCCGGACGGGCCCGGATACACGCCAGCGCACAACATCCGTCGCAATGATGCGGGCTATTGTGCGCTGGATCTGACGATTGCAATCAATTTCTAGAAGAGGGACAGCACCGCTGCGATGACCTCCTCAGCAGGGAGACCCGGATCCAGGACCAGGTCCGGCTCCTTGAAGACATAGCCCTTGGCCATCGAGGCCAGGGTCCCGCCTCCCGTACAGTTGAGCATGATGTACTCGTCCTTGCCCACGCGTCCGTCGGCGACGGCCTGGGCCAGGGCGGCGACGGCCGCGCAGGGGGCGGGCAGCAGGTCGTAGCCCTCCAGGTTGCGGAACTGGAGCAGCCAGTACATGATGTCGTCGTTGGTGCAGGTGAAGGTGTCGCCGCCGCTGGCCTCCAGCACGTCGAACATGCCGCCGGCGATGCCGTAGGGCGGTTTGCGGTTGGAGAGCACCTTGGCCAGGATGACCTCGGCCTGGCGGCGCCCCTCGACGGGGTCGAGCGCGGCGAGGGCGCGGCTGCGCGCCTGCCAGGAGTCGTGGATGAGCGTGAAGGGGGCGTTCTGGGCCACGTACACGCGCATCCGGTTGGGGCCGAAGCGGCCGTCGGCCGCCAGGCGCTCGGCGTTCTCCCACGCGGCGATGGCGCCGGTGCCGGAGCCGACGGCCTGGAAGTAGGCGTCGGGGATGCGCCCGGCCTTCTCCACGCAGCTCAGCAAGGTCGTGCCCATCCCGTCGCGGCGCGCCACGTTCTTGGCGCCGCCCTCCAGGAAGAAGTGCGGATCCTGGGCGAGCTTCTCGCCGAGGGCGATGGCGTCGTAGTAGTCGCAGCCGTGCGGGGCGGCGATGAGCTTGACGCAGCGGTGGAGCTTCTTGTGGAACCACAGGTCGTGGAGGTTGTCCTGCGGGACGCAGATCACCACGGGGATCTCGTTGTCGGAGCACACCTGCGCGAAGGCGCGCGCGGTGTTGCCGGCGGACTGGACCACGAGCACGCGCTGCTCCTTCCTGTCCATCCGCGCGCACACGCTGAAGGCCTCCGTCTCCTTGAAGGAGCAGGTCTGCATCTTGGCGCCGATCTTGGGGTTGTAGCCCGAGAAGGTGATATACAGATTATTGAGGCCCAGGTGCTTGGCCAGTCCGCGAGACTTGTACGTGACGGGCGCGGCGGAGTGCTTGAGGGTGCGGCGGATCGGCATCCACTCCGCATAGCGGTACAGACCGCGCAGGTCGTCGTGCGGGGTGAACTGCTTCTGTTCGTAGACAGCGCGCACCAGGGACGGTTCGCCGCCCTGCGGGTCGGCGAGGTCCCAGCCGCGGTCGTCGAAGACGCGGCCGGTGGCGACGTTCATCAGGCGGTACTGGGTAGGGGAGAATTTCATATCAGGAGCGGTTTATAGTTTCACGAAAAGCCAGGCGTAGTAGCCGAAGAAGGTGAGCAGCATCAGGGCGGCCTCCCAGCGGTCCACGCGGTTGCGGTGCCCGGTATAGGTCCAGAGCCAGACCATCACGGCGCTGATCAGCAGCACGCCGTAGTCCATCCAGGTCAGCGCAAGCGTGGAAAGCGGCGTGACCGTGGCGGAGGCGCCGAGGATGAGCAGGATATTGAACACGTTGGAACCCAGGATGTTGCCCAGGGCCAGCTGGTCCTTCTTCTTGGCGGCGGCCACGATGCAGGTGGCCAGCTCCGGCAGGGAAGTGCCGCCGGCCAGCAGGGTGATGGCGATGAACTTGTCGGACACGCCGATGGCGCGGGCGACCAGGACAGCGTTGTCCACGAAGAGCCGTCCGCCGACGATGAGTCCTCCCAGGCCCGCCGCCACGAGCAGCAGGGCCAGGCCCAGGCTGCGCTCCTTGACCTCGTCGCCGCCGGTGATGCCGGTGTCCGTGCGGAAGCAGTAGAACATATATCCGACGAAGACGACCAGGAAGAGGATGCCCTCGACGCGGTTGATGGTGCCGCCTGCGAAGCCCAGGAAGCAGAAGATGAAGGTCACCAGCAGGGCGATCGGGATGTCGCGGCGGCTGTTGGCGCGCGTCACGGCCACGGGCGCGATGACGGCGGTCATGCCGAGGATGAGCAGGGTGTTGAAGATGTTGGAACCGACGACGTTGCCCACGGAGATGTCGGCGTTGCCCTCCAGGGCGCCGGTCAGGCTGACGACGAGCTCGGGGCAGCTGGTGCCGAAGCCCACGATGGTCAGTCCGATGACGAATTCGCTGATGCCGGCGCGCCGCGCCACGGCGGAGGCGCCGTCCACGAGCCATTCGGCGCCGAAGACGATCAGCGCCAGGCCAACGATCAGCAGAAGGATTTGGATAGTCATATGCTAGTTTGGGATTCTTCAGGTTGGGGTGGGATGCGGTCCAGGCGGCAGACGTTCTCCACGTGGAAGGTGTGGGGGAACATGTCGACCGGCTGGACGGCCGTAATCTGGTATGCGCCGGCGAGCATCTCCATGTCGCGCGCCTGCGTGGCGGGGTTGCAGCTCACGTAGACGATACGCTCGGGAGCGGCCTGGAGGATGGTCCGGACCACGTCCGGGTGCATCCCGGCCCGGGGCGGGTCGACGATGATCACGTCCGGGCGGCCGTGCTGCGCGATGAAGCCGGGCGTGAGGATGTCCTTCATGTCGCCGGCGAAGAACTCGCAGTTGGTGATGCCGTTGCCGGCGGCGTTGATCCGCGCGTCGGCGATGGCCTCGGGCACGTACTCGATGCCGATCACGCGCGCGGCACGCGCCGCGACGAACTGCGCGATGGTGCCCGTGCCGGTGTAGAGGTCGTAGACCGTCTCGCCGCCCGTCAGGGCTGCGTATTCGCGCGCGACCTTATAGAGTTTGTAGGCCTGGCCGGTATTGGTCTGGTAGAAGGACTTGGGGCCGATCTTGAAGCGCAGCCCCTCCATCTGCTCGTAGATGGCCTCCTCGCCCTTGTACAGGAGGCAGGGGAGGTCGCCGATGGTGTCGTTCTTCTTGTCGTTGATCACGTAGTAGAGCGAGCGGATCTGCGGGAAGGCGTCCGCCAGGGCGTCCAGCAGGGGGGCGCGGAGCGGGAACTCCTCGCCGAAGCAGACGATGACCATCACCTCGCCCGCGTCCGTGGTCCGCACGAACATGTTGCGGAGCTGGCCGTGGTTCTCGCGGATGTTGTAGAAGGACACCCCGTGCTCGAGGCACCAGCGCTTGATGAAGAGGCGGATGCCGTTGGTGGGCTCGGGCTGGAGGTAGCAGCAGTCGATGTCCAGGACCTTGTCGAAGAACTTGCCCACGTGGAAGCCCAGGCCGGGCTCCGCGGGCACACCGGCGTCGATCTCCTCCCGGGTCATCCAGCGCCGGTCGGAGGCGGAGAACTCGAGTTTGTTGCGGTAGCGGACCGTCCGGTCCGAGCCCAGGATGGGGGAGAACTCCGGCACCTGCAGGTGGCCGATGCGAGTCAGCTGGTCGTAAACCTGACGCTGCTTGGCGGCGAGCTGGATCTCGTAGGGGAGGGGCTGCCAGCGGCAGCCGCCGCACACGCCGAAATGGCTGCAGAACGGCTCCAGACGCTGCTCCGAGGGCTTGACGATCCGCACGATCGTCCCCTCCAGCCAGGCTTTCTTCTTGCGGACCAGCCGCACGTCCACGACGTCCCCGGGCACGGCGAAGCCCACGAAGACCACCTGCCCCTCGGGCGTGTGGGCGATGGCCTTGCCTTCCGCGGCCACGGATTCGATGGTGAGACCCTCCAGGATGGTGTCGAGTTTGCTGTGTCGGGGCATTCGCTTGCGGTGCTTGTCGTCGATTTATCAGTCAAAGATAGCAATTTTCTTGGCGTTTCTTCGTATATTTGTTAGAACACAAGACCAATTATTTATGAAACGTACCCTTCTCTGCGCCCTTGCGGCCCTCTTCTGCCTGGCCGCGGCAGCCCAGAACGCGCCGGTCGTGATCGACGTCTGGGCCGGCGGCGCCCCCAACGACAACGGCCTCACCGGCCCCGAGACGGATCTCGGCAACGGCCGCGTGGGCAATATCTCCCGCGCCACGCTCTATGTCTATCCCGCCGCCAAGCCCAACGGGATGGCCCTCATCATGTGCCCGGGCGGCGGCTACATCCGCTTGGCGATGAACCACGAAGGCCACGACATGGCCCCGTGGCTCAACAACCTGGGCATCACCTACGCCGTGCTGAAGTACCGGATGCCCAACGGGCAGATCGAGGTCCCCATCAGCGACGGCCTGCGCTCCATCGAGATCCTGCGCGAGCGCGCCGCGGAGTGGGGGATAGACCCCCACAAGATCGGCATCATGGGCGCCTCGGCGGGCGGCAACCTCGCCACGCAGGTGGCCACGCATTTCAGCTCCGCCGCCGACCGGCCGGACTTCCAGGTGCTCTTCTACGCCGTCACGCGCATCGGCAGCCGCCCGGACGCGATGCTCGGCCAGAACCCGCCGCAGTCGCGCATCGACCTCTACACCACGGTCAAGCAGGTCACGGCCGCCACGCCGCCCGCCTTCATCATGTGCTCGGCGGACGACAGCTCCGTGCCGCCCGTCAACAGCATCGAGTACTTCCAGGCCCTGCGCGAGAAGGGCGTGGGCGCCACGCTCCACATCTACCCTTCGGGCGGCCACGGCTGGGGCTTCCAGGACAGCTTCGCCTACAAGCGCGAGTGGACCGGCGAGCTGGAGCGCTGGCTCCGTACCTTCCTGAAATAAAAAGTTTTAACCGCATATGATCAAACGCATCTTCCTCCTGCTGGCGGCCGCCGCGACCCTGTCGCTGACCGCCGCTGCAGCCCCGGACGGCCTCGTCCGCCGGAGCATCGACCTCAATCAAGGCTGGCAGTTCCACTATGGTGAGGAGCATACCGGCTGGCAGGCCGTCGACCTCCCCCACGACTACCAGATCTCCCAGCCCTGGGTCGCCCCCCAGGCCGGCGAGAGCGGCAACTCCACGGACCTGGCCGCCAACTTCCGCAGCACCCTGTCCGCCCGGGCCTTCAAGGAGCTCGGCGTGGGCTGGTACAAGCGTTCCCTGGACATCCCCGCGAGCCTCAAGGGCCAGCGTGTCGTGCTTGACTTCGAGGGCATCATGCTGGTCGGCGACGTCTATCTCAACGGCGAGCGCATCGGCGGCACGGACTACGGCTACCTGGGCTTCGAGATGGACGTGACCGACAAGGTCAAGTACGGCGAGGCCAACGAGCTCATGGTGCGCGCCGACACGATGGGTCCCTTCAACTCCCGCTGGTACACCGGCGGCGGGCTCTTCCGCGACGTCCACCTGCTCGTCACGCCCGCCAACGGCTATTTCACCCGCCATCCGCTCTATATCCGCACCACGGAGGTCGCCCGCGGGCAGGCCGTCGTGGACGTGCAGGCGGCCATCTTCCTGCGCTCGCGCGAGGTCAAGACCGTCAAGTTCGGCGTCCGCCTGCTGGATGCCGACGGACAGGTGGTCGTGGAGCAGACCACGGAGACCAAGTACAAGAACTGGCTGCCCGGCAGCAACTACGACCTCGAGCCGCTGCGCGTGAATGCGCCGCACCTGTGGAGCTGCGAGGATCCGTACCTCTACACCGTGGAGGTATCGCTCTACGACGCCGACGGCAAGGTCTGTGACCAGGTCTGCGAGCCCTTCGGCATCCGCACCATCGAGTTCGGCCCCACCTTCGGCTTCAAGCTCAACGGCCAGAAGGTCATCCTGAAGGGTGCGGCCAACCACCACACGCTGGGCCCGCTGGGCGCCGCCGCCTTCCCGCGCGGGGAGGAGTTCCTCCTGCAGACGCTCAAGTCGTTCGGATACAACCACATCCGCACCTCCCACAACCCCTATTCGGAGTCCTTCCTGCACCTGTGCGACCGGATGGGCATCCTCGTCGTGGACGAGCTCTACGACAAGTGGAACATGCAGTACGCCGGCGGGCGCCGCGACTGGAAGGCCCTCTGGCAGGAGAACGTGGAGGAGTGGGTCAAGCGCGACCGCAACCATCCCTGCGTGGTGATGTGGAGCTTCGGCAACGAGCTGCAGCAGAATCCCGAGCCGTACGGCGACTTCGGCGTCACGGCCTACAACCTGCAGCGCCAGCTGCTCTTCAAGTACGACCGGACCCGCCCGACCACCGTGGCGATGCACCCGCGCTACCGCAACTGGGAGACGGACGAGCTGCCTTGCGACTTGGCGATGGCCACGGACGTGGCTTCCTATAATTACCGCTATATGTACTTCCCGGGCGACGGCAAGAACTTCCCCTGGATGATGTTCTACCAGAGCGAGGCCAACACCTCCGGCATCCCCGGCAACTGGTTCGGGATGGAGCTGGACAAGGTGATCGGCCTGGCCTACTGGGGCGCGATCGACTACCTCGGAGAGAGCGGCGGCTGGCCGGCCAAGGGCTGGGCGCAGGGCGTCTTCGACCTCGCCGGCGAGCCCAAGCCCATCGCCTACCTGGTGCGCAGCTACCTCCGCGACGAGGAGCCGCTGGTGCACATCGGCATCATCGAGCAGGCGGCGGCCGACAACATGTGGAACGGGATGCAGGTCGGCACGGCCTATATGAGCGAGAACTGGAACCGCGCGGCCGGCGAGAAGGTCAGCCTCTACACCTACACCAACGGCGACGAGGTGGAGCTCTTCGTGGGCGGCAAGAGCCAGGGCGTCAAGAAGAACGACATCGCCAACCCGGCCGAGCGCAACCGCATCCGCTGGGATGACATCCCCTACAAGAGCGGCTCCATCGAGGCCGTGGCCCGCAAGGACGGCCGCGTGGTGGCGCGCCACAAGCTGGAGACGGTCGGCAAGCCCGTCACGCTGCGCGTGGAGCCCGTCACGACGGGCTGGAAGGCCGACGGGAAGGACCTGCAGTTCGTCCGCGTGACGGCCCTCGACAGCCGCGGCCGCCGGGTCTGGATGGCCAACGACCGGCTGAGCTTCGACGTGGCCGGACCCGCCAGCCTGATCGGCGTGACCTCCGGCAACATCTACTCCGACGAGATCCACACCGAGTCCAGCGTCCAGCTCTTCCAGGGCACGGCGCTCGCGATCCTGCGCAGCGGCACGGAGCCGGGCGCAGTCACGCTCACGGTCTCCTCGCCGGGCTATAAGAAACCTGTCAGCCTGCCGCTCGCCACGAAGTAGTGAGACGGCTGATACTCTGTCTGTTGGGCCTGGCGGCGCTGGTCTCCGCCCAGGCCCAGGACGTCCTCGAAGAGGTGACGGTCAGCGGGACGCGTGTCCCGCTGACCGTACATCAATCCGCCCGGATGGTCACGGTGCTGGACACGCTGCTGATCCGCGAGGCGCCGGCCCAGACCGTCAACGACCTGCTCAAGTATGCGGTGGGGGTGGACGTGCGCCAGCGCGGTGCGATGGGTGTCCAGACCGACATCGGCATCCGCGGCGGCACCTTCGACCAGATCGCCGTGCTGCTCAACGGCATCAACATCAGCGATCCCCAGACGGGCCATCTCGTGATGGACCTGCCCGTGGACCTGTCGGAGATCGAGCGGATCGAGATCCTGGAGGGCCCGGCGGGACGCGTCTACGGCACTTCGTCGCTGGTCGGCGCCATCAACATCGTCACGCGCACGGAGGAGCGCTCCGGCGCCGAGGTGCATATGGAAGGCGGCTCCTGGCGCACCCTGGGCAGCGGCTTGCGCACCAGCCTGGCCGACGGCCCCTGGCGCACCCAGCTGTCGGTGTCCGCCGGCCGCTCGGACGGCAGCAGCCGCAATGCGGCGGGGGAGTTGAACGCCGATTTCCGGAGCGCGAAGGCCTTCCTGCAAGGGAGCTACGCGGGCCGTGCAGCGGACGTGCGCTGGCACCTCGGCCTGAGCGCCAAGGACTACGGCGCCAACACCTTCTACAGCGCCCGCTACGACAACCAGTTCGAGGCCGGGCGCAAGGTCTTCGCCGCCCTGCAGGCCGAAGGCCACGGGCGGCTGCACCTCCGCCCGGCGCTCTACTGGAACCATTCCCGCGACCGCTTCGAACTCTTCCGGGGAGATGCTTCGCTGGTTCCTTTCAACTACCATAGTACCAACGTGTTAGGCGGAAATCTCGGGGGCTGGTTCTCCTCGCCGCTGGGCCGGACGGCCTTCGGCGCGGAGCTGCGCCGGGAGGGGATTGTCAGCACGGCGCTGGGGGAGCCGCTGGACGCGCCGCAGCCCATCCGCGGGGCAGACCGCGAGTATACCCGCGGCCTGGTCCGCACCAACGTCAGCCTCTACCTGGAGCACAACGTCGTTCTGCAGCGGTTCACGGCTTCCGCCGGGCTGGCCGCCGTGCGCAACACCTGGTCCGGGGGCCCGTTCCGGCTCTATCCCGGGGCCGACATGAGCCTGCGCATCGGGGGGAACTGGAAGGCCTATGCCTCCTGGAACACGTCGCTGCGCCTGCCTACTTTCACGGAGCTGTATTACTCCGTCGGCGGGCACGCGGCCGACAAGTACCTCAAGCCCGAGCGGATGCAGGCTTATGAGCTGGGGCTCAAATACTTGCGTCCCGGCGTCAGCGCCGTCGCCTCCGTCTACCACCACCAGGGTTCGGATATGATCGACTGGATCAAGGACCTCTCGAAAGGGGAGGACGCCCTATGGATGAGCGTCAACCACACCCGGGTCAACACCCTGGGCGAGGAGTTCTCGCTGCAGCTCACGCCCGGCACGCTGCTGGGCCGCGAGGACTTCTTCGTGCGGTCCTTCCACGCAGGCTATTCCCACATCCACCAGGACAAGGCCCTGGAGCCGAACCTCCAGTCGGCCTATGCGCTCGAATACCTGCGCCACAAGGTCGTCGTGCAGGCCGACCTGCGGCTCCTCGCGCAGCTCTCGCTCCACGTGTCGTACCGCTGGCAGGACAGGGTGGGGAACTACGAGGCCTTCGAGGGCGGGCGCAGCCTGGGGCAGCGCGCCTATGCGCCCTATTCGCTGCTCGACGCGCGCCTGAGCTGGGAGCCCGCCCGCTGGCGCCTCTTCGTCGAGGCCAACAACCTGCTGAACGTCCGCTACTTCGACCACGGCAACATCCCGCAGCCCGGCCTCTGGCTCCGCGCGGGTTTCAGCTACAAGATCCTGTAGTTTTTCGTATCTTCGCCGTATGTCCATCTTCCTGAAACAGACCGATCCGCTGGCGGAACACAGGGTAGACAGCCCGGAGGCGATGTACCGCGCCATCCGCGCTTGCGGGATCATCCCGTTCTTCGAGAATCCGGTGGCGGGATACTCCATCGAGGAGATGACGCCGGCGGAGCATTGGTTCGACGGCGAGTCGCTGGGGCCCTGGGACTGGAAGATCTTCGCCGTGCAGTGCGGGGACGTGGCCTACGGCAAGTTCCTGTGGGGAGGGAAGGCCTCCTTCGCCACGGCGGAGGTCTACCGCGACCTGCTCAACTGGCGCCGGTCGCTGCCCAAGTATGCGCTGCGCGAAGGCGACCGGCGGGCCTACGAGGCGATCTGCGATGCCGGGAGCCTGACGAGCAGGGAGCTGCGGCGCATCTGCGGCCTGAAAAAGGCCCAGATGGACGCCATCATGACGCGCCTGCAGAACCAGACGCTGGTGGTGACGGGGGACTTCGAGCGGGTCTACAAGGGGGAATTCCTGGAGTACAGCGGCTGGCAGCTCTCGTCTTTCTGCCGCCCCGAAGACCTCTTCGAATACGACCTCCGGGCGCCGTTCCGGACGCCGCAGGAGTCCCGCGAGCGGCTGGCCGGGGTCGTGCGCGCCGCCGCCCCGCACGTCACCGACGCACAGCTCCACAAAATGCTGGATTAGCGGCTTATTGGGCCTCTGGGAGGGACTTGCCGGGGGAAGGGGAGACACCGCACTCCAAGACCTCCTGGGCGGCCCTGGCGATGCTCTGGCGGCCCTCTACGAGGCGTTTGGAGTTCTCCTCCATCTTGCGGAGGGTCTGGCGGAGGGAATTCTCCACCTCGGCGTTCTTCTCGCTGAAGAGCGCCACGCGGTCCAGCATCTTCTGGGCCCCGGCCACGATCTGGGACATGTTCTCCATCTGCTCCTTCTGGACCCACGCGCTGCGGATCAGGCGGAGGAAGGGGAGGAGAGTCTCCTCGGTGGTGATCAGCACGTTCTGGGCGAGGGCCTTGGTGAAGATCTCGGGATCCTCCTGCTTGGCGAGCTGCCAGGCGCCGTAGTTGGGGATGAACATGATCACGTAGTCCAGCGTCTTGCGGCCGACGATGTACTTTTGATACTCCTTGCCGGCGAGCTCCGCCACGTGGGAGAGGACGGACTGGAGGTTGCGGCGCGCGGCGTCGGCGCGGGCCGCATCCGAGTCGGCGCTGAAGTAGTCGGACAGGGCCATGAGGGAGACCTTGGCGTCGAGGATCACGTCCGTGGAATCGGGGTAGTGCAGGGCGAAATCCGGACGCATCTTCTTATCAGTCAACTCGTTATGAATGATATTCCCGGCCTTGTCGCGCAGCCAGAACTCCGTCTCGTAGTCGCGTCCGGCGCGCAGGCCCTCGGCCTGGAGGAGGTTCTCCAGAATGGTCTCGCCGAAGATGCCCTGCATCTTGTTCTGGCCCTTGAGGGCGTTCGCCAGGTCGCCGGCCTGCGTGCCGATGGCGTCGGTCTGCTCCTTGAGGTGGCGGACGGTCTGTTCGAACTGGGTCTTGATGGAGGAGCTCTCCTCGGCGTGGGCCTTGCGCTGGGCGTCGAACGCTTCCTTCATCTCCTTGATGTCCTTGTCGAGGCCGCCGGTGAGCGTGCGCATCGTGTCCTCGGCTTCCTTGCGCAGGGATTCTTCGCGGGCCTTGAGGAGTTTCTCGTTCTCGAGGGCCAGCTCGTTCTTGGTGGCTTCCAGCGCGCGCTGCTGGCTGGCCTTCAGCTCTTCGAGCGTCCGCGCGTAGACGGCGGATTCGTGCTCGCGCAGCGACTGGGCCGCGCGGAGTTCGGCTTCCTTGGACGCCAGCTGCGCGTCCTTGGCGTACAGCCGGCGGTCGAAACGCGCGCGGCTGATGAAATGGGTCAGCAGCCACGCGATCAGCGCGGCGAACAGAGCCGTTCCGGCTATGATGAGGGTCAACTCCACGGCGGGGGACTTATTTGCAGGTCTTACTTAACATAATATAAATTGTGTAACAAACGGGCGAGAGCAGGGGACTACAGCCGCTCCTTCGCCTGGACGGGCCCGGCGTAGATGCCCAGGAAGATCTCCCGCAGCGCCTGGCGGTCGAGCCGGCGCTCGAGTTTGCCGAGCTTGTGCGCAATGTATTTCTCGAAGGCGTCCAGCTCCGCCGGCGTGTATTTCCCGGCCTCGGCCCATCGCGTCGTGCCGCCCAGCAGGTCGTCGGCCATATAATTGGTCTTCCAGAGATGGTAGCCGCCGACGATCCTCCGGTCGAGCGTCGCCCGGAGCGCCTGGTAACGCTCGTTGCGGTCGGCGCTGGCCGCTGCCGCGACTTCGTCCGCGCGCAGCGGCTCACCCACCTCCAGGTGGATGCGCCCCTTCTGCTGGCGGATGCCGGTCAGGATGCTGTGCAGGTCCTCCTTCTCCTTCTTGACGTACGGACCCTCGCGGCGCAGGAGCACCTCGCGGGCCTTGCGCGCGTCGCAGGATTCGTATTCATAGGAGATGCTGAGCGGGACGATCCGCAGGTCGAGGAAATTCTGCTCGAAGCTCCCTTCGCCGCTCATTTCCAGCATCTTGAGCAGTCCCTGCTCCGTGGTGTCCAGCCCGTCCTTGGTGCGGCCCTCGCGCTGCGCGATCCAGATGGATGCGTGGCCGCTGGTGATGCTCTCGCGGATGTACTGCGAGAGCACCTGCGAGCTCCGGTAGAGCTCCCTGGGGCCCACGCCGCGGATCACCTTGATCATCCGGTTGGAGCGCATCAGGTCCTCCACGAGCTGGCTTCCCAGCAGGTTGGAGCCCACGCAGATCTCCGTCGTGGGCAGCCCCTCCTGCTTGAGCATGAACTGGATCAGCGCAGGGTCCAGCACGATGTCGCGGTGGTTCGAGATCATCAGGAACTTGCGGCCATCCAATGCCTTGAGATGCTCCTGCCCGGCCCAGGTCACCCCGGCGGAGGTCTTGGCCGCCACGGCCGCGACCACGGCGAACATGATCTCGTTCTGGAACTGGTCCACGCTGCCGATGCCGCGGAGCATATGGCTCATCGTGGACGCCGGCAGGTCCGGGAACAGGTATTTGGAGATGACGGGCGTCATCGGATGCCGGGACACGCGTCCCAGGGCCTCCACGGCCTCTTCGTCCGTGTAGGGCCGGATATCGCCGAAATCGCTCAAACTCATCGCAGGTCTCTCGTTTCTGACTGTAAAGATAGCCAATCAGCGGCGGAAAAGCAACGACGAATCGCCGTAACTGAGGAAGCGGAAGCCGTGCGCGAGCGCAAAATCATAGATGGTGTGCCAGTCCCCTCCCACGAAAGCCGAGATCAGCAGCAGGAGCGTGCTCTGCGGCTGGTGGAAGTTGGTCACCATCGCGTCCACGACGCGGAAACGGAAGCCCGGCACGATGATGATGCGCGTCCCGACCTTCAGCTCATCCAGCTGATTCTCATCCAGATAGCGGATGATGGCGTCCAGCGCCTCCGCCCGGGACGGGGCGTATTCACGCTCATAGGGCGCCCACTGGGCCACGTCGGCGGGCGCACCCTGCTCCAGGCAGCTGACGCCCACGTAGTAGAGCGACTCCAGCGTACGGACGGAGGTCGTGCCCACGGCGACGACCGGCTTGTCGCAGTCGCGCAGGCGGACGAGCAGTTCGCGGCTCACTACAAAGGGTTCGCGGTGCATCGGATGTTCCGACACCAGCGAACTCTTGACGGGCAGGAAGGTCCCGGCACCCACGTGCAGGCAGACCTGCGCGGTCTCGATGCCGCGGGCGGCGATGTCGTCCAGCACGCGCTGCGTGAAATGCAGTCCGGCCGTGGGCGCGGCCACGGAGCCGCGGATGTGCGCATAGAGCGTCTGGTAGCGCTCCAGGTCGATCGCCTCGGTGTCGCGGTTGAGATACGGCGGGATGGGGATGCGCCCGCAGAGCTCCAGCACGCGCGAGAAAGGCGCACCCGTGCGCCAGCTGAATTCGACGACGCCGGTCTGGCCGTCCCGATGGATCAGGCGCGCCTGCAGCTGGAAATCAAGGAGTTCCCCTTCCTGGACATCCAGGTCCAAGACGTCGTCTTTCCAACGCTTGGCATTGCCGATGACGCATTTCCAGCGACAGCGCTCCGTGGCGGCGAAATTGGTGTTGTATTCCGCCGGGTCGTCAGGCTCCAGGCAGAAGATCTCGATGTGTGCGCCGGTCGGCCGGCGGAAGAAAAGCCGCGCCGGGACGACCTTGGTGTCGTTGAAGACCATCAGGCTGCCGGCCGGGAGTTCGTCCGCGAGATTGCGGAATTTGCGCTCGCTGACGATTCCGTCGCGATATACGAGCAATTTGGAGGCGTCACGCTCCGGAAGCGGATATTTGGCAATCCGCTCGTCCGGGAGCGGATACGAAAAATCTTCGATATGGATCTCAGGAATCATAGTGCAAAGTTACTGCTTTTCGGGGAGCTGGACAAACGCGATTTGTGTTGCCATTTGTAAATTTTATGGTTCGAAAAGTGAAATTTACAAAAATGAATCAACAAAGTTTTCAACATGCTCAGAATCAATCATAATCAATAATTATCGCTTTTGGTTTTACGGACTATCTACATCAAAACCAGTCTTTTATGAAGTTTTATTGAAGTTAACATCGATGTTGATTTCCGCTCCTCTCCCCTATTTCCGAGGAAAACGAGTCGAACTACTCAGAATCTAAGGCAATAAATAGCTAGTTACTAATAAATAGACTATTGTTTCCTATTTATTTAATACAAGTTGTTTCCGGCTGGTTTATTCACATCCCGCCAACAGTTTTCCATTTGTAACACTTGACAGTGTTGAAAGAATTATTTACTTTTGTAAACAAAGCGTTAAAAGAAATGAACAAGCGACTGCAGCAGTTTTTGGCCGCCGAAAACATCAGCCAATCCCAGTTCGCCGACACGATCGGCGCTGCGCGGGCGAGCATCTCCCACATCCTGGCCGGACGTAACAAACCGGGCTTCGATTTCCTCGAGCGAATGGCCCGGCACTACCCCGAGCTGAATCTCGAGTGGCTTATCACGGGCCGCGGGCGGATGTACAATAGTGCAAAATCGGCCCTTGAAGCCCCTGTAGGGCCGGTTTCTCCCCCGCCAGAGCCTGCCGGTGACTCGCTCTTCGACGAGCCCCAAAACCGTCAGGAAAGCGCCCCGTTCAACCCCTTTGCGCTCCCCTCTTCCTCAAGTGATACTTCTGATAATAAAATAGAATCACTTAATAATCAGAAGTCTATCTCCAAAGTAATCGTATTCTACTCTGACGGCACCTTCCAGGAACTCGTCTGATTCGTGTCGTATTGCTCTGACTTTGCCTGCAACCTCCGGCAGAAAGGCAGGCTCCCTTCTCGTCGCACCGCCTAGGCATCGCGGACTTCGTCACGCGATGCGGCCGGCGACCCTACCCGGGCAAATGCTCCTCGAAGGGACCTGCCTTTCTTGCCTGCGGTTGCGGGCAACGGGGTTTGTTGCAAAAAAGTTGTATATTTGTGGAGATATGGGGCTATATAACATACTGGTCAAGCCAATCGTCCGGCGGATGGATATCGAGAGCGCGTCCAAGATCGCGCTCCGGTATTTCGAATTCATCGAACGGGTCCCGCTCGGACGCCTGATCAGCCGCTGGATCCACAACAACCGCCCCGTCGGCCTGCAGCGCGAAGTCTTCGGCCTGGCCTTCTACAACCCCGTCGGCCTCGGCGCCGGCCTGGACATCCACGGCGAACTCTATAACGACCTTAACGGCCTGGGATTCAGCTACGTAGAGATAGGCCCGATGGGCGCCGAAGGCATCCGCCGCGCCCTGCGCCGCGTCCAGCGCGACCCCCAGAACGACATCCTGGCCGTCTGCATCAACCAGGATTACTCGACCGCCTTCACGCTCGGCTACGACTTCTTCGACTTCTTCGTCATCGACCTCACCGGCAACCCCAATACGGAGCTGCTGGACCCGCTCCTGGACACGCGCATGGCCGAAGACGACTACAAGCCCATCATCGTCAAGCTGCCCAAGAACATTTCCTCCTCGGAAATAGAGGAAATCCTCGATTTCAGCCTGCTCAACGGCATCGACGGTATCGAGGCCCGCAACATCGGCCAAGTGCGCCAGATCGCCTCGTATACGCGCGGATACCTGCCGATCATCGCCAATACGCACATCGAATCCCCCTCGCAGGCCGCCGAGGCGCTGGAGGCGGGCGCTTCGCTGGTGGCCGTCCGCAACGGCCTGGTCCGCGAAGGGCCCCAGTTCGTCGCAGGCATCCTCAAGTACCTGCTCAATCTCCGCAAGAATGAGAGAAACAATCCAAAGCCGGATCGCGTCGCAACTGAATGCTAGCGGGGCGACCCTCAGCGTCGCCGAGTCCTGCACCGGCGGCCAGATTTCGCACCTGCTCACCACCGTCTCCGGTTCGTCCGCCTGGTATCTGGGTTCCGTGACATCCTACGCCATCCCCGTCAAGGAGAAGGTGCTCGGCGTGCCGGCGGCGACCATCCGCGAATACGGGGTCGTCAGCGGCGAGGTCGTCGCCGCGATGGCGGAGGGTGTCCGCCGCCTGATGGGCAGCACCTACGCCGTCGCCACGACCGGCCTGGCCGAGGGCGGCGACGGGCGCTATCCGGAGGGGACGGTGTGGATCGGGGTGGCCGGTCCGGGCGGTACAATCACGCGAAAATACCACTGCGACCTGGGTCGGAAGGGCAATATCCGTCGTTTTGCGACCGTTGCCCTCCAAACTTTAGCCCATTACATCAAGATTGATTCAATCGTTTAGAAATCAATTCGAAAAACAAAAATGTTGTAGGCCTTAACATTTTTGTTAACCCCCTATCTCCCCTCTATTTCGGGGATTTTTTCGCAGAAATGGAGGGTCAGTGCGCCGACCGGGTGTTGATCCGTTTGCCGTCTTTGTCCCAGGTGTAGATCCAGGATCCATTCCGGGAAGTGAACGTGTTTCCGGCCACCCCGGTCACCTCGCCGACGCTGGAGGTGCTCAGGGTTTTGTAGCGACGGCCCTCGCTGTCGAAGAGATAGATCCAGCTGCCGTGTTGCGAGACGAAGAATTCGGCGCCGTAGCCTTTGACGACGCCCACGGAACTCGTGCTCAGCGTCTTGTACCTGTGGCCGGATTCGTCATACATATACACCCAGCTGCCGCGTGTCTCCACGCTCGTGATTTTGTGTGCACCCATCATAACGGCAATGGCAATCAAAAGAATATTCAGAATCTTTCCCATACTCTGCAAAGATAATCATTCTCGCTGATTCTCCCCCTCCCGGAATGCTGCTCGCAGGCTGTGCCGTTCTTGTAGGCTCGCAGGCAGACCCCCGGAAAACTACGCGCTTCGCGCTATCCCTCCCACCGTCCCTTCGGTCCGGCGGGCCCCTCCCGTTCACGAGGCCACGGGCGGCCACGGTTTTCCAGGGGTCTGCCTGACTCGCCTGGAACACAAGAACGGCACCTGCAACCATCCGCCCATAGATACGGGGTGCACCAGAGGCAGATTCCCACCCCGAATGCTCAAATATGTCAAAGTGGGGTGTAAATCGTGATTCTACACACCCCGATTGCCAAAAAACTGACAGGCGGGGTGAGAATGTGGTCCTAACACACCCGACCGGAATGCTACAGCGAGACAGGCAGGGTCCTTTGAGGAGCATTTTGCCCGGGCAGGGCCGCAGTCAGCAGCGCGTGACGAAGTCCGCGATGCGTGGATGCGCGTGCGACGAAAAGGACCCTGCCTGCGAGCAGCATTCCGGTGAAGGAGGTGGAACTATTTCCGGACGGCGGAGAGGACGCGGAGGAAGTTGCCGCCGGCGATGCGGGAGATATCGCCGCGGGAGAAGCCGCGCCGGCGCATCTCGTCCCAGAGCGCTGGAAAGCGCGAGACATCCTCGAGCCCGGCGGCCGTGACCTCGATCCCGTCGTAGTCCGTGCCGATGCCCACGTGGTCCACGCCGGCAACGCCCACGGCATGCTCGATGTGGTCCACAATCCGGGCCACGCCCGGCCGCGGCAGGGCCTGCAGCTCCCGCTGCACGGCCTCCCAAGCCGCGCGCTTGGCGGGATCGGCGGGATCCTTGATAAAGGCATCCTCGACGGACAACCTGGCCTCCAGCCCGGACTCCGCGAGCGTCCGCACGAAAGCGTCGTCCAGGAACGGCGGGTAGATGCTGATGCAGACCACCCCGCCCCGCTCCGCGATCCCGCGGATCAACTCGTCCGGGAGATTGCGGCGGTGGCTCGCCAGGGCACGGCAGGCGCCGTGGGTGTAGGCGATGGGGCGCTCCGACAGGGCGAGCACGTCGCGGATCGTACTGTCGGCGGCGTGCGCCACGTCGATCAGCATCCGGCGGCGGTTCATCTCCGGAATCAGGCGCCGCCCGAACGGGCTCAGACCGCCCCAGGTCCCCTGCCCCGTACAACTGTCACCTACTTGATTGTCAGCACTATGGGTCAGCGTTACATAACGCACCCCGCGCCGGTGGAACTCCTGCAACAGATCGAATGACTCCTGCAGCGCAGAGGCGTTCTCGATGCCCAGCAGGACCGAGGTCAGCCCCGCACGGCGGTTGCGGCGCACCCCGCCCGCACAGCGGGCCAGCGCCACGCTCCCCGCGCACGCGGCTACCTGCCGCTGCGCCTCGTCCAGCAGTTTGCGGGCCCAGTCCGTGGCGGCCTGGCCCGTCAGCGCGGCCGGCACATAAGCGGCGAAAAACGAAGCGTCGACTCCCCCGCGAGCCATCTTGGGGAAGTCGACCTGCGCGAAAGCATTGTCCAGTGCGAAGTCACGCAGCCGGACCATCTGCGACGGCGCGTCGCAATGGGCGTCCAGGACGATCATTTCTTCTTGTCGTAGGGCGTGATGGACGCGCTCTTGACATTGAGGATGTGGATGGCGGGCTCGTTCTTGAAGACCAGGGTCGAGCCGGAACCGATGTTGACGAACAGGTCGTGCGTGGCCGCTTGCGTGAGCGTGCACAGCCCGCTCATCACCACGCGAGCCTGTTCGACCTCCAGGTTGACGGCATTGACGTTGGAGGCGTTGGTGACGTTGAACGAAGCCTCGGGCGCCGTGCCGTTGAGAATCGCCTTGGAAGTGCCTTTGGAGCTGATACTCAGGCGCTCAGCCTCGCCGTTCACCACCAGGTTGGCGTTGAAGGCGAGGTTGTAGCCGGCCTTCGCGGTGTGCTGGGTCAGCGTGAGGCTGCTGCTGCCGGACATGTCTACCGCGAGGCTGTCGCAGGTGACGTCGAGCGTGGCCTCCGCCTTGCGCTCCATCTTGACGGAGAGCTGGTCCGTGGTGAACGTGAGGGTGCTCAGGCGCGAGCTCTCCTTCATCGACAGTTCGAACCCTTCGGGCGAGAAGACGCGGTCCTCGGCCGAGAGCAACACGGCCTTGTCCTCCAGGCTGATCGAGCGGAGCCCCTCGGGCATCGTCACGATCAGCCGGTACGTCGGCGAATTCTTGCCGCGGAACAGGCGCTTGACCTCCGCGGGGATCTTGCGCTCGTCCACCGTGACGGAAAGCTTGCCGTTGCTGACCCCGAACAGAACGAAGTCGGCGAGCATCTCCTCCGTGGTCAGCTTGGCGGAATAATTGGCGCCGTAGCGGATCTCGAGGGTGAACTCTCCCCCGAGCGTGATGCCGGTGAAGACGGGCAGGTTGTCCTTCTCCACGTCGCGAAGCGACTGCGAGAATGCCACGGAAGCTCCTAAAGCGAAGATTCCGACAGCAAGCGCTAAAAGCTTATATACCAACTGTCTCATATAACAAAGTTTTACTCAATTAATGTCCCCCATTCTTCGGTCTTGGCATCCAGGTCGCGCTTGCGCTCCAGGTACTCGCGCGTCAGCTCCATGATGTCATCCTTGTCCGTCGGCGCCGCCAGGACCTTCTCGATCTCCTGCAGGCGCGCCTCGTGCTTGCCGATCTCGTGCTCCAGGTAGGAGATCCGGTTCTTCTTCTTGCGGTCCATCCGGTTCTCCTGCTTGCGCTCCTCGAAGGCGGCCTTGCGGGGCTCCTCCTTCTTCGGAGCCTCCGCCGGCTCGAGCTTGCGCTCCAGCTCCTGGAGCGTCTCGAGCTTGCGCTTCGCGAGGAACTCCGACACCGTGCCGAGGTGCTCCTTGACGCGGCCGTCGCGGAACTCGTAGAGCTTGTCCACCAGCCCATCGAGGAAATCCCGGTCGTGGGACACCACAATGAGCGTGCCGTCATAAGCTTTGAGGGCCTGCTTGAGGATGTCCTTGGACTTGATGTCCATATGGTTGGTGGGCTCGTCGAGCGCCAGCAGGTTGTAGCTCTGGAGCATCAGCTTGGCCATCCCCAGGCGGGCGCGCTCCCCGCCGGAGAGCACGGACACGCGCTTGTCGATGTCCTCGCCGCGGAAGAGGAACTGCGCCAGCAGGTCCCGCAGCTTGGTCCGGATGTCCCCCACCGCGATGCGGTCGAGCGTGGAGAAGACCGTCTCGTTCTTGTCCAGGATATCTTCCTGGTTCTGTGCATAATACCCGATCCGGACGTTGTGTCCGACCCGGGCTTCGCCGCTGATGGGCTCCAGCTCGCCCGTGATTACGCGCATCAGCGTGGTCTTGCCCTCGCCGTTGCGCCCGATCAGGGCCACCTTCTCGCCGCGCTTGATCTCCACCTGCGCATCGCGGAAGACGACCTTCTGCGGGTAGCCGACCGTGAGGTCGGTCCCCTTGAAGACGACGTCGCCGGAGCGCGGCGCCGGCGGGAACTTGACCGTCAGCCGGGCATTGTCCGTCTCGTCGATCTCGATCCGGTCCAGCTTCTCCAGCGCCTTGATGCGGGACTGGACCTGGTTGGACTTGGTGGGCTTGTAACGGAAGGTGTTGATGAACTCCTCCGTCTTCTGGATCATCCGCTGCTGGTTCTCGTATGCGGCCACCTGCTGCTGGATGCGCTCGGCGCGCAGCTCCAGGTACTTGCTGTACGGGACCTTGTAGTCGTGGATGTGGCCGAGCATCACCTCGACCGTGCGGTTGGTGACCGTGTCGAGGAAGCGCCGGTCGTGGCTGACCAGCAGCAGCGAGCAGCGGCGTGCGCGCAGGTAGTCCTCCAGCCACTCGATGGACTCGATGTCCAGATGATTCGTCGGCTCGTCGAGCAGCAGCACGTCGGGCTGGCGCAGCAGGATCTTCGCCAGCTCGATGCGCATGTTCCAGCCCTGCGAGAAGGTCTCCGTCCGGCGCCCCAGCTCGTCGTCCAGGAAGCCCAGACCCAGCAGGGTCCTGCGCGCCTGGACCTCCGGGGGCTCGGTGTGGCTCATCTCCAGGCGGTCGTTGAGCGCGGTGAGGCGTTCGATCAGGGCAGCGTAACTGTCTGATTCATAGTCGGTGCGCGTCTCCAGTTCGTGGGTCACCTCCGCAATCTCGCGCTCGATCTGCGCCGTGCTCTCGAAGGCGGTCATCGCCTCCTCCAGCACGGTGCGCCCGCGGTGGTGCTCCATGATCTGCGGCAGGTACCCGATCGAGAGGTCCCGGGGCTTGTCGATGCGCCCGGACGTGGGGTTCTGCTGGCCGCAGATCAGCTTGAGGATCGTGGACTTCCCGGCCCCGTTCTTGCCCACGAGGCCGATCTTGTCCGACTCGCTCACGTGGAAGTTGATCTTGTCCAGCAGGACAAATCCTCCATAAGCTACTGTCACATCCTCAATCGATATCATACGAATACGATGTCTTCAAAAAACTCCGGGCGGTGGAAATCCGGGCGGGGCGTGCCGACGGGCGCCCAGCTCAGGTAATGCGGCACCGGCAGCTTGTCTCCGCACTTGTAGAAATTGCCCCGGGCCTGCAGGCCGTCGAAACGCTCCAGGCCGAAGGTCGCGGCCGGGATGTCCAGCCGGACCTCCCACGCCGTCCTCTCCTCCAGGAGCCCGAACGGTTCGCCGCCCAGCGTGCCGGCGCGGCGGATGCCCTGCAGGAGCACCTCCGGCAGGGGTTCGCGCCCGTGGCGCCCCGTCCCCCGGCACAGCAGGAGCTTGCCGATGCAGGTGCACTCCAGGTTGTAATACACGCCGTCCTCCGGGCGCGGCGCAAAGAAGAACTCCACGCAGGAATCCTCCCACGCGCGCCCTCCGTCCGCTGCGCAGACGGCGCGCACGGCCTGCTCCTCCACCCGGAAGGTCAGGTGCAGCTCCGCCCCGGAGTGCGCGATCTCGAAAGACGCCTCCGGCGCATACGGGAACGCATCAGGCCAGTTCAGGCATCCGATCCGCTCTCTTCGGGGGTCTCGGCTGACTTGGAGCATAGCAGGATGGCGATTTCATACAGCAGGTACAGCGGAGCCGCCACGATCATCATCGAGAGCGGGTCCGCAGGGGTCACGATGGCAGCCAGCACCAGCACGCCAACCAGCGCATAGCGGCGGCCCTTGCGCAGCTGGCTGCGGTTGAGGATACCCATCTTGGAGAGCATCCAGATGATGGTCGGGAACTCGAACGCGATGCCGATCATCAGCACCGTGGAGGTGAACATCGACATATAGGAGCCGATGGTAATCGTGTTCTGGATCTCCTCGCTGATGGTGTAGTTGAGGAAGAACTGCACGCAGGCGGGCAGCACCAGGAAATAGCCCACGGCCACGCCCGAATAGAACAGGCCGGAGGCCAGCAGGAAGGCCGTCCCGGCGGCTTTGCGCTCGTTCTTGTAGAGCGCCGGGGCGATGAACTTCCACAGCTCCCAGATGATGAACGGGAAGGCCAGGATCAGGCCCGCCCCGCACGCCGCCTGCAGGTGTACGAAGAACTGCGCGGACACCTCCACGTTGATCAGCTGCAGGTCGAAGTGCCAGCCCAGCAGGCGGTAGATGAAGAAATCATCCGAGGCCGGCCGGAGCACGACATAGAACAGCTGGCGCTTGAAGATGAAGCCGAGCACGGAGAAAAGGCACACGGCAAGGATTGAGCGGAAGATGGTTCCCCTCAACTCTTCGAGATGATCCCAGAAGGTCATCTCCTTCTCGGTCCCGCTCCCGGCCACGGCTCCCTACTCCTGCTTGGGCGCTTCGTCCTTGGGCTCTTTCTTCAGGCTGTCGTCGGCCTGGTTGATCTGGTCCTCGATCTCATTCATACCCTCTTTGAAGCTCTTGACGCCTTTGCCAAGACCCTTCATCAATTCGGGAATCTTCTTGCCGCCGAAAAGGAGCAGAATGACGAGTGCGATGATAACGACCTGCCAGGGGCCGATGACACCAAGGGGATAAATCACCATAACTAAATTGTTAAAACGGTTAATTCAAAGCATTTAACGAAGCCTCCAGCGCTTCGATGCGCGCGAGGCAGTCCGCCTCCTTCTTGCGCTCGTTCGCGATGACGGCGGCGGGGGCGTGGGCGACGAATTTCTCGTTGGAGAGCTTGGCGCGCACCCCGGCGAGGAACTTGTGCTGGTGGTCGAGCTCCGCCTGCAGGCGCGAGCGCTCCTCGTCGGCGTCCACGAAGCCGGCCATCGGGATGCTCATCTTGGTCGTGCCGACGAGGAACGACACGGAGGCACCCTCCGCCGCTCCCCCGGTCTCGACCGTGCCCAGGTTGGCGGTCTTCTTGAGGACGGGCAGCAGCTCTTCGCTGAACTCGCCGTCGATATAGAGGTTGAGCGGCTCCTTGGGCGCGATCTGCTTCTGCGCGCGGACGGCGCGGATGGCCATGATCGCCTCGCGGGCGCGATCAAACTCCGCCAGGAAGGCGGCGTCGTAGGGACCCGCCACGGGCGTACGCTGGTACATGATGGTCTCGCCGGCGTGGCGCGGCTCCATCGCCTGCCACAGCTCCTCGGTGATGAAGGGCATCACCGGGTGGATGAGCTTGAGGAGGCTCTCGAAGAAGAGCACGGCGGCCTCGTACGTCCGCCCGTCCACGGCGCGGCCGTACTCGGGCTTGACCAGCTCCAGGAACCAGCTGCAGTAGTCGTCCCAGAAGAGCTTGTAGATGGCCATCAGCGCATCGTTGATGCGGAACTTGGCATAATGGTCCTGCACGGTCTCGATGGTGCGGGACAGCAGGTTGTCGAACCACTTGACGGCCACGCGGGCCGCAGCGGGCTGCTCGGCCGCGGCGTCCACGTTCCAGCCGCTGACCAGCCGCCAAGCGTTCCAGATCTTCGCGCAGAAGTTGCGTCCCTGCTCGATCTGGGATTCGTCATAGAGGATGTCGTTGCCGGCGGAGGTGCAGAGCAGCATCCCGAGCCGGACGGCGTCGGCGCCGTACTTGGCGATCAGGTCCAGCGGGTTGGGGCTGTTGCCCAGGGTCTTGCTCATCTTGCGGCCGATCTTGTCGCGCACGATGCCCGTGAAGTAGACGTTACGGAACGGCACGTCGTGCATGAACTCGTCGCCGGCCATGATCATGCGGGCCACCCAGAAGAAGATGATGTCCGGGCCCGTCACCAGGTCGCTGGTGGGATAGTAGTAGGACAGGTCGCGGTTCGCCTTGTGCTCCGGATGTCCGGGCAGCTTGGGGTCGAACACCGAGATGGGCCAGAGCCAGCTTGAGAACCAGGTGTCGAGCACGTCCTCGTCCTGCCGCAGGTCAGCCTCCGTCAGGGTCGGGTCGATCGCGCGCGCAGCGGCGAGGGCCTTTTCGGCCGTCTCCTCCACGACCACCTGCCCGTCAGGCAGGTACCAGGCGGGGATGCGCTGGCCCCACCACAGCTGGCGGGAGATGCACCAGTCGCGCACGTTCTCCATCCAGTGACGATAGGTATTGCGGTATTTGTCGGGGATGAACTTGATGCGGCCGGACTCCACGTGGTCGAGCGCGCGGCGCGCCAGGTCCTCCATCTTGAGGAACCATTGCGCGGAAAGCTTGGGCTCGATCACGGCGTCGGTGCGCTCGGAATAGCCCACCGGGGAGGTATACTCCTCCACCTTGACGAGGTTGCCGGACTCCTCGAGCATCTTCCAGATCTTCTTGCGGGCCACGAAGCGGTCCTCGCCCACGAGGATCTGCGCCTGCTCGTTGAGCCGGCCGTGGTCGTCGATGATGTCCAGCACCGGCAGGTTGTGGCGCAGGCCGATCTCGTAGTCGTGGGCGTCGTGGGCTGGCGTGACCTTGAGGCAGCCTGTACCGAAGTCCATCTCCACGTAGTCGTCCTCGATCACCGGGATCTCCCGGTTGATCAGCGGGATGAGCACCTTCTTGCCGCGCAGCCAGTGGTGACGCTCGTCGGCGGGGTTCACGCAGATGGCGGCGTCGGCCATGATGGTCTCGGGGCGCGTGGTGGCGATCACCAGGTACTGGTCCGTGGGGTTACCCTGCCCGTCGGAGACGAAATATTTGAGGTGGAAGAAGTGGCTCTGGGTGTCCTTGTGGATCACCTCGTCGTCGCTGATGGCGGTCAGCGCCACGGGATCCCAGTTGACCATCCGCACGCCGCGGTAGATCCAGCCCTTCTTGTAGAAGTGCACGAAGGTGGCGAGCACGGCCTCGGACAGCTCCGGCTCCATCGTGAAGCGCGTGCGGTCCCAGTCGCAGGAGGCGCCGAGCTTGCGCAGCTGCTGCAGGATGATGCCGCCGTGCTCCTCCTTCCACTCCCAGGCATACTTGAGGAACTCCTCGCGGGTGATGTCCTCCTTGGAGATGCCCCGCTCCTTGAGGCGGGCCACCACCTTGGATTCCGTGGCGATGGAGGCGTGGTCCGTGCCGGGGACCCAGCAGGCATTCTTGCCGTCCATCCGCGCCTTGCGGATGAGCACGTCGTTGAGCGTGTTGTTGAGCACGTGGCCCATATGAAGGATGCCCGTCACGTTGGGCGGCGGGATCACGATGGTGTACGGTTCGCGGTTATCGGGTTCGGAGTGGAAACACCGGTTCTTGGTCCAGTATTCGTACCACTTGTCTTCGACTTCTGAGGGGTCGTATTTAGCTTTCAGTTCCATATCTTGCAAAGATAGACATTTTTCGCGGATAATCGCGCAACACGCCCACGCGCACACAAAAAAGCCGCCCGGGCACTGAGGCGGGGCGGCTTTTGCGGAGCCTCGGAGCGGCTAGTCGTAGTGGTAGAGCCGGACCTTGATCACCTGCGGCGAGGTGCCGTTGAAGCGGAGGCCCTGGCTGGAGAAGCCCTCGTCGATGGACTGGAGGATGTCGTAGCGGAGCTGGACGTCGTCGCCGTTGAGCCACCGCGAGGTCTCCCAGGCGCCGTCCTGCCAGACGCGCTCCTCCACGCGGCCCAGGCCCGTGAAGCCCTTGCCGTCGGCGGGCTTGAAGGCCACGGAGACGTTGGCGCCCACCACGGTGAACTCGTTGGGGCTGTCCTGCATCACCATCGCGTAGCCGGAATAGTTGGGGGCGGTGTTGAAGCGCGTGGCGGTGTTGAGCGTGACCTTGATGTCGTAGTCCCCCATCCGGATGGTCTCGTCCGTGATGATGGGGATGTAGTCCCCGGCCTTGTAGGAGGCGGCCGGGTCGTCACCGTTGAGCCACACGGCGCGGATGGTGCCGGCGGCCTGGTGGTCCGTGACCTTGTCC
This sequence comes from Bacteroidales bacterium, assembly GCA_017428725.1. Classification (GTDB taxonomy): domain Bacteria; phylum Bacteroidota; class Bacteroidia; order Bacteroidales; family UBA932; genus Cryptobacteroides. Next base: position 6,681 of record JAFRQH010000033.1, on the reverse strand, counting down.
ATCATCCGCTCCACCGTCTGGTAGAACTCCTTGAGGGGCACGAAGCTCTCGCGCTCGAGCATCCGCTCCACGCCCATCGGGGAATAGCCGATGCCGCGCATCTCGCCGAAGAGGAACGCCGCGTTGGACGCGCCCTTCAGGCCGTCGCGGGACTCGGGGATGAAGCCCGGGTTGCCCCCGCGCATATAGCGGCGCAGGATGCCCGGGAAGTCGGCCAGGTACATATCCGGGGACAGGATGTCCACGTGCGGGGCGGCGCAGCGCCACACGTCGTGGTTCTGGGCCTGCGGGCCGCCGGACGGATAGGTCCCGGGGTGACGGTCCTCGGGCTGGACGAGCCAGGCGTTGACGAAGTACGGGATCGGGTAGGCTTCCTTGCCGGCGGCTGCCACCTTCTCGATATAGGAGGCGTAGTGCCAGGCCATGAAGAGCTCGTCGGTGTAGTCGCCCTTGCCGAAGACCTGCTCCCAGTTGCCGGCGGTCCTGGCGCCGGCCTTCTCCCAGGCTGCGCGGAACTCGGGGATGAGCCGGTCGCGGTTCTTGACCATATAGTCGATGAGTGCCGCGGGCACCGGGCCGCTGAAGGCGGCCTCGGCCGCGGCGCTGTGGTCGCGCGTGTTGCCGTGCAGGCCCATCTCGTTCTCGATCTGGATCATCAGCACGGTCTGCTCCTGCGCATCCACCTCGCGGATGTGGCCGAGCAGCGCCGCAAAAGCGCGGGCATCGGCGTCGCGGTTGGCCTCGCAGAAGGTGGACAGGATGGAGACGGACTTGCCCTCCGCCGTCTCGGCGAGGGCGTATTTCTGCTGGTTCTCCTTCATCCACAGCGGGATGTGGCTGGTCATGCCGTTCTTCCACGAGGCGAACCACAGGAAGACCAGGTGCATGTCGTTCTTGCGGGCCTCCCGGATCATGTCATCCACGCGGGTGAAGTCGAACTTGCCCTCTTCAGGCTCAAGCTGCTCCCAGTAGACGGTGGCAAGCAGGGTGTTGAGGCCGGCCTGGCGGAAGCCCGGCCAGAACTGCTCCATATACAGGGCGCTCGTGGCGCTGGAACCGGCGAGTTCGCCGGAGAGGGCCAGGAAGGGGCGGCCCTTGACGATCAGCTGCGTGGCCTGGCCGCGCTGCTCCAGGTGGGGCGGTTCGAAGGCGGGCTCCTGCGTCTGCGGAGCCGGGTTACAGGCGGCGGCAAGACACAGCGCCGCTGCCGTCAGGATAACTGAAGGAATACTTTTCATAATATGGTTTAAATATTAGAGTCCGAGCAGGAAATGCTCCATCTTGGGCATAAAGAGATCGTGACCGGCAGCGTTGAGGTGAGCAGTGTCTCCCGGAGACTGGAAATAGATCCTGCGGAAGTTCTCGTCCCAGACGTAGATGCCGCTGTTGCGGGTCGCATCGAACACCGGGATGCTATAGGAGCCGCAGACCTCGAGCAGGACCTCGGTCATCTCGGGGAACATCGCGCGCGGGACGCGCCAAGGAGTCACGAAGCAGAGCTTGGCCGAAGGGTACTTGGCGATCAGGGCCTCGCAGAGGGCCTTGAGTTTCTCGCGGAAGAACTCCGTCCCCACGCCGTTCCGTGCCATATAGAAAGCATCGTTGTGGCCGGCACAGACGACCACATAGTCGGCTTTCTCGGGCAGGACCTCGTAGCGCTCGTACATCGGCGGGCCGAAGTTCTCGGCCGTGCGGTCATAGGCCACGCAGTTGCCGTTCCAGCCGAAGTTGTGGTACTCCATGTTGTATTTGGCGGCTACCTTGTAGTGCCACGTCTCCTGGATGGGACGGACGTGGTTCTGTACGTAGCTGTCGCCGAAGATGACGAAGGTTTTGCCATAGAGGCTGGCGCCCTTGATGTAGTCGGGGGCCTCGAAATCGGGATCGGACATCACCGCCAGGCGCTCCTGCGCCAGGCCGGCGAGGGGCAGCAGGGCAAGAAGGAGGACTAGGATCTTTCTCATAGGGTTCAGAATTTTTTCGCTATACAAATATAACAAATAGTTTGTTTTTCGCAGAATCTTTCTTATCTTGCATACTCCAAAATTGACCAAACAAGCATCCATTTATGAAGAAATTCAAATGCACCGTTTGCGGCTACATCCACGAGGGAGACGAGGCGCCCGCCATCTGCCCCCGCTGCCGCAAGCCCAAGGAGGTGTTCGAGGAGATCGTGGAGAAGCCCTGCCTGGCCGGCTCCAAGACCGAGAGGAACCTCCAGGAGGCCTTCGCCGGCGAGTCGATGGCCCGCAACAAATACAGCTATTTCGCCTCCAAAGCCAAGAAGGACGGCTTCGTGCAGATAGCCGCCCTCTTCGAGGAGACGGCCGCCAACGAGAAGGAGCACGCCAAGATCTGGTTCAAGTACCTGCACGACGGCAAGGTCCCCGACACGGCGTCCAACCTCGCCGCCGCGGCCGACGGAGAGAACTTCGAGTGGACCGACATGTACGCCCGGATGGCGCGCGAGGCGCGCGAGGAGGGCTTCGACGAGATCGCCGCGAAGTTCGAGATGGTCGCGGCCATCGAGAAGCACCACGAGGAGCGCTACCGCAAGCTGCTCAAGAACATCGAGGACAAGAAGGTCTTCTCCAAGGACGGCGACGTCATCTGGCAGTGCTCCAACTGCGGACATATCGTGGTCGGCAAGCAGGCCCCCGAGGTCTGCCCGGTCTGTGACCATCCGCAGAGCTACTTCCAGGTGGAGGCAGTCAATTACTGATCCCCTTTCCGCTATAGGAGATCAAAAGGAGGGCGGTCCCGCAAGGGCCGCCCTCTGTGTGTCCGGTGCGCGGACCGCGGGCCGCTATTTCTTGCCCGCCAGGCGCTTGTATTCCTTCTGTGCCTGCTCCAGGTCCTTCTGGAAGGCCTTGTCGGTGTGCAGGCGCGCCACGCAGGCGGCTGCAGCCAGCCGGGCGATGTCCACGTCGCTCTGGAAGTGGTAGCCGGCGATCACGCGGCTCTGGCCGTATTCGTAGCCGAACTGCAGGATGGGCTCGGCCCGGTCGGGGTTGACTTCCGACAGGACCAGGGCCGTGGCCCAGCCCATGGCGGAGTGCGAGGACGGGTAGGAGCCCGTCCGGCGGTGGCTCTCCTCCTCCTCGGGCACGAGGGTGGGCTCGCCGTAGAGGACATAGGGACGCAGGCGCATATAGTGGCGCTTGGCCGTGCCCGTGGAGGCGCCGGCGGTGTCGGCCGTGCGGGCCAGCAGCCGGTAGATGGCGGGCGTGCCCTTCTCCGTGATCGGCAGTCCGAAGGGTTCGGAATACATCCGGGCAAACGCCTCGGGCGAGTGCTCGGCCTCGGCGGCAGCGCGCTCCCCGCGCGGAGTCTCCCGCACGGACTTGCCCCAGCGGTACTGGAGCCAGTCGTCGAAGAAGCGCAGCGTCGAGCTGTCGGGCGGCGCCGGCAGGTACTGCACGCCGTCCGGGAGCTCGCTCCGCTTCAGGTATGGTCTGTAGTCCTGGGCCAGGGCGGTCACTTGGAGGCAGAAAGCGGCGGCGAGGGCAGCCAGCAGGGGGAGGATTCTCTTCATCGCATCTTGGGGCTTGTATGCTGCAAAAATACAAAAACTATGTGTAAATTTGCATCTGCTTTCAACCACATCCCAGCAATATGGACAACAACGATAACAAGAAGTCCCTCAACCTCGACCTCAAGCCCGAGGTCGCCAAGGGCACGTACTCCAACCTGGCCATCATCAGCCACTCCCGCAGCGAGTTCGTCATCGACTTCGCCGCGATGATGCCCGGCCTCCCCAAGCCGGAGGTGCAGAGCCGCATCGTGATGGTCCCGGAGCACTGCAAGCGCCTGCTCAACGCGCTCGCGGACAATGTCAACCGCTATGAGGCCCAGTTCGGCCCCATCAACATCGGCGCCCCGGAGCAGAAAGGGACCCTCAACCTCGCAGACTTCACGCCCAATGGAACGAAATCTTAAGCACATCAAGGCCATCGCCTACGACATCGACGGCGTGGCCACGGACGGCAGCATCATCCCCATCGGGCCGGACCCCGAGCAGCTCGTCCGCGTCTTCAACGCCAAGGATTCTTTCGCCACACGCGTGGCCTCGCAGAAGGGTTTCATCGTGGCCGTCATCTCCGGAGGGAAGACGCAGGCCCTGCGCACCCGCAGCTTGCACTGCGGCGTCAAGGAGGAGAACCTCTTCCTGGGCGTGCGCGGCAAGCTGGAAACCTTCCACAAGTTCTGCGGCCAGCATGGGCTGGACCCGTCCGAGGTGGCTTATTTCGGGGATGACATCGCCGATACGCAGGTGATGCGGATCTGCGGCTTCGCCATCGCGCCGGCCGATGCCTGCGCGGAGGCCCGGGCGGTGGCTGATTACATCACCACGGTCCCCGGCGGCAAGGGCTGCATCCGCGAGGGGATCGAGCTGATCCTCAAGGCCCAGGACAAGTGGGTCTTCGACGAGGGACGCTACGACCAGCTCTACTAACTACTGATGAAACGCATCATCCTGGGCAGCAATTCTCCGCGCCGGCGGGAGCTTCTCGCGGGGCTGGACATTCCGTTCACGGTGGACACCGGCAACTCCTTCGAGGAGCGGCTGGAGCCGGGCCTGGAGGCCCACGAGGTGCCGCTACGCCTCAGTGAGGGCAAGTCCCTGGGCTTCCACCGCCCGCTGGAGCCGGACGAGGTGCTGATCACGTCCGACACCGTCGTGATCGTGGAGCGGGAGGTGCTCGGCAAGCCGCACTCCCGCGAGGAGGCGGTGGCGATGCTGCGGCGCCTGTCGGGGCGTGCGCACGAGGTCGTCACGGCCGTGACGATCCGCGACTGCGCCCGGCGGGAGACTTTCAGTGTGTCCACGCGCGTGGTCTTCGAGCCGCTCTCGCAGGCCGAGATCGACCACTATGTCGACAAGTACCGTCCCTATGACAAGGCCGGTGCCTACGGGATCCAGGAGTGGATCGGGTACGTGGGCATCTCCTCGATCGAGGGGTCTTTCTACAATGTGATGGGCTTCCCGGTGCACCGGGTTTGGCACGAACTGCAGCGCTTCCTGTGATGGCGCGCGCGCCCTTCACCTACCCTTTCTGCTACACGCCGGAGCCGGACATCGTCGCCGCCTCCCGGCGGCTCATCGCCCGTCTGGACGCCGCGAGCGGGCCGGATCGCAACAGCGATTATCCGGCCATCCCCCTCGAGGGGGTGCAGGGGGTGACAATTAAGCATTTTGCGGAAGGCAAGATGCTCGGGGTGCTGAAGGTGGAGGATGCGGCCGGGAAGGTCGGGTATCTGTACGGGTTCAGCGGGACGGTGGGCGGACGGGCCGTGGTGGACGGGTTCGTGCCGCCGGTCTACGACTTCACGGAGCCCGGCGGGTATTTCCGGCGGCGGGAGGCGGAGATCTCCGCGATGCCGCCGGGCGTGGCGCGCAAGTTCGCTTCGGCGGAGCTGCAGAGTTGGCTCTTCGACCAGTACCGCGTGAGCAACGCCCGGGGCGAGACGCTCACGATCCGCGAAGTGTTCGCGCGGCGCGGGCTGGTGCCGCCGGGCGGGACCGGCGACTGCGCCGCGCCTAAGCTCCTGCAATACGCATACACACAGGGACTTACTCCCCTCGCCCTGGGCGAATTCTGGTACGGGGCCTCCCCCGCCTCGGAAGTCCGGGAGCAGGGCCGCTTCTACCCGGCCTGCACCGGTAAGTGCGGTCCGCTGCTGAGCTTCATGCTCGAGGGGCTGGACGTCGCCCCCAATCCCCTCGACCGCGAATTCACCACCGAGGCGGAGCCGCGGGTCCTGTTTGAGGACGCCGCCATCCTGGTGGTCTCCAAGCCCGCCGGGATGCTCTCCGTGCCGGGCCGCACCCGCGCCAAGTCGCTGCTGGACTGGCTGCGGGAGTGCTACGGCGAGGTCCATTCCTGCCACCGGCTGGATATGGACACTTCGGGGCTGATGGTCTTCGCCCGCACGCTCCCCGCCAAGGTGGAGCTCGAGCGGCAGTTCGCGGAGCGCGAGGTCGCCAAGACCTATCGCGCGCGTCTCTGCGCGGGCGCCGGGCCTTTCGGCCACGCGCGCCGCGGCACCATCGCCCTCCCCCTCAGCCTTGACTATTACGACCGTCCCCGGCAGATGGTCGATTTCGAGCACGGAAAACTCGCCGTCACGGAGTACGAAGTCCTCTCGCAACTTCCTGACGGAGAGATCGATATCCGCTTCACGCCGCGCACCGGGCGCACCCACCAGCTGCGTGTCCACGCCGCCCACTCCGCCGGGCTGGGCCGCCCCATCAAGGGCGACCGCCTCTACGGCAGCCCGGACGGCGGACGCCTCTGGCTCCACGCCGAGACCCTCGCCTTCCGCCACCCGCTCACCGGCACCCCACTGCACTTCTCCGACCTCCCCGACACCTCCCCCGCCAGCCTCTGACCCCGGAATGCTGCTTGCCAGAGGCATTCCTTTTTTCCCGGAATGCTGCTCGCAGGCAGGGATCCTTTTCGTCGCACGCGCCACCACGCATCGCGGACTGCGTCACGCGCTGCTGACTGCGGCCCTGCCCGGGCAAAATGCTCCTCAAAGGACCCTGCCTGTCTCGCTGTAGCATTCCGGTTGGGAGCATTCCCTTGGTGCCGTTCTTGTTTTACGGGCGAGTCAGGCAGACCCCCGGAAAACCGTGGCCGCCCGTGGCCTCGTGAACGGGAGGGGCCCGCCGGACCG
>JAFRQH010000032.1 GCA_017428725.1 Bacteroidales bacterium | reverse complement strand
CCTGCTGCGGCGCATCCGGCGCACCCGCAGCCAGACGCGCCTGTCGGGCGAGGCCAAGGCCGCCAACGTGGCGGGCGCCTTCGCGCTCCGCGCGGCGCGCCCGCCCGCGGCGCACCACATCCTGCTCGTCGACGACGTCTTCACCACCGGCTCCACGCTCGCCGCCTGCCACAAAGCCCTGCGCAGCACCTACGGGCCGCAGGTGCGCATCTCCGTGGCCACCCTGGGCGCCGTGGGGGAATGACGGAAACGGACCGCCGCGGGGTCACCCCCACGGCAGTCCGTTCCACTCAAAGGTTGAGGCTTCTTACTGGACAGCGCCCTCCGGCTCGACTTCCTGCACGGCGGTCGGCGCGGTGTTGACCTTGTCGAGGAGCTTCTGGCTCTCCTTGAGGGCCTTGTTGGCGTCCTTGAGCTGCTTCTCGCTGGCGTTGATCTCCTTCTTGACGGAGGAGAGCTCCTTCTTGGAGGCGGAAATCTGCTTCTGGAGGGCCTTGGTGTCGGCCTTGAGCTTCTTCTGGAGGGCCTTCTCGTTCTTGATGTCGTCCTGGATGGTCTTGATCTCGCTGTTCATCTGGTCGTAGGCATCCTTGTAGGACTTGTCGGTGCCGTAGGCCTTCTTCTGGAGCTTGAGCGCCTCCTTGCGGAGCTTGAGGTTGGCCTGTGCGGTCTTGACCTTGTCGGTACTCTCCTTGAGGCCCTTCTTGGCGGCTTCCAGTTCCTTCTGGTCGCTCTTGATCCGATTCTCAAGCTGGTCGATCCGGGCCTTGCCCCGGCGGGAAACTTCGGCGTATTCACGGGCCGCGGCGTCCGCCACGGTGCGGTTCTGCTGCTGGAGGTCGCTAACCTGCGTACCCAGATCCTGGGCGAAGGCGGAGACGGACAGGACCATCAGGCTGCTGATAAGGAGGGTTCTGATTTTCATATTCTGCATTGGTTTTATTTGCAAATATACAAATTTTGTAACTTTGTGGGGTGATGCCGCGTTTTTTCTGCATACTGCTCTCGGCCGTGCTCCTGTGCGGAGCCGTCAGCGCCGCCGCCCAGAGCGACGATGCGGGCGCCGACCCGCGCAAGACCGCCGACGCCATCATCAAGGAAGCCGGCCGGCACCTGGGCAAGCCCTATTCCTACGGGGCCAACGGCCCGCAGAGCTTCGACTGCAGCGGCTTCACCTGCTTTGTCTTCAAGAAGTCCGGGTACACGCTCCCCCGCTCCTCGGCCGACCAGGCCCAGGCGGGCCGCGAGGTCAAGGGCGGCTACGACAAGCTCCAGAAGGGCGACCTGGTGATCTTCGGCGGGCGCGCCGCCAAGAAGAGCCCCGGCCACGTGGGCATCTTCATCGCCACGGACAGCCTGGCCAAGTCCTTCACCTTCATCCACGCCTCCAGCTCCGGGGTCACGATCTCCCGCGTCGACGAGCCGTATTGGGCGGCGCGCTACCTGGGCGCGCGCCGCATCCTGCCGGACTTCCCCAAGGAAGCGAAAGCGGAGCGTGAGCGTTTCAGCCTGTCGGACTTCTTCCTCGGGCGGAGCGCAGCGGCACGCGACTCCGTGCTCAACGCCGTGCAGGACAGGCACATCCTGCTGTTCCCGGACGGCAGCTGGGCCTTCGTGGACGAGGACGGCAAGTACAGCGAGCCCCCCGGCGACCGCGACTTCATCCTCAACGCCGACGGCACCTGGCGCACCGACGAGGCCTCCTCGGCGGAGTTCTACACCGTCCGGTCCGGCGACACCCTCTCCAAGATCGCCGCGCAGTATGAGACCACCGTGGAGTCGCTGCGCCAGATGAACGGGATGACCCGGCGCGCCACCCTCAAGATCGGGCAGCGCATCCGGGTCAGATAGCGGTTCGGTCTCTCTCCCCTTCTACGCCTTGTTCGCCATCCGGTAGATGGCGACCACATCGTCGTAGCCGAGCTTCTTGAGGTTGCCGAGCAGCACGGTGCGGCCGCGCGTGGCCTTGAAGGCCATCTCGGCGATCTCCTCCTCCGTGGCCGGCCGGCCGATGAGTTCGGGCAGGTTGGCCGGCATCCCGATGCGGTGGTAAAAGTCCACCATCGCAGCGATACCCGCACGGGCGGTGCGCTCCGGCGACTTGAAGTCGTTGGGCACGCCGACGACGTTGACGGCGAACTGCGCGAAACGGGTCGGGTTCTCCGCCAGGACATACTCGGCCCAGTGCGGCCAGATGGCCGCGAGGCCGGCGCCGTGCGTGGCGTCGAAGGTGGAACTGAGTTCGTGCTCGATGCGGTGCGTGGCGAAATCGCTGGTGGTCCCGCAACCGGTGAGGTTGTTGTGCGCAAGGCTTCCCGCCCACATGATCTGGGCGCGGAGCTGGTAGTTCTGCGGATCGGCGAGCACCTTCTCACCGCACTCCTTGACCGTGCGCATCAGCGCCTCGGCCATCGCGTCGGTCAGGAGCATGTCGTCGTCGTGGGAGAAGTAGCGCTCCATCGTGTGCATCATGATGTCGGTGACGCCCGCGGCCGTCTGGTAGGGCGGCAGCGTGTAGGTTCGCTCAGGGTTCATGATGGCGAAACGCGGCCGGCAGAGGTCGCTGTTGCAGCCGCGCTTGACCAGCCCCTCGTCCTTGGTGATGACGGCGGAGTCGGACATCTCGCTGCCGGAGGCGGGGATGGTGAGGACCACGCCGAGGGGCGTGCTGGCCACGGGCGTGTGCTTGCCGTCGTAGATGTCCCAGACATCGCCGTCGTACTGCAGGCCGTAGGCGATGACCTTGGCGGAGTCGATCACGCTGCCGCCGCCCACGGCGAGCAGGAAGTCCACGCCCTCGCGGCGGCACAGCTCGATCCCCTCATAGACCAGGGACAGGCGCGGGTTGGGCACCACGCCGCCGAGCTCCACCCAGGCGATGCCCGCCTCGTCGAGCTGCTTCTTGACCTGCGCGAGCAGGCCGGAACGGACGACGCTGCCACCGCCGTAGTGGATCAGGACCTTGGTGCCGCCCCATTTGCGCACCAGTCCGGGAAGCTGGGCCTCGGAATCCTTTCCGAAGACCACCTCCGTAGGGGTGTAATACTTGAAATCTACCATTTTATATGCAATTATCGGTTATTCTTCATCTGCATTGGGGAATGACGCGGCGCAGGTCGGCCGCGAGCGAGGTATTGTAGCCTTTCGACAGATAGACGATGCGCCCGAAACTGTCGCACACCGCTACCAACGGGAGCGTGTTGCCGGAGGCGCTGGCGGCGAGCATCGAGCGGATGAGCCCGTCGGGATCGCTGCCGAAGACGGCCCTGTCCAGCCCGGCCGGCCGGGCTTCGCCCAGCACCACCACCGGGCGGCCCCAGGCGTTGAGGTCCGCGGCAGCGGCCGTCAGTTCGCGCACGGCGTGGGAGGTGGGCTCGTCCGACCCGCCCATCACCGCCAGCAGGAAATACCCCCGCCCGGTGGCGCTGAGCAGGCTCTGGGGGCGCCGCGCACCGTCTTTGAGGAAGGACGCTTCGGGGTCCATCGACCCGATCACGGACAGCCGCTCCGCCGTACTGCGCAGCACCAGCGGCGCCGTGGCGATGCTCCGGGCACCGATCTTCAGGAACTCCATATGCACCAGGGCACGACCATCCGCCAGCCGGTTGCCGGAAGTCAGCACGTAGTAGCCCTCCTCCAGGGTATATCGGTCCCGTACGGGGCCGTCCTCCTCGTACTCCATCAGGCGCGTGCGGTCCGGCTCCAACCGGGACAGCGTGTAGTGGCGGTAGTATTCCGGCGTCTTGACGGGACCGCCGGGGACGTAGCGCAGCAGGAGCGTGCCCGTCGGGGCCACGCGCTCCTGCGCCTGCCCGCCGAGATCCACGTCCACCCAGGCGCCGTCCTGCCGGTACTGCGTCTTGCCGGTGACGGCGTCCAGCCGGGCCGGATACCCGAGGGCGCGGCAGAGTGCCACGTAGAAGATGTCGCGGTCCAGGGCGTCTGCCCGGCGGGCCCGCCAGACGGCGACGGGGGCCGTGCGGAGCTGCTGCGGGTTGCGGTCCGCCACCAGGGCGATGCTGTCGCGCACCCAGCGCGCCACGGCATCCGGGCCGGCGAGCCGCGCCCCGATCCCGGAGGCGAGCACCTCGCCCCGGAAGGGCCGCAGCGGCTCGAGCTCCACGCGCGGCGAAAACACATACGGGTCACGGTTGTCTGCGCCGTGCTCCACCACATCGTCGAGCACATCGCGCGTGACGTCACCGCGGTCCTTGGCCGAGAGCAGCGCCAGCAGGGCACTGCCAGCGTCTCCATACCGGGCCACGAATGCGTCGGCGTCGGGGTTGTCGTGCGGGTGCGCAGCGCGGATGGCGTCCTCCTCCGCCAGGCGGCGGTCGTTGGCGGCCGTCTGCTCCGGCGTGGCGCCCGTGGGGATGGGATCCTCCGCCGGCGGCACGATATCGACGTCCGCCGCGAAGCGCTCGCCCAGCAGATGGTCCAGGCGCACGGCGACCGAGTCGCCGGAGGCCTTGGCGAAGCCGAAGCGCTCTCCCCGGCGGGCCCAGACCAGCAGGTCGCCCAGACCCGTGTCCAGAGCCGCCTGCCCGTCGGCCCCCGTCACATAGGTGGCCACGGGATAGAACTCGGCGTAGTTGTAGATGTGGAAGGAGACCGTGGCACCGGGCACGGGCCGGCCGTCGTCCAGCACCGTGACCACGGTGCGGCGGGCCGGGACATAGCCGCGGATGACATTGATCTCGGTATAGCAGGGCGTACGCTGGATGACATCTTCGTCGCCGTGGTAGTCGCCATAGACCTTGGTGTGGAGCAGCAGGGCGCGGGACACGGGGCCGTTGAACCAGGCATTGTCGAGCGTAGCGGCCGGCTCGCAGGCACCCATGAAATGCCACTTGCCGTCCACCCAGACCTCCACCCAGGCGTGGTTGTCGTCGGTGTGGGCCCAACGCGGCGTGTAGACCTGGCGGGCCGGGATGCCGGCGGCGCGCAGGGCGGCCACGGCCAGCACGGACTCCTCGCCGCAGCGGCCGACGCCCCGGCGGACCGTGGCCATCGGCGCGCTCGTCCGCCCGTCGGAAGGCTGGTAGGTCGCCTGCTCGTGGCACCAGTGGTTGATCTCCAGGGCCGCCTCGGCAAGGCTCAGGCCGGCCACGCGGCGGCAGAGCGTGTCGGCGTAGACCGTCCGGAAATCGTCCAGCGTCTCATTGTTTACACGCAGCGGCAGCACGAAATGCCGGAACTCCCGCTCGGGGATGTCCCAGCGCATCTGCCGACGCACCTCCAGCGTCTTGGCCACGTTCGCCTCCCAGTAGCTCCGGGGATACTGCAGACTGTCCGGCAGAGGCATCGACGCATAGAGCCAGTCGACGTAATCTGCCGTTCGCGGGCCACAGGCGGCCGCCAGCAGCACCAGCACCAACAAAGCTGTCCTTTTCATACTGCTAATATAACAATAATCCACCGGAAACGATTATTTTTGTACTTGACCAAATCCTCCTGACAATGAAACGCATCGCCTGCCTCGCGGCCGTCCTGGCCCTCGGCGCCTGCCTGTCCGCCGGCGCCGCCAACCCCTATCTCCCGCTCTGGGAATACATCCCCGACGGCGAGCCCTACATCTTCGAAGACCCGGACCATCCGGGGCAGTTCCGCGTCTACATCTACGGCTCCCACGACATCGAGCAGACCGCCTACTGCGGCCGCAACCAGGTCGTCTGGTCCGCCCCGGTGGACGACCTGCGCCACTGGCGCTACGGCGGGGTGATCTTCGAATCCAAGACCGACCGCGACGGCCGGCTCCTCAACCCGGACGGACGCGGCGACATCCTCTACGCCCCGGACGTCGTGGAGAAGGTCGGCCCCGACGGCAGGAAGACCTATTACCTCTACCCCAACAACCAGGGACGCGGGCGCAACGCGATGGTCGCCCGCGCCGACCGGCCCGACGGCCCCTTCACCGTCTGCAACTGGGATCCCAAGGAGCCCCGGCGGAGCGCCGGCGTGCTGGGATTCGACCCGGCCGTCTTCGTCGACGACGACGGGCGCGTCTACGGCTACTGGGGCTTCCAGGAGTCCTGGGGCGCCGAACTCGACCCGGAGACGATGTGCACGGTCAAGAAGGGCACCCAGGCCGTCAAGGATATGGTGTCCAGCTGCCGGCAGGAGGGTGTCTTCCGCTTCTTCGAGGCCTCGTCCATCCGCAAGGTCAAGGACAAGTACATCTTCGTCTACAGCCGCGTGACGGCGGAGGGAGAGTTCGGCCTGCCGTCCGCCAACGGCAACCTCGCCTGGGCGTGGAGCAACCATCCCCTCGGCCCCTGGACCTATGGCGGCACGCTCGTCGACGCCCGCGCCCGCGTGACCGACGCGGCGGGCCGGACCGTCGTCACGGCGGCGCCGGGCGGCAACACCCACGGCGGCCTCTGCGAGATCGGCGGACAGTGGTACATCTTCTACCACCGGCAGGCCGGCCTGGGCGGCTTCGACCGCCAGGCCATGGTGGCCCCGGTCGAAGTCAAGGTCACCGAAGGAGCGGACGGCAAGGTGGAGATCAGCGAGGCGGAATATACCTCCGAGGGCTTCGAACTAGCCGGACTGGACCCGCTGGAATGGCACTCCGCCGGCATCGCCTGCTGGTACACCGGCCCGCGCCCGGCCGAGAAAGACCGCCTCGGCAACAAGTACTCCGGCTCCTACGTCCAGCCCTTCCGCCCGGAATGGGACGGACAGTCCGACCCGTATGATCCCGCCATCAACCACAATCCGGTCGTCAACAACACCGCCGGGTCCGTGGTCGGCTACAAGTACTTCAATTTCGACGGACTGCGCGCCGCGCGGGCCCGCCGCCTGTGGGTGGACCTGGTCCCGCAGGGCGTGCGGGGCCGCATCGTCGTGCGGGTCGACGACCCGGAGTCCGGCCGGCGCATCGGCGCAATCCGCCTGAGCGGCCGCCAGCCGCAGGAGCGCACACGCCTGCGCACCTGCGTCCGCCGGGCCCGCCGCCTCAGCGGCAAGCACGCGCTCTTCTTCGTCTTTGAGTCCGACACCCCCGACCGCCCGCTCTGCGAGCTGGACGGCTTCGTCTTCGGCCGCTGATCCACCAACTGACCAATCCATCCATCCAACCATGAAAAGAATCCTCCTCCTCACCACCCTCGCGGCGCTCCTGGCGGCCTTGCCCGCATCCGGCGCCGCCAACAAGGTCCGCGGGACCGTCGAGACCACCCGCCTGTCCGAATACCGGACCAGCCCCTACATCTTCGGCAATTTCGTGGAGGCCGGCTTCGGCCGCCAGGTCAGCGGGATGTGGTCCGAGATGATCTACAACCGCAGCTTCGAACTGCCGGAGACCATCGTCCACTTCTGGGACCTGGAGCCGACGGTCCAGTGGTGGATGTTCCCGAAGGAGATGTACAATGCCGACGCCCCCTTCTGGCACAGCGGCTACGAAGAGTGCGACTGGGAGGTGACGGACCCGCAGCTGATGACCCTGTCGCGCATCATCGGGGCGGAGTCGTACAAAGGGCTCGGCTCCCTGCAGATGACCAAGCCCAACGAAGAGCGGGCCGGCATCATCCAGACAGGCCTCTATTTCGAGGCCGGCAAGAGCTACGCCTTCGACCTGCTGGCCGGCATCCGGCAGACCTATCCCAAACTGACCCGGTCCCTGCCCGGTTACAAGCCGCTCGACACGGAGGAGATCCGCAAGCCCTTCGAGCTGATCATCCGCGAAGAGGCGGACCCCGGCCACATCCTGTTCCAGCAGTCCTTCGAGGTGATGGCCACGCAGGAGCACCACACCTGCACCATCCCGGACCTGCACTTCACCGGCCGGGTCTGCGTGGAGCTCAGCTACGCGTGGAAGGGCAACATGTGCCTGTCCTGCGTGTCCCTGATGCCCACGGACAACATCCACGGCTGGCGCAAGGACGTCGTGGAACTGCTGAAGGAGATGCGCGTGCCCGTCCTCCGCTATCCCGGCGGATGCTACGCCAGCTTCTATAACTGGAGGAACTACGTCGGCCCGCGGGACCTGCGCCCCACCACCTACAGCTACTACTGGGGCGGGTTCGACGACAACGACGCCTCCATCGACGAGTTCCTGCAGCTCTGCGACGAGGTGGGGTGCGAGCCGGAGATCTGCATCAACATGATGACCAGCACGCCCTTCAAGGCCGCCGAGTTCGTGGAGTACCTCAACGGCCCGGACGACTCACCGATGGGCCGTTTCCGCCAGGAGAACGGGGTCCGGCGCAACCGCAAGGTGCGCATCTTCGAGATGGACAACGAGGCCGGCCGCAAGTGGTCCCCGCTCCAGTACGCCTATGCGTGCGTGGACTTCGCCAAGGCGATGAAGGCCGTCGACCCCGACATCGAACTGATGATGATGACCTACTCCTTCTCCAACAACGAGTACTACATCGACCAGCAGCTGGAGATCGCCGGACCGTACATCGACTACATCATCGCCCGCAGCGGCGGCGCACAGTTCGTCTCCCGTACGCTGGCCAAGATCCGCGCCTACAACGCCAAGCACGGCACGCACATCCGGCTGACCAACACCGAATGGCTCTCCCCGTCCTCCTCGCCGGAGCCCTTCGACGACCCGGCCATCCCCCAGTTCCACGCCTGGCGCCCCAAGACGGAGACGGACTACCGCAACGTGATGTCCTTCCGCCAGATCCGCTGGTTCTACGCCCTGAACGGAGCCGCCCGCCTGATGGACTACCTCTCGTACGGCGGCGAATACTACCTGGCCAACTTCAACAACTGCGTCAACACCTGGGGCCAGAACGTGATCGAGGCGGCCAAGGAAGGCGCCTGGCTCTCCCCGATGGGCGAGGTCTTCAAGTTCTTCGCCCCGCGCGAGGAACTGTATCCGCTGGTCACGAACATGACCGACAACATGAACGTCCGCGCCACGCAGCAGCGGACCGTCTATAACGCCGCGGCCACGGAGATGGACTTCCCGCTGATCGTGAACCAGCGCTCGGAAAACGAATTCGTGAAGATCGTCGCCTGCGAGACAGCCCGGGGCATCAACGTGTATTTCACCAACAAATCCCGGGAAGACGTCTCCCTGGACCTGACCGTGCCGAAGGGATACCGGATCGAGAAGATCGAGTACCTGTGCGCACCGGACCGCCTCTCGCGGACCTACCTGGACCATTCGGACCTGACCCGGGGCGAAAAGACCCTGCGGAGCCCCAGGAACATCCCCGTGGGCCCGCTCTCCCTCAACCGCATCGTATTTGTCAAGCTATGAAGAAGCACATTGTCACCATCCTGATTCCCGC
This sequence comes from Bacteroidales bacterium, assembly GCA_017428725.1. Classification (GTDB taxonomy): domain Bacteria; phylum Bacteroidota; class Bacteroidia; order Bacteroidales; family UBA932; genus Cryptobacteroides. Next base: position 24,888 of record JAFRQH010000032.1, on the reverse strand, counting down.
GCTGCTCTGCCTGCTGGCAGCCGGTTGCAAACAACAAGCCCCGGACCCCCTCCGCGATGCCCTGGGCGCCTATATCCTCCAGGGTCGGGAGGGGACCTTCCGCTTGCTCAGCATCGAGAAGATCGACTCCACGACCTTCCGCACCGAGTTCGAGCGCAGGCAGAACGTCTTCGACCTCAAGCTCCGCGAGGAGACCAAGCTCTACGAGAGCTACGTCCAGCAGCGCAAGCCCAAGAACGCCGCGCGACACCTCGAGGCCATCCAGCGCACCAACGCCGCCGTCAAGGGCCTGGACAGCCTCCGGGCCACGCTGGAAGGGCGTATGGAAGAGATCGCCTACTACGACTACGTCTTCACCGGCCGGGTCGACACCGACAACGCCTACACCGAATTCTCGAACACCTATGCCAGCATCACCCCCTCACTCGAAGTGATCACCCTGGCTGCCGAACGCAAGGACCTGCACAAGGCGGGCGGCCGGGCAATCCCGGGCTACGTGCAGATGTTCGGAAAGGAGTCCGACGAAGACTGATCTTTGCTATCTTTGCAGAATTAACAACGTCGATTATGGTCAAGCACATCATTCTTTGGACATTGGACCCCGCACTGACGGAGGAGGAAAAAGCGGCCGTGAAAGCCGGCATCAAGGAAGGGCTGGAAGGCCTGGTGGGCCAGGTGCCCGGGCTGGTCTCCGTCCGGGTACAGACCGGCGGGCGGCTGCCCTCGTCGACGGCCGACCTGATGCTGGACAGCACGCTGGAGAGCGCCGAGGCGCTGCGGGGCTATGCCAAGCATCCCGCCCACGTGGCCGTCGCCAACACGAAGGTCCGCCCCTACACCGTCCAGCGCGCCTGCCTCGACTTCGAGATCTAACTGAACCTACGCAAGAAGAGCCGCGAAACCGGCCACCGCGAGGAAAGCATAGACGACTTTCCTCAGTCTTTCCGCACGAAGGCGGGCATAGACTTTCTTCCCCAGCCAAAGCCCCAGGAACACGCCGGGCAGGGCGAAGCACCACATCCGCAGGACGGTAGGTGTGACCAGCCCATTTCCTGCACGGAACAGCGACATCGCCGCGTTACCGATCAGGAAATACCACTGCGTAAGCGCGATATACTCATCCTTGCCGTCTGCGCAGCCGAGGAAATAAATGACCGCCGGAGGGCCCTGCATCGCGAAAAGGCCCCCCATCAATCCGGACAGGGCTCCCATTCCCGCCTGTACATCCACGCGGGGCGGAAGATGGATCCGGCCGCTGATAAAAAAGAAATACAGGCTGACCGCGATCAAAACCCCGCCCAAGATGTGGCGCAACAGGTCACTGTCCACGCCGGTCACCATCAGAACCGCAAAAAAAGACACGGCCAAGAACACCGGCAGGATCACGGCCAGTTTGCGCCAATGCAGCAGACCTCGCATCCGGATCGCCGGAATGAGTGCCGTGAAGATTGCCAGCAAGCCCGACAGGGCCGTCGCCTCACCATACGACGGGAGCAGGTAGGGGAGCATCGTCATCGCGATGATGCCGAAGCCAAAACCCGTGACCCGTTGGGTGAAACTCGCGGCTGTCACAAAAAGGAAAAGGAGAAACAGCGTCCACGTCAGCATTGCGACTGCAAAATTAAGGAATCTTTCACATTGTCATTTAGATTAACCGGATACTTAAATGACAACGATTCTCTTATCTTTATGATTCGCTCGAGGGCGTGATCGCCGATGAGATAGATGAAACTTGCTCGCAAGGTCACCTGAATAACAAACGGGGAAAAGCTGTTTACTTCCCCAGCAACAATATGAAAACCAGGAAGTATATAGCCAGCATACAATTGCCGGCTGCAAGGAGGATCATCGGGGTCTTGTTGCGTTTCTCGTTCTTCCTGTCAAGATAATACCACACCCATCCGACGATTAACAAGATCCATACGATGACCATCCAAATGACCAGGAAAGCTTTCATATTTCTTTATTTCTTAATTCTCTTTCTTAGGAATCTTGGACCCCAGGATATAAAACAAGATCACGAGACAAGCCACGATCACGTTGCCGGCGAAAAAAAGAAGGGCGTCCGTCCAAGAGTCCAGTTTACCGAACAGCCAATAAAAGAATGGACTGGCAAACGGGAATGCAAGGAAGGCAGGCCACGCCGCTTTCAAGACTCTCTTTTGTTCCTTGTCGAGTTTCATAAAAAGATACGCCTAATTTGATTTCTCGACTAAAGATAAGAAAATCAACTGGTTCATCCAAGAACTCTGCTTGGGATTCCGGTCTTCGCCGCTTCCGGATTCTGCCGATATCCGTTGTATACGCTGTTCTGACAACGAGATTTGTGCTGGCACAAAGAGAATGCAACAGATATACCCCCACACGCCCCGAAAACAAAAATCAGAGACTCCCGTAAGTCTCTGATTTTCTTTTGGTGAGGCTTAGCAGATTTGAACTGCTGACCTCTTGCCTGCTCGATAAGTACCTTGGAGGGAGGGATCTAGGCGTCTATGCTCTCAACAAACTTCTTGACACCTTTCTGTTGTACGGATGCACTCAGCAGTAGCATGGTCCTTGGTCCTTTACGTGGCTAATCTTATAAATGTAAGAAAAAACTGCTAAGTTCCGTTCATCACCGCAATGTTTCACCCCTCCCTCTGGCGCCTCGGAAGTGTTCATAACGTCCCGGAATCACGGACGTTGTGAACGAAAATGGCCAAAAATGCGCATAACGTCCGCATTTTCGGGACGTTGTGCACAGTGGGGCCGTCAAGGGCGAAGTTTAGACATGAACATGACGCATTTGTTATTTTGAAGGGATTCTTCTAACTTTACAATTCGCAAAATGAAAAACAGAACATGAAAAATATGATTGTACAGACAAAAGAGCAGTACACCTCGCCCATAAGCGAGGAACTGGAAATCAAACTCGAAGGCGTGATTGCAGCGAGTCAAGACGTCTCACCGTCCAATCCGTTCAGTGGTAATACTGAGAAAGATTTCTAAAATGCGCATTGCCATGAAGAGAATCATTCTTTTTGCCGCGGTTGCGGCACTTATGTCTTTCCTCTCCTGCAGCAGGATGGAGGAAGCCGACAACAATGTCGCCAAAATTAACATCTCTGTGTCGGATCCCGCGCAGGCCACCAAGGCCGTCAAGACGGGCTGGGAAATCGGTGACATCATCAACGTTTATCTGAACAGCACCACCACGGGCTATACCCCCGACTTCACGCTTACCTACGACGGCAGCAAGTGGATCGCTTCGGAGATTTCCTCGGCATTGGAAGCCCGCTTCCTGGCCTCCGGCGGAACGCTGCGCGGCTTCTGGGAGGGCAGCAACTCCTGTATGAGCAACGACGCGTGGAGCAAGAGCGGCAGGATTATATCTTTCCCCGGAAGGGGGGATGATGAGGCTACCACCGGAACGGCGGCGCAACTCGTCGCAGGTTTCTACGACATTCCTTACACCTATGACGGCAGCACCCTTACTGCGACCATCAATACCTGGCGCATCGACACGCACCTTCAGATTACCGTTGCGGGTATTGATTACGAGGCCGGCAGATACACGATGTACTCGGATCAGCTGGTGAATTTCGCGTATATCAGAACCCAAAATGGCTCTACAGAATTCTCTGACGGTCGTATCGCCGGCATCGAGAACGCCGACGGTGTCGCCTTCGTGTGCGACGCGGGGGTTGATCTTACTGCGGGAAAGAAGCTGACACTCTATCTGCTGGACAATACCACCGGCGTGAAATACGAGTTCTCCAAGACCTTGTCTTCCAGCCTTGCCGAGGACAACACAAAGGTCACGGCCATCAAGATCCCCATCGCCAAGTTCGTGGTGGATATGGGCCTGAAAGTAAAATGGGCCGCCGGCAACCTGGGAGCCTCGCGCATCTTCCCGGCGGAGGACAACTATATTGCCCGTCGGGCCACCACGGGCGACTACTACGCCTGGGGCGCGACCGAGCCGTACTACGATGAGGGCTACGCCTACGAGAGCTATCACAAGCATTGGAAGCCTGGAAAGGAGGATGGTTACGCATGGACTTCCTACGTCTGGGATACCGCCGGCGACGGCACCAAATTCACCAAGTACACTGGAAATGCTGATACTTTCGCGACTTCCGGGACTGCCGATGGAAAGAATACCCTTGAACCAGAAGATGATGCCGCCACCGTTGCACTGGGCGCTCCTTACCGGATTCCGACGTATGAAGAGTGGGACGAACTTAAGAATAGTGACAACTGCCGTTGGGAGCGGGACCTCACCAACTATTTGTACAAAGTTTACAGCTTAAAGCCGGGTTATACCAATCAGTACATCATCCTTCCCGCTGCCGGTAGATGGATGAGTATCTCCTACTATCGCGGCGATAGCAGTTTCCAAGGCTACTACTGGTCTGCCACCTGCGGTTCGGCCGGCCCGAACAACGCTTGGAATCTTGAAATCACCACGACCACATGGATTAGGGACACGCGGCCCCGCTTCCAAGGCTTACCTATCCGTCCCGTCAGCGACTAAACGGATCCCCGAACAGGTCGGGGATGACATGGAAAACAACAGCCTCGGAGCCTGTGCTCCGGGGCTGTTTTCTATCAGGGTATTATCGCAGGAAGAAGAAATAGGTCAGGACGGCTTGGATAATGAGGATGGCGGGGATGCCGAGGGTGAACTTCCGCTTCTGCGTTTTGTGCCGGAAGAGGGACATCCCCAAGAGTGCGCCGATACTGCCTCCTGCGATAGACATCCCGATGAGGGTCGCCTCCGGTATGCGCCACCTCCCTCTGCGGGCCTTCCATTTGTCGATTCCGAAGACAAGGAAGGTCAGGATATTAATGCCGATGAGATATATGATGATTGCTCGCAAGATCATCTTGCCGTTACACCGATAAATGCGAATTTACCTCTTTCTGAAGAGATCGATGAGGAATGCGACGATCATGATGAGATCAAGAAGGAGGCAGAAACCGGCAACGAAGACTATCGGTTTGTCACTATCCTGCAAACCACTCACTAATAGACTGATGCCACCAATCGTTAAAACCAAGGCGGCAATACTATACCAGATAATCTTTTTGGAGTTGTTATTCTCTTTTTTCATTTAAATTGATTTATCGATTTAAAGATACATATTACCCGTAATAACACAAAACATATTAAGACATAACAACCCTTTAAACAACCTTCTATGCATAGATATCCGTTGTATACGCTGTTCTGACGACGAGATTTGTGCTGGCACAAAGAGAATGCAACAGATATACCCCCACACGCCCCGAAAACAAAAATCAGAGACTCTCGTAAGTCTCTGATTTTCATTTGGTGAGGCTTAGCAGATTTGAACTGCTGACCTCTTGCCTGTCAAGCAAGCGCTCTGAACCAACTGAGCTAAAGCCTCGTTTGGGACTGCAAAGATACGCATTTTTTTGAATTTCCAAACGGTTCGGAGCGAAAAACGCTCAACGCCCCGCAGGGGCTTCCGGGCGGAGGGGGTACTCCTTGCGGAAGGTCAGCACGACCTCGCGGTAGCCCATCGAGGCGAACATGCGCCGGAGCGTGGTCTCCGCCGAGCGCTCCGCCTGGTCGAGGATGCCGGCACGGACGGCGTCGGCGCGCAGCCGCTGCTTGGCCTGAAGGACGATACCCACCGTCTCTTCGTGGGTGCGGTGCCCGGCGAAGAGCTCGTAGTCCGTGGGGTTGATCACCACGTCGAGGATCTCCACCGGCGGCAGGATCAGCCGCAGGGTGTCTCCCGAGACGGAGAAATCCGACCCCTGCATCTTGGAGAAATCGAAACCCGCGCGCACGCGCCCCTTGCAGATGATCACGAAGTCGTCGCTGCCCGTCAGGCGGTGCAGGCCCGTGGCGCGCTTGAGCTCGGCGAGGTAGGAGTCGTCCCGGTCGGAGAGGACCAGCTCCTCGTAGTATCCCGCGCTGGAGAGCTCCCCGATGCGGCGGACCTGGTCCACGAGGGTGGCCGTCTGCTCGATCTGCAGGGTCCGCTCCCGGCGGACGCCGAGGTGCAGCAGCAGGAAGAGCACCAGGGCCAGCACGACGGCTCCGAGCAGCGCATAGCGCAGGGGGATATGGATTTGCCGCTTGTTCATTCGAATCGGATCTGGATGTTCTCGAAGCCCATCTGCTCGAGCATCGGGCGGAAAAACTCCTCCGCATTGGACTCCGCCTCGGCGAGGATGCCCAGCTTGGGCAGGTCGCGCACGATCTCGCGCTCGCCCTGCCGCAGCAGGGCCTGGCGCTCCTGGTCGCTGAAATGCTGGCGGAAACCGGTCACGTCCTCGTATTCGAGGCGGATCTGCTCCGGAGGGATATCGATGGAGAAGACGGTCGCGTGCGGCAGGACCAGCGAGACGCTGCGCGTGGACTCGTCCACGACCAGCTTGTCGAGCGGGACCCGCTCGAGGTTGATGCCGGCTTTGATGCGGGCCGTGCAGGAGAAGAGGATACGGCGGTTGCCGATCTTGAACCAGTCGCCCTCGTCACGGGCCTTGACGGCCTTGCGCACGGTGTACTCGACCGTGCCCAGCTCGGAGGTCCGGCTGAGCTGCTCGATGCGGCCGGCCAGCTGGTCCTGCAGCGAGGGCCCGCGGGAGCAGGCGGAGAGCAGGAGCAGGGCGAGGAGAAGACTCCCGGTCAAGCCGGGAATGACGGAGCGGCGTCTCATACGGCGGCCTCCGTGGGGGCGGGCGCCTCCGTGGCCGCCGGCTCCGGCGTGCCGTTGATCCAGGCATCCAGCTTCTGCGCCGCGGCGGACAGGCCGGCGATGGTCGTGTCCTTGGACAGGGCGATGAAGGACTTGACGGCGTCCAGCATCGCCTGGCGGCGCACCTTGGCGCCAGCCTTGCCGGCGAGCGCCGCCGAGCCCTCGCGCAGGCACGCGAGCGTGACGTGGCCGATGCGCAGCGACAGCAGCGTGTTGGCCGTGCCGTCCACGAGCGACTTGGTGACCGTGCCCATCAGGGGGATCTTGGACAGGGCGCTGAGGTGCAGCATCTCCGGGTCCACCTCCACCTTGTCGAGCGTGTCGGAGAGGTAGTAGCTGAACAGGGACGTGGCGAGGATGCGGGCGTAGAGCTTGCCGAGCTGGCCCCACGTGGGCCGGTAGCCCGAGCAGCGGATCACGTCCGCGATCATCCGGCAGTTGATGACCAGCGAGGTCAGTGCATCGATCCGCCCGGTCTGCGAGACCGTCGTCACGAGGAAGACAGTCTTCGCCCACTGGTTGATGTGGCCTTTGGCCTTGTCGAAACGGCGCTCCAGCTCGGTCCGGATGATGCCGCGCAGCTCCGGGAGGTCGTAGAAGTTGTCCACCTGCGCAAGCAGCTCCCGGCGGTGCGCGGCGGCCTCCTCCGGGGACAGGTCGCCGAGGTTGTCGGCGAGCGAGCGGGCGAAGTCCTTGAGCTCGGCGCGCAGCGCGGGCGTGTCCTCCGCCGCGTCGTCCACGGACAGCTTCGGGAAGGGCTTCGCCAGCAGGATGCGGCACGTGGGGATCACGACCAGCCACACCAGTGCCGCCAGCAGCAGGAGGTAGAACCCCCAGGCCAGCACGGGCGACGCCCCGGCGAGTTTGTCGCCGATGGTGATCACATTGCCCGCCAGCAGGATCAGCAGGATCAGCGCCAGCGAGACGAGGATGGATATGACCGACTTCTTCATAGTGTCAGATGATGATGTCCTTGAGTTGCTTCTGGAGGGACTCCAGCGTGTCGAGCAGCGCCTCTTCCTGCGGACTGATGGTCTGGTCCAGGCGCTCGGCGAAGCGGGCGCGGATCTGCTCCAGGTAGTTCTGCTCCATCCGCTCCATCTCCGCCGTCAGCATCCGCTTGAGGTTCTGGATGGTGGGGTTGTCAGGGTCTCCGTAGAAATAACGCTCCATGTTGGCGATGGAGGTGCGGACGGCCTCGGGCTTGAGGGAGAAGAGCGCATTGAGCATAAACTGCCGGACCCGGTCCTCGGAGATGTTCTGCCGGGTCTCGGCGCGCACCTCCCCGAGGGGGGCGAAGGGCTCCAGCGGCGTGCCGAGCCGGGCATTGACCTGCTCGGCGCTCTCGCGCAGCTTGTCGCTGAAATGGCGCCACAGGCGCTTGGTGAGCTTCTCGTCCACGTCGTACAGGAAGGAGGCGAGGATCTCCTTGAGGAGCGTGAGGGCCTCCTTCTTCGACATTGAGCGGTTGACGAGGCTCTTGGCTTCGTTCTTGAACGTCGCACGGTTGGCGTCTTCGGAGATGTTGCTGACGATCTCGTCGGACTCGGCCTGGGAGAGGCCGATCCATTTGTCCAGGCCTTCCAGGTACTGGCGGAGCACCTCGCGGTCGCTGCGCTTGGCGTCCAGCTCCTGCGTGCGCGTCCAGATCTTCTTGACCAGGTCGTCGCGGAGCTTGTCCGTACGCTCCAGGCAGCGCTCCATCCGCTGGGCGCCAATCCGGGTGGTGATCTTCTCGTAAAGGCGGTCCTCCACGGCCTCGAACTCGCGCCGGGCCTGTTCGAGGGCCTCCTCGCAGCCCGGCCGCGCACCGCCCCGCAGGCAGTCCGTGACCATCCCGAGGTTGACGCAGCTGACGTAGTCGGGCTCGATGTTGAAGCCCTTGCGCTTGATCTCCTCGTACTCGGTCTTGCTCTGGCGCTCCACCTCGGCGCGGCGCACCTCCGGATCCTGCCACCAGGTGGCGTCGAAGATGTTGTGGATCAGGTAGACGGGCACGGAGCCATTATACTCCCGCAGCTTGTCGAGATACTCGTTGGAGGTCACGTTGAAGGCGGACACGGAGCTGTGGACGAACAGGATGAGATCCACGCGCTTGGACATCGCGTCGTAGAGGGCGCTGGAGAGGTTGATGCGGTTGCCGTCGAAGCCGGGCATGTCGGCAAGGAAGATCTTGCCGCTGTCCGTGCTGCGGAGCATCTTGCCAGCGGGCGTGGTGATGGCGGTGATGATCGAACTGTCCCGCCGGTTGTAGGACGGGGCGATGTAGTTCTCGATGTTCTCGTCGCTGAGCGGATAGGTCTCTTTGGTCAGGTGCTCGCGCAACTCCGCGTCGTCGTCGATGATGCCGCGCAGCTTGTCGATGATCAGGTCCAGGTCCTTCTCCTTGCGGGATTCGTCCTTGGAGGAATAGATCTCGATGGCGGGCTCGGCGCCCGCCTCCGTGCTGGAGATGATCGTGGGGCGGAGCGTGCACTCCAGCTTGTCCGTCGGGCTGACATATCTGTGGGCCAGCAGGTTGACCAGCGTGGACTTGCCGGACTTGACCGGCCCGACCACGAGCATGATGAACGAGCCGTGCCGATACTCCATCGAGCGGCGCCGCAGGCGCTGCAGGCCGGCGGCGATCTCCTCCTCGCCGGCGAGCCGCGGCGCGTAGGCGTCGGCCAACTCACTGAGCAGGGCGGAGATGGTATCGAGTTTCTTTTCGTTGATGTTCGCCATAGTATTCAAACTCCACCAAATTAGGAAAATCGTGCCAGAAATCCAAATTCCCACCCCGAACCCGCCAAATCAAAAAAAATATTACAAACGTGTTAAAAAACTAATGATTGTCAAACAGGTGCGTCATTCAGTGCGCCAATATTGAATTTTAGTTATTATCTTACAATCCGAACGAAATCAGACTCATCCATCAAGATCTTGTTATGAACGACGGGGCTCTCTCTAACAGTCCGGGGAAGATACTTGTTCCTCCCCCGGGGCGATTATTGGATTCTATACTTCCAATACGCATAATCATCGGTGCAAGAGAGCTTTATTCTGCTCCCGAGACCACCGTCATCCATATCTCGACCGAGAACCCTGTCCTTCAGGGCTCCCCAGGGTTCACCACGACCCCTTGGGGTCACGACCCCGAGACAATCGGGTAATATCTCCAGATTCCAACACATCATCCATCGATAATCGTTTATAATATGAAAAACCAAGCATCTCGACAGTTTCCCGTCGTCTTTGGACTGCTCGTCCTGGCCTTCGGATCATTCCTGCCCGTCTCTTGTACCAAGGATGTTTTCACTGAAGTACCGGAAGACGATCTCGTGGAAATGATCATCACCGTCGGCAACAACACCAAGACAGCCAACGACGGAGACCACACCAACTGGACGGAAGGCGACCAGCTCTCCGTCATCCACTCCGCGCCGAATGCTTCGACATTCTGGCTTTCGCCCTTTACGTACAATCCGTACTACGGGGCATATGCTTTCTACGGCACGGTGAGCAAACTCTCCGCCAACAACGACTGGTACGCGGTCTATCCTTATGACGCGAAACATGTCTCCGCGGAGAGCGTCTCACTGACTTTCCCGGCCACGCAGGTCCAGACCGGCAATGCCGGCACTGCCCACCTCGCGGGAGAGACCATGCCGATGTTCGGCAAAGCCGAAAATGTGGCCAGGTCCACCGACCTCAGTATCCAGATGAAGAACCTGCTGTCCGTCGCAGAGTTCAAGGTGACGAACTCCGCCGCAAGTCCTATCACCGTGAGGGAGATAGAGTTCACTGCTCCGCAGCCGGTTTCCGGAGCGTTCTCCGTGAACCTGACCGGAGACGCGCCCGTCCTCACAGCAGGAGCGAAAGCCACTAAGACCATCCGGCTGACCGTGGATGAGGGTTCTCCGATTGCCGTTGACGATGCATCCACCTTCAACATAGCCATCGCGCCATTCACGGCCCCGGCAGGCAGCCAGATCAAAATCAAGGTCACGGCCAACTGCTCTCATCTGGGAGACACGCCGGTTTATTTCTACCAGACAATCACGCTGGAGAACGAGGCCCGCTTTGAATCCGGCATCTTCAAAACCATCAATGTCCGTTTTGACGAGAACCACTCCACGAATCCGGACGGCGCATCCGCCGGCGAGGTTAATCTCGAACCGGGCGAACAACCGGAGGACGGTGAATACCTATTGGTGTACGAAGACGGCAACAGCAGCATGGCCTTCGCAGCCTTTGGCGAATACAAGAGCCAGCATTATGCGATTCCGGTGACCGTCGTCGACGGCGTCGTCATCCCCCAGCCAGGAGAGGACCTCTCCCGCTTTGCGATGACCCTTGAAGTCGCGACCGAATCAGATGGTTCTCCGATGGAGCATCCCAACGACGCAGGCCACTATGCCTACAACGTCCGCAACTCCGAAGGACAGTATGTATTCTATTCCACAGGCGGAGGCAACCTTGATGCCGAAGACGCGCTCCAGATCAAGGACGTCAATGAAATGGAAATCGATGGCACGACCTATAAATACTACCACACCTTCGTGCAGGCGGAAGATGGCGTCCAGATCCTGAGCTCCATTTCCGGCGCTTCCGGAGGCAACAAATACCTTCTCGCCTATACCCAGGACAAGGGTTTCTACTATGAGGAGAACAACTCCGGACAAAAGCTTCACCTCTACCTGATTGGCGGCACTGTCAAGGAAAGACAGACGCTGGAGTTCGGCGCAGAATCCGAGACGTGGAACATCGGAAGTGATTATGAAATTGGCGGCACTTACCCGGGCCTGCCCGTTTCCGGCACTTACTATACGGAGGTAACTTATTCATCCTCCAATGTCGGGGTCGCCGAAATCGTCCCGGATAATGGAGGCTACAAGATTAAGATCAACAGCCTGGGCAGAACCACCATCACGGCCACCGCCGAAGGGACAGACGCATACTATGGCGCATCGGATTCCTATACCTTGTTGATCCGGGATCCGGACGCGCCGGTGCAATACCATAATTTAGGCACCATCAACCTGGAGAACCAGAAGGTCATGGATTTCCTGACTGCGGCAAATGCTCAGTATACCGATACCAATTACCAAGACTTAAGCATCGTGAAGGACTATGCCCCTGCCACGAACAGTGGTTATGGGGGCATGGGCGGGAGTTCCTCTACGACCACGAGATATGACATTCCCAACCCGGTTACGATTCCGTTTGACAGTCCGTCCACGACGATGACGAAGGTCAACATCTATAATGACGCGTCCTGCACGGATTTATTCTGGACCTGGGAACCGAATAAGGCGGATCTGACGGAATATGATGTTTACAACTCTATTCCCGGCAGGACCTATTACTACACCGTCACCGAAGAAGGAGAGATTGTCTCCCGGGGAGAATTCTCGACCACGGGCCGCAGGCGTATGATGAAAGTCAGTGACCTCGCCGGATCCGGATATGCCAACAACTGCAGGGACCTCGGTGGCATGCTGACAGCCGATGGGACAAAGAGGGTCAAGTATGGTATGATCTATCGTGGAACCAATTTGAACAGCACGACATCGGTGGAGAAGAAACTGTTGGCCGAGTTCATGAACGTCGGTTGGGACAACGATCTGCGAGCCACAGGTGACCTAAATGAAGCCTTTGCGAACAGCGGTTATTCTGTCGTCCATGTCGCCCCTTCTTATAATCCATATCTTACCGAGGCAGAACTCAAAAATACAAGTAAGATCAAGCAGACAATGGAAGCCTTTATCGCTGCTGCCGATGCCGGGAAGGCTACTTATTTCCATTGTACCATCGGATCGGACCGCACCGGCTACTGGGGCCTGCTCCTCGAGGGGCTTCTCGGCATCTCGCCCAAAGACTGTTCGATAGATTATGAGTTGACCAGTTTTGCCAATCATGCCACCGGTGGTAACAGAGAGCGAAATGCTACCGGGAGCGTGTATGGTCTGTTCAATGAAGGTCTGACCTTCCTCAATGGTCTGGACAACGGCGGCACCACCCTGGAGGAGAAGATCACCAACTACATGGTCAATGAAGTCAAGGTCCCGCTGGAAGACATCAACAGATTCAAAAGCCTCATCCTCGAATCCGTTAATTAACATAAACGCAATTTTTAACAATTAAACACCAAAGATTATGGAAAAAAACAACGAAAAAGAACTCCGCACCTACATCCGGCCGGAGACGGAGGTTGTGAGAATTGGTGGCGAAGAAGTCATTATGCAGGGAATTGCCCCAGGCTCTAAACCCGGCAGCACAGGCTTTTAATCCGCGCGTCATGAAGAGATTATACTCTATTCTCGGACTGACTGCCCTGGCCGTGATCTCCTCCTGCTCCATCAAGGAGGAGATTGTGGCCACGGGGCAGCGCTATCCCACCTTCTATGGCATTCTGGAACCAGCTATCGGCAGCATGGCCACGAAGGCTTATGTCGATGACAGAGCATTCGGCTTCTGGAACGAAAATGATAATCTTTCGATCTTCTACAAGGACACGGAGAACAAGAAATATTATTATTACGGATTGGATGGCACCACCAGTGGCTCTTTCAAGCCAGTGGCGGGAGAAGACGGTTTCAATGGCGGAGTCCCTATTGCAACCGGCCTCAACTATGCGATTTATCCGTACCACGATTTCAATTCCTGCCAAGAAGAGGATGGGACTCTGATTATTCCTTTCCCGAAGGAACGGACAATCAGCGCATTCCCCGACGGGCTGGGCGCATCCATCATGCTTGTCGCCAAATCCGAAACCACGAAATTGCCTTTCAAGCATGTGGCCGGATATCTCGGGTTCAACCTCTATGGCGATAATGTCTCCGTTGCGTCCATCACGTTGACCAGCAAGGACAACGAGCCTTTCTCGGGCTACGCGGATGTCATCTACGGGGAGGGAGACCAACTGCAGGTCACGTTCACCAACCGCGGCAAAAAGGACGACCCGTCCTGTACGTTCTACTACGATCCTCCTGTCGCTTTGGGCGGCTCTCCCGATGAAGCCAAACTGTTCTGGATCACGCTTCCCCCGACCGTCCTTACAAACGGGCTCACGCTCACGGTGAAGGATGCCAACGGCGGAGTCTGGAACCGGGAAAGTTCTTTCAAGAATATCAAGGTGAATACTTTCCAGGAGTTTGATCCCCTGGAAGTCATCCCCGTTATTTCGGTTATGGGAGTTGAGGTGAAACCGGCCAGCCTGGAAATGGCTGTCGGGGACACGGAGACGCTGAGCGCGACAGTCCTGCCGTCCAATGCTCCGAACCAAGATGTCTCCTGGTCCTCCAGCGACAGCGATATCGCCACGGTAGAGGACGGTGTCGTCACCGCCATCGCTCCCGGTACCGCGACCATCACCGTCACGACTGCCGAGGGTGGCAAAACGGCCACTTGTGCCGTCACCGTCAAGAACGTCGTGACTTACGACATCATCCTTTCTCCGGCCACGGCAGAAGAGCCCACCGTCTTCATCGGCAAGACGCTCGCCTTTACCCTGACCCTGATTACCACGACCAATGGTGATGCGGTCGAGTCTGACATCACCGAAGATGCCGCTTGGAGCAGCAGCGCCGAGGACATAGCAACCGTTGCCGCCGGCATCTCCACCGGCGTCACGAAGGGCTCTGTCACGATTACGGCCAAATACACGCCTGCTGACGCCAACGAGCTTTCCGCGTCCGCTGAGTTGAAAGTCACGGAGGAGCCGAACCACGCTGGTGACCCGACTCCTGTTGGCGAAGAAGAAGAACTATAAAACGACCGCACCATGTACAAAAGATTCATTCACTTGGCCTTCGGCCTCGCGGTCCTCGGCGGCCTGTCCGCCTGTACCAACCAACTCCTGGAAGAACCGCAGGTCCGCAATACCCACCGGGTCTACTTCTCGGCAGGGTCCGCGCAGACCAAGACCGGTATCACGGTCGAAGACGGTCTGATGACCCCGGACTGGCGGAAAACCGACCCCGTCAACGTCCATCTTTTCGAAATCGGCACCGAAGGTTACTCCGTCGGCGAAGATGTGACCATCAGCCTGTCAGAAGAGAACACTGTCGCCCATTTCAAGGCAGACTTCCCGACCGGCATGACCATTATCGTCGATCCGAATGCCAAGGCGACGACCCAGAAATCGGCAGAGACTGTCAATACGGGCCCCTTCACCTATGCGGCCGTCGTCGCACAGGCACAGGGGTCCGCCTACATCGTACCCGCCGTGCAGCATCCGGACGCCGAGACCCTGATAGACCCGTCCGCCGACTTTCTGATCGGCTTCAGCCGCAAGACTTATGATGATCCGCACAACTATGAAGAGACCGTCGTCGACCTCTGGTTCGACCGCCCGGTCGCCCTCGGCCGCATCAACGTGTCCGGTTTCGCCGGCACGGACGAAGTGATCAAGAGCGTGGTTGTCAAAGCTCCCGGCCTGTCCGGTTCCGCTGCGTACTCGGCCATTGATTTCGAGCATGCAACCGTAGTCTTTACGCCCGACACCGTCGCAGAAGATGAGGTCGCCGCCCTGACTCTCGATTATGGCTCTGGCCTTGCCCCGGCAACGGACGGCACTTTCAGTGCATATTTCGTCGCCCTCCCTGGTACAGCCCGGATTTCAGAGATCGTAGTCACCACCGACCAATGGGCATACACCAAGACCGTCGACAAAGAGGTAAGCTTCAGCAACGAGACTTTCAAGAACCTCAAGCTCGACCTCTCGTCTGCCGCAAAGCAGGAAGTAATCCCCGAGGAGATCAAGTGGTACAAGGCCTCCGTCCTCGAAAACGGCATTGACTATCTCATCGTATCCCAGGGCAAAATGCTTAACAATGGCACAGATGGTCTGACAGGCGTAGATGCGCCTGCCGACAATGACGGTGTCCTTGAATTCGAGCAAGAACCTGGAGCGAGCGTGATCTGGACGGCAACGGCGAATGAAATTGCAGCAGACGACAATCTTGTCGCCGGGCACTTTACGCTTAGTAACGGTGAGAACGTCTTCCTCCAGCGGGTCTCTGTCGGCAACCATGAATATGAAATGGGAGTCGGTTCCGTACCGGGCACGGCGAAATACTACGCCTGGGACTATGATGGGACCTATCTGTACCATATCTCTAATTCCAGCGCAACATTCTATTGTTTCTACAACGATGGATGGGTGACAGGATATCAGAATCAAAAAGAGGTCCAGATATATACATCCCGTCCTCCGCAGGAGCTTAGTTTCGGCGAAACTTCCGTAACCTTCAACAAGGATAGCGAGGAGGCGTTCGTCGCCCCGACGCTTTCCGGTGCCCAGCCGGGAGCTACGGTCACCTACTCTTCCAGCAACGAAGCCGTTGCCACGGTCGAGGCAGATGGCAGTGTGAACATCCTCAGTGCCGGTACGACCGTGATTACGGCCATCGCCGCCGGCAACGCCGACTACCAGGCCGGTTCCGCCTCTTACACCCTTGTCGTGACGAGCGGCCAGACCGACACCTTCTACCTGGCTGAAGAAATCGTTGCCGGGGATTCTTACATGATTGTCTCCGGAGGAAAGGCCATGACGACCGACGGTTCGACCCTCGGCACGGTGGATGTTACCGGTGCAGGCGAAGCCACAATCCAGATTGCGGCTTCAGAGGTCGCCCTATTCGAGGCCGCAGAGCACATCGAGTATTATAGTGGGACCAGCCCCGCCGGTCATTATACGCTGAGCCATGGCGGCAAATACCTGCAACGTCACTCCGACTCAAGCACGCAAACCGGTGCGATAGGCGATATTCCGAGCACCAAGAAGTACTATGTGTGGGAGTATGATGGAGTACACCTCTATCACATCAGCAATGCAGATAACACATTCTATCTGGGCTACGACAGTGGTTGGGTTTTCAAGTACGGCGAGACTCTGCCGACCACGTATCTCTACTCCACCACCAAGCAGAAGGCGGCGCAGCATCTCTCCTTCAGTACGGAGTCCGTCTCTGCTGTCTTGGGCCAGGCTTTCACCGCTCCGACACTGGAGGGGGTCAAGACCTCTGTCAGCTTTACCTCCAGCAATGAAGATGTTGCCACGGTCGACGCCACTTCGGGCGAAGTGTCCCTTGTCGGCATCGGCGAGACGACTATTACCGCCTCCGCCCCCGCAGACGAAGAGTACAATACCGGCACGGCGAGCTACACCCTCAAGGTTACCGACGGCAATGTCCCGACATGGTACCTGGCTGAAGAAATCGAGGATGGCGAGACCTATCTGATCGTCTCCAACGGGTATCTTCTCCAAAATAACGGGGGCAATGTCGCCGCCGTTGCCGTGGAGGTGACGGGGGATGTGATTAAATACGATGCACCTGCTACTGAAATCTGGACAGCGACCGCTTCCTCCGGTAAATTCACGTTCAAGAACGATGGCAAGTACCTGTATCGCAGCAGTTCGACTCTGTCCATAAACACGAGTTCGGTTAGCTGGTCCTATGACAGCAGTGCCCATTATTTATCGACAGCGGGTAACTCTTCCTCCTATTATCTGTTCTATGATACCGCTCAGAACTCGTTCCGTGTATCCAGCAGTAGTCCATCATCCTCCCGTACCACGGCTTTGTATGGTTCCAATCCTTCGCGCCAAACACAGGAACTTGTCCTCAGTTCGACGTCGGTGACCTTTGATACTGCGTCAGGTGAAACCTTTATTGCGCCGACACTCAGCGGCGCCCAGACGGATGTCTCCTGGTCTTCCAGCAAGCCGGCCGTCGCGACGGTCGATGCCGAAACGGGAGCTGTTGAGATCGTCGGCGTCGGGACCACCGTCATCACGGCCAGCGCCGAAGGCTCGGACACATATAAGCCCGCCAGCATATCCTATACCTTGAAGGTGAATGATTCGAGTACGCCTGTGACCAAGAAGCGCTATGTCCTTGCGACAGAGATTGTCGACGGTAAGGGCTACCTCATCGTCTCCGGCGGCAACGCCCTCAAAAACGATGGTGGTTCTGTCGCCTCCGTAGGAGTTACCCCGGTCGAAAACGTCATCGAGTTCGAGTCTGACGAAGACGAGGGCCTTGTCTGGACCGCCACGCGCGAGACTTCCCTTCCGACCAATGGAGATTATGTATTCTCGAATGACGGGAAATACATCAGAAGACCTAGTGGAGGCGGCACGACGCTCAGCATTGAAGCAAAACCTTCCAGTTGGTCGAAGTACTTTGTCTTCCTCTATGACGGGTCTCACTTCTATCACCACAACCTCGGAGGACAGAACGGTGATACGGAGTATGTCTATTGGCTGCATTATGATGAAGGGTGGTTATTTGCGTACACCGCGACCACGGACCCGAACCACGCTGATGCCAAGACTACTCTATTATACGTTGAAGCAGAATAGCTGGAATCCTGTTATTTGACAGACACTTTCGAGGGCTGTGCTCAGATATGAGGACAGCCCTTTTTATCATTATTAATGGGGATTTCTTCTTCCGGTCAATTACTGTATCTTTGCTCCGCAAAAGAACAATCATTACAACTGATATGAAAAGAATCCTCCTTATCGCAGCCACGCTGCTGATCGCCGTGGCTGCCAACGCCAAGGTGGTCGAGAAGACCTTCCCCGTCCGCGGCCACTGCGGAATGTGCAAGAACCGCATCGAGACCGTGGCCAAGGGCTTCGACGGCGTGCAGTCCGCCGCCTACGACCTCAAGGGCCAGAGCCTCACGCTCACGTATGACACCCGCAAGGCCAAACCCAACAAGGTCCTCAAGGCCATCGCCGCCATCGGCTACGACGCCGGCAAGTTCACGGCGCCCCAGGAGGCGTATGACCGCCTCGAGGCCTGCTGCAAGTACCGCGAAATCGAAGGGGTCAACGAAGGCGAGGGCCATCACCACCACGCCGAGTAACAAGAAAGCCGCTCAGACCGAGCGGCTTTCTTATTCTTGGATGACCTCGGCGAGGAGCCGGATCCCGGCTTCCATCCGGGAGGCGTCGAGGAAGGAGAAGTTGAGCCGCATCGTGTTGCGGTGGCTGCCGTCCACGAAGAAGAAGGAGCCCGCCACGTAGGCGACGCCGGCGCTGAGCGCGCGGTCGTAGAGCGCTACCGTGTCGACACCCTCCGGCAGCGTCAGGAACAGGAACAGACCACCCTCGGGGTGGGTCCAGGACACGCCTGCGGGCATATACTTCTCCAGCAGGGCGAGCATCTTGTCGCGCTTGGCGCGGTACAGGGCGATGCTCTTCTGCAGGTTGGCGTCGAGCGCGCCGCTGCCCATGAACTCCGCGGCGATGTACTGGTCCAGGATGGGCGGACAGAGGTCCAGGGACTGCTTGCAGACATAGATCTGATCCAGCAGCTCCACCGGCCCGAGGATCCAGCCCAGGCGGAAACCCGGGGCGAAGACCTTGGAGAAACTCCCCAGGTGCAGCGTGCGCTCCGGCGCGAGCGAGTACAGGGTCGGCTGGGGCTCGCCGGAGTAGCGCAGTTCCCGGTAGGGGCTGTCCTCCACGATCAGGAAGTCGTGTTCGCGCACGAGCGCCACCAGCGCCTCCCGCTCCGCCAGGCTCATCGTCTCCCCGCTCGGATTCTGGAAATCGGGGATCACGTAGCAGAACTTCACCGGCTTCTCCCAGCCATAGTCCTCCAGGGTGCGGATGTCGGCGCGGTAGGACTTGAAGGACTGCAGGGCTCCCAGGTAAGTGGGGCTGGTGGTGAGGATGACGTCGCCGGGATCGGCCAGCACGCGCGTGCAGACGTCGATCCCCTGCTGCGAGGAAGTCGTGATCTGGACGTTCTCCACGGCCACGCCGTAGCGCTGCGCAATCACCTGCCGCAGCTCCGGCACGCCTTGCGTGGCTCCGTACTGGAGCGCCTTGGCGCCGTATTTCTCCAGTACCTGCGCGCTGATGCGGCGGACGTCGTCGATGGGGAACGTGGCCGCGTCGGGATAGCCGCCGGCGAAGGAATAGATGGATGCGAGGTCCACCTTCTTGAAGATCTCGCGCACGGGCGAACGCATGAAGGACCCTACGTCCTCCGAGAAGAACTTATCGTATTTCATCTGCCGGACCGGTCAGGTAAACATCGGTGAAACAATCCTCCCCCAGGCGGAACTCCACGGCCAGCCGCGCGATCCGCGCCTGGATCTCGTAGCGGATTCCGCATAACGGAGCCGGCAGGGCCGTTTCGGAGCCGTTCTCCCGGACAGGGCAGGCGGCGGAAAGCGGAGCGGAAATTGGTTTTTCGGCAAACTTGTCCGAAAAATAATTTCCGGCCGCCCGTCTGGAAGACTCCGCCGCCTGCCCCGAGGATTCAAGACAAAAGGCTATGGCAGCGGCGGTGATGCCCGTGCCGCAGGCGAGGGTCTCCCCCTCCACCCCCTTCTCGAACGTCCGCACCCGGAGCGTCCCGTCCGGGTCGACCGACACGAAGTTGGCATTGGCGCCCACCGACGCGAACACCGGATCCCAGCGCGCCGCACGCCCCTCCGCCTCCACGTCCACGGCCTCGGCGTCGGGCACGAAGCGCACGAAGTGGCGCGTGCCCGTGTCCACGAACCAGCCGTCCAGGGCCGGGTAGAAGGTCTTGACGTCGATCATCCGGATGCGCACCGTCTTGCAGTCGCCCGCCCGCGCGAGGATCTCGCCCGTGTGGGCGCCGTCCGCGGCCACGAAGCGGTACACGCGGCCGTCCGCCGGGCGGATGCCCAGCGCATCCGCGAATGCCACGATGCAGCGCCCGCCGTTGCCGCACATCATCCCGCCGGAGCCGTCGGGATTGTAGAACTCCATCCGGAAATCATAGTCCGCATCGGCGGTGAGGATCATCAGCCCGTCCGCACCGATGCGGCCGTCCGCGGCAGCGAAGCCGCGCTCCCGGTCGCACAGTTCGGCGATCCGGGACGGGTCGCGGAAGGCGGAGACGTCCTCCGTCCGGCCGTCCAGGACCACGAAATCGTTGCCGGCGCCGGAATATTTGTGCAGCTGCGCCATCAGCGGAGCAGGTCTTCGAGGGTCACGGACCCGGCCGTCTTCTCGTCGCGGTACTTGACGATGACCGGGCAGTAGAGCGCCACGCCCGAGCCGGCGCCGGGACCGCGCTTGAGCGGCTTGCTGCCGCTCACGACCACGGCGCCGCGCGGCACGACCACGCGCCCGTCGGCGTTGCGCGGCACGAACTCGCCGGTCGTGGCGTCGAACAGGGCCGTGGAGGAGGTGATGACCACGCCGGAGGCGATCACCGCGCCCTCCTGCACGATGGTGCCCTCGTAGATGCCGCAGTTGCCGCCCACGAAGGCGCCGTCCTCGATGATGGTCGGCAGGGCGCCGGCCGGCTCGAGGACCCCGCCGATCTGCGTGGAGGCGGAGATGTGGATGTGGCGGCCCACCTGGGCGCAGGAGCCCACGGTCACGTGGCTGTCCACCATCGTGCCCTCGCCCACATAGGCGCCCACATTGATGTAGGCCGGGGGCATCACGATGGCGCCGGGGGCCACGTAGGCGCCGCGGCGGATGCTCGTGCCGCCCGGCACGATGCGCACGCCGTCCTCCGCGGAGAACGTCTGCACCGGGAAGGTGTCCTTGTCGAAATAGTTGAACTGTCCCTGGGACATATCCACGACCTTGCCGAGCTTGAACCCGGCCAGGATCACTTCCTTGACCCACTTGTTGACCTGCCACACACCGTCCACCTTCTCGGCGACGCGGAGCTGACCGGCCTCCAGGGCCGTAATCACCTCATTGAACTTATCTAACGTTACTTCCATAATTCATCCATCACTTTCTGCATCAACACTTTGGTCGGCTCCGAAGCGGCCACGAGCGGCAGGCGGAGCGTCTCGCCGCACAGGCCCAGCTGCGCAAGCGCCGCCTTCGTGGGCGCCGGGCTGGACTCCACGAAGCAGGCCTTGAAGAGCGGGAACAGCCGCTGGTGCAGCCGGCGCGCCGGGGCGAGTTCGCCACGCTCCAGTGCCGCGGCCATCGCCGCGACCTCCGCCGGGGCGATGTTGGACGCCACGGAGATCACGCCGTGGGCGCCGGCGGCCATATACGCGAGCGTGAGGTCGTCGTCGCCGCCCAGCACGGCAAAGCCTTCCGGGGCGCGCCGCACCAGGTCGCTGACCTGGGAGAAATTGCCGGAGGCTTCCTTGATCCCCCGGATGTTGGGCACCTCCGCCGCCAGGCGGAGCACCGTGTCGGGCAGGATGTTGGCCCCGGTGCGGCCCGGGACGTTGTAGATGACGACCGGCAGCGTCGTGGCGGCAGCCACGGCCTTGAAATACTCGTACATCCCCTGCTGGGAGGGCTTGTTGTAATAGGGCACCACCACGAGCAGCGCGTCGGGGCCGAGCGGCTCCATCAGGCGGATGTTCGCCAGCGTGCCAGACAGGCTGTTGGTCCCCACGCCGGGCATCAGGGGCAGGCCCGCCGCGTGCTCCTTGACCAACTGGAAGATGGCTGTCTTCTCTCCGTCGGAGAGGGTCGGGGTCTCCCCCGTCGTGCCGAGGGGCACGAGGAAATGCACGCCCGCGGCGACCTGGCGGTCCACCAGCGCGGCGTAGGCTTCATAATCTACGGAACCGTCCGCTGCGAACGGCGTCACCAGCGCCGTGCCGCATCCGTGCAGGACAAGAGAACTCATAAGCTACACTTTTTAACTAACGGTTGTAAATATAAGCATTTATTCCAATATCAGGTCCTTGAATTCGTGGACACCGGTGATGGTCTCTGTCAGCAGGGCGGCGTCGACGGCGCCCTCGGCGAAGCCCTGGCGGGAGAAGGCCTCGTGGGTGAAGGACAGTTTGTCCACGCCGGAGGTGAACTCGGCGGTGTGGGTCCCGGGGACCTCGCCGATGCGCTGGGAGCCGATCTCGGGCTTCTCGCCCAGGGCGCCCTCGATCAGCAGGCCGATGCTCTTGGCGGTGCCGCTGGGGGCATCGAGCTTGTGGATGTGGTGGATCTCCTCCACGTGCGGGGTGTATCCGTGGCCCCTGAGGACCTGGCACGCCCGCTCGATGCCGGCAAACAGGGCGAGCACGCCCACGGAAAAGTTGGAACCCCAGATCATCGGGGTGCCGGCCGCCTCGAAGGCGGCGAAGACCTCCTGCTTGATGTCGTACCAGCCGGTGGTGCCCACCACGACGGCCTTGAAGTTGGCGGCGAGGGTCGGGTAGTTGGCCCGGAAGGCCTCCGGGGTCGTGAAGTCGATGCAGACGCACTCCTTCGCGGTCTCTTTCGGGATGGCGCAGATGTCCTCGGAGGCGCACACGAGTTCGATCCCCCGGCGCTGCAGGACGGCCTCGATCATGTGGCCCATCTTGCCGTATCCGCTGATAATCACTTTCATAAGGCAATACTGTCGAAAATACTAACGTAATTGGAAATGGCTTGTTCGAGGTCCGCGAACGCGAGGAACTCGTCGTCGCGGTGGGCCACGGTGATGGAGCCGGGGCCGCAGATGACCTTGCGGTCGAAGTTCGTCAGGTGCGGGGCGTCGCTGCCGAAGGCGACGCTCTTGGCCGGAAAGCCCGGCAGGGTCAGGTAGCGCGCCGGCGCGTCGCCGCCGAACTCCTCGACCCGCAGGGTGTCGCCGGCCTGCGCGCGCATCCACGCCACGACCTCCGCGTCCGAGACGAAGGTGGTGCGGAAGTAGATCCGGCAGGTCAGCTCGGGGCTGAGGATGTTCTGGGGGTTGTCGCTGCACAGCCGGCCGACGTTCCAGGTGGTCGCGCCGAGCGCCGGATCCTCGGGGAAGCCGGCGGCGCGCAGGCGCTCCATGAAGTCGACGAAGAGCTCCACGGCGCTCACGCCGTACTCCGGATAACCGGAGTGGAAGGGGCGGCCGGTGAAGGTCAGGTTGAAGCGCTTGGTGCCCTTGGAGGCGCTCACCATGCAGTTGTCCGTGGGCTCGCCCACGACCAGCAGCGGCGCGCGGAAGGGCGTCTTCGCGAAGGCCTTGGCGCCCCAGGAGCCCGTCTCCTCGCCGCTGACGACCAGCAGGGCGAAGCCCGTGCGGCCGGCCGCGGCCAGGCGCTGGCAGGCGCGATACATCGCGTAAAACTGCCCCTTGGCGTCGCACGTGCCGCGTCCGCACACCCGGTCCTCCAGGAAGGTCGGCGGGATGTAGGGCGGGACCGTGTCCATGTGCGAACAGAAGACCACGCGGGGCTCGTCCCCCCACCGCAACAGGACGTTGAGCGTGCCGTCCCCGACCTCGAAGGTCTCCACGGACGGCGCCTCCAGGTGCGTAGCGAGCCACTCCCCCAGCGCGCGCTCGCGGCCGGTCGTGGAGTCGAAGGACAGGATTTGGCGGAAGAGGTCCATACTACATCAGGATGTCTTTGATGATACCGGTGGCGGCCAGGCGCACGCCCTCGCCCGCGCCCTTGATGACGAGCGGGGCGGAATATTCGCTGCGGACCACGGTCACGTTCTCCGTGCCGCTGATCCAGAAGAAGGGGCTCTCGGGGCCCACGCGCTGCATCTTGATCTCCGCGCGGTAGCCGCGGCGGGCGGCCGGGTCGCGGCGCAGCGAGGCCACGAAGCGCTGGCGCTGCCCGGCGGCGTCCAGCTCGGCCTCGCGGGCGACGAACTGCGGCTCGTAGGCGGCCAGGCGCCGGTAGAACTCGTCCAGCGGACAGTCGAAGAACTCCGGGCCGAGCATCGGGGTGATCTCCACGTCGTCGGCCTCCAGCGCCACGCCAGCCTCACGCGCCAGGATGAGCAGCTTGCGCAGCACGTCCTTGCCGCCGAGGTCGGTGCGCGGGTCGGACTCGGTCAGGCCCTCGTCCTGGGCGCGCCGCAACAGTGTGGCGAAGCTGTCGCGCAGGGCGCCGTCGTAGCTGGTGATGATGTAGTTGAGCGTGCACGAGACCACGGCCTCGATGGCCTCGATCCCGTCGGAGCAGTTGGCGTCGCTGGCGATGGATTCGAGGATCGGCAGGGCGTTGCCCACCGTGGTGTCGTAGCGGAAAAATGCGCCGTTCTGCCGGGCCTCGGCCTTGAGGGCGGCGTACTGCACGTAAGGCAGGGCGATGGAGCGGCGATTGGAAGTGACGATGTTGAGCCCGCCGCGGAAGAGCTCGGCGTAGCGGCGGTGCAGGTGGTGGTCGTTGGTGCAGTCCACGAACACGGCGCCGCGCGGGGCGGCCGCGAGCACGGCGTCGATGAAGGCGCCGTCCGCGGCGCTCTCGCCGACGGCGAGCCGCGCGCCGGCCT
>JAFRQH010000031.1 GCA_017428725.1 Bacteroidales bacterium | reverse complement strand
CTCCTATCCCATCTACCATATCAACAACATCGTGAAACCCGTCTCCCGCGGAACTCACCCCAGCAAGGTCATCTTCCTGTCCGCCGACGCTTTCGGCGTGCTGCCTCCGGTCTCCATCCTGACCCCCGAGCAGACCAAGTACTACTTCCTGAGCGGCTTCACCGCCAAGCTCGCCGGTACCGAGCGCGGCATCACCGAGCCCACCCCGACCTTCTCCGCCTGCTTCGGCCAGGCCTTCCTGGAGCTGCACCCGACCAAGTATGCCGAGGAGCTCGTGAAGCGCATGGAGAAGAGCGGCGCCAAGGCCTATCTCGTCAACACCGGCTGGAACGGCACGGGCAAGCGCATCTCCATCCGTGACACCCGCGGAATCATCGACGCCATCCTGGACGGCAGCATCGACAAGGCCCCGACCAAGATGATCCCGTTCTTCAACTTCGAGGTTCCGACCGAGCTCAAGGGCGTCGACACCGGCATCCTCGACCCGCGCGACACCTACGCCGACGCCAAGGTCTGGGATGAGAAGGCCAAGGATCTCGCCGGCCGCTTCATCAAGAACTTCCACAAGTACGAGTCCAACGAGGCCGGTAAGGCGCTGGTCGCAGCCGGTCCCCAGCTGTAATCAAAGCCGTCTCCCCTGAGACGTCATTCCGGACTCGACCCGGAATCTGGAAAAAGGCAACCTGATGACTCAGGTTGCCTTTTTTTGTGTCTCCCTATACTCGGTCGGGGTCTGTCCGTACCGCTCCTTGAAACAGTTGCGGAAATAGACGGGGCTGCCGAATCCCGTGGCCCAGGAAATCTCGGAGATGTTCTGGTCCGTGCGGAGCAGCATCTCCGCAGCCCTGCCCAGACGGATGTTGCGGATCAGCTCGTTCGGCGACAGGCCCGAGACCGCCTTGACCTTGCGGTAGAGCGTGGACTGGCTCATCGCAAACTCGCTGGCCAGCGAGGCGATGTCGATCTTCTCGTCGCCCAGATGCTCCTCGACGAAGCGGTTGTAACGGGCCAGGAATTCACTGTCCACGGGAGACAGGTCGTTGGATGAAACCACGGCCGCACCGGATTCGGAGACCTGCTGCTTCAGCCGCGCCTGCTTTTCGAGCAGGTTGTGGATCCGGCTCAGGAGCAAGGACTTGTTGAAGGGCTTGACCAGGTAGCTGTCCGCACCGACTTCGTATCCTTCCGTGCGGGCCTCCACGGAGCCCTTGGCCGTGAGCAGCACCACGGGGATGTGGGAGGTGCGCACGTCCTGGCGGATGGCCTTGCAGAGGTCGATCCCGTCCATCACGGGCATCATGATGTCGCTGACGATGATGTCCGGGATCTCCCGGACGGCCACCTTCAGGCCTTCCCGGCCATTGACGGCCCGCAGCACGGCGAAGTCCGGCGCCAAGGATTCCTGGATATAGTCCAGGATGTCGGTATTGTCCTCGACGACCAGGATCCGGACCTTGCCAGGCTCCTCCTGGGGCTCCGGTTCGGGCTCCTCTTCCACAGGCGCAGGACCGACGCGCTGTGCTTCGGGATAATCTTCCTGCGGATCGAAGAGCAGTCGGAACTCGGTCCCTTCGCCCGGGGTGCTCGAGACGTCCAGCTCCACGTGGTGCAGGTCGCACAGGTTCTTGACCAGGGCCAGGCCGATGCCGGTCCCGGAAGCCCGATCCTGCCCACCGACCCGGTAGTAACGGTCGAAGATGTGCGGGAGATCCTCCGCGGAGATGCCGCAACCCGTATCGGTCACGCAGACGGCCACTTTGTCCCCCTGCCGCTTCAGCGAGAGGAGCACGGTCCCGGATGCCGTGTATTTCCGGGCATTGGACAACAAGTTGTTGAGGATGATCGTGACGGCTTCCTGGTCATACCACATCCGGACCTCGGGTTCGACCGATAGCACGAACGAGACGGACTTGTCCGGCGTGAGGTCCCGGAAACGCCCGCCAATCTCGCTGACGCAGCGGGAGAAATCGCCGTAAGAGACGCTGAGCTGGCGGTTGCGCGTCTCGGTCTTGCGGAACTCCAGGATCTGGTTGACCAGGCCGAGCAGCTGCTTCGCGCTCTGCTCCACCTTGCCGATCCGTCGCCGGGCCGGTGCCGGGATGGCCTCGTCGCCGGACAGGTCCTCCAGCGGACCGAGGATGAGCGTGAGCGGGGTACGCAGTTCGTGGGTGATGTTGGTGTAGAACACCATCCGCTCCTCGTCCACCCGGCGCTCCTGCAGGAGCCGGTCCTGACGCATCCGCTCCCGGTTCTTGCGCGCCTGCCTGCGGTAGATATAGAGGCCGCACGCTGCGATAGCCCCGAGCACGAGCAGGATATACAGCGCCTTGGCCCACCAGGTCAGCCAGAAAGGCGGACGGATCTCCAGGAAAGCCGTCGTGTAATCCTCTCCCCAGTCCTGCGAGTGGACCCGCGCACGGACCTGCAGGGTATGGCGTCCGTATGGCAAGTGGTTGAATTCCACCTCCGGGCCGCCGGAATGCCAGACCGGATCCAGGTCCAGGATGCGGTAGGCATACTCCACGCTGCGGGAAAAGGCATAGTCCGGCACGCAGAAGCGCACCTGCAGATAATTGTCGCGGTAGTCCGTCATCAGGCCGCGCTCTCCCGTCAGGATCTTCACCGGCGGCAGCTCCTTGTGGCGGAGGAGCCGCACCGGGTCCACCCATCCGGTTCCGTCCGTGCCGTCGAAAAGGATGCGGCCGTCCGGCAGCACGGCTACGGCCCCGTAGTAGTAGTTCCCGTCCGGCAACCCGTCCCGGGCGTCGAATGAGACGATCCGCTCGTCCGAAGTCAGGCAGGAAATCCCGCTGTTGGAACTCATCCACAGATTGCCGGCGGCATCCTCCGCCAGGGCGCGGATGTTCTCGTCCGGCAGGCCGTCCTGGAATGTATACAGGACCGGCTTGTTTTCAGGACCGTCGCTGAAACAGGCCAGGCCGGCGGTCGTCGCCGCCCAGATCCTGCCCTGGCTGTCGCAAAGCAGGTCATTGACCGTGTCGCTCCCCAGGCCATCGCCGGCATCGTATTGCGCGAGCATCGCCGACTGAGGATTATAAGCTGCGAGTCCCCCGCCGTAGGTGCCCACCCACAGGTTTCCGGAGTGATCCCGGACCAATGCACGGACCAGGTCTGCAGGCTGC
This sequence comes from Bacteroidales bacterium, assembly GCA_017428725.1. Taxonomy (GTDB): domain Bacteria; phylum Bacteroidota; class Bacteroidia; order Bacteroidales; family UBA932; genus Cryptobacteroides. The sequence continues at coordinate 138,237 of JAFRQH010000031.1, read as the reverse complement.
AGTTCCAGGCGCTGCAGCAGGTAGAGCACGCGCCTGCGGGCGCGATCCACGCAATACACGCCCTCGTCTGTGGCCAGCCAGATCCGGTCTTCCGTTTCAATCTCGTCCCGCACCGCCAGGTCGGGCCGGCCCGGGACAGGATAATATTCCGGGGCTTTCCACTTGACCGGACTGGATGCCGTCAGCGTCCCCGCCGCAGGCTGTTGCCCGCTGCGGAAGAGAAGTCCGTCATCGTAAGTACCGATCCAAAGGTTCCCGAAGCGGTCGCCTGCGACGCTTCGCACCGCACTGTGTTCGCCCAGGCCGGGGATGTCCAAGGGCTGGAAAACGACATCTTCCGGCAACTGTCCGGTTCCGCTGATGTTCATCGCCAGGAGTTCTCCGGAACCGGAGGCCACCAGCAGCCGGCCGAGGCTGTCCTCCTGCAGGTCGAAGATCTCCTGCCCGCGCAGGAACACGGTGAAATCCCGGCCGGCCACGGAATAGAGGGCCAGGCCCTGGCGCGTCCCGACCCATAGACGGTTGTGGCTGTCTATGAGCAGGGAACGGACTTCGTCCGAGGGCAGCGAACGCGGGTCCGAAGGATCATGGAACAGGTCGTACCGGGAATGGTCGTCAAGGGACAGGATGCTGACACCGGACGACCAGTACCCCAGGATGAGCCGCTGCGGGAAGAGAGCGAAGGTCTGGAGCGGGGCATCGCGGTAGCCCGGGAAATCCTCGGCGTTGTAGCGTGTGAAAGTCCCGGTGGCAGGGTCCAGCCGGTCGATGCCCGCCCGGAAAGTACTGAGCCAGACCGAACCGTCCGGTCCCTGCTCCAGGTGGGTGATGTCGTCGTCGGACAGCTTGTCTTCTCCGTCTCCCGCGCGATAATAGACAAAGGAGCCGGTGCGTTTGTCATAGCAGGCCAGGCCGGCTTTCTGCAGGGCCACCCAAACTTTCGGCTCCTGGCTGTCCGCCAGGACGTCGTTGACCAGGTTGGCCGGGAACCCGTCCGTCTGTTTGAGGAACGCGCGCGTGCGGATCCCGTCGAAACAGTTGAGGCCCTCTTCCGTGGCCACCCAGACCAGGTCGTCCGGATCCACGGTCACGGCGTTGACGAAACGGTTGGACAGGCGGATCTCCTGCGCGCAGAGCGGAGAAACCAGCAGCGCCACACCAACTATAAATAATAATACGGGAAAACGATTCATTCCTTCATCGGCATCAATAATCCTCCACAAGATAATAAATAATCAAGAAAAAGCTGAGCCTTGTTGCTGCGGTTTTTTAATAATTTCGTGCGAATTTATCAGAATTGCGTTATATTTGTGGACAATTGCGACAAGTGAATAAATTATCTCCCGTGTTTGACCAAATACATATCCTAACGAGTTGTCCGCTCAAATTAAATTTGTTGCAGTTATTATAAATTCGAACACCCTTATAGTTTAACCAAAATTTTAAAGCTTGATGAAATCTATTTTCTCAGTGAGTCGCAAAGCGCTGATGGCGCTTACGACTGCCGTGGCTTTGCTGTTCGCGGGGGGATGGGCCAACGCCCAATCCGTCGTGCGCGGCAAGGTTATTGATTCCACCGGCGAAGGCATCATCGGAGCTTCCGTCGTCGTGCCCGGCACCACCAACGGTGTCATCACCGACCTCGACGGCAACTTCGAACTCCGTGTCGCGCCCGGCACGACCCTCGAGGTCTCCTGCATCGGTTTCGTGACCCAGAAGGTCGCCGCGGCCAACAACATGGCCGTCACCCTCCAGGATGACCGCCTGATGCTCGAAGAAGCAGTGGCCGTCGGTTACGGTACGATGAAGAAGAGCGACGTCACCGGCGCCATGGTCTCCGTCAAATCCGAGGAACTCCTCCAAAACCCGGCTCTCAACGCCGTCGAGGCCCTGCAGGGCAAGGCCGCCGGCGTCGTGGTCAGCAACAACGGCCGCCCGGGTTCTGCCGGTTCCATCACCGTCCGTGGTAAAAACAGCTTCGCTTCCGGCAGCCCGCTCATCGTCATCGACGGTGTCGTGGCACAGTCCGTCGGCCTCGATATGATCAACGCCCAGGACATCGAGTCCATCGACGTCCTCAAGGACGCTTCCGCCACCGCCATCTACGGTGCACGTGGTAGCGACGGTGTCATCCTCGTCACCACCAACCGCGGCAAGAGCGGCAAGCTCACCCTCAACTATTCCGGCACCTTCACCGCCGAGAAGATCTTCGACAAGGTCCCCTACTTCAACGCCGCCGAGACCATCGAGTGGCGCCGCTGGGCACGCTACTATGCCGGCTACACCGACATCCCCGGCGACCAGCCCAATATCGACGTGGACTACGCAGCCACACAGATCAAGGGCTATGAGAGCACCGCGTGGGAGAACATCCTGCGGGGCTGGGGCCTGACCCTCGAGCAGTACAACGCCGGACAGCGCTCCACCACCTGGGATCCCTCCAAGGTCATCTCCACCGACTGGACCCAGTTCTCCGACCGCATCGGCGTCACTCACGAGCACACCCTCAGCGCTTCCGGCGGTACCGACAAGATGAAGGCCTACGTGTCCCTCGGCTATATGAACAACAAGGGCACCACCCTCGGCCAGGAATACCAGCGCTATACCTTCCGTACCAGCGTCGACCTCACCCCGATCGAGTGGTTCTCGATGGGCGGCGCCATCAACGCACGCTTCGGCGACCAGGAATACGGTGTCGACAACTCCGGCGGTCCGGACGGCTCCGTCGGCGGCGACCTCCGCGCCAAAGCGCATCGTATCCACACCTACGGCGTGCCTTACGACAAGGACGGCAATGTCGTCGACCATCCGGACGGAAACCTCCGTACATTCACCGTCGTCGGGGAAGTCGGCCTGACCGAGCTCTCCCGCCTCTCCTATGACTTTACGGGCAGTTTCTACGCCGGGCTCGACTTCGGCAAGATGTGGGAGCCCCTCAAGGGTCTTTCCTTCCGCTCCACCTTCGGCCCGCAGCTCCGCTTCTATCAGTCCAACAAGTATATGGACAAGTTGTCCAACACCCGCCGTATGATGGGTGAAATCGACCTGGTCACCTCCAGCGCCAACAAGTACTTCTCCTGGACCATCGACAACATCCTCTCCTACAACCGCGCCTTCGGCGACCACTCCCTCAACGTCACCCTCCTCCAGGAGGCCTGGTACAAGATGAGCTCCGAGCTCTACTCGATGTCCGGTAAGGAGGTCGCCCTCGCGGCCATCGGCCAGGGTATGACCCAGAAATGGTGGGGACTCCAGGCAGGCACCTACACCCCGCAAGGCGAGCCTAAGTTCAACTCCCTCAGCGAGCAGCAGATGGCCTCCTACATGGGCCGTGTCAACTACACTTACAAGGACCGCTATATGATCACGGCTTCCGTCCGTTACGACGGCGCCTCCGTGCTGGGTGCCGGTCACAAGTGGGCCATCTTCCCTTCCGTCGCCCTCGGCTGGCGTATCGACCAGGAGCCCTGGATGCACGTCAGTTGGATCGACCAGCTCAAACTCCGCGCAGGTTGGGGACGTACCGGCAACTACAGCATTGACCCGTACTCCTCCAAAGACACGCTGAGCAGCAACACGACCACCTTCGGCAACAAGGCCTATTCCTACTATTATACCCCCAGCACCTTTGCCAACCAGGCCATCGGCTGGGAGACCACGGACGCCATCAACGTCGGTGTCGACTTCTCCGTCCTGAAGGGACGCATCAGCGGCGTGTTCGACGTCTACAAGAACTTCACCCACGGTATGCTCTTCAACGTCTCCCTCCCCATCGTCTCCGGAGCTTCCCAGACCAAAGCCAACCTCGGCCAGATCAACAACCAGGGCTTCGACCTGACCCTCAACACCGTCAACATCAACAAGCGTGACTTCTCCTGGAGGTCCACCGTCAACCTTGGTTTCAACACGACCAAGATCGTCGAGCTCCAGAACGGCAAGGAGGACATGGTTCCGGAAAGGCTCTTCATCGGTTATCCGATCTCCGTCGCCTACGGCTGGGAATCCCTCGGCCTGTGGACCGAATCTGCTGCAGACCAGGCCGAAATGGCCAAGTTCAAGGAGAAAGGTTATAACTTCGCTCCCGGTATGACCCGCGTCAAGGACCAGAACGGCGACTACAAGCTCGATGCGACCAACGACTACGTGATCCTCGGCCACAACGACCCGCTCTGGACCCTGGGCTTCAACAACACCCTCCGCTGGAAGAACCTCACCCTCGACGTCTTCATGTACGGCCGCTTCGACTACTTCATGCAGACCGGACACGGACAGACCACCGCCGATCCTTCCCGCAAGATCGACTACTACACGGAGAATAACAAGAACGCCAAGTACGGCCGTCCGGGATGGTCCATCGAAGCCTCCCTGGACAACTTCTCCGGCTCCCAGATCCAGTACAAGCACGGCGGCTGGCTCAAGGTTCGCCAAATCTCCCTGGGTTACTTCCTCCCGCAGAACTTCGTCAAGAAGATGGGCCTGAGCAACGTGCGTGTCACCGCCCAGCTCAAGAACCCGTTCTCCGTCTACGACACCGCCTTCTGGAGGGACTCCGACGTGGGTGACGCCTCCATCAACCGCGGTATTGTCTTCGGTCTCAACATCGGCTTCTAATCCTCTTAAGATTATTGCTTTATGAAAAATATTTCTAGAATCCTGACTATTGTTGCTGCCGGAGCGCTCCTGCTTTCACTGGCCTCCTGCGGCGATAAGTTCCTCAACGAGGTGCAGAGGACGAAGATCGACTCTTCCTACATGGACACCCCGGACGGTCTCTATTCTATGTCCCAGAGCCTCTACATCCAGTTCCGCCAGCAGTACTACGCCGAGACCTGGGCCTTCACCAACGCCGGCACCGACGAGTTCATGAAAGGCGGCGACGACGCCTCCGAGGCTTTCAACACCTACGACACCCGCTATGGCGCCACGATCACCGGTTCTGCCAACACGATGGGTGCCAACTATATGTGGGATGCATTATACACCTGGCTCAACCGCGCCAACAAGATCATCGACAAGGCTGAGGTCCTCGAAGGATATGCCAAGAAGGATGAGGTGCTCGGCACCGCCTATTTCCTGCGCGGTTACGACTACCTGTTCCTCGTCAACCAGTACGGCGACATCCCCCTCGTGATCCACGCCGCCGAAGGGCCCGAGCGCGAGTATGTCCGCAACCCCCGCAAGGATGTCTACGACCAGATCATCAGCGACCTGGAGAACGCTTACAAGATGCTCCCCGAAAAGGGTGACAAGGACGGCAAGCTCGACAAGTACGCCGCTGCCCACTACCTCGCCCAGGCGCACCTCTGGAGGGCCTCCGAGTGCAATGCCGACTGGAACGGCACCTTCAAGGACAACGACCTCAACGAAGTCATCAAGTATGCCAAGATCGTCATCGCGGCGCACCCGCTGGTGGCCCGCTACGAGGACCTGTTCGCCAACCACACCAAGAACAACGCCCCCGCACCTTCGCCCGAGAACAACTCCGAGATCGTCCTCAAGGCTTCCCACGATGTCGGAACGACCGAACGCGGCAACGGTTACGCCGGCAACATGACCCTTGTGTGGTTCGTGATGCCGTACCAGAACGCCTTCGCCGGGTTCATGTCCCGCGACGTCGCCGGCGGACGCTCCTACCAGCGACTCAAGAACACCCCGAAGTACACCTACTTCCTCTACGACCTCAAGAACGACTCCCGCTTCTGGAAGTCCTTCAAGACCACCTGGGCCATCAACGAGTTCCCCAAGAGCAAGGACGACTGGACTTACAAGCTCAAGGACGGCAGCGAAATCTACATGCCCGACTATTTCAACGGTGAAGGTCCTTTCTTCAGCAAATACCTCGGCGGCATGTACATCATCAACCGCAAGGAGTACGGCCAGAAGTTCCTCACCGAGGACATCGACATCGCCTTCAACGCCACGCCGAGGAAGCGTTTCCGCATCGTCGACTACAACACCGGCAAGTTGATCCCGACCACCAAGGCCCTGCTCACCTACCATAGCGCGACCGACGCCGAGCCCGAGAACACCAGTATGAACCCCATCAAGGACGGCCAGAACACGATGCTCTCCAAGTATCTCGACGGTGACATCGATATCTACAACTCCCAGTACAGCTACCGTGACGCGATCGTCGCCCGCTCCGCCGAGGATTACTTCTTCTGGGCAGAGGCGCTCATCCGCCAGGGCAAATATAACGAGGGCTTCGCTGTCCTCAAGCCGCTGCGCGACCGCGCACAGTTCCGCGCCGGCGAGGAGCGCGACAAGTATATGGACGGCGGCCAGGCCTTCGCGACCAGCAGCTACCGCGCCAGCATTTCCGCACACACCAACCGCAGCGTCTTCTATCCGAAGAACTCCTACTTCTACTCCGTGGGCGGCTGGGACAAGGACCAGGCCTACCGTGACGCCGTCAACGCCGAGGCTTCCGTGCTGCCCGTCGTCACCGAAGGCAACTACCCGCCGGAGGACGAGTACGTGATGAACTTCCTTGCGGAGACCAATCCCAAGTACAAGTCCGACGCCTTCACCCGCGCCATGTGCTACCTGCTCAACGAGAAGTCCCGCGAGATGTACGGTGAGTTCCTGCGCTACAACGACCTCGTCCGTACCCGCACCCTGGAGGACCGCCTGCGCTTCAACGACCAGTCCTGGACCCAGAACATGACCGACATCCTCGGCCACACCGGCAACACGCACACCGGCGAATATATCCTGGATGAGAAGACCGGCGAGAAGGTGTTCGTCTCCGACGGTGACCGCGAAAAATACCTGTCTCCGAACGGCGGTCATTTCGACAAGAACACGCATTACCTCCGTCCGATTCCGCTCCAGCACCTCAACCGCATCACCAAGGACGGCAAGGCGCTGACCACGGATGAGATGAATGAAATCCAAAACCCTGGTTATTGATTTTGGTTATTGATGGTTAATTACCATGGGAGAAGGCTGCAGGGATGCAGCCTTCTCTATTTTTGATTGATTTACTGACGCCCGTTGAAAGAATTACAGACCGGGATTGTCAGTTCCACATCCTATCTTTGCACTTGGAATTTGGTTAGATGGATGCAAGGGTGGGTTGTAGCCGATGGTGGTGCTGCACCCACCCTTCTTTCTTTTCCGAAGAATTCCTATCTTTGTTTTACTATCATTGACCCATGAGAAAGCATCTTCTCTTCTTCGCCCTGCTGGCCCTTATGGGCTGGAGCACCGCAGCGCAGGACACCAGCCTCGCGCGTTATAAGGAATACGCCTATACCGGCGAATGGGACACCCGACACCCCGACCGCCAGTCCCTGCGCATCATCAAGGACGGCAAGATCGATTTCGAGTACACCCTGCCCATCCGCGACCAGTGGGACCGCGTGCTGGAGTTCGACGACGTGCGCATCCTGCCGGACGGCAACATCCTCTACGCCGCGATGTCGCAGCTGGGCCTGCTCAACCGCAAGGGTGAGCACCTCTGGAAATATATCTGTCCGCAGGGGACGGAATCCCACTCCTGCCAGCCGCTGGCGCCGGACCTCGTGTATTTCGCGCTCAACGGCACGCCCGGCAAGATCGTCATCTGGAACACCCTGCTGGACAAGCCTGTCAAGGAGATCGTGGTCCCCACGGAGAACACCGGCACCCACGGGCAGTTCCGCCACGTGCGCCGCACGCAGGAAGGCAATTTCGTGCTGGCGCTGATGAAGGAGGAGGAGATCCTGGAGATTTCTCCGGAAGGCGAGGTGGTCAAGCGCATCCCCGGGCAGTTCGCCTGGCACGTGGACAAGCTCCCCGACGGGCACTACCTTCTCGGCGGCGACAGCCGTCACTATGTGCGTGAGCTGGACGCCGACGGCCGGGTCGTCTGGGAAGTCACGCAGGCCGACCTGCCCTTCCCCATCCAGAACCTGCAGACCGCCACGCGCCTGCAGAACGGCAACACCCTGATCTGCAACTGGATGGCCGGTCTTCCTGAAGCGCAGTGGAAGGGCAAGGTCCAGTTCTTCGAAATCACGCGCGACAAGCAGGTCGTCTGGAAGGTCGCTTCCTGGAACAATCCCGACCTGGGCCCCTGCACCTACCTCGACATCACGAGCGAGCCGGACGCCGCGCGCGGCGTGGACGTCCTGCGGCCGCGGCACGCCGACGGCACGCCCCGGCTCAACAACGACAAGCCAAACAACCCGATGGGCGTGGGCAAGGGCATCCACCCGGGACGCGTTGCCTGGATCCACGCGCCCGGCGTCGCCACCTGGGACGGCGAGACCGGCATGTGGTGGGAGGAGCGCTGGAACGACCAGGCCAAGGCCCGGCGGATGGTCCGCGAGGGCCTGCGCACGCTGACCGGCCGCTGGAGCGTCCGGCGGGCCTGGCGCGCCCTCTTCGTCCAGTTCAACGAGAGCCACGGACGGGGCGCCCACCGCTACCGCAAGGGCGAGAAGATCGCCATCAAGCTCAACATGAACAACACCTTCGCCTACGCCGACAACGAGGAGCTCAACAGCTCGCCGTACGTGACCCTGGCCCTGCTCGAGAGCCTCGTCAAGAAAGCCGGCGTGCGCCAGGAGGACATCACCGTCTGCGAGCCCAGCCGCTACATCACGGACGCGCTCTACCAGCGCTGCAAGAGCGCCTTCCCGCGCGTGCATTTCGTGGACAACGTGGGCGGCGAAGGCCGGGAAAAGTGCGAATTCGTGGAGAACGCCATCCCCTTCACCCCCGGTCACGGCGAGAAGCAGTACGGCCTGGCGAAGTGCATCGTGGAGGCCGACTACGTGATCAACAGCGCCCTGCTCAAGATCCACACCGGCCCGGGCGTCACCCTCACCGGCAAGAACTGGTACGGGGCCACTTCCCTGGACAAGGACTGGCATAAGAACTCCCACAACGGGGTCAATCCCGACAAGCGCTGGGGCCACGCCAAATACAGCAGCCAGGTGGACTTCATCGGCCACAAGGACCTGGGCGGCAAGACGCTGCTCTACCTGATCGACGGCACCTACGGCTCGCGCGACTGCAACGGCGCCCCGATGCCCAAATGGAACACGGCCCCCTTCGGGGGCGACTGGGCCTGCTCCATCCTGCTCTCACAGGACCCGCTGGCCGTCGACTCCGTGGGCCTGGACCTGCTCGCGAGCGAATGGCCGGAAGTGGGGAGCCTCCCCTACTGCGACCTGTATCTGGTCGAAGCGGCCTCCCTGCCCGACACGATCAGCGGCGTCACCTACGATCCCGACGCCGATGGCACGCCGCTCACGGAGCCCCTCGGCCTGCACGAGCACTGGAACGCCGACCACGAATACACGGCCATCGACCTGGTATACAAGAAGCTCTGAGCGACTACAATCTGAGAAAGCCCCGGCACGGGGCTTTTTTTTGTCGTATTTTTCTTATCTTTATGCGCTGAACTAACATCTATTCCACTATGACTGTCATTATCATCATTGCGATCATCGCCCTCCTTGTGCTGTGGGTGATTTCCGTCCAGCGCAAACTTGTCGGCCAGGATGAGCTCTGCCAGAATGCCATGAGCACCATCGGCGTCCAGCAGGAGAGCCGCTGGGACGCCCTCACCGGGATGGTCGAACTCATCAAGAGCTACAACGAGCACGAGTACAACACGCTCCGCGACGTGATCGCCCAGCGCCGCCCGATCGACGCCAACAGCACCGCTGCCGAAGTCGATGAGCAGGAGTCCCTGCTGGGCCAGGTGGCCAGCCACCTCAGCGTGGTGGTCGAGCAGTACCCCGACCTCAAGGCCAATGAGAACTACGCCAAGGCGATGGAAGCCGTCGACCGCTATACCAATATGGTCCGGACCAGCAAGATGGTCTACAACGACACGGCTACCAAGTACAACAAGATGATCCGCCAGATCCCCGACTCCTTCGTGGCCTCCCTGTTCGGCTTCAAGACCCGCGACTACCTCAAGACCGAAGAGAAGAAGACGGAGATGCCGTCCCTGAAGATCTAGCGATGAGACGCTGGACTTGTTTGTTTGCGGCATTGGTCCTGACCTTTGCCGCATTCGGGCGTGAGCAGCGGGTCCGCGACGTCACCATCCACGTGACGCTCTTTCCCACCGGCTCCGCCCTCGTCCAGGAGCGCTGGGACGTCGACACCGGCGACGGGATTACCGAGTGGTACCTCCCCCGCACCAACCTGGGCGACATCCAGATCAAGGACTTTTCCGTGGTCAGCGACGGTGACACGCTGGCCTGCGACAATGTCTGGGACGCCGGCCGCACACGCGAGCAGAAAGCCGGCAGCTACGGTATCGTCCGCAAGGATGACGGCCTGGAGCTGTGCTGGGGCATCGGGGAGTATGGCGACCACGTCTACGAGCCCTCCTACGTGATGACCAATGCCGTCAAGACGCTGAAAGACTACGACATGCTCCACCTGCAGCTGGTCACGGACGAGCTGGCGGCCCCGCCCCGGCACGTCCGCGTGAGCGTCCGCCTGGCGGAGGAGATGCAAGAGCGGCTGGACACGGCCTGCTGCCGCATCTGGGGCTTCGGATACCACGGCACCTCCGCCTTCGAGGACGGCGCCGCCGTCTTCGAGTCCACGGAACCCTTCACCCGGAAGAGCTCGGTCATCGTCCTGATGCGTTTCGACAAGGGCCTCTTCGACTCGCCCAGCGTCCGGGACAAGACGTTCCAGGCCGTGCTGGACGAGGCGATGGTGGGTGCCGACTTCGGCGACAAGAAGAAAGGCAACGGGTTCAAGATCTTCCTGGCGGCTATCCTGGTGTTCCTGGTGGCCGTACGGATCTGGCAGCGCCTGAAACTCAAGCGCCTGCGCAAGCGTCTGGCCGGGATGGACTTCGACCGGATCGGCTGGTTCCACGACATTCCGATGGAGGGCGACCTGCCGGCCTCCAACTATGTCCTGGACCGTCTGAAGGAAGTCCGCCCCGGGAATGCGCTGGCCTCGGCGGAGATCCTCCGGATGATCTACAACGGCTACATCGACGTCCGCAAGGATGCCGAAGGCAAGGTGGAGCTCTGCCTCTCCGGGAACGCCCCGGGCAGGAAGCCTCTCGATGCCGTGGGTACTAGACTCCTGCAGATGATGCACGACGCCGCCGGCGAGGACAAGGTCCTGCAGGACAAGGAGTTCTCCTCCTGGTTCAGCCAGAACGCCGAGACGGTGGACAGTTGGAACGACAAGGTCCTCGAGGAGGGGAAGAACGCATTCCTGACCAAACAGTGGATGGAGCCTTCCGCCAAGGATTTCACCGCCTCGGGCCAGAAACAGACCCGGGACCTGGTCGGGTTCAGGAAATATCTCCAGGAATTCACGCTCTCCGACCTGAAAGACACTTCTGAAGCACACCTGTGGCAGGATTTCCTGGTGTACGCCGCGATGTTCGGCATCGCCGACAAGGTGGCGGAACAGCTCAAGGACATCGACCCGGCGGCGTTCCAGGAGGCGGTCGGCTACGACTATCCCACCTTCAGCGGCGTGCTCAAATCCACGGAGGACCTCTCCTCCGCCATCACCGGCGCCTCGTCCGCCGGCAGCGGTGCGAGCGGTCTCGGCGGCACCAGCTCCTTCGGCGGGGGCGGCGGTTTCAGCGGCGGAGGCCACGGTGGCGGAGGCCGATAGCGGGCGGAGATTTCCGTACCGGATCGGGAAAAAGCGGCGGTTGCCGCTTTTTTTGTATCTTTGTGAGTTATGCGGGAGCTGGAGATGAACATACAGTACCTCAGCGGGGTCGGTCCCAAGCGGGCCGAGCTCCTGCGGCGTGAGCTTGGGATCGAGACGCTCTCGGACCTGATCCACCTGTATCCCTTCCGCTACATCGACCGCAGCGGCATCACGCCCATCGCGCAGGTGGCCCCGGACCTGGCCAGCGTCCAGCTGCAGGCCACGGTGGTCTCCCGAACCCTCTACGGCCCCTCCAGCGCCGTGGTCTCGCAGGAGACGGACCCCATCCACTGGGGAGCCGTCAAGCGCCTGTCCGTGATCGTCGAGGACGCCTCCGGGCGGATGGAGATGGTCTTCTTCAAGGGCATCCGCTGGAACTACCAGCGGCTCACCCCCGGGAGCACCTTCCTGTTCTTCGGCAAGCCGCAGGCTTTCGGGTCCCGGATGAACATCGTACACCCGGAGGTGGACGTGCCGCAGGACGGGGCGATGTCCCAGGGGGCCCTGACCGGCGTGTATCCGAGTACGGAGAAGCTCAAGACGGGCGGGATTACCGGCAAGGTGATGTGCAAGCTGCAGTCCGCCGCCCTGTCGCTCTGCCTGCCGGAGATCCAGGAGACGCTCCCGGAGTACATCCTGCGCGAGCGCGGGCTCGTCCCGTTGCCGTACGCCCTCAAGAACATCCACTTCCCGACGGACAGCTATGCCCTGCAGAAGGCCACCTACCGCCTGAAGTTCGAGGAGCTGTTCTTCCTGCAGCTGTCGCTCCTCAAGCAGAAATACATCCGCTCGCGCGGCGAGCACGGCATCCCGATGCCCAAGGTCGGGCCGGACTTCCACGCCTGCTATAATGCCCTCCCCTACAGCCTGACCGGCGCCCAGCAGCGCGTGATCAAGGAGATCCGTGCCGACCTGATGAGTGGCCGCCAGATGAACCGCCTGCTGCAGGGGGACGTGGGCTCCGGCAAGACGATGGTGGCCGTGCTCAGCTGCCTGATCGCCATCGGCAACGGCTACCAGGCCTGCATCATGGCGCCGACCGAGGTCCTCGCCCGCCAGCACTATGCCAACATCCGGAAGTACCTGGCACCCACGTCCGTGCAGTGCGCGCTGCTGATCGGAAGCACCACGCAGAAGGAGCGCCGCGGCATCCACGCCGGGCTCGAGGACGGCAGCATCGGCATCATCGTCGGGACGCACGCCCTGCTGGAAGACAATGTCGTCTTCCACCGGCTCGGCCTCGCCGTCATCGATGAGCAGCACCGCTTCGGCGTAGACCAGCGGGCCAGACTCTGGGGCAAAGGCCCCAAAGTCTGGCCAGACACCATCACCCCCTGCACCCCCTCAAGGGGGATGGCCGCAGATCGCTTCGCTCGCGGCGCCCACGCACAGTACCAGGACGAAGCAGTGCAGCGCGAAGGCGGGAGCAGCCTCCCTCAGGAAACCGTGGTCGCCCGTGGCACGCTGCCCGGAGGGGACAGGACCGTCGGACAAAGGCTGGCCCCGCATGTCCTGGTGATGACGGCGACGCCGATCCCGCGGACGCTGGCGATGACCCTGTACGGAGACCTGGACGTGTCGGTGATCGACGAGATGCCGCCGGGGCGCAAGCCCGTCCAGACGATGTGCATCGGGCAGAACCGGCGGAGCGCTATGTACAAGTTCCTTCGCGAGGAGATCGCGCGCGGACGGCAGGTCTTCGTGGTCTTCCCGCTCATCTTCGAGAGCGAGAAGATGGACCTGCAGAACCTCGAGAAGGGCTACGAAGAGATCGTCCGGGCCTTCCCGCTGCCGGACTACAAGGTCGCGATCGTCCACGGCCAGCAGAGCAGCGAAGAGAAGGAATTCAACATGTCCGCCTTCGTGGCGGGCCGCGCCCACATCCTCGTGTCCACGACGGTGATCGAAGTGGGCGTGGACGTGCCCAACGCCTCCGTGATGGTGATCGAGAGCGCCCAGCGCTTCGGCTTGAGCCAGCTGCACCAGCTGCGCGGCCGGGTGGGGCGCGGCGCCGAGAAGTCCTACTGCATCCTGGTCAAGGACGTCAAGACCTCCAAGGAAGCCCAGCAGCGCCTGGACCTGATGTGCGCCACGGAGGACGGCTTCGAGATCGCCGAGCAGGACATGAAGATGCGCGGCCCCGGCGACCTCGAAGGCACGCAGCAGAGCGGCCTGCCCATCAGCCTCAACATCGCCTCGCTGGCCCGCGACGGCCAGCTGCTGACGGAGGCCCGCCTCTACGCCGAGCAGGTCCTCAAGGACGACCCCAAGCTCGAAGCGCCGCAGAACGCCCCGCTGGTACGCGAATTGCGCAAAGACAAATACGAGATCAAAGATTACAGCAAAATATCATGAAAAGAATCGCTTTTGCATTGACTTGTTTGATTATGGCAATCAGTTGTGCACAACAGAAAGAAGACAGCGGCTACGTCGGCCCGTCCGGGATCCGGATCGAGGACGGCGTGATGACGCCCGAGACCCTGCTCTCGCTGGGCCGCCTGTCAGATCCCCAGCTCTCCCCCGACGGGACCCGCATCCTCTACGGCGTGTCCTACACCTCCATCGCCGACAACCGCAGCTGCCGCAACCTCTTCCTCTGCAACCCCGACGGTTCCGGCAAGGTCCAGCTCACGCGCTACGCCAAGAGCGTGAACGCCGCCCGCTGGAGCGCCGACGGCCAGGAGATCTATTTCCTGCAGGGCGGACAGCTCTGGAAGGCGCCCCTGCAGGGCAACAAACTGGGCAAGAAGGTCCAGCTCAGCGATGTCCCCGCCGGCATCAGCGACTACAAGGTCTCCCCGGATGGGCAGCAGGTCCTCTACGTGAGCACCATCAAGAACACCGCCGTCCAGACCCCCGCCGACAGCGATCCCGCGCTCGACAAGGCGAACGCCTATGCCACGGAGGACCTGATGTACCGCCACTGGGACCACTGGGTGACGGAAGTCCCCCGGACCTATGTCGCCACCCTCGTGAACGGGATGGTCACCCCGGACAATTCCCTCGACATCCTCGGCACGGACAACCACTTCGAGCTGCCCACCGAGCCCTTCGGCGGCATCGAGCAGCTGGACTGGGCGCCGGACAACCGCCACATCGTCTACTCCTGCCGCAAGAAGACCGGCAAGCAGTACGCCTTCAGCACCAACACCGCCATCTATATCTATGACGTGCTGACCGGCGAGACGCTCGACGTCAAGCCCGACGGCGGCTACGACACCGACCCGGTCTGGAGCCCTGACGGCAAGCACATCGCCTGGATCTCGATGCCGCGCGACGGCTACGAGGCCGACCGCCAGCGTCTTTTCGTCTGCGATGTATTATTTGAAGAAGCGAATCAGGACGGGCAGAGTTTCGGGCTGAAAGTCAACAATGTACACGAGCTGCTTCCCGACTTCGACCACGACGTGGCAGGCCTGGTCTGGCACGAGGACGAGCTGTTCTTCAACGCCCTCGTCGGCGAGGGCGTGCAGGCGCTCTTCTGCGCCGACCTCGAGGGCGACGTGCAGCGCATCACCGCGCCGGACTGGAACTTCGATTTCTTCTCCCCCTTCGCCATCCTGGACAAAGAGGACGGCGGCGTGCAGCTGCTCGCTTCCTATTATTGCCTGAAGTTCCCCACCGAGCTCGTGTCCGTGGACATCACGCCCAAGGAGACTACCTTCCGGCAGATCACCCACGAGAACGAGCCCATCCTGAGCCAGCTCGCCGACGTGACGGACGAGCGCGTGTTCGTGGAGACGGTGGACCACCAGCAGATGCTCTGCTGGGTGCTCTACCCGCCCAAGTTCGACCCTTCCAAGCAGTATCCCGCCATCGAGATCGTGCTCGGCGGCCCGCAGGGTTCCAATTCCCAGGACTGGAGCTACCGCTGGTGCTACCGCCTGATGGCCCAGCAGGGCTACATCGTCATCCTGCCCAACCGCCGCGGCACGACCGCTTTCGGCCAGGCCTGGAAGGAGCAGATCTCCGGCGACTATCCGGGGCTCAACATGCAGGACTACCTGAGCGCCGGGCGCTACATCAAGGGCCAGCCGTACGTGAGCAAGCTCGCCTGCGTGGGCGCCTCCTACGGCGGCTACTCCGCCTATATGCTCGAGGGCCTGCACGGCGACCTCTATGACTGCTTCATCGCCCACGCCGGCATCTTCGACGAGAAAGAGCTCTGGTTCACCACCGAGGAGATGTGGTTCGCCAACTGGGACAACGGCGGTCTGACCGAGTACGCCTACACCCCCGGCGAACTCGGTCCGCGCGGCGACGGCATCACCTTCGGCGGCATGCAGCAGGCCGGCGCCCCCTACGCCAAGACACCCAAGGCCCAGCGCCACTATGCCAACTCCCCTTCGTCGATGGTCACCAAGTGGCACACGCCGATCCTCTGCATCCACGGGATGATGGACTTCCGCATCCCCTACGAGCAGGGCATGGCCGCCTTCAACGCCGCCCAGATGATGGGCGTGCCCTCCAAGCTCGTGGTCTTCCCGGACGAGAACCACTGGATCCTCCAGCCCCAGAACTCCCTCTACTGGCACCGGATGGTCTACGACTGGCTCGACCGCTGGCTGAAATAAACGTTTCTCTTCAAAACTAAGCATCATGGCACTCGAACAACAGATACAGAAAGACATCATGGCGGCGATGAAGGCCCACGATTACGACCGGACCAACGCCGTGCGCTCCATCAAGTCGGCCATCCTCCTCGCCAAGACCGCGGAGGGCGGCAAGAAGGAACTCGAAGACGCCGACATCGTCAAGCTCATCCAGAAACTCATCAAGCAGCGCAAGGAAGCGGCGGAGCAGTACGTGGCCGCCGGGCGTCAGGAGCTTGCCGACAGCGAGCTCGCCGAGGCGAAGATCCTGGAGGAATACGTCCCGCGCCAGCTGACCCCGGAAGAAATCGAGGTCAAGGTCCGCGAGATCATCGCCCGGGTGGGCGCCTCCGCGCCCTCCGACATGGGCAAGGTGATGGGCGTCGCCACGAAGGAGCTCGCCGGCCTGGCCGACGGGCGTACCCTCTCCACCATCGTCCGCCAGCTGCTCGCCCAGGGATGAAACTGCGCGAAGTGACCGCCGCGCTGGAGCGTCTGGCTCCGCTGCGGCTCCAGGACGAGTGGGACAATTCCGGCCTGCAGGTCGGATTCCCGGAGTCCGAGGTCTCTTCCGTGCTCGTCTGCCTGGACGTCACGGAAGAGGTTGTAGAAGAAGCTGTTACCCGCGGATGTAACTTAATTGTTTCGCACCATCCGCTCCTTTTCAAGGCCCTCCGGCAGGTCTCCGACGCCACCTATCAGCAGCGGTGCGTAGTCCGGGCGCTCGCCGCCGGAATCTCCATCTACTCCGCCCACACGAGCCTGGACAATGCCCCGGGCGGCGTGAATTACAAGATCGCCGAAAAGCTCGGCCTGCAGGACCTCCGCTGGCTCGCCCCGATGGAGGGCGCGGATGCCGGCTCCGGCCTGGTCGGGGAACTGCCCGCGGCCGAGCGTGACGCCGATTTCCTGGGGCGCGTGCGCGAGCTGTTCGGGGTGGAGAGCCTGCGGCACTCCGCCACGGACGGGCGGCCGGTCCGCCGCGTCGCGCTGTGCGGCGGCGCGGGCGCCTTCCTGCTGCCCGACGCCGTGCGCGCCGGCGCCGACGTCTTCCTCAGCGGCGAGTTCCATTACCACGATTATTTCGAGAACCGGGGCGTCCTGCTGGTGGAGCTCGGCCACTACCAGAGCGAGCAGTTCACCCAGGACCTGCTTTGCGACTACCTCAAGGAGCAGTGTCCCGGACTCCCGGTCACCAAGACCCACCTGAATACCAATCCCATCCACTATGATCAACCTGAGCGATAAGACTTCCCGGGACCTGCGCGTCCCTTGCTATATGACCGATCCGCACGCCCGGCTCCGGCCCACCGCCTTCCTGGACCTGGCGCAGAACATCGCCGTCCAGGGTGCGGACCAGCTGAAGTTCGGCGATGTGGAGCTGAAAGCCTTCGACTGCGCCTGGGTACTCGCCCGCCAGCACGTCCGCTTCGAGCGGCCCGTGCAGCACAAGGAGCCGGTCAAGATCATGACCTGGCACAAGGGCCCCCTGGGACTTTTCTTCCTGCGTGACTACCTGTTGCTGGGGGCCGACGGCGAGGTCAGCGTACGCTCCACCAGCTCCTGGGTCGTGATGAACATGACCGAGCGGCGCGTCGTCCGCAACGATTTCCTGGCCGGGATCGTGTCGACGGATCCCCAGAGCACGGACCACGCCATCGAAGAACCGGCCGTCAAGGTGACGGTCCCCCGCGGAACGGAGCTGGAGCGCATCGGTGCGCACCGCGTCCACTTCTCCGACGTGGACTACAACCAGCACGCCAACAATGTCAAGTACACCGCGTGGGCGATGGACGCCCTTCCTGAAGAACTTGTTTATGAGAAAACTCTTAAGGAGCTGACCATCAATTTCAACAAGGAGGCTCGCCCCGGCGAGACGGTAGAGCTGTTCCATACGATGGATCCCGACGGCGCCCACATCGTCGAGGGCCGGGTCGGCGACCATCAGGTCTTCATCGAGAAGCTGCTCTTCGAGTAGCCCTCCCTCCCGAACAGTTCTTCCAAGTCATCCACTTGCAGATGTAAGATCCGGGCCAGTTGTTTTCGGCTGGCCCCGGTTTTTTTCTTGAGGTCCGCGCAGAGCCTCACTCTCGAAGGAATATCCAAAGAATACAAGTCCCGGGAGGCAAACCGCTCCAAAGCTATGGTCTGGGCAATCCTGAGAATGTCATAGTCCGGCAGGGAGACCCTGCCTTGCATCAATCTCCAGATTGACATCCGCCTCCACCCGTTGATTCAGATAATATAAGAAATTCCAAGGATGTCCGAACAGTCTTTCAACCCGCTTGTAGTCCATGTAGGAACCTGGCCAGATGAGGCCTGACGGGAGCAGGATCCAGTCCTCTGGCAGGATGACCCGACTGTCGAAGCGCCTGCGCGATTCGTAGATGGACAACCCGCCGACCGGCGTTCCGTTCGCGAGGCTTTCGGTCGGATCGGAAAAAGCCAGACCGGCAGAACTCCATCGATAACCAAGGGGGAGAAAAGGCATACCGGCTACCGTCGGGTTGCGGAAAACGTAGGCGATCTTTTTTTTCAGATCCTCCTCATCCCGGATCAACCAGGCATCATAGTCCCACTCCTCATCCACCGGATCTGACTGTCTGTGTTTCCGCTGCCAAATCATCGTAAGCCGATGATACAGAGCCATCCACTTCAGGCAGTCACAGCGGCGGCCATACAAGATCACGTGAATGTGGTTATCCATCAGGCAAAAGGCTATCAGGATGACCGGGAATTCACCCCGTCCCCTTGCGATGCAGATTCCAATCCTGTTCATCCCTGCTATGAATTCCCGTATATCTGCAAACAGAATGCTATGCGCGAATCCTTTGGTCGCACAGTGATAAAAATGAGCTTTGTCTTCCATAGTTTTTTGGGGCAAGATATTCCTTTGGAGAGAATTACACAAGGAATTTCGTCCCCAAATACAGGGTTTCGTCACAAAGTGACGTTTCTTTGTTTTCCTCATCCCGGAATAACCAGGTTTTCCGGGACAACGGAGGTGATTGGCCAGGGGTTGTCCCGAAAACAAACTTAATTACGGGACAACCCTTTCCATTTAGCGGGGGTTATCCCGAAAGTAACAGGAATTGCGGGACGGAAAGGGTGTTCCTATTTCAGCGGGCGGAGCTTGGCGTACTTGAGGAGCAGGAGTTTCTCGCCATGGGCGTCGAAACGGATCCGGGCCTTCATCTCCGGGGCCCGGCCGCTCAGTTCGAGGATGGTCCCAGGGCCGAAACGGTTGTGTTCTATCCGCTGATTCACAGACAATTCCGTCATCGGCACCCCAACAAAGTCCGCATCGTTCAGCACCGTACGGATACCGCCCGGGACAGGAGCAGCGGATTGCCTCCGGGAGGCGTGGCCGCCCGTGGCCTCGTGAACGGGAGGGGCCCAAGCGCCAGCTTGGGAGGGATGAGGACGAAGTCCGAACCTATCCGGAGGCAATCCGGCTGCTCCGCGGGCGGATCCGGAGCGGCCGGGGGCAACGCGGCTCCCGGAAGAAACGCCGCCAGTCCCAGCCCCGGTCCTGAACCGGTCCAGACGCCCGCCGGTGAAGCGGGAGCCGAAGCCACCCCATTCGTGCGTGACACCGGTGTTGTCGAAATCCGCCGCATCTAGCGGATTCTCGATATAGCGCGGATCGATCTCCTTGAGGAAACGCGAGGGCGGATTGGATTCGTGCTTGCCGTTGCGCATGCGCGTCCCGGCATAGGCCAGCGCGACGGCCTTCTTGGCGCGCGTGACGGCCACATAGAAGAGCCGGCGCTCCTCCTCCACCTCCGTGCGCGCCGACAGCATCGACACGCCCGGGAAGAGGTTCTCCTCCAGACCGGCCACGAAGACGTACGGGAATTCCAGGCCCTTGGACGAATGGACGGTCATCAGGGCCACCTTGTTGTTGGTGTCCCCCTCCCCATTCTCGACCACGTCGACATTGCTCAGCAGGGAGACATTCTCCAGGTAATCGTCGAGCGTGTAGACGGGATGCTCCTCCGGCGCATTCTCCGCGAGATAGTCCTCCGCCTCCTCCTCACGCTCCTCGACGAACTGCGCCACGGAGTTGAGCAGCTCGTCCAGGTTGGCGAGCCGGGACAGCCCCTCGATGGACGTGTCCGCCTTGTAGAAGGCGTACAGGCCGCTGAGCTCCGCGATCCGGAGCGCCAGCTCGTGGGCGTCCGTGGTCGGGACCAGCGCGTGAAGCTTGTCCATCAATTCGCAGAAACCCTGCACCTTGGGGACTTCGTGCGCGGCCTGCAGCAAGGGCACGCCCTGCTGGCGGGCCACCGCCTCGACGGCCTGGAGGGCCTTGTCGCCGATGCCGCGCGCCGGCTTGTTGACCGACCGGCGGAAGGATTCGTCGTCCCGCGGATTCACGGCGAGCTTGAAGTAGGCCATCATATCCTTGACCTCCGCCCGGTCGAAGAAGGAGTTGCCCGAATAGATCATATAGGGGATGTTGCGGCGGCGCAGCTGCTCCTCCAGCGCCCGGGACTGGGAGTTGGTCCGGTAGAGGATGGCGAAATCCTGGTACTGCGCCCGGGCCGTGCGCATCCGGTCCAGGATCTCCGACACGATCAGGATCGCCTCCTCCTGCTCCGTGTACGCCTTGAGGAGCCGGATCCGCTCGCCGTCTTCCCCCACCGCGTAGCACTCCTTGGGAATGCGCCCCTCGTTGTGCGCGATCAGCGAATTGGCCGCATCCACGATCACCTGCGTGGAGCGGTAGTTGCGCTCCAGGCGGAAAAGCCGGCACTCGGGATAATCCTTCTTGAAATTGAGGATGTTCTCGATCCGGGCCCCGCGGAAGGCATAGATGGACTGGCTGTCATCGCCCACCACGCAGATGTTGCGGCTGAACTGCGCCAGTTTCTTGAGGATCAGGTACTGCGCGGCGTTGGTGTCCTGGTACTCGTCCACCATGATATGGGTGAAGCGGCCGGCGATCGACTGCAGCGCCTCGGGGTTGTCCCGCAGCAGGTAATTCATATTGAGCAGGATGTCGTCGAAGTCCATCACCCCGCTCTGCTTGAGCTTCTCCTGATAGCGGCCATACAGTTCGCCCAGGCGCGGACGCTTGGCGAAATAGTCCTGTTTCTGCAACTCCTGGTTGGCCTGGTAGGATTTGACGGTGATCAGGTTGTTCTTCGCCATCGAGATCCGGGAGAGCACCTCCCGGGGCTTGTAGACCTTGTCGTCCAGGCCCATCTCCTTGAGACAGGCCTTGATGGCGCTCTGGGAATCCGACGTGTCGTAGATGGTGAAGTTGTCCGGATAGCCCAGGGAGGCGGCATATTCGCGCAGGAAACGGACGAACACGGCGTGGAACGTCCCCATCACCACCCGGCGGACGCTGCGGCCGCCGACCATCGCCGCGATGCGCTCCTTCATCTCCCCCGCGGCCTTCTTGGTGAAGGTCAGGGCCAGGATACGGGCATCCTCCTGCAGGGCCAGGATATAGGCCACCCGGCTGGTCAGCACGCGGGTCTTGCCCGATCCCGCCCCGGCTACGATCAGCACGGGGCCTTCCACACAACAGACGGCTTTTTTCTGCTCGTCGTTCAACTCTTCCAAGATCGTATTCACTTTCTCCGTCATAGCGGCACGAAAATACAAAAAAAAGCGGTATCTTCGCGTTGCGTTTTAGCAAATAATTAAACCTCATATTCAATGTCACCAAACTTCGTTTTGAGAAAGGGTCTGAACATCCCGTTAGCGGGTGAGGCAGCACTCCGTGTCTCCAAGACGGTAGCCCCTGGCATCGTGGCAGTCCAACCGACTGACTTCAAAGGTTTCCTCCCCAGGCTTCTGGTCAAGGAAGGAGACCGCGTGCTCTGTGGCTCCCCCGTCCTGGCGGACAAGAAGAACGCTGACATTCTCCTGACCTCGCCCGTCAGCGGCACGGTCCGGGAGATCGTCAGGGGCGAGAAGCGCAAGCTACTCGCCGTCCTCGTCGAGGCCGATGCGCAGCAGCAATGCGTCGACTTCGGCGTCAGGGACGTTGCCGCATTGGATGCCGGACAGGTCCGCCAGGCGCTCCTGCAGAGCGGCCTGTGGCCCTGGCTGGTCCAGCGCCCGTACGGCGTCGTCGCCGATCCCACCGCGCAGCCGCGCGATATCTTCATCTCCACTTTCAGCACCGCGCCCCTCGCACCGGATCCCGCCTTCTGCTTCGGCGAAGAGCTCCGGGCCGCCCAGGCCGGCGTCGACGCCCTCGCCAAACTCACTGACGGGGCGGTCCACGTGGCCATCGACGGCAACCGGGAGAACTCCCCGTTCGCCGCGCTCCAGGGCGCGCAGCTGCACACCTTCCGGGGCCCGCATCCGGCCGGCAACGTCGGCGTGCAGATCAGCCATATCGCACCCATCTGCAAGGGGGACACCGTCTGGACCGTCTCCCTGGCCGGGCTCGTGGCGATCGGCAAGCTCTTCACCACCGGCCGCTACGACGTGCGCCGCAAGGTCGCCGTCACCGGCCCGATGGCGCTCTACCCTGCCTACGTCCAGGCCTTCCCCGGGATGCCGATGTCGGCGCTCCGCGCCTTTATCGGCAACACCCCGGCCGACCAGGTCCGCATCATCAGCGGCGACATCCTGAGCGGCCGCCCCGTCGGCCCGGAGGGCTATCTCGGCTTCTTCGACAACCAGGTCACGCTCGTGCGCGAAGGCACGGACCAGGAGCTGCTGGGCTGGATCAATCCGATCCGCGCGCACCAGTTCAGCGCCGACCGCAGCTACTTCTCCTGGCTGATGCCCAAGAAGAAATACGCGATGGACACCAACCTGCACGGCGGTCCCCGCGCGTTCCTGATGAACGACGGGTACTACGCCCGGGTGCTGCCGATGGACATCTATCCGATCTTCCTCGCCAAGGCCTGCCTGGCCGGCGAGATCGACAAGATGGAGCAGTTCGGCATCTATGAAGTGCTCCCCGAGGACCTCGCCACCTGCGAGTTCGTCGACCCGAGCAAGAACAATATCCAGGATATGATCGAGAAGGGCATCGACCTGATGCTCAAGGAAATGGCATAAGTGTATGAATAAGATTTTCGAAAAAGGCGGCAAATTCTACTGGCTGCACTCCACGGTCGACGCTTTCGAGACGTTCCTGCACGTGCCCGGCACCGTCACCCGCAAGGGTTCCCACGTGCGCGATGCCATCGACCTGAAGCGTCTGCTCATCCTCGTGGTGATCGCCGCAGCGCCCGCAGCCCTGTTCGGGATGTGGAACGTCGGCTACCAGCACGGCCTGGCGGTCGGCGACCTGCGTCTCAACATCCTCGGCAACTTCTGGTACGGCTTCCTGCGGGTCCTCCCCCTGTACCTGGTCTCCTACATCGTCGGATTGGGCATCGAGTTCGCCTCCTGCCAGATCCGCGGCGAGGAAGTGAGCGAGGGATACCTCGTCTCGGGCTTCTTCATCCCGCTCATCGTCCCGGTGGACATCCCCCTGTGGATGCTCGCAGTCGCCGTGGCGTTCGCGGTCATCTTCGGCAAGGAAGTCTTCGGAGGCACGGGCATGAACATCGTCAACCCGGCGATCCTCGCGCGTGCATTCCTCTTCTTCTCCTACCCGAACTACATGTCGGGCTCCAGCTGCTGGATCCACTACAAACCCACCGAGCAGCTCGTGGACGGTTTCACGGGCGCCACGCCGCTGGCCCTGGACGGCCCCGCCCAGTACGGGACCGGCTTCTGGGACCTGTTCATCGGTACGGTCCCCGGCTCGGTCGGCGAAACTTCCGTGATCGCCATCCTGCTGGGCGCCGCCATCCTGCTCTGGACCGGCATCGCCAGCTGGAAGATCATGTGCGCCGGCGTGCTCGGCGCCCTGTTCGTGGGCGGGATCGGCGACCTCGCCGGCATCTCTACGATCCCTTGCTACATGCAGCTCCTCTACGGCGGCTTCGCCTTCGGTATCGTCTTCATGGCGACCGATCCGGTGACCTCCGCACAGACCGAGGCCGGCAAGTGGATCTACGGCTTCCTGATCGGCGCTCTCTGCATCACCGTGCGCCTCTTCAACCCGGGCTACGCCGAGGGCATGATGCTCGCCATCCTGCTCTGCAACGTCTTCGCTCCGCTGATCGACCACTGCGTCGTCAGTGTGCACCTGTCCCGCAAGGCCAAGAAACTCAAAACCGCCTAGCCGTATGAATACCAATAGCAACGCATATACTGTCATCTACACCACCCTGGTGGTCGTAGTCGTGGCTGCGATCCTGGCTTTCACGGCGATGAAGCTCAAGCCTTCGCAGAGTGCAAACGCCAAGGCGGAGACCCTCCGCCAGATGATGTCCGCCGCGCAGATCAAGCCCACGGACGAACTCTACGCCACCAAGAACGCCGGCATCCTGCAACTGTATGCCGACAACATCGACGAGGCCTACACCATCGGCCTGGACGGCAAGAAGAGCGGAGAGCTCTCCGTCAGCAAGGACCGGATCGAGCTGGTGGACAACCTCAAGCCGCAGAACAAGGCCATCAAGGACGGCGGCGAAGCCAGGCTCCCGGTCTATATCTTCAAGAACGGCGTCATCGTGATCCCGATCTACGGCGCCGGCCTCTGGGGCCCGGTCTGGGGCTATGTCGCCTTCCAGCCCGACTGCCACACCATCGCGGGCGCCTACTTCGACCACGAGTCCGAGACCCCGGGTCTCGGCGCCAAGATCAAGGACGAAGCCTGGTTCCGCGAGAAATTCGTCGGCAAGACGGTCGAATTCGGCTCCGAGCCGCTCTTCAACCTGTCCAAGAACGCCGAAGCGACCGGCGCCACCAACGCGGTGGACGCCATCACCGGTGCCACGATGACCTCCAAGGGTCTGGATGAAGCCTTGAATGTCTGGTTCAAGGCCTACGAGAAGCACCTGGGCTTCGGCGCATTCCTGAACACCCTTACCGAAACCACTAACGCTGAGGAGGAATAAACATGGACAAGAAACTCAAAGAAACCATTCTGAATCCGATCCTGAAGGGCAATCCGATCACCGTCCTCATCCTCGGCATCTGTTCCTCGCTGGCCGTCACCGTCCAGCTCAAGGGCGCGCTCGTGATGGCCATCTCCGTGATCCTCGTCACCGGCCTGTCCAGCCTGGTCTGCTCGCTGCTCCGCAACACCATCCCGATGCGTGTGCGCATCATCGTGCAGCTCGTCGTCGTGGCCATGATGGTGATCCTGGTGGACCAGATCCTCAAGGCCGGCGAAGGCACCTACGCCATCGACAAACAGCTGTCCGTCTACATCGGCCTGATCATCACCAACTGCATCGTGATGGGACGCATCGAGGCCTTCGCCCTCGGCAACAAGCCCATCCCCTCGCTGCTGGACGGTCTCGCTAACGGCGTCGGCTACGGCCTGATCCTCATCATCGTCGCCTTCTTCCGCGAACTGCTCGGAAGCGGCACCCTGTTCGGCCTGCAGGTCCTGCCTGCCGGTTATATCCCCAACAACCTCGTGATCCTGCCGCCGTTCGCGCTGATCCTGCTCGGATGCATCATCTGGGCCCACCGCGCCTACGACAAGGACCTTCAGGAGAAATAACAGCGACGCCCTATGGAATACATCAGCTTATTCGTCAAGTCGATCTTCGTTGACAATATGATCTTCGCATACTTCCTGGGTATGTGCTCATACCTGGCGGTATCGAAGAACGTGAAGACGGCCAACGGCCTGGGCCTCGCCGTGATCTTCGTGCTCCTGTGCACGCTTCCGCTCAACTACCTCCTCAACAAGTTCGTCCTTCAGCCCGGTGCGCTGAGCTGGCTGGGACCCAAGTTCGCGGAGGTGGACCTGAGCTTCCTCAGCTTCATCATCTTCATCGCGGTGATCGCCGCCTTCGTGCAGCTCGTCGAGATGATCGTTGAGAAGTATCTCCCTTCGCTGTACTCCTCGCTGGGTATCTTCCTGCCGCTGATCGCCGTGAACTGCGCCATCCTGGGCGGTTCGCTCTTCATGCAGCAGCGTGATTTCACGAACTTCGGCGAGCCGGTGGTCTATGCGCTCGGTTCCGGCATCGGCTGGTACCTGGCCATCGTCTGCCTCGCCGCGATCCGCGAGAAACTGTCCTACAGCAACGTCCCCGCTCCGCTCAAGGGCGTCGGCATCACCTTCATCACGGTGGGCCTGATGGGTATGGCGTTCATGATCTTCATGGGTATTCAATTATAGGAGGAGCACGCTATGACACCTACCATTTTAGCATCCATCGCAGTCATCGTCCTGGTGACGCTGCTGCTTGTGATCCTCCTGCTCGTGATCAAGTCGGCGGTCACCCCCAAGGGCACCGTCAAGATCGACATCAACGACGGCAAGAAGACGCTCGACGTCAATCCGGGCAACTCCCTGATGAACACGCTCGCCGAGCAGAAGATCTTCCTCCCCTCCGCCTGCGGCGGCAAGGCCAACTGCGGCCAGTGCAAGGTCCAGGTGCTCGAGGGCGGCGGCGAGATCCTGCCGACGGAGACCGGCTTCTTCAACCGCAAGCAGATCAAGGACGGCTGGCGTCTGGGTTGCCAGGTCAAGGTCAAGGACAACCTGAAGATCCAGGTCGCCGAATCCGCCCTGTCCGTCAAGAAACTCGAGTGCGAGGTCATCTCCAACGAGAACGTGGCGACCTTCATCAAGGAGTTCACCGTCCGTCTCCCCGAGGGAGAGAACCTCGAGTTCAAGAGCGGCGAATACATCCAGATCGACATCCCTGCGTACGAGGCCGACTTCTCCGATATGGGCGTGGCAGACATCTACAAGGGCGACTGGGACAAGTTCGGCATCACCGGCCTCAAGTTCAAGAACACCGAGCCGACGATCCGGGCCTACTCCATGGCCTCCTATCCCGGCGAGAAGGGCATCATCAAGCTCAACGTGCGTATCGCGACCCCGCCGTTCGACCGCACGCAGCCGAAGGGCGTCTTCAAGTTCGTGCCGGGCGTGCCTCCGGGAATCGCCTCCACCTACGTCTTCTCCCGCAAGCCGGGCGACAAGGTGATGATCAGCGGCCCTTACGGCGAGTTCCTGCTGCCGAAGGACGATCCGGACAGCCTCGAGTACATCTTCGTGGGCGGCGGCGCCGGCATGGCCCCGCTCCGCAGCCACATCATGGAGCTCTTCCGCACGCTCAAGACCGGCCGCAAGGTCAGCTTCTTCTACGGCGCCCGCGCCCTCGTGGAGGCCTTCTACCTGGAGGACTTCGCCGAGATCGAGCGGGAGTTCCCGAACTTCAAGTTCTACCTGGCCCTCGACCGGCCGGATCCCGCCGCCGACGCCGCCGGTGTCAAGTACACCCCGGGCTTCGTGCACAACGTGATGTATGAGACCTACCTCAAGGACCACGAGACCCCTGAGGACATCAAGTACTTCATGTGCGGTCCGCCGATGATGGTATCCTCCGTCAACAACCTGCTGGATTCGCTCGGCGTACCGCCTGAGAACGTCCTGTACGACAACTTCGGAGGTTAACGGAAAGTTTGCGCCATCCACAAACGGATAAGAAAGCGCAATTTTTCGCGTACGTTTTTTTTGGATCCTTGGAGATCCGCCCCGGCTCCCGTTACTTTGTCCGCCGTGAAAGATGGACAAATACCCGGGAGCCGGCGGCGCTTTTGCCTGTCCGACCTGTTCCGACGCCGGCGCGGTCTGCGCGGCGCGGGGTCTCTTCTGTTGTTTTGCTACTTACTCTCCCCGCCGGCTTTCCTGGGTTCCTGCCGGAAGCTGCCGCCGCCCGCGGAAGAGGTGGATCCGTCCGCGAGCGCCGCGGTCGTGGACACGGTGACGATGAGGCTGAAGATTACTGCGGACCGGTGGCCCGTCCGGCGCCTGGATGTATTCTGCTACGGCGCCGAAGGGACGCAGCAACTGGTCCTGCACGAGCGCCGGGACAGCCTGCCGGAGCTCCTGGACCTGGATGTCCCGGAGGGCGGCAAGGCGGTGGTCTGCATCGCCAACAGCCCCCACGACTTCAACCTGGGCGCCCTGGCGCGCTTCGACGCGATGGCCCAGCTGAGCTACGGCTTCCGGGACGACGACCCGCAGGCGCCCGTCCTGGGCGGCTGGGCGGAGATGCCGGACAGCGGAGGAGAGCTCGTCCTGCAGCCGCTGCTCTGCCGTGTCGTGCTGACTTCCGTTGCCAACACGATGGACGGATACGAACTGTTGGAGGATCCGCGCGTTAGGCTGCGCGACCTGCCGGACGCCGCAGAGATCCTGCGGGAGCGGGATTTCCGCCCCACGGAGTTGATCGATGCCGGGCCGTGGGTCCCGCTCCCCTGCGATGTCGGGTATTTCCCGCAGGAGCCGCAGATCAGTCTGTGGTGCTATCCCAACGACACGCCGGAGCATATCCTGGGCACGCCCCGCCCCACGCTCGAATTCGAATGCACCATCCGCGGGGAGGCCTGTTCCTTCGACGTGCCGCTGCCTCCCCTGTCGCGCGCAGGTTCGCTCGAAGTCAGCCTGACCGTCAACGGGCCGGATGACTTCCGCTACAAAATCCGCTAGAAATGCTTATCTTTGCGGCATGAACCGCGATAGGCACGCATACCTCATCCTGGCACACGCCCTCCCCTCCCAGGTCCGCAAACTGCTCGTCCTGCTGGACGACCCCCGCAACGACCTGTACGTCCACATCGACCGCAAGGCCGGTTTCGGTCCGGACGCCTTCGAGGGCTGCTGCAGGCACTCCGCCATCCATTTCGTCGAGCCCCGTCTGCGGGTCACCTGGGGCGGAGTCAGCATCATGCGCGCCACCCTGGCGCTCCTGAAAGCCGCCGCCCCCGGGCACTATGCCTATTATCACTTGCTGAGCGGAATGGACCTCCCCATCAAGGGCCAGGACGAGATCCACGCCTTCTTCGATGCACACCCGGACCGGGAGTTCCTCAAGCTCTGGCCTTTCTCGCCCGAGATGGCCAACCGCTTCCGCTACTACACGCTGTTCCCGGAGGGCCAGCATTTCTTTCTGACCCATTTCATCAACAACTTGGTCAAGGGTGTCCTAAGGGTCTTGAACCTGCGCATCAACCGGGATGTAGACTTCCATTTTGCGGCGCAGTGGTTCAGCATCTCCGACGATTTCGCCCATTATGTCATCGGGCAGGAAGCGTGGCTGGAGCGGGTCTTCCGCCATACGGGGACCTGCGACGAAGTCTTTATGCCCACACTCCTGCTGAATTCCCCTTATGTCAGCCGGCTTTACGACGCCTCCGTCCATCGGGAGCGGCAGAACACCGTGGATCCGGCGCATCCGGGCAACTTCCGCCTGACCGACTGGACGCGCGGAGAGAGCATCCGGCATCCCTGGGTCTTCCGTTCCGACGACTGGGACCTGTTGATGGGCTCTCCCTATTTCTGGGCCCGCAAGTTCGACGAGCGGGTGGACGCAGGGATCATCGAGCGCATCTGCGCGAAACTCCAAGGCTAAAGATAACGGATTTCGTCCTTGAGCGGGCGGAAATGCCGGGGCGAGGTGTATCCGGGCAGGCCGGCCAGCCAGCGGCGCATCTGCTCCTTTGCGGCGTCGCGGTTGTAGCCGCTCCCGCGCGGATGGACCACGCGCACGCGGTCGTCTACCAGCACCAGCATCCGTCCGACCCGTGCGGCGTGGCTCAGGGCCAGGTCGACCCCCCAGCCCAGTCGGTTCACCGCCACGTCGACGGGCAGCACGGCATCCAGGACTTCCCGGCACACCAGGTGGAACCAGCCCTCCTGGAAGTTGACCCGGCGCAGGCGGCCGGTATAATGACAGACACTCTGATACAGGGCGCGTCCGTGCAGGGAGAGCGCACAACTGGGCTGGTACAGGCCCA
This sequence comes from Bacteroidales bacterium, assembly GCA_017428725.1. Lineage (GTDB taxonomy): Bacteria > Bacteroidota > Bacteroidia > Bacteroidales > UBA932 > Cryptobacteroides. The sequence continues at coordinate 108,199 of JAFRQH010000031.1, read as the reverse complement.
CGTTGGCCGTCCGCACGATATCCTGCATCCCGGCCACCAGCCTGGCCGCATTGGCCGCATCGATCTCGATGTCGCTGGTGACGATCATCAGCCAGCGGTAATCCCGCTCCCGGAGCAGCCGGTAGGCCTCGTTCATCAGGCCGGAGTAATAGACGTTCTCGAGGTGCAGGGCCGCGGGATGCGGACACGCCGGCGTGCTGCCGCTGTCGAGGATCACGGAATCGAAGTGCGGCGACAGCAGGTCCGCCCAGCGGGCGGCACCTTCGTGTTGGTTGTGGTCGAAAACGCAGCAGAGGACGTCCTGGATCATGGTCTCTATTTTTTCAGGTAGCGGCGGATTTTCGAGAACGGACCGCGGTGGACATTGTAGACCGGCCGGTCGGCATCGCCACCGAAGGTGTTCAGGTGTCCGGCGATGGTGGCGTGACGGAAGCGGGAGCCACGGTACTTGTCCTGCAGATAAGCCAGCGTCTTGCGGAACCGCTCCCCCAGGATCCCGCCGGAATAATGCCGGCACGGGAAGGTGACCGCCCGGGATTCGATCCCGAAGCGCTCGCGGGCCCCGGCGCAGAAATCCTCGACGTACAGGTCGAAGGGAAGGCGCTCGTCGAAACGCAGCCCGTGCCGCCGGACCAGGGAGGAATGGACGATCAGGCACTGGCAGTCGAAGGTGTCGACGGGGCCGTCCGGCAGGACGGGATGGATGGTCTTGTAGTGGCGCCCGTCCTTACGGCCCTGCCAGACAGACCCGCGGATATACAGGAAATCCGCACGCGGGCAGGACTCCAGATAGATCCCGATGGGGCCGTAGAGGCAGTCACGGTCCCAACTATCCATCAACGGACGGAGGTCACAGCAGGGCTGCCAGTCCTCGTGGCAGAAGACGATCCAGCAATCCTCCATGCAGCCGTCGAGGAAACGGTTGTACAGCGCCGTGACCGGGAGATTCTCCTCCCGGTTGTCCAACGGGACCAGCTCCAACTCCCGGCAATAAGGATTCCCGGAGAGGCAGCGGGCGTACATCGCAAAGTCCCGGACTACGGAAACGACTTTCACTGGGTTTTGCATAGGCGGTCACAGGATATTTTCGAAGCGGTCCGGGATGCGGACCACGATCTTGAGTTCGAACATCGCCGGCTTGTTCCAGGCATACGGAGGACGGCAGAGCGACTGGCAGATCCGCGCAAAGCGCGTCCAGCGGTCGAAATCGCGCGCGGGCAGTTCCGTTGCATAACGGATGGTCCGCGCCCGCTTCTGCATATGCGGTCCCCATCCCTGGCCGACGCGGTCGGCATCACGGAAACGGTCTTCGAGGCGCTTCCGGTCGAAGTAGCCGAAATGCATCAGGTACAAATCCGGTGCGATATGGAAATTGTGGCCCTTGATCCGGTGGAAACCGGAGCCCCAGACACAGGGTCTGGCGACGATGGAGGGCTTGGTGTAGCGCGTGCCGACCTGGGCGTAATGCCGTTGGCGCAGGAAGGGCTGCGCATCCGTGATATCGCCCTCTTCGCCCAGTTTCTGCCCGAAATCCAGGCCCAGTGCGGACAGGGAGGTCCTGATCTTGCGCCCGGAGAGATACTCCGGCAGGCTCTGTCCCAGTTTCGGGTCCACGACGATGAACTCGTCCGCATCCACCCCGATCACCAGGTCGTACCCTTCTGCGAGCAGGGCGGCGGCCCGGTCGGAGAGGAACTTCAGGCGGCCTTTCTCGGCCGAGATGACGTGGGAGCCGATCTTCTCGTGCAGTTCCGCATGCGTGCCGGCACAGAAATCCGGGATCCGCTGGTCCAGACCGTCGAAATAGATATAAAGGTGGTCCGGGCCGAGCTGGGCACCGTAATACTCCACCCACTTGCGCAGGTAGAAATCGTCGTTGCGGACCATCGTGAGTGCAGCTATCTTCTTCATAAATACCTGGCAGTGAATGTGTCCGCTTGTTTCAAATCCTCAGGCGTGCCGGCGAAGACCACCCGGCCGCCCCGGTCTCCGGCGTCGGGGCCGAGGTCGATCACCCAGTCGGCCGCCCGGATGACGTCCGTATTGTGCTCAACTACGACGAGCGAGTGCCCTGCGGCCAGGAGCGCATCGAAAGCGCGGAGCAACTTCTCGACATCGAAGAAATGCAGGCCGGTCGTGGGCTCGTCAAACAGGAAGAGGATCTTCTCAGCCTTGCCCTTGGTGCGGCTCAGGGACAGGAAATACGCCAGCTTGATGCGCTGGCTCTCGCCGCCCGACAGGGTCGAACTGCTCTGGCCAAGCTTAATGTAGCCCAGGCCCACATCCTGCAGGGGCTGCAGCAAGGCGGCCACCGCGTGGGATTCGTCCTCCGGGCCTTCGCCGAAGAAGTCGATCGCCTCATCCACGCTCAGGTTCAGGATGTCGTCGACATTCTTGCCGCGGTAGCGGACATCGAGCACTTCGGGTTTGAAGCGCTTGCCACCGCACTCTTCGCAGACCATCTCCACATCTGCCATGAACTGCATCCCGATCCGGACCACCCCCTCGCCCTGGCACTCCGGGCAGCGGCCGCCGTCCGTGTTGAAGGAGAAATGGTTGGCCGTCAGGCCAGCCAGCTTGGCGGCCTGCTGGGCGGCCAGCAGCTTGCGGATGCCGTCGTAGGCCTTCAGGTAGGTCACGGCGTTGGAGCGGGAACTGCGGCCGATGGGGTTCTGGTCCACGTATTCCACACGCGTGATGCGGTCCAGGTTGCCGCCAAGCCCCCGGTGTGTGCCGGGGAGGTCGCCGGCTTCGTGGATGCGGCGGTAGAGGGCCGGATAGAGGATGTCCCCGACCAGCGAGGACTTGCCGGAGCCAGACACGCCGGTGACGACGGTGAGCACACCGAGCGGGAACCGGACGTCGATGTCCTTGAGGTTATGCTCCATCGCCCCCTGCACCACGATGCTGTACTGCCAGGGGCGCTTTTCCCGCACATAGCGGTGCTTCTCGCCGTTGAGGTACTGCAGGGTCAGGGATTTGCGGATATCGGACGGGCGCGCTTTGCCGGCCTGTCCGTTATAGACGATCTGCCCGCCGTGCAGGCCGGCGAGCGGTCCCATGTCGATCAGCAGGTCGGCCGCACGGATGATCTCCTCGTCGTGCTCCACGACGATGACCGTATTGCCAATGTCCCGCAGGCGGCGCAGCACGGAGATCAGCCGCTCCGTGTCGCGCGGATGCAGGCCGATGCTCGGCTCGTCCAGGATGTACATCGAACCCACCAGGCTGGAGCCCAGCGCGGTCACGAGGTTGACACGCTGGCTCTCGCCGCCCGACAGGGTATTGCATGCGCGGTCCAACGTCAGGTAGCCCAGGCCCACGTCCACGATGCACTGCAGGCGCGAGACGATCTCGGCGAGCGGTTCGGCGGCGATGCTCCGCTCCGTGTCCGTGAGTTCGATGGATGAGAAGAAGTCCAGGGCCGCCTCGGCGTTCATCGTCAGCACGTCCTGGATGGTCCGGTCACAGACCTTCACCCAGAGGGCCTCCCGGCGCAGGCGGCTGCCGCCGCAAGCCGTGCACGTGGCCCGGCCGCTGAAGCGGCTGAGCATATACTTGTACTGGATCTTGTAGCGCTGGGTCTCCACCCAGGAGAAGAATTCGTTGATACCAACGAAGGAATGCGGGTCTCCCTCGACATATTTGGTATTCCAGACCAAGTCCCGGGCCTCCCGGGAGAGATTGCAGTAGGGCTCGAAGATCGGAATCCCGAAATGGTCGGCGGCCGCCACCAGGATGTCCTTGAACCAGCCCATCTTCTCACCACGCCAGCAGGCAATGGCCCCGTCGTAGATGCTCTTAGTCTTGTCGGGGACCACGAGGTCCTCGCTGATGCCGATGATCTTGCCGAGCCCGCCGCAGGTCGGGCAGGCGCCCAACGGCGAATTGAAGCTGAACAGGTACTCGTCCGGGACCCGGAACGTGATGCCGTCCAGTTCGAAACGGGAACAGAACGTACGGAGCTCCCCTCCCTCCGGGGCCAGCGCCATCGTCCCACCGCCACGCTCGAAGGCGTCGGCGACGGAGGAGAGCAGGCGCGTACGCGTATCACCCTCCGGAGCGCCGGCGATCCGGGCGCGGTCCACGAGCAGCCAGGCGTCGGACACGCTGTCCGCGCCCTGCTGCAGGGCGTCGTCGATCCGGAGCGGCCGGCCGGCACTGTAGAGCCGGTTGTAGCCGTCCTCCTTGAGTTGGAGCAGCATCTCGGTGTGGTCCTCGCGCTGTGCCCAGCGCAGGTCGGCCAGGATGTAATATGTACCAGGGTCCGCAGCGGCGAGCGCCTCCATCACGTCGGCGACGCTGTCCCGGCGGACTTCCCTCCCCGAGACGGGAGAAAAAGTACGGCCGATCCGGGCATAGACCAGCCGCAGGAAATCATAGATCTCCGTGGTGGTGGCCACGGTCGAGCGGGGGTTGCGCGTAGACACCTTCTGCTCGATGGCGATGGCCGGCGGGATGCCGTCGATGCCGTCCACGTCGGGCTTGGTCATCCGGCCGAGGAACTGCCTGGCATAGGAGGAAAGGCTCTCCGAGAAACGCCGCTGGCCTTCGGCATACAGGGTGTCGAAGGCCAGGGAGGACTTGCCGGAGCCGGACACGCCCGTGATCACCACGAACTTGCCGCGGGGAATCCGCAGGGTCAGGTTCTTGAGGTTGTTGACCCGCGCACCTTTGATCTCGATGTATCCGTCCACTATTCTTTTGCGGGAGCCTGCGAAGCCTCAACGCTCTCCGGCTCCTCTTCTTTCTTCTTCAGGCCGGCGAGCAGGTCACGGCCCCAGAGGACCCAGATACAAGCCAAAACCGCGGCAAGGAACACACAAACTACCAAAATCGTCAGTTTGGACGGTTTACTGCGCTTGAGCGGCACTTGTGGCGGATTGATGACGGTGAAGACCGGGGTCTCCTGCTGGACCTTCGCCTTGGCGGCCTGCAGTTGTTGCGAACAGGTATTGTAGAGCTGGAAAGCAAGATTCATCTCATTCTGGAGACGCTCCTGCTCGGTCCGCACACGCTGGAGCATCACGTCCTGATTGCGGTCCACATAACTGGCATACCGCTGCTGCGCACTGATATAAGCCTCTTTGGCCTCTGCATAAAGACGCTCATAATAATCCAGGTCCCGGCGCGCTTTCTGGGTTCGATAAGTGGTAATATAGGCCTGAAGGCGTGAGATCACCTCGTCACAGATGCTCTTCGCGACAAAGGGATCTTGCGCAGTGACGACGACGGAGATGATGGAGGTCTTCTTGTCTACGGACAGGTTGACATTATTCCGGATCGCAGAGGCGATACTAGCCTGCTCATCAGTCAGACGGGCAGGATCGAGTGCGGCGAATCCTTCCACCTTTCCGGTCTTCTCCCGGAAAAGGTCCATAAACCAACCCAAAGCCTTGAACGGAGCCTTGATGACGACATTCCACCAAGGGGAACGGGTATAGTCCCGCAAATAAGTATAATAATCCGTCTCGACATCCTTGGTCTTCACCGGCACGGGGAACAGGTCCACGACGAATGGAGTGGATGTAACGATATCCGGATAAAGGTCGGGATAAAAAGCATCGGCGGTACCTATCGAACCGAGATTGATACCGGCAAGGCTGGCCAGGGATCCCAAACTGCCGGAGTTTGTCTTGGGGGCGGCTTCGGGGGCCAGTTTGGACGTCGAAGTGTACTCTTTCGGAATGCTGAAACCGATTACCAAAGCGACAATCACAGCCACAGCACACCATTTCAGGATCAGTTTCCACTCCCGGAGCAATTTGCGGACCAACTCCATCAAATCTATCTCGTCGTATTCTTCCTCGTCGTACAAGGGTCTGTTGTCTTCCATCATTGATTCACTTTAGCGCGTAAACAGATTGACCAGGGTCGCCACCATCGTGGCGAGGGAAGTCGCGGACGAACTCATCGAAAGGATCTCCGCCGTGGACATCGGAGCCCGTTCGGGACGCTGCGGGACGATGATCTCGCAGCCGGGCTCGATCTTCGCACCGCCGGAGCCGGCCCGCTGTACGCGTCCGTTCATATAGACGATATACACCCGGGCCTTGCGGGCGCGGGCACCGAAACCGCCGGCGGCGTCGATGTAATAGTTCAGCGACTTGCCGGGGATATACACGGTCGTATTGGGATACATGACCGCACCGCTGATGCGCACGGTGCTGAGCCGCTCCGGCACATAGATCCGGTCGCCGGAGCGAAGGACGAGGTCAAATTCCGAACCAGGTTTCTGTACAGCCTTGTCCAGCTCGATGCCGACCGAATAAGAATCCCCCAAACGTATCTGATTGAGATTCAGCGTATCGCGAGCAGTTCCGCTATTGACCATCCGGAGCATGGTCTGCTGGAGAGTACGCTCCTCATCATCCATCCGGCGGGTCAGCGTCGCCCCGTGCAGGAAAGCGTGGGAGGTCGATCCGCCGGCGCGTTTGACCAGGTCGGAGAGACGCTCCCCTTCGGTCAGCAGCACGTAGGAACCCGGGAAAGCAACTTCCCCGTCGATGGTTACGAACCGCTGCGTGCGGTATGCCGGACTGCGGCGGACAGACACGACATCATAGGGCTGAAGGACGAAACGATCCCCGCCATCCATCGCCAGCCCGTCCTTCAACGCGAAAGAATAGGTCTGTCCGATCGAATCCTTCGGCGCCAGCCCATACGGGTCGGAGACACGACGGGCCACATCCACGCGGGAATAGGAAGCGCCGTCCAGCAGGCCGCCGGCCAGCAGGATCAGGTCCTCCACCGTGGTATTGTCGGAATACGGGAAGATACCGGGATTGCGGACATAGCCGTTGATGGTCAGCGTCCCGGGATCAAAGAGTTCACTGTTGCTGGAGATGGTCAGGATGTCGTTCTTGCGGAGAAGGATGTCTTCGGCACCGCCGGACAGGATGCCGGCCAGGTCGATGGACTGGGATTCGAAGGTCAGGTCGGCCTTCTCCCGGACGAGCACGGCACGGCCCGTGAAGGCATCTTCCTTGAGGCCGCCCGCACTCCGGACGAGTTGGCGGACCGTCGCAATGTCCCCACCCAGTTCATACAGGCCCGGACGGAAGACGGCACCCTTGATCTCCACCTTGTTGGCGAAACGGTCCACGGCTCCGCTCACGAAGACGGCATCGCCGTCCGCCAGGGCGAAGGATGGGGCCTTGTCCTTGGATACGGTGAATACCTGGCGTTCGTCGCCCATCCGGCGTATCACGCGGAAATCATCCTGATACGCCTCGCTGGTGAACCCGCCGGCATAATCCACGAGATCGCTCAGCGTCTGCCGCCCGGAGAGCTCGTAATACATCGGGCGCTTGACGTTGCCGGAGATACGGACAAGGTCGACATAGGTCGGAACGATGACGATGTCACCCTCGCGGAGCGTGATGTCGCTGTCGGAGCGACCGTCGAAAAGATAGCCGTAGACATCGACCGTGGCGATCTGCTCGCCACCGCGGATGACCTTGATGGCGCGCAGGGTGCCGTTCACCGTCACGCCGCCGGCGTGATAGAGGGCGTTGAATACCGTGGAGAACGGGGACAGGCGGAAGGTACCGGGCAGGTTGACCTCGCCCATCACGTTCACCTGGATGGTGCGGATGTTCCGCAGGGTAATGCTCACGGAGGTATTGGGCCTGCTGCCGCCGATGCTGGCGTACTTGGACACCAGTGCCTTGCGTAGTTTCTCGCGGGCCTCCTTGATGGTCAGGCCACCGAGCTGGATCTGCCCTACCTGGCTGATGTTGATGGTCCCCTCAGGCGAGATGGTCTTGGAGTAGCTGGCCTCATTGTAGCCATAAACATCAATCTGGAGCTGATCGCCAGGCCCCAGCAGGTAGTTCTCCGGGGTGGCCAGGTTCTCGTTCGGCTCGAACGAAAGGCTCTGGCCGCTGAAAATGTCGTGTCCGAAGATCGTGCGGCTCGCATCGAAGGTCTCTTCGCCTTCGTTGCCCATCAGGTCGTCCAGGTCATGCCCTCCGTTCAGCGAGGTCATCCGGCCTTCGTAGGAACTGCCGGTATCCACGTCGGCTTCCCGGCGTACGGCGTTCACGGGACGGCGGGGACCGTCCTGGTACACAGCACCGGAATTCCGGTTATAAGCATTATCCGTATCCTGACCGCCGGCCTGTCCGGTGACGGACTGGCCCTGCATCTGGTTCTTGATGCGCTCGGCCTGCTCCAAGGTCACGCCGCGTGCCAAGAGCTCTTTGGTGATCGTGTCCTGGCTCTTGCCGGAAGCAGCCGCACTTTTGACGTATTCGATCACCTGGTTGTCCGTCATCTGCGCATACAGCCCCGTCGAGAGGGAGCAGAACAGCACAACCGCAATCCATTTGATTCTCTTCATATAGATTCCAATAATTTGCCAATAAACATACAAAGTTACTACATTTCCTCAAGAGATACAAATGCCGAAAATCTTTTGAATTTTTTTGAAAGATGCTTGCGGATTTCCAAAATATACCTAACTTTGCATCCGCTTTCCACACGGAATTACGCTTGGTGCGGTAGTTCAGCTTGGTTAGAATGCCGGCCTGTCACGCCGGAGGTCGCGAGTTCGAGCCTCGTCCGCACCGCAAGAAACCAGTCGCAAGGCTGGTTTCTTTTTGTATACCGTTGCCCCCGAAGATATTTGTTTTTCATTGGTTTTGTGGACACAAATGCTTAATTTTGTGTCATAACCAATTTCCACATCCAATGAAACGAACCATCATCGCCGGAATGTGCGCCCTGTTGCTGGGCGCCCTCCCTGTCTTTGCCCAATTCGGCCAGCGCGGGATCCCCACACCGACCGACGGTCTGAAAGATGCCTACAAGGACTACTTCAAGATCGGTGTCGCCGTCAACAACCGCAATGTCACGAACGAAGAGCAGATGGCGCTGATCAAGCGCGAATTCAACAGCATCACTGCGGAAAACGCGATGAAACCCCAGCCCACCGAACCCCGCAAAGGTGAATTCAACTGGGCCGATGCCGACCGGATCGCGGACTTCTGCCGCCGGAACGGCATCAAGATGCGCGGCCACACCCTGATGTGGCACAGCCAGATCGGCACCTGGATGTACCAGGACGAGCAGGGAAAGCTGCTCCCCAAGGAGGAGTTCTACGCCAACATGAAGCACCACATCCAGGCCATCGTGAACCGCTACAAAGACGTGGTCTACTGCTGGGACGTGGTCAATGAAGCCGTCGCCGACAGCCCCGTCCGGCCGGGCGCCCCGGAGTTGCGCAACTCTCCGATGTACCAGATCGCCGGCGAGGAATTCATCTACAAGGCCTTCGAGTACGCCCACGAGGCCGACCCGGACGCCCTGCTGTTCTACAATGACTACAACGACGCCGAGCCGGGCAAGAGCCAGCGCATCTTCAACCTAGTGAAGCGGATGAAGGAAGCCGGCGTGCCGGTCGACGGCATCGGCATGCAGGGGCACTACAACATCTACAGCCCGGCGATGTCCGACGTCGACGCCGCCATCCAGCTCTATTCCCAGGTCGTGAAGCACATCCACGTCACCGAACTGGACATCCGTGTCAACACCGAGATGGGCGGCGGCCTGCGGTTCAGCCAGGGCGCCGGACGCGTCTCCAGCTGGGAGCAGACCCTGCAGCAGGACCAGTACGTCAACCTTTTCCGCGTGCTGCGCAAACACAAGGACGTGGTCGACTGCGTCACCTTCTGGAATGTCTCCGACCGTGATTCCTGGCTCGGTGCAGCCAACGCTCCCCTGCTCTTCGACGAGAACTACCGGCCCAAGCAAGCCTACCTGGCCGTCAAGGGCTTCGACCCCAAGATGGACACCGCCGTGGTCCTGGAGGACTTCAAGCCGTCCGAGCTGAACCAGCCCGGCCAGGAATACCCGATGGTCAACTCCCAGGGCTACGCCCGCTTCCGCGTCAACGCGCCCAAGGCCAGTTCCGTGATCGTCAGCCTCGGCCTGGGCGGATCCGGCGGCACGGTCCTCCATAAGGACGCCGACGGATTCTGGACCGGCACGACCGCCGGCCCGATGGACGAAGGTTTCCACTACTACCACCTCACCATTGACGGGGGCGTATTCAACGATCCCGGCACCGAGAACTACTACGGCTCCACACGCTGGGAAAGCGGCATCGAGATCCCGGCCCACGACGCGGCCTTCTATGCCGAACGCGACGTCCCCCACGGCAATGTCCAGCAGATCCTCTTCTGGTCGGCGAGCACCGGCCAGCTCCGCAAGGCCTTCGTCTACACGCCGCCCCAGTACGAGAAAAACAAGAAGAAATATCCCGTCCTCTACCTCCAGCACGGCTGGGGCGAGAACGAGTATGCCTGGCATGTCCAGGGCCACGCCAACCTGATCATGGACAACCTGATCGCAGACGGGAAGATCGACCCGTTCATCGTCGTGATGACCTACGGCATGACCAACGGCGTGCGGATCGGCGGCATGGGCGGATTCAACTACAAGGACTTCGAGACCGTTCTGTGCGACGAACTGGTCCCGTATGTGGACAACCATTTCCGCACCGTCGCCAAGAAGGACGGCCGCGCGATGGCCGGCCTGTCGATGGGCGGTATGGAGACGCACTCCATCACCCTGGCCCGTCCCGAGATGTTCAGCTACTACGGCCTGCTCAGCGGCGGCGTCTATACCCCGCAGGAGATCCAGGATCCCAAGCAGGTCAAGGGCATCTTCATCGGCTGCGGCAGCAAGGAGGGGCCTGACCGCATCCGCCAGGCGGCCGCCGACCTGCAGGCTGCCGGATTCAACGCCAAGGGCTACGTCTCGGAGGGCACGGCCCACGAATTCCTCACCTGGCGCCGCTGCCTCTACGAAATGGCACCGATGCTCTTCAAATAGGGAAATCCGGGCTCGTCCCGGATTTTTTTATGCAAATTGGAATCCGTAAATTTGCATATGCGGCCGGAAATGGCGAATTTTGCGCCGCAAAAAAGAATATATGTTTCTTATGAAAAAAATCATACTTCCCCTCCTGGGCCTTGCCGCCCTCGCGGCCTGCCAGTCCCAGCCTGAGTCCGTCAAGTCCAAGCTGGACGCCTACGCCACCGTCGAGATCGGCACCCAGTCCTTTGCGGGCATCTCCGACAACGGCGTCCAGGTCCTCGACTACTACAAACTGATCTCCGGCGAGGTCGACAACATCTATTGGGACCAGAGTTTCGGCGACAAGACCGCCATGACCAAGCTCCCGACCGATGCCCAGCGCGTCTTCGCCCTGGTCAACTACGGTCCCTGGGACCGCCTGGACGGAAAATCCTTCGTAGAGGGCTACGGCGACCGCCCGCTCGGCGCCAACTTCTACCCCGCCGACATGACCGACGCCGAGTTCGAGGCTTTCGAGGATCCCGACAAACTCAGCCCCTACACGCTGATCCGCCGCGGAGAGGACGGCAAACTCAAGGTGGTCTGGTACCACGACGCCTACAAGGAGTCCATCGACCGCATCGCCAACTACCTCCACGCCGCCGCCGACTATACCATCAAGCCCAGCGTGCGCAACTATCTCCTCAAGAAGATCGACGCGATGCGCACCGACCGCTACTATGAGAGCGACCTGGCCTGGATGGAGATGGACGACAGCAAGATGGACCTGATCATCGGTCCCAACATGACCAAGGACGACCGCCGCTTCGGCATCAAGGCCTCCTATGAGGCTTATGCACTGCTCAAGAACCTCAGCCTGTCAGACCTGCTCGACGAATACACCGCGATGATCCCCGAGCTGCAGAAAGCGCTCCCCTGCGCGGAGGAATACAAGTCCTTCACCCCGGGTACTTCCTCGCACATTTTCGCCTATGAGGCCCTCAGCTACGCCGGCGCCTCCAACGCCGGGATCAAGAAGATCGCCCTCAACCTCCCCTACGACCCGAAGGTCCAGGCCGAGAAAGGCACGCGCACGATCCTGCTCAACAACGTCATCCGGGCCAAGTTCTCCCGGATCGTCCGCCCGGCCGGCCGCCTGCTCCTCGAAAAGGAGCAGCAGACAGGCCTGGACGTGGACGCCTTCTTTTGGAACATCGCTTTCCGTGAGGTGGCGCATGGTCTAGGTGTCAAGGAGACGGTCAACGGCAAGGGCAGCGTCGCCGAGGCGCTTGGCAACGAAGCGCTCACCCTCGAGGAGATCAAGGGCGACGTGGTCGGTGTCTTCCTGAACCTCTACCTCATCCGCAAGGGCCGCATCGACCGCCTGGTCACGCGCGAGGACGCCATCACCACCTTCGTGACCGGCCTGATCCGCTCGTCCCGCTTCGGCAACGCCGAGGCCCTCGGACGTGCCAACATCGTCTGCTACAACTACTTGAAAGAGCAGGGAGCCTTCACGCACAACGCCTCCGGGCTTTACCACATCGACTACGACAAGGCCGAGGCTGCCATCGCCGCCCTCGCCGGGCAGGTCCTGACCCTGCAGGCCACGGGCGACCGCGCCGGCGCAGATGCCTTCGTGGCTCAGTACTGCACCGTCGGCGAGTCCCTCAGCCAGGACTTCGCTGCGATGCAGCGGGCCGGCATCCCGACCGACATCCGTTTCCAATTCGTGTGGTAGGCGCCTATGCATGATCTCTTCTTCGGTTCCGGCATCGCGCATTCCATCCTGCTGCTTGCCGTCGTGATCGCATCGGGCCTCTGGCTCGGACGATTCAAGGTCAAGGGCGTGTCCATCGGCACCACCTGGATCCTCTTCCTGGGCATCCTCCTGAGCCACTTCGGCCTCCGGTCCGACCCGGTGGTGCTGACTTTCATGAAGGATTTCGGCCTCATCCTCTTCGTCTTTTCCATCGGCCTGCAGGTCGGACCGGGCTTCTTCCAGTCCTTCCGCAAGGGCGGGGTGACGATGAACCTGCTGGCCGCGGGGATGATCCTGCTCGCCGTGCTCGTGACCCTCGCGATCCACTGGATCACCGGCGAGAGCCTCGTGACGATGGTGGGCGTAATGTCCGGCGCCGTGACCAATACGCCGGGACTCGGTGCCGCCCAGCAGACCCTCTCCGACGCGATGGTCTCCGGCGGACAGACCCGAGAGGCCGCCGCGGCGGCCTCCTCTTCCCTCGCTTCCGCCTACGCCGTCGCCTATCCGCTCGGCGTGCTCGGCGTCATCTTCCTGGTCATCCTGCTCAAGGGCATCTTCAAGGTGGACCTGGAGCACGAGCGGAAGGAGCTTGAGCAGAACGAATCCAGCGCCCAGGACAGCGCCCGGCGGATGCACTGCGAAGTGGAGAACCCGGCCGTGTTCGGCAAGCGCCTGGAGGACGTCGTCGGGGACATGAAAGACCGCTTCGTCGTATCGCGCATCATGCGCGACGGCGAAATCTCCATCCCCGGGCCCGACACGGTCCTGCAGCAGGGGGATAAAGTACTGATCGTCACCTCCCAGGCCCACGTGGACACCGTCCGCATCATCTTCGGCGAGGAGGTCCCGATGCACCTGGACGACTGGGTCCGCAAAGACGAGCACCTGGTGACGCGGCGCCTCGCGATCACCAACTCCTCACTGACCGGCAAGCGCCTGCGCGAACTGCACATCCGCGAGAAATACGGCGTCTCCGTGACCCGGATCCTCCGCACGGGACTCGAACTCGTGGCCCGGCCCGACCTGATCCTCCAGATGGGCGACAGCGTGCTGGTGGTCGGCTCCGAGGAGTCCATTGCGCGCGTGGCCGCCGTCGTGGGCAACAAGCCCGAGAAACTCAGCCACCCGAACCTCGTCCCGATCTTCTTCGGCATCGCGCTGGGTGTCATCTTCGGATCCATCCCCTTCAAGTTCCCGGGCATCCCGCAGCCGGTCAAACTCGGCCTGGCGGGCGGTCCGCTGATCATCGCCATCCTGCTGGGACACTTCGGTCCGAAATGGAAGATCACAACCTATACCACCCTCAGCGCCAATATGATGCTCCGCGAGATCGGCATCAGCTTCTTCCTCGCGGCCGTGGGTCTGGGAGCCGGCGAGAACTTCGTCAGCTCCGTGCTCAACGGCGGCTACTGGTGGATCCTCTACGGCGCGCTGATCACGCTGATCCCCGTCTTCCTGACCGGACTGGTCGCACGGCTGGTCTTCAAGTTGAATTTCTACCAGATCTGCGGTCTGCTGTCCGGCGGCAACACCGACCCGGCCGTCCTGGCCTTCGCGCAGGACGCCTACGGCACGGACTACACCTCCATCAACTACGCCACGGTCTATCCGCTGTCGATGTTCCTGCGCGTGCTCGTCGCCCAGCTTCTGGTCTTGTTTGCTTTGGCATGATAAAAAAAAGAATCCTTCCGTTTCTGGCCTCCCTGGCCGTGCTGGCCGCCTGCAGCCCCGGAGGCGGACGGCTCCGCACCGGCGACCTGATCTTCGTCGCCATCCCCGCTGATTACTCCCTGGACGAAAGTTCGATGGACGGGGCCATCAGCGCCGCCACGGGCGGAGCGCAGGGCCTCAACCTCATCCACGTAGCCATCGCGGAGGTGGAGGACGGACGGACCTGGATCATCGACGCCACCCTCAAGCACGGCGTGGACCGACACCCGCTGGACACCTTCCTGCGCGATTTCACCCTCCGGGACGGCTCCCTGCCCGTCTTCCAGGTCAAGCGCCTGAAGGATGGCCGCCTGGCCAGGCCCTCGGTCGAGAATGCGAAGCGTTTCCTCGGCCTCCCCTACGACGTGTATTTCCTGCCGGAGAATGAAGGACTGTACTGCAGCGAGCTGGTCTACGTGTCCTACCGCCAGAAGGACGGCAAGCCCCTTTTCACTTCCGCCCCGATGAATTTCAGGAATGCCGACGGAGAATTCCCTCTCTATTGGGAGCAGCTCTTCGCGCGGATCGGCCAGCCCATCCCGCAGGATGTCCCCGGCACCAATCCCCAGGCGATGTCCGCCGAGCCGGTCCTCCGGCCCGTGGACGTAAAGATTCCGTAAACCCTCCCCCTATTTCTTCTCGTAGAGGAAGCGGCGGATCTTGTGGGTGGCTGTCTTGCTGAAAGGCTCCTTCTGGATCTCGACGTCCTTGATCTTGGAGAAACGGCTGACCTTCTCGTTGACGAATTCCAGCACGGCCTGGCGGTGTTTCTCCAGGTCCTCGATGAAGCGGTCCTGGCCTTCGAGGTTCCAGTCGATGACGTTGTCGTTGAACTGAACGAGGGCGATCAGGCGGCCGTCTCGCTGGATGACCAGGGACTCGCCGATGCCTTCCATGCTGTTGATCACGTGCTCGATCTCCTCGGGATAGATGTTCTCGCCGGAGGCACCCACGATCATGTTGCGCAGGCGGCCGCGGACGGAGAAGCGGCCTTTCGCGTCCACGCTGGCCAGGTCTCCGGTATGGAACCAACCGTCCTGGCTAAGCACGGACTGCGTACGCTCGTAGTCCTTGTAGTAACCCATCATCACGTTGGGCCCCTTGACCGTGATCTCGCCCAGACCGGTCTCGGGATTGACGTTGTCGAGTCGGATCTGCACGCCGTGCGTGCCCGGGCCGGTGGTGCCGACGTGGGTCTTGAAGGGACTGGCGGCACAGACGAGCGGGGCCGTCTCCGTGAGCCCGTACCCGATCCCGTAAGGGAAACTGGCGCGGTGCAGGAAGGTCTCCACCTCCGGGTCGAGCTTGGCGCCGCCGATGCCGAAGAAATGCAGGCGGCCGCCGAAGGTCTTGCGGAGCTTGAAGCCCACCAGGGCGCAGAGCAGCCGGGGAGCGTGCTGCTCCAGGTAGGTCAGGAACTTGCTGCCGTGGATCGTGGGCACGATGCTGGACTTGTACATCTTCTCGATGATCAGCGGCACGGAGAGGATCGTGGTGGGACGCACCTCCTTCAGCGTCTGGATGAGGATGGAAGGCGTGGGGACGCGTCGCAGGTAGCAGACACGCGCGCCCACGGAGAAAGGATAGAGCAGCCCGAGGGTCAGCTCATACGTATGGGCCATCGGGAGGATGGACAGGAAGACGGAGCGCTTGCCCTCGGGCTGGGCATACCAGGAATCGAGGACCGAAGCGCAGAAATTGCGGTGACTGAGCATCACGCCCTTGGAGGCGCCTGTGGTGCCGGAGGTGTAGATGATGGCCGCCATGTCCATCGGGTTGGGCGTGGCCACGCGCCCGTTGCAGGTGAAGGCGTCGTCGGCGTGCTTGATAAAACTGAAATCCTCGATGGCGATGACGAGGTCCAGCCGGGCGAGCGCCTCCTCGCTGAGCTTCTTGAGCTGGCGGCGCGACACGAAGATGGCCTTGGTCTCGGAATGCGTGAGAATATTGTCTATCTCGCTGGCGGACAGCTCATTGAGCATAGGTACGGCGATACGCCCATAGGCCGTGATGGCGAAGAAGGCGATGCCCCAGTGCGGCATGTTCTCGGACAGGATGGCCACCTTGTCGAAAGCGCCGATGCCGAAGTTGGACAGGATCCGCGAGAGGTTCTCGCAACTCTCCTTGAAGCGGGCATAGGTATAGGATTGCTCGCCGTCCGTGAACTGGGAGGCGGTCCGCTTGGCATAACGGGTGGAGGAATAGTCGTAGAGATCGAAGAGGGTCTTGAAGTCGTGTCTCATCGGATCAATGGGTCAGGTATTGGTCGGGATGTCGGGCACCGAGGTCCATCGCCTCGTAGATTTCCTGGATCCGGCGGGTGTCAGCCACGGCGTCGTCGGTCAGTTCGAACTTCTGTCCGCGTCCGATGCGTTTGCGCTTCCAGTCGAAATAGCCCAGGTAGACAGGGACGCCCGCCTCGCGGGCGATCAGGTGGTAGCCGGTCTTCCAGCGGCGCACCGGCTTGCGCGTACCCTCCGGCGCGATGGCCAGGTGGAAGGTATCGCGGGTCTTCATCTCCGTGATCAGGCTGCGCACCAGCGCGCCGGAGTTGGCGCGGTCCACGGGCACGCCGCCCATCGCACGCAGGATCCAGCCCAGCGGCGGGAAGAACATCTCCTTCTTGATCATACAGAGACCGTCGCCGCCGATGGACTTGAAATACAGGTAGGACAGGAAGAAGTCCCAAATCGTAGTGTGCGGGACGCCGAGCATCACGCACTTGCTCTCTTCGGGGAGCGGCTCCACGGCCGTCCAACCAAGGGTCCGGAGCAGCCAGCCGCAGAACTTACGCCAGCGCATCCCCCTTCACTTTAAGGTATTCCTGCAGGCCCATCGCCAAGATATGGAGCGCCTTGCGGAGCTCCGGCACTTCGAGCACGTAGGCGATGCGGACGTGGTTGCGGCCCACGCCGGGCGTCTTGTAGAAGGAGGCGGCGGGCGTGACCATCGTCGTGGCACCGTCCAGGCGGAAGTCGGTGAGCATCCAGCGGGCGAAGTCCTCCGCATCGGCGACAGGCAGCTCCGCCACGGTGTAGAAGGCGCCGAAGGGCTTGGGGGCGTAGACCCCGGGGATGGCGTTGAGCATCTCCACGGCACAGTCGCGCCGGCGGATGTACTCTGCCTTGACTTCGTCGAAATAGGACTGCGGCGTGTCCAGCGCGCCGATGGCGGCATACTGGCCCAGCACGGGCGGGCAGAGGCGGGACTGGGCGTACTTCAGGGCGGCGGCCATCACATCCTTGTTGTGGGAGACGATGCACCCGATACGGGCGCCGCACAGGTTGTAGCGCTTGGAGACAGAATCCACCAGGATGACGTTCTGCTCACAGCCCGGGATGTTCATCGCTGAGAAATGCGGTTCGTCCGTGTAGCAGAACTCGCGGTAGACCTCGTCCGAGATCAGGAACAGCTCGTGGCGCCGGCAGAAATCGCCGATGGCGAGCATCTCCTCCTTGGTGAAGAGCTTGCCGGAAGGGTTGCAGGGGTTGCTGAGCAGCACGGCGCGGGTATGCGGGGTTACGAGTTTCTCGAACTCGGCGATGTCGGGGACCTTGAAGCCCTCGTGGATGTCGGTCGGGACGACCTTGAGCGTGATCCCGTTGAGGAATGCGAAAGTCTGGTAATTGGTGTAGAACGGCTCCACGACGATGATTTCGTCGCCGGGATCGGCCGCCACCTGCATCGCCACGGCGAAGGCTTCGCTGCCCGCCACGTCCACGAGCAGTTCGTCCACGCTGATGTCGATGCCGATCTTCTTGTAATATTTGTCGACGAGTCCCTTGCGGAGCTCCATCAAGCCTGCGGAATTGGTGTAGGAAAGGTGGTGCATCCCCTTGCACTTGTCGATCACCGCCTCGAAGGCGCAGTCGGGGGACTTGATGTCGGGTGCGCCGACATTCAGATGGTACACCTTGACACCCTGTGCCTTGGCGGCATCGGAGAGCGGGACGAGTTTCCGGATGGCCGAGGCGGGCATGGCTTGGGATTTTGCGGAGATATGAACGGGCATAATAATCAGTCTTTCTTGGGAAAAATTCCTACAAAAATATCCATTTAATCTCAAATAGACTATATTTGCATATAAAAATAATATGAAAATGAGACGTTATCTTGCGACTGTCGCCCTCGTATTCCTATCCCTGGGCATCCTCGGTGCCGCCACGCCGGACAAAGTGGTGAAGAAAATCATTGAGACAGGCACGACGGACAACCGTACGATGCAGCACGAGGACTTCCTCGCCAACCGCATCGGCGGGCGCATCGTGGGTTCGCACGCCCTCGAGGATGCCGAGAAGTGGGTGGCCGGACTCTTCAAGTCTTGGGGCCTGGAGGTCCAGGTCCAGGAAGTCGGAGAGATCAACGTCGGCTTCACCCGCGGCCCCTGGTACGGACGCAACCTCACCGACGGCGGCACGCCCCTGCACTTCGGCACGCCCTCCTACACCGCCGGCACGAAGGGCCCGCAGCGCGGCCACGTGGTGATCGC
The DNA here is from genome assembly GCA_017428725.1 of Bacteroidales bacterium. Taxonomy (GTDB): domain Bacteria; phylum Bacteroidota; class Bacteroidia; order Bacteroidales; family UBA932; genus Cryptobacteroides. The sequence continues at coordinate 89,432 of JAFRQH010000031.1, read as the reverse complement.
CCCCAAGTCGGACCGGGAGTTCGACCGGATGAAAGGCACGGTCCGCGGCGCCTGGGTGCTGTTGGACAGCCCGTCGCGCGGCTTCGCGCTGAGTTTCCGTGACTCCACGATGCTCAGCAAACTCATCGACGCCGGTGCGCTGGGATTCATCCAGGGCGCCCCGATGCCGATCCAGATCCACTACGACAGGGCGCACTGCTACGACCTGACGATGGACACGCTCCCGACCGTGTGTGACATCAAGCTCGAGAAGGCCCAGTTCGACGCCATCTACGAGAAGGTCCTCGCCCGCAACCGCGTCGAACTCGAATTCGACATCCGCAACCATTTCTTCGCCGGTCCCGTCAAGTACCACAACGTGCTGGGAATCCTGCGCGGCAGCAAATATCCCAATGAATACGTGATCTCCGGCAGCCACCTTGACGCCTACGACTCCGCCACCGGTGCCATCGACGACGGCCAGGGATGCAGCGTGAACCTCGAGTCGGCGCGCCTGCTGGCCACCTCCGGCGCCAAGCCCAAGCGCAGCATCGTCTTCTCCATCTGGACGGCAGAGGAATACGGTCTGCTCGGCTCCAAGTATTTCGTGGAGAACAAGACCGTGCCGCTGGAGAAGATCTCCAACTACTTCAACCGCGACGGCGGTCCGGAAGTGGCCGTTTCCGTCACCGTGCCGCCGGCCATGTACGACGACTTCGTGCAGGTCTGCGAACCGCTCAGCGACATCAATCCCGAGTTCCCCTTCGAGGTGCTCAAGCGCACCGCTGCGCCGGGCCCGCGTCCCACGACGGCGGGCGGCTCCGACCACGCCTATTTCGCGATGAACGGCGTGCCGACCGTCTCGCTGGGACTGCGTGACGTCAAGGGCTACGGTTTCAACTACCGTGAGATCTGGCACACCGACCAGGACCTCTACAACAAGTGCATTCCGGAGTACATGGAGCACTCTGCCGTGGTGCAGGCCGTCGTGCTGTACGGCGTTGCGAACCTGGACCATCTTCTCTCGCGCGAGGGGTTGTACACCAATTAATTTTCCGTATCTTTGCACGGCTTTTTGCGGGACTTCTTCCCGCGGCCTGACAAAGATATGGAAAGAGTACTGAACCAGGAATTCGGCGGCGAGCGCCCCTTCTACAACAAACACGGCCTTTATCTCGAGAACGTCACCATCCACAAGGGTGAGTCTTCGATCAAGGAAGGATCTGACATCGAGGCGCATCACTGCCAGTTCGAAGGGAAGTACGTCTTCTGGTGCTGCGAGAATTTCCTGGTATCCGACTGCCGTTTCACGGAAGGCGCGCGCTCCTCGCTGTGGCACAGCCGCGGGATGGAGCTGCGCGACTGTCTGCAGGAGGCCCCCAAGATGTTCCGCGAGAGCCAGGACATCAAGCTCCGTAACGTGGTGATGCCCCACGCCCAGGAGACCTTCTGGGCCTGTCAAGGGATCGACATCGAGAACGTGGAGGCGCACGAGGCCGACTACATCTTCATGCACTGCAGCGACATCAAGGTGCGCAACCTCAAGCTGTTCGGCAACTACGGCTTCCAGCACGCCAGGAATGTCGAGATCTACGACAGCGACCTGCAGAGCAAGGACGCCCTCTGGGAGACGGAAAACATCAAGGTCTACGACTCTTTCATCAACGGCGAGTACCTGGCCTGGCACTCCCGGAACGTGCGGCTGGTGCGCTGCCGCATCGGCGGCACGCAGCCGCTCTGTTATGCGGACGGGCTGGTCCTCGAGGACTGCACCTTCGAACCGGACGCCGACCTCGCCTTCGAGTACTCGGACGTCCGCGCCACGGTCAAGGGCCACGTCGTCTCCATCAAGAATCCCCGCTCAGGATCCATCCGCGTGGATTCCTGCGGCGAGCTGATCATCGACAGCAACATCAAGGCCCCCGGTGACTGCGTCATCGAGATCGGAGGGAAGCGCGTCAGATAAAATCTGTCAGACCCAGAGCGAAGCCAGGTCGAGCACGAGCCGCTCGGTCTTGTCCCAGCCCAGGCAGGGGTCGGTGATGGACTTGCCGTAGACGCCCTCGCCCGGCTTCTGGCAACCGTCCTCGAGGTAGGACTCGATCATCATCCCCTTGACCAGGCGGCGGATGCCGTCGCTGTGGCGCGTGCTGTGGAGGACCTCCTTGGCGATGCGGATCTGCTCGATGTACTGCTTGCCGGAATTGGCGTGGTTAGTGTCCACGATTACGCCGGGATTGGACAGCCCGCTGCCGGCGTAGAGTTCGCTCAGGCGGGCCAAGTCCTCGTAATGGTAGTTGGGGTGGCTGATGCCGTGCGCGTCCACATAGCCGCGCAGGATGGCGTGTGCGAGCGGGTTGCCCTTGCTCTCCACCTCCCAGTTGCGATAGATGAAGGTGTGGCCGCTCTGGGCCGCCCGCAGGGCGTTCATCATCACGGAAAGGTCGCCGCTGGTGGGGTTCTTCATCCCCACGGGGATATCCAGGCCGCTGGCCGTCAGGCGGTGCTGCTGGTCCTCGACGGACCGCGCACCCACCGCCACGTAGGACAGCAGGTCGGACAGGAACTTGTGGTTCTCGGGATAGAGCATCTCGTCGGCGCAGGAGAACCCCGTCTCGTTGATCGCCCGCATATGCATCTTGCGGATGGCGATCAGCCCGCGGAGCATGTCGGAATGGGCCTGGGGATTGGGCTGGTGGAGCATCCCCTTGTAGCCCGCGCCGGTGGTGCGGGGCTTGTTGGTGTAGATGCGGGGCACGATCACGATCTTGTCCGCCACCTTCTCCTGCAGGCCGCGCAGGCGGGAAATATATTCGATCACGGCGTCCTCGCGGTCGGCCGAGCAAGGGCCGATCACCAGCAGGAGCTTGTCGCTCGCACCGGTGAAGATCGCCGCGATCTGTGCATCATTCTGCTGCTTGGCAAGCGCCCCCTCGGCCGAGATCGGGTACATCTCCTTGATCTCCTTGGGGATCAGCAACTTGCGCTTGAAATTCATATTCATACGCTTCAGCCTATTTTTTGTCGAAGTATCCGCGCCGCTGCGTGGAGAGGCGCATCATTTCCTTCAGGGTCTCGATATCGGAGCCGGCCAGGGCGTCGCGCATCCGCGCGAACTGGCCGGCGAACAGGTCCATCTGCGAGAGCAGTTCGTCCTTGTTGGCCAGGAAGAGTTCCGTCCACATATGCTCGTTGATCCGGGCGATGCGCGTGAGGTCGCGGAACGAGTCGCCCGTGTACTCCGCCAGGTGCTCGGAATCCTTGCAGGTCATCAGCGACACGGCGATGCAGTGCGTCAGCTGCGAGAGGAAGCCGATCATCTCGTCGTGCTCCTCCGGGGAGAGCACGGCGATGTGGCGGAAGCCCAGGATGCAGCCGAGCGAGCGCACGAGCTCGATCCCCTCGGGGCTGTTGCGCTCCGTGGGGGTGACGATGTAGTTGGCGTCGGCGAAGATGCGGCAGTCGCTGTTCTCCACGCCGGAGAGTTCGCGACCGGCCATCGGATGCGCGGGCACGAACTCCAGGTCCTCGCGGAGCATCCCCTGGATCGTGGGGACGATGCTGCGCTTGACGCCCGTCACGTCCGTGAGCACGGCGCCGCGCTTGAGATAGTCCTGGTACTTCCCGATCCACTCCACGAAGGTGTGGGGATAAAGGGCGAAGACCACGAGGTCGAAGCGCGAGACATATTCGCGCGTGACCTCCGTCTGCCCGTGGGCGATGAAGCCCTTCTCCAGGGCGAAATCCAGGGTCTGCTGCCGGCGTGCGAGCGCCCCCACCTCGAAACCCAGCGCGCTGAGTTTCTGGGCATAGGAGCCGCCGATCAGGCCCAGGCCCACGATGAGCACTTTATGGTAATTGATGAATCCTGTCATACTTGTGCGAGATAATCGGTGCCGAAGCGCAGGGCCAGCTGGTCGCAGAGCACTACGGCCACGAGCGCGGTGACCACCGGACAGATCCGGCGGATGATGGCCGGGTCGTGACGTCCGGTCAGCGAGAGGTCGACATCCCTGCCCGCCACGAAATCGACTGTCTGCTGGGTCCGGGCGATGGATGGCGTGGGTTTGACGGCCATATTGAAGAGTACGGGCATCCCGTTGGTGATGCCACCGTTGATCCCGCCGCTGCGGTTGGTGGACGTGACCACGCGCCCGTCCTGCATCCGGAAGGCGTCGTTGGCCTGGGAGCCGCGAAGCCCCGCCAGGGCGAAGCCGGCACCGAATTCGATGCCCTTGATGCCGCCGATGGCGAAGACCGCGCGGGCGAGCACACCCTCGAGCGAGTCGAACCAAGGCTCCCCCAGCCCGGCGGGCAGTCCGCAGATCCCGGTCTGGATCACGCCGCCGAGCGAATCCTGCTCCTGCTTGGCCGCGAGCACGGCAGCCTCCACCTGCTCCTCAAGGTCGAGGATCAGCGGGAAGCGGCGCGCCTCGATGCGTTTCACCTCGGACGCCACGTCCGTGAACGGGGCGTCCTCCACGCCGGGGCAGCGCAGGATGTGCGTGCCGAGGAGGATCCCCTTGGCCGCCAGGGCCTGGCGGCAGATGGCCCCGGCAGCCACGATCCCGGCCGTCACGCGGCCGGAGAAGTGTCCGCCCCCGCGCGGGTCCTGGAAGCCGTGGTACTTGACCTGGGCCGCATAGTCGGCGTGCGAGGGACGCGCCACGTGCTCCAGCTGGCCGTAGTCCGCGCTGCGGACGTTCTCGTTGGGGATGACGAGGGTCAGGGGCGTGCCCGTGGTGCGGCCTTGGTACACGCCGCTCAGGATCCGGAACCGGTCCGGCTCCACGCGCGCGGTGTCAGCCGGCCCGGCGGGCCGGCGGCGCGCCAGGCACTCGGCGATGTACGCCTCGTCGACCGGCAGGCCGGGGGCCAGTCCGTCCAGGACCGCGCCGACCGCCGGGCCGTGGCTCTCGCCGAAGAGCGTCAGGATGACGCTGGTGCCGATGGAATTCTTCATATTCGCTTACCGGGTATAGAACGACCCCACGAGTTTGAGCCGGTCGCAGAGCGGCCCCAGCTCCCGGAGCATGCTGCTCCCCTCCTCCGTGGCTATGTCGCCGTCGAGTTCGACGAAGAAATAATAGTTCCACAACAGCTCCTTCATCGGGCGGCTGTGGAGGTTGTACATATTGTAATTGTGCGCACCGATGATGTTGAGCGTCTGCGCCAGGGCGCCGGCTTCGTTCCTGACGGTGTACATCAGGATGAAGCGCTTGCCCATCTTGCGCTTGTTCACCTTGTCGAGGTTGAGCACCCGGGAGAAGGCCGCGAAGCGCGTGGAATTCGTCCGGCTGGTATTGATGCGGGGCTCGAGCACCTCCAGGCCGTAGATCTCCGCAGCCTCTACCGTGCCGATGGCGGCGCGGGTCGGGTCCTGCTTTTCGGCCACCCGCTTCGCGGCGAGCGCCGTATTGGAGAACTCCCTGGCTTCCAGATTGTTACGCTGGATGAAGTCGGCACACTGGGCCAGGGCCTGCGGATGGCTGTAGACCTTGCGGACCTGCGACTTGTCCGCGCCGGGCAGGCCCAGCAGGTTCTGCTCGACCTCCACTTCCATCACCTGGTTGACGTAGAGCGTGCCGGAGAACATCAGGTCCGTGACCGTGGACACCTCGCCGGCGAAACTATTCTCGAACGGGAGCACGACGGCATCGGACTCCCCCCGCTCGCAGGAGCGGTAGGCCGCTTCGAAATCGGGATAGGAGACCAGCTCCGCGCCCGGGAACATCCGCCGGGCTGCGATGTAGGCGAAAGCGCCGGGCACCCCGCAATAAGCCACCTTCATCCCGCTCATCAGGCGCTGCTGCCAGTCGCGGGACAGGCGGATGACCTGTTTCTGGAAATTGACGTAATACTCGCGGATGTCGCGGTCCTCCACCCGGCTGGCGCCCCGGTGGATGACGGCCTCTTCGCGGGCGGGGTCGGAAATGCAGAGCCCGCGGGACTTCTTGTATTCGGTGATGCGCCGGACCTGCTCCATCCTCCGGACGAACAGGTCGGTCATCTGCGCGTCTACAGCATCGATTTCCTTTCGGATTGCATCGAGATCGTTCTCCATATCGTACGTAACCACTAACTAACTGGAAATACAAAAATATTATTTATTTTTGTGAAAGACAAATATGCAATACAGGCCCGACAAATACGGCACCCCCCTCTCCATCCTCGGCTACGGCTGCATGCGTTTCAGCCGCAAGGGCGGCGGTGTCGACATCGACAAGACCGAGCAGGAGATCCTGGCCGCCTACCGCGCCGGGGTCAACTATTTCGACACCGCCTACATTTATCCCGGCAGCGAAGCCGCCCTGGGCGAAATCCTGGAGCGCAACGGCATCCGGGACCAGGTCCACATCGCCACCAAACTCCCCCAGTATATGGTGGGCAGCCGGGCCGCGCTGGACCGCTTCTTCGGCGAAGAACTCGCCCGCCTGCGCACCGGCCGCGTGGATTACTACCTGGTGCACCACCTGACCGACATCGCCCAATGGGAGCGGCTCAAGGGCCTGGGGATGCTGGACTGGATCGCGGAGAAGAAGGCCGCCGGACAGATCGGCAACATCGGCTTCTCGTACCACGGCAACACGGCGAACTTCCTCAAGATCCTCGCCGACTATGACTGGGATTTCTGCCAGATCCAGTACAACTACCTGGACGAGTTCGCCCAGGCCGGTGTGGAGGGCCTCAAGGCCGCCACTGCCCGGGGCATCCCTGTCATCATCATGGAGCCCCTGCGCGGCGGCAAACTGGTGAACCTCCTCCCGGAGGACGCCAAGCAGGTCATCGCAGCCCACCCGCGGGGCTGGACCCCGGCCCAGTGGGGTCTGCGCTGGCTCTACAACCAGCCGGAGGTCACGGTCGTCCTGTCCGGGATGAACTCCCTGGAGATGGTCCGGGAGAATCTCCGGACAGCCTCAGAGGCCGTCTGCGGGGACTTCACGGCGGAGGATTTCGCCCTGATCGAGGAAGTCAAGCGCCGCATCCGCGCCAAGGAGAAGGTAGGCTGCACGGGCTGCCGCTACTGCATGCCCTGCCCCAAGGGCGTGGACATCCCCGGCCATTTCCTCTGCTACAATACGATGTACTCCGAATCCCGGATGGCAGGTTGGTCGCAATACGTCCAGACGGTGGCCCTCACCAAGGAACCGTCCTACGCCTCGCAGTGCATCCAGTGCGGCAAGTGCGAGAAGCACTGCCCGCAGGGCATCCCGATCCGCGAGAAACTCAAGGAGGCAGAGAAGGCCCTTCGCCCCCTTCCCATCCGCATCGTCGCCGGCATCATGCGCAAGTTCATGAACCGCGGCGGCAAAGGCAAAAAACAATAACCGCATATGAGACGATTCTTCACCCTCCTGCTGCTCGTCGGCCTCTCCCTGACGGCCTGGGCGCAGGGCGGCTCCGCGTTGGAGCAGTTACGCCAAGACCCCCGCAAATCCTACGGCAACGATTATCCCTACCTCTTCGAGACCGTACAGCCCACCCCCGCGCCACGTGGCTACAAACCTTTCTATATCAGCCATTATGCCCGTCACGGCTCCCGGTACTACTGGAACGAGACGCTCTATCACCAGCTGGACACGCTCCTGACCTTCGCCCACGACCGGCACCAGCTCACAGCCGAAGGCGAAGCCTTCTACGGGCGCTTCATGGCGGCGAAGCAGGAGCTCATCACCGGCATCAGCGAGCTCACCCAGCTGGGCTGGGACCAGCACCAGCGCATCGCCCGGACGATGTACAACCGCTTCCCGGAAGTCTTCCGGGACGGCGGCTACGTACTGGCCATCTCTTCCCTGTCCGGCCGCTGCGTGCTGAGCATGTCCGCCTTCTGCCAGGAACTCGTGCAGTGCAATCCCCGGATCGAGATCCGCGAACAGTCCTCCCGCTTCACCCTGGACGCCGTGGTCCCCAACGACAAGGAGAATCCCGTCAAGCACGATTTTCCGAAGGCCAAGCCGCGCTACGAACAGCACCGTGAGCTCTTCCGCGGCAAGGACGACCTGCAGAACAAGGTCCTCGCGCGCGTCTTTACCAGCACCGACGGCCTGCCGGGCGGTCCTGACCGCATCGCCGGCGACCTGATCAACCTCTACACGTCGCTGCCCAACATCGGCTACGAAGGGATGATGGGGAGCATCATCACGGACGAAGAGATGGTCGAGCGCTGGGAGTCGTCCAATCTCGGGGCCTACTCCTGGGTCTTCGGCGACCAGTATCGGATGATCCCCATCCTGGACGACATCATCGCCAAAGCCGATGCCGCCATCGCCGGCACCAGCAGCCACAGGGCGGACCTGCGCTTCGGCCACGACGGCAACATCGGCCCGCTGACCGTACTGATGGGCCTGAACGGCGCCGACCGCGACCCGGAGGACCCCAACGAAGTCAAGGACTGCTACCAGAACTGGGAGACCTGCAAGGCCTCCAACATCCAGCTGGTCTTCTACCGCAGCCGGCGGCATCCCGGCGAGGTTCTCGTCAAGTGCCTGCTCAACGGCTTCGAAGCCTCGCTGCCTATGCAGACGGACACCTTCCCCTATTACAAGTGGGAAGATGTCCGTGCATTCTACAGAAACCGGTGCGACAGCGTCAGATAAGCATCCGGAAGCCCTTGCGGATCAATCAGGCAGGACACCGTTGAAGGCCCGGGCGCAGGCTTCGCACTGCGCCGGGGTCAGGTGTCCACCGCTCTTGATGACGACCTTGTAGGTGAAGGTCCTGGACTCTCCGGGCAGGAGCGTGAAGCCGGCCTCGCCGGTAAAACTGCGGTCCATCCCCTTTCCGCCAAGGTTGTTCTGGGCGAACAGCCCGTACCCCCGCGCGTGGGACCAGCCCGGGAAATTGACGTTTTCCTTGGAGTCGATGACCAGGATGGTGATGTCGTCCCCGTCCTTGGTCCCGTCGAGTTTGGTCCACTCCGCGCGCTTGGACCAGGCGGCGTCGCCCGTAAAACCCAGGCTGTTGGTATACAGGCCAGTGACGCCGTCCTTGTTGACCGTGGGCGCATCCGAGGGCCGGCCTTGGGCATCCAGGTAGAGCACCGGGCTGTCCGAAGGCTGCTGGAAGGCGCGGTCCACCCGCAGGCCGAACATCCCCTCCTTGTCCTCGCCGAAACGGACCGTGTCCACGGCAGTCAGCAGGGCGCTGCGGACGATCGTCCGCTCGTCCCGGCTGCCACCGAAGACATAGGTGGTCCGCTCCGTCAGGAGCACGCGGCCGTCATTGTCCACCCAGTCCGACAGGGTCACCAGCCGGTCGCCCGCCATCGACTCGATGCTGCGGAGCCGCACCGACCCGTAGGCGGGCTTGCGCTCTGCGGGCAGCGCGTGGTAATTGTTCCAGAAGTCGAGCCCGTTGACGTCCCCGTGGTTGAACCACAGGCCGGAATGGTGCGGATGGTCGACGCTCTCGAAGGGGCGCGGCGCGCGGGGATAGCCGCGCGTGATGTCCACGCCGGATGCCGTCAGGATGGGCCAGAGGATGGGTTTGGCCTCATCCTCAGGATAGAAGAAACTCGTGAAATAGCGTCCGTCCACGCTGACGTCCACCTTGCGGGCGGCGTCGTCGCGCTGGAAGGAGACCGGCGCACCGGCGCTGCAGGCGGCCAGCAGCGCCAGGGCCGGCAGCAGGCGGAGAAGCACACGCATCGCAGGCATCAAAGCTCCTTGATCTTGATGTTCTTGAAGGAAACCAGGTGGCCGTGGTCCTGCAGGAGGATGTACCCCTCCTCGGCGTTACCGAAGTCCGGCCAATCCTTATACTTGCTGTAGTCCACGAAGGCATTCCACATCTGGTTGTTACGCTCGTACTCGAGGAGCTTGTGGCCATTGAGCCAGTGCTCCACGTGCGGGCCGTTCACGACGATCATCGCCGTATGCCACCCGTCGATGGTGTAGCTCTCCCACTCCCCTTTCGGAGCCGGGATGAGGTCATACAGGGAGCCCAGGGTCCGGTTGCCGTTGACGCCCAGCTTGGCATCCGGGTGACGGCGGTCGTCCAGGATCTGGAACTCGCAGCCGATGGCCGAGCCGGGACCTCCGTTCATGAAGGGATCCACGAAATACTTGATGCCGCTGTTGGCGCCGGGCGTGATCTTGAAGTCCACCTTGAGGATGAAATTGCGGTACTTGCGCGTCGTGATGATGTCACCGCCGTTGGCACTCTCGCCGCCGTCACCGGCGTGGACGTAGAGCACGCCGTTCTCTACGCTCCAGCCCTCGTACGGGAACGCGCCGTTCATCCGGGGGCGGGCACTCTGCCAGCCATTGGCGGTCTTGCCGTCGAAGAGGAGTTTCCAGCCGTCGGCGACCTCCTCCGGCGTGAGGGTGTTGGCGATGCAGTTGACGCAGGGCGCCGGCGAGGGGGTGGCGTACTTCTCCACGTCCTTGGTCAGGATGCGGATGTTCTTCCAGCAGATACGGGAACCGATGAGATCGGGAGCCACGGTGTGGACCTGCAGGGCGATGAAGCCGGTCTTGTCCACGTCGTCGATGAGGTTGGAGCAAGGGATGCCGTTGACCCAGGTGCGGATGTGGTCCCCGATGCACTCGATGCGGGCGGAGTTCCAGCCCTGGCGGTAGGCGGTGCGGGCCGGTTCGTTGGTCGTCATCCGGTAGAGCCAGAGGCGGCGGGCCTCGTCATAGATGCCGCCCGTCCAGGCGCGCGGCGCCGGGTCGATCTCGAACTGGTAGCCGTACACGAGCCCGCGGGCGGGGTCCTTGTGGCTGCGGAGCTGCACGCCGGAGTTGATCCCCTCGGTCATGAACTCGAGCTCGAGGATGAAATCCCCATACTCCTTGGTGGTGGCGAGGAAGGAGTTGATCTTGCTGTCCGTGGTCGTGCCCACGATCATACCGTCCTTGGCGGCGTATTTCGCCGTGCCGGTGACCTGTTTCCAGCCTTTGAGGTTCTTGCCGTTGAAGAGGGGCTCCCACTCCTGGGCGGAGACGGGGCCGAGGGAGGCCGCGAGGGCCAGTCCCAGGATTACAAGCAGTCTTTTCATATCCTGATGGTTTTGTGTCTGGGGAACATTGTTTCTTCAAATTTACAAAAAACTTTCATTCAGACTCCCACCCTCCGGCATTGCGGTTGCAAAGTCCGCTTTTTTTTGCAATATTTGCTTGGACAGACATTTACGACCACCGATGAAACGCCTCTTCGCATTCTCCCTGCTGATGGCCCTCGGACTCAGCCTCGGCGCCCAGGAAGCCGCGGTGCGCCTCTTGGCCGAAAACCCCGACCGGGCGGCCAACAACATGCACTCCTATGAGTTCAACCCCATCCACGACACCCCTGCCCCCAGGGGGTTCAAGCCCTTCTACATTTCCCATTACGGACGGCACGGGTCGCGCTACGAGCTGAATTCCACCTTCGCCCGTGCGGCGCAGGCGGGATTCGCCCAGCTGGACACGCTGGGGCTGCTGACCGAGAGCGGCCGGGCCCTGTATGCCGACGTGGAGAAGATCGTGGAGGCCCACAAGGGGATGGAAGGCTCGCTCACCCCGCGCGGCGCCCGCGAGCACCGGATGATCGCCGCCCGGATGGCCGACCGCTACCCCGGCATCTTCAAGAACCGCAACCGGCAGGAAGTCAACAGCTTCTCCAGCACCAGTTTCCGCTGCATCGTGAGCATGTGCAACTTCACCAACAGCCTGCAGGACAAGTTCCCCAAGCAGCAGTTCACCTTCACGAGCGCCGAGCGGTTCATGTCCTATATCAACCCGAGCCTGAACATCCGCAGGCCCAACGATCCGCCGCCCCAGCCGCGCAACCCCGCCTCGTACACGCGCCCGCAGCAACCGCAGGGGCCGCGTCCCTATGAGCCTGCCCCCGGGACACCGGGCTACGACTTCACGCGCTTCCTGACCCCGCTCGTGACGGACCTCCCGGCCGCCCTGCGTGTCCTGGGCAATCCCGAGCCCTTCGTGCGTGCCATCTTCAACGCAGGCGGCCTGTGCCAGCTCATCGACTTCATGGGCATCGAGATCTACCGCAAGTACTTCACCCCCGAGGAGCTCGCCTATTTCTGGGCACCCGGCAACGATTCGATCTACCGCAGCTGGGCCGGCTCGCTGGAGAACGGCGACGTGATCCGCTACGCCATCCGCCCGCTGCTGCTGGACTTCATCGAGAAGGCCGACGCCGCCATCCGCCCGGACAGCCACCGAGCGGCCGACCTGCGCTTCGGCCACGACACCTCCGTGCTGCCCCTGTTCGCCCTGCTGGGCGCCGACGACCCGCAGGGGCGCATCCACCCCTATCGGGAGGCCCACCTGCACGGCTGGTACGCCTTCTTCCAGGTGCCGATGGCCACCAACTGCCAGATGGTCTTCTACCGCAACCGGGAGGACGAGATCCTGACCAAGATCCTCTACAACGAGCAGGAGATCCGGATTCCGGGCATCGAGCCGGTCTCCGGTCCCTACTACCGCTGGGAGGACCTCAAGGCGCATTTCCTCCGCCTCTGCGAGAAGGCCGCCGAACCGTGGAACCGCCCGCCCCGGCGGCACTAAACCCCCGCATCATTGAGACAGTACATCGCAGATGCCTTCACGGACCGGCTCTTCGCCGGAAACCCGGCGGCGGTGCTGCCCTGCAGGCAGATGCCGCCCCCGGAGCTGATGCAGGCGATCGCCATCGAGAACAATTACTCCGAGACGGCCTTCGTCGTCCCGACCGCTCCCGGGCGGTATGACCTCAAATGGTTCACGCCGGGCGGCGAGGTGGCCCTGTGCGGCCACGCCACGCTGGCCACCGCCTTCGTGCTGCACCGCTTCGTGGACGCAGGCGTCACCGAGATGCATTTCCGGACCCTGAGCGGCGAGCTCATCGTCCATGCCGGCGAGAGCGGCTACACGATGGACTTCCCGGTGGGGCCGTACAAGCGCATCCCCCTGACGGACGAGGTCCTCGCAGCATCCGGCGGGAGTGCCTGCGAGGCGTACTACGATGGGGGCGACATGATGCTTGTACTCCCGGACGAAGCCGTTCTGAAGGTCTTCCGGCCGGACTACGACGCCATCCGGCGGCTGGACGGCCGGGGGCTCATCCTCACGGCGCAGGGGACGGACTGCGACTTCGTCTCGCGCTGCTTCTACCCCAAGCTGGACGTTCCCGAGGACCCGGTCACGGGCAGCGCCCACACCTACCTCACCCCCTATTGGGCCGCCCGGCTCGGCAAGCGCCGGATGACGGCCCGGCAGCTGTCTGCGCGCGGGGGCCTGCTGGAGGTCGAACTGGCCGGCGAGCGCGTCCGCATCACCGGCCGGGCCGTACTGTTCATGCAGGGCGACATCCCGTTCGATCTGTAAGGCTATATGAGCAAGATCCAGTATACAGGCACCAACTTCCCGGAAGTGAAACGGTTCTGCGGGGACAAGATCCTCGCGCCGTATGACTGCATGGGATTCTCGATGCTCTCGCTGCTGACCGACGACGGTCTCGAAACCGTCCACGAGGGAGACTTCGTGGTGGAGGAAGCGCCCGGCCGGTTCCGGGTGGAGCCTTGGAGCAAGGACAAAGACGGACAACAAGAAAAATGAGAAAAAGATGAAAGTACTGCTCATCAACGGGAGCCCGCATCAGCAGGGCAACACAGCGCTGGCGCTGGCCGAAATCGCCAGGCAGCTGGACAAGGACGGTATCGGGAGCGAGACCGTCTGGATCGGCCACGAGCCGGTCCGCGGATGCATCGCCTGCGGCGGGTGCGCCCGCAAGGGCGGCGGTGCGTGCGTCTTCGACGACGATATCTGCAACCGGATCAGCGAGCGCTTCGCCGGTGCCGACGCCCTGGTCGTGGGTTCCCCGGTCTATTACGGCCAGCCGAACGGGGCGCTGCTCAGCGTAATCCAGCGAGCCTTCTACTCCAACGGCGGCGCCATCGCCGGCAAGCCCGCCGCAGCCGTGGCGGTGTGCCGCCGGGGCGGCGCCACGGCCACCTTCGAGACGCTGACGATCCCCTTCCAGATGATGAACATGCCGGTCGTGACCTCGCAGTACTGGAACATCGTCTACGGTCGCTCGCCCGGCCAGGCCGCCTTGGATGCCGAAGGGATGCAGACGATGCGCACGCTGGCGGACAACCTGGCGTGGCTTCTCAAGGCCACGGGCGGCAAGCCTGCCCCCGGCCGGGACCCCGGCGAGGCTTGGGCTCCGACCCACTTCATCCGTTAGCGCCTCTGCTGCTTGCAGGCAGTGCCCGTCTCACCGGGCAGGGAAACCAAAAAGACAGCGCCGTAAGCGCTGTCTTTTCGTACCCCCGAGGCGAATCGAACGCCTATCGTCGGAACCGGAATCCGAAATTCTATCCATTAAACTACAGGGGCATACCCGCGGGTCTGCCGTTGGGGAATGCAAATATACTGATTTTTTGTAAATTTGCGTCCGCAAACAAAACGAATTATCAGAAAAAACCGACGATATCATGAAAAGAGCATATGTATTCCCCGGTCAGGGGTCACAGTTTCCCGGAATGGGCAAGGACCTGTATGAGAGCAATGCCCGGGCCCGCGAACTGATGGAGAAAGCCAATGAGATCCTGGGCTTCCGCCTCACGGACATCATGTTCGAGGGCAGCGACGAAGACCTGCGCGCCACCAGGGTCACCCAGCCGGCCATCTTCCTGCATTCCGTCGTGACGGCCCTCTGCACCGAGGGACTTCCCGCCCCCGACATGGTCGGCGGCCACTCCCTCGGCGAATTCTCCGCACTCGTGGCGGCGGGCGCCGTGGACTTCGAGGACGCCCTGCGCCTCGTGGCCGTACGCGCCAGCGAGATGCAGAAATGCTGCGAGCAGGTGCCCGGCGGGATGGCCGCCGTGATCGCCCTGCCCAACGAGAAGGTGGAGGAAGTCTGCGCCACGATCGAGGGGACCGTCATCCCCGCCAACTACAACTGCGACGGACAGGTGGTGATCTCCGGCGAGAAAGAAGCCGTGGCGCGCGCCTGCGACGCGCTCAAGGCCGCAGGTGCCAAGCGCGCCCTGCCGCTGAGCGTCGGCGGCGCCTTCCACAGCCCGCTGATGGAGCCCGCGCGCGTGGAGCTGGCCAAAGCCATCGACCGGACCGAGGTCCGCGCTCCCAAGTGCCCTATCTACCAGAATGTCAGCGCTTTGCCAGAGACGGACCCCCAGCGCATCAAGGACAATCTCCTGCAGCAGCTGACCTCGCCGGTCCGCTGGACGCAATCCGTCAAGAACATGCTCGCGGACGGCGCCACGGAGTTCCGCGAGATCGGCCCCGGCGCCGTGCTCCAGGGCCTGGTGAAGCGCATCGCCTCGGCCGCAGGGGCGGAAGTGACGATCCTGTAAGGAGTTCCCGGGTCAGGCCCGGAATGACAAGAAAAAGGCAGCCTTCCGGCTGCCTTTTTCAATGAAAGCTGTCTGCCCTAACGGGCCTCGACATACTTGTGCAGGGTGGCACGGACCGCGCCGGGACCGGCGAAGAGTTCCTTCACCATACCCTCAATCTTCTCGCCGAGACCGGCCTCATAGAGGTCGAGCCCGAAGACATCCTTGCGGGTATACAGGGCCTTGAGGCAGCTGTAGTCCTGGTCCGGCTTGCCGACCTGCAGCGGAGCCACGATGGCCTGCAGTTCCCCGAGCAACGGATCCGGAGAAGGGTCGAACGGCGTGCCGTCGTCCTTGATCCCCTTCAGATAGCGGGCGTAACCGGCCAGCACGAGCGGGATCAGCTGAAGGTTCTCCATATCCAGGCCGCGGGCGATGTACTTCTTGATGGTCTCGCCGAAACGGATGGCGAGCTTCTGGGAGGTATCCATCGCGATACGCTGCGGGGCGTCGGGCATGAAGGGATTCGGCAGGCGGCGGCCAATCACGGCGCCGATGAACTCATAGGGATTCAGCACACCGGGATCCGTCACGACGGGCATCGCCTCGATGTAGCCGATCTTCTGGATGAAGGAACGGATGTCGGGATCAGCCATCTCCGCGGAGATCAGGGTATAACCGAGCATGCAGCCGTAGATGGACATCGCCGTGTGGAGCGGGTTCAGACAGGTCGTCACCTTCATCGTCTCCACCTTGTCGACGGTCTCGCGCGTGGTGTAGAGAGCGCCGCCGAGATCCAGCGGCGGGCGGCCGTTGGTGTAGTGATCCTCGATGACGAGGTACTGCGTCTCTTCGGCATTGACGAACGGAGCCGTGAAGGTATGCTTCTCGGTCTCGATGTACTCGTTGTCCTCGAAGCCGTCCGCGGCGAGCATCTCCTTGACCTTGCTGTGGGGACGCGGGGTGATCTTGTCGATCATCGACCACGGGAAGGTGACCTTCGTCTCGTCCTTGAGATAGTCCAGGAAAGCCTCGGGTACGAGACCGTCCTTCACCCAGCGCTCGGCATAGGCCAGCACGCCGGCCTTGACGCGGTCGCCGTTGTGGGAGCAGTTGTCCATCGACTGGACCGTCAGGGGCAGGCAGCCCGCCTCCCAGCGCTCACGCAGCAGCACGGCCACCTTGCCCAGGGCGAAGACGGGCTTGAGCCCGCGGGCGAGGTCGGCTTCGTTGTATCCATAGCCCTTCTCGGTGATCGTGAAGGAGATCATCTGGAGCGAGGGGTTGCGGAAGATGTCCACGAGGCGCTGCCAGTCCGCGAACTGGTAGTCGGCCTTCAGGGCCTCCGTGACGCTGGCGATGACCTTCTTCTCGACCGTCCCCGTAGACTGGAGGCTGACGGACAGGGAAAGGTTGTCGTAAGGAGCATAGGCCTTGTCCACGACCTCGAAGTCGAAGGTCTCGGCCACGATGACACCCCGGTCGTACTGGCCGGTGTTCAGGGCGTCGTTGAGCATGGCCGCCGGGAAGGCGCGGAAAATGTTGCCACCGCCGAAGTGGACCCAGGTGGGTTCCTTGCGGGTCTTCTCGCGCACGGCTGCAATGTCAAACTTGGGGAGCTGATAGCCTTTCTGCTCCCATTCCGCAGGGTTGAAACCCTTGGAGAGGATATCGGTCAGTTTCATCTATTACTCAGCAAAAAGCCGCTTGATATGTCTCTCGCAAAGGTTCTCGGTGATCTGCTCGCCGATGACGTCGGTGTACTTCTCGAGGGCCGGCAGGAACTCGTCCTTGAGCTCGGCAGCGATCTTGAAGCTGACGTGGATGAGCTGGCGGAAATTCTGGTTGTAGAGCGGCTCGGCCTGGTTGTGGCGCATCGTCTTGGCGTAGGTCTCGGCGTCCCACTTCTCCACCTCTTCGGGGGACGGGAGCGCACTCTTGTCGACGTCGATGACGGTGGCGTACGGGACGGTCAGTTCATCCATGCGGCCCAGCGCGTTCACATAGATCTTCTTCGCGAGCGCGAGGCCCTCGGGGGCGGCCAGCGCGAGGCCGATGTTCTCCTCGAGCCAGGTGGTGCCGGCAGTCTTGATGTGGATGCCCTTGTCGTACTTGCGGATCAGACGGCCCATGATCGGGTAGATGCTGAACTTGTCGGAACCGGAGTGGATGGAGAGCTTGAGGTTGTCGGGCAGGCCGTAGGCCTTGACGGCCTCGTCGATGACGAGCAGGTCCTGCTCGAACTCCTTCTCGAAGCGGGCCAGGTCGCCGACATAGTCGACACCCTTGTTGAAACGGCCCGTGAACTTCGGGGCGATGGTCTGCACGGGGATCTTCTCCTTGGCGATCTCCTTGAGGATGTAGCGGAGCTCCTCGGGGGTCTGGGCCTCGTCGACCTCGTCCATCGAGACCTCGGTCACGAAGTTGCCCTCGCCCTTCTTGGCGGCGATGTGGCGGTAGATCTTGCCGGCCTCCTTGATGGCGGGCAGGAAGCGCTCCTCCATCGTGCCGGTGTGGCCGATGTAGTCCGCGACATCGATGGTGAAGAAGTCGGAAGCGTCGATGAAACGGTCCACGTTGTTCAGGTTGATGTGGTCCGCATCCACGAAGTACTGGTCCTTGTAGCCCAGCGCCTTGATGGCGGCGTCGGCCTCGGCACGGGTGCTGGCAGGCTCGGTGCCGATGATGTTATGCTCGCGGTTGGACTTGTTCCAGACGGGCACGAAGTGCACGCCGAACAGCTTCTCGGCCTCGATGAGGGCCTTGAGCTGGTTGATACCCTCGTGGGCGAAACGGTCGCCGGTACCGAAGGAATATTTGCCGATTTTCATCATATTCTTATTGGTTATCAGTTAATTAAGCAATGTAAGTGCCGGCGACCGTGTCGCCGCCGTGGCCCGTCCAGTTGGTGTGGAAGAACTCTCCGCGCGGCTTGTCGGTGCGCTCGTAGGTGTGGGCGCCGAAGTAGTCGCGCTGGGCCTGCAGGAGGTTGGCCGGGAGCCGCTCGCTGCGGTAGCCGTCGTAGTACTCGAGGGCTGCGGCGAGGCAAGGGGCCGGGACGCCGTTCATCACCGCACAGGCGATGACGTTGCGCCAGCTCTGCTGCGACTCGGCGAGCTTGCCCTGGAAGTAGGAGTCGAGCAGGAGGTTCGCCAGGTCGGGATTCTTGTCGAAGGCTTCCTTGATCTTGCCGAGGAACACGCTGCGGATGATGCAGCCGCCGCGCCACATCAGGGCGATGCCGCCGTAGTTGAGGTTCCAGCCATACTCCTTGGCCGCGGCACGCATCAGCGTGTAGCCCTGGGCGTAGGAGACGACCTTGGCGGAGAAGAGGGCCTTGCGCAGATCCTCGAGGAAAGCGGCACGGTCACCCGTGAACTTGGCCGGCTTCGGGCCCGCGAGGACCTTGCTGGCAGCCACGCGCTCCTCCTTCTGGGCGGACAGGCAGCGGGCGAACACGGACTCGCCGATCAGGGTCAGGGGCACGCCCTGGTCCAGGGAGGCGATGGCCGTCCACTTGCCGGTGCCCTTCTGGCCGGCGGTGTCGAGGATGTAGTCGAGCACGTACTTGCCGTCCTCGTCCTTCTTGGCGAGGATGTCGCGGGTGATCTCCACGAGGTAGCTGTCGAGGTCGCCCTTGTTCCACTCGGCGAAGGTCTGGTGCATCTCCTCGTTGGTCATCCCGAGGATGTCCTTCATGATCTGATAGCACTCGCAGATGAGCTGGATGTCACCGTACTCGATGCCGTTGTGGACCATCTTGACGAAGTGGCCGGCACCGTTCTCGCCCACCCAGTCGCAGCACGGCGAGCCGTCCTCGACCTTGGCGCAGATGCTCTGGAAGATGGGCTTGACATACGGCCAGGCTGCGGGGGATCCGCCGGGCATCATGGACGGGCCCTTGAGGGCGCCTTCCTCGCCGCCGGACACGCCGGTGCCGATGTACAGGAGGCCCTTGCTCTCGACATAGGCCGTGCGGCGGGCCGTGTCGGGGAAGTGGGAGTTGCCGCCGTCGATGATGATGTCACCGGGATCCAGCAGCGGGATGAGCTTCTCGATGAAGTCGTCGACGGCCTGGCCGGCCTTGACCATCAGGAAGACCCGGCGGGGGGACTTCAGGGAGGCCACGAGCTCCTCCAGGGAGTGGGCGCCGTAGAAATTCTTGCCGGCGCCGCGGCCGTTGATGAATCTGTCGACCTTCTCGACAGTACGGTTGAACACACTGACGTGGAAGCCTTTGCTTTCCATGTTGAGCACGAGGTTCTCACCCATCACGGCGAGTCCCACGAGTCCGATATCAGAAACAGGTTGCATAATTGATTAATTGTTGTTATTGGTTGATTGTTACTTTGAATCCGATCCTGGAGAGCGTGTCCGCCTGCGCGGCGGTCCCGCCCTTTAGCTGCAGGGAGAAGGCCGTGGGCTCGCGCCGCACGGGATAGTCCCCGCGAAGTTTCTCGAAGAGTCCGGGGTCGGCGCGCAGCGCATCCGTGTCGCGCTGCACGTCGTAGGTATGGAGGATGGCCTCCGCGAGCACCTGCGCCGTGGTCTTGCCGGGGGCGTCGATGCAGAACGAAAGCGGCTGCGCGGGAGCGGGCACGCCGGAGGCGGTCCAGTCCGTGAGCGGCAGCCCGAGCACGCGGGCCACGGTGCGTACGCTCATCGTCGTGCCGTTGGCCTTGCCGTCGGCACTGTAGCCGGCGATGTGGGGCGTGGCATACTCCAACAGACCGAGCAACTCCCGGTCGATCTCCGGCTCACCCTCCCAGACATCCAGCACGGCACCCCGCAGGGTCCCGGCCTTGAGCGCCTCGCGCAGGGCGGCGTTGTCGACGACCGGGCCGCGCGAGGAGTTAAAGAGGAACTGGTCCCGGCGGAGCCGGCCGATGCGGGCGGCGTCGAACAGATGCCACGTGGCATCCTCCCCCGCCTTGGTCAGCGGCACGTGGAGCGTGACGATGTCCGCGCGCTCCATCAGCTCGTCCAGCGACACGAAGCCCTGCGGGCCCTCGGCGCGCGCACGCGGCGGGTCGTTGAGCAGGACCTTCATCCCGAGCAGCGAGGCCACCTCGGCAACCTTGGAGCCGACGTTGCCGACCCCCACCACGCCGAGCGTCATCCCGGAGAGGTCCAGGCCGTGGCGGCGCGACAGGCTGACCAGCACGGAGGCGATGTACTGCTTGACGGACCAGGAGTTGCACCCGGGGGCGTTCTCCCAGCGGATGCCGTGGGACTCGCACCAGGCGGTGTCGATGTGGTCGAACCCGATGGTGGCGGTCGCGATGACCTTTACGGAAGAACCGGCGAGCAGCGCCGCATCGCACTTGGTGCGCGTGCGGGTGATGATGGCGTCCGCGTCGCGGACGACCTCGGCGGTCGTCTGCTTGCCGGGCAGATACACCACCTCCGCGAAGGGCTCGAGCACTCCGCGGAGGAAGGGTATCTTGTCGTCACAAACTATCTTCATCTCAGTCCTTGAAGCGGTCCGGATAGGCCCACAGACCCAGGGCGGGATTGCTGATGTAGTAGACCTCCTCGCCACCGACGGTGTTCCAGCCGTCCTTGAGGGACTCGAGCGGATAGCGGGCCACCATCTCGTCGTAGTGGCAGTATTCGAAGCCTACGCTCTCGATCTCCTCGCGGCTCATCCCGTCGCCGGGGCAGTAGATGATCTTGAAACGACCCTCCGAAGAGCCGTGGATGAGGTGCGCCGAGGCGCCCAGGTTGGCCTGGAGGTCGGCATTGGCGTTGGTGCACGCCAGCGTGTGCGGCGTGCCTTTGTAGCCGTACTTGCGGATCAGGCCGTCGATGGTCTTGTCCTCGCCGAACTCCTTGAGGCCGGGGGCCAGCACGATGAGCTCGGCGTCGTCGGCCAGGGCCATGCGGGTGCGGTAGACACTCTTGTTGCCGAGCCAGGTGCTCTTGAACTCCTCGGGATCGAGGTAGACGATGCACTTCTTGATCTCCTTCTCCACCATGATGAAATTGGTGGCGAGGGAGAGGTCGGCAGCCTTCTGGAAGCACTCGAAATCGTCGCCGATGTACAGGCCGCGCGTGACCATCTCGCCCGTGGCGTCGTCCTTGGCGCGGACGGTCAGCACATAGACGATGGGAACGTCCTTGAGGAAGTGGACCTTGGCGTACTCGAAGACGTCGCGCACCGGGCTCTTGGCGCGGCCCATGATGCGCTCCATCCCGTAGCTGGCGCCGATGAAGTGGCTCTTGTTGATGAAGTCGGAGCCGCCCACGCCCACGAAGATGTTCTTGGTGTAGTTGGCCATGCCGATGACCTCGTGGGGTACGACCTGGCCGATGGAGAGGATCAGGTCGAAGGACGGGTCGAGCAGGAGTTTGTTGACCTGCGCGTTCATCTCATAGTCGAGCCGGCCCTCGGAGACCTCGCTCACATACGAGCCGGGGACCGTGCCGACGGTCACGATGTCGTTGCGCCAGTCGTGGACGCGGAACTTACTCTTGGGCACGCTGGGGAACATCACGGAGAGCTGTTCGTCGCTCATCGGGGAATGCGTCCCGAGGGCGGGCATCACGTCCGTGAGCGCGTCGCCGAAGTAGTCGTTGACCATCTCCGTGATCGGGCCGGCGTAGGAGTTGAAACGCGTGAAGTCCGGCGGGATCGCAAGCACGCGCTTGCGGGGGCCCATCGCGTCGAAGACCTGCTTCAGGATGGCCCTGGTATCTTCGGCGGTGATGATGTCGGTCTTGGAACCTCTTTCGAAGTACATCATAAGGCTATCTCTTTACGCGCGCATTGCCTGCCCAAATGCTCCAGACCTGCTCCTCGTCGGCCGGCTGGCCGTAGTCGGTGAGCATCGTCGTGGCGAGCGCACCCGTGGCCCAGCCGAACTGGATCCACTTCTCGGGCTCCCAGCCCTTGAGGATGGCATACAGGAGACCACCGACGAAACCGTCGCCGCCGCCGATGCGGTCGAGGACGTGGATCTCGCGCGGCTCGACCACGTGCCAGTTCTCGCCTTCGAGCATGATGGCGCCCCAGTTGTGGCTGTTGGTGTTGTTGACCTGGCGGAGCGTGGTGGCGTAGACCTGCGCATTGGGATACTGGGCCTTGACCCGGCCGATCATCTCCTTGAAGCCGCTGATCTTGGCGGCAATGTCCTTGCCGCCGGCCTCGGGACCTTCGATGCCCAGGCACAGCTGGAAGTCCTCCTCGTTGCCGATGAGGATGTCGGCGATGGAGCAGATCTCGGAGAAGATGTCGTGGAGTTCCTGCTCGCGGCCGATCCAGAAGGAGGCGCGGTAGTTGAGGTCGAAGGCGATGCGGGTGCCGTATTTCTTGGCGGCACGGGCAATCTCGAGGCAGAACTTGCTGGTCTCGGGGCTCAGGGCGCCGATCAGGCCGGACAGGTGCACGATCTGCACGCCTTCCTCACCGAAGATGCGGTCGAGGTCGAAATCCTTCACGTTGAGGGTGCGGCCGACCTCGCCGGCGCGGTCGTTCCAGACGCGCGGTCCGCGGGAGCCGTAGCCGCTGTCGGCGATGTTGATCTGGTGGCGGTATCCCCAAGGGCCTCCCTGCGCCACTTCCGGACCTTCGAAATCCATCCCGCGGGCGCGGAGGTTGGACTTGATGAAGGAGGCGAACGGGCTGCCCTTGACGAAGGTCGTCAGGACCTTGACGGGCATACCGAGATAAGACGCCACGCTGGCGACGTTGGTCTCGGCGCTGGTGGCCTGGAGGTGGAAGACGTCGCTGCTCTGGACAGGCTGGCCGGATTCGGGAGTGATGCGGAGTCCCATCGAAGTGGGGACGAGGAGGGCGTACTTGCAGCCCTGTTTGAGTGTAATTGCCATAGTGGTCAGTTAAATCTAAATTTCAATCCAACAAATATAATAAAAAATCAGTTTTT
Source organism: Bacteroidales bacterium (assembly GCA_017428725.1). Classification (GTDB taxonomy): domain Bacteria; phylum Bacteroidota; class Bacteroidia; order Bacteroidales; family UBA932; genus Cryptobacteroides. The sequence continues at coordinate 66,281 of JAFRQH010000031.1, read as the reverse complement.
CCGCAACTGGATGCGCTGCGGGACGGCACGCAGGTCGTCCAGGGCGTGATCGGCACCGATGTCCACGCCCTTCCAGGCCTTGAGCTGGGACCATTCCGCGGCGGGGTCGGACCAGAAGGGATCCGTGGCCGGCAGGCCCAGCGGCAGGAACACGGCGCAGCAGAGATACTCGCTGCCCGTGTTGATGTAGGACTCGGACATATGGAGCTGGTGGCCGGAGAAACCGACGGTCAGCCACCCGTCACGGTCGAAGTTGCCTTCCGTGGCGAGCTGGCGGCGCATCACGGCGGTCAGCGCGGAGCGGACCTGCGCGGCGGGCAGCTCCCGCGGGAGCGCCCCCAGCAGGGCCGCGTGCGCAAGCGCGTGGAAGGAGCCGAAGCGGTAGGTGATGGAGCGGCCGACGGCGGGGTACGTCCCCTCCGGAGAGACCAGGCGCTCCAGCTGCGCGGCGAAGCGCGCCTGGCGGCGCAGCTGCTGCGGCAGGTATTTCTCCTCCTCCACCCCGCGGCCCTGTAGCACGCGGAGCACGTCCGTGAGCATCGGGTGGATCACCAGCGAATTGTAGTAGTCGAGATGGAAGGCCTCGCCGTCGCCGTACCAGGCGTCACCCTTGTACCAGCGGTCATACAGGAAACGGTCCACCCCGTAGAGCAGCCGCTCCATATCGCAGTTGCCGGTGAACTCCAGCAGCGCCGCCTCGACGATCGAGGCGAACAGCAGCCAGTTGCTCTCGTAGGGCTTGATCTCCCGGGAGGACTGCAGCGCAGCCACCAGGTCCGCCTGCGCCTTGGGGCCGAGCCGGCCCCAGAGCTGCGTCGGGGCGCGGAGTAGGCCCTGCGCCAGGAAGGCGGCATCCACGAGGGCTTGCGTGCCGTGGCTGCCGTCCCAGACCAGCCGGTCCGGGCAGTCCGGGTCGGCGGAGTTGGCCAGCGCCCGGAGCGTCAGGTCGATGAACTCCCCGCGCAGGCGCCCCTCCGGCGTGTCGTCCGGTCCGAGCTCCAGCCAGGGCGCGATGCCGCAGACCGTCCGCCCGAACGCCTCCAGGCGCGAGACCTCCTTGCGGTTCGCGTCGCGGGAGAGCGACTCGAAGGGCAGGTCGCGCTTGAGCGTACCCTCAGACAGGCGCGTCACCACGGGCCGCGCGATGCGGTCCAGGCTGGCCACCCAGAACTGCCGGTCGGGATTGTCCGAGACGACCGTGCGGACGTCCACCACGGGACGGCCCTCCAGCAGGCGCTTGTAGCGCAGCAGGGCCTCGATGTAATAGTAGTCCGCGTAGACCAGCGGGGTGTCGAAATTGCGTGCCGGCCGGTTGGCCGTGGAGTGCATCAGGATGAAGTTGGCATTCTCCCCCAGCTTCGCTTTGTACGGCGCCTTGGAGAGCGAGGTGAGCTGCTGCTCGGCCAGGGTGAGGAACTGCTGCGAGAGCACCGGATCCTCCACGAAGGTGGACAGCTCGATCAGGGCCGAGGCCATGATGCAGGCGGAGGAGGCGTCGCGCGGCGTGTCCTTCTCCACGGGCACGTCCAGGTCCCAGTAAGGGATCTTGTCCTTGGGCAGGGCGGGATGGTTCATCAGGAACTTGCCGATCTGGACGGCCTGCTCAAGGTAGCGCGGATCGCGGGTCTGGCGGTACATCATCGTGAAGCCGTAGAGGCCCCAGGCCTGGCCGCGGGACCAGGCGGAATCGTCGCTGTAGCCCTGCTCCGTCTCCTTCCGGACGATCTGTCCCGTCTGCCCGTCGTAATTGACGACATGCCAGGAGCTGTAGTCCGGCCGGTAGTGGTTGCGGATCGTGGTGTTGGCATGCGTACGCGCCATCTCCATCAACTCGAGCTCCCCGGTCAGGGCGGAGGTCGCCGTCAGCAACTCCAGGTTCATCATATTGTCCACGATCACGATGAAGTCGCGGTTCCGCTGCGGCTGCGGGTCCCAGGAGCGGGTGCAGCCGACGGCGGGATTGAAGCGCGTCGACAGGGAGTGACCGGCGTTGACGATCACCTGCCGGTAGTCGTCGCGGCCCGTCAGGCGCCAGCCGTTGCCGTAGCTGCAATAGATCATGAAGCCCACGTCGTGGTTGGTCGTGTTGTACTGCTCCGGGGCCATCCGCTCCGTCATCCGCTCCGCTGCAGCGAGGATGGCCGGATCGGCCGTGTATTCATAGAGGTACCAGAGCGTCCCCGGGAAGAAACCCGCCACCCAGTCGCGGGATCCGCAGGTCCGGAGCTGTCCGCCGCGGGCGGTGTTGACAAGGCGTCCGTCCAGGTCCTTCACGGAATCATACATCCGCATAGACTGCGAGACGGCGAAGTCCATCTCCTTCTGGATGAACTTCGCCATCTTCTGCTTCGGGGCGGCAGCCTGGAGCGCCAGGGCGCAGCAGACGCAACCCAGCACCGTCAAAGCTGTCTTCTTGAACATGATCTATCGGCGTTGGGGTTGCTGCTGGGACTGGTCGTTGATCTTGTTGTTCTCGTAGACGATGTCGCTGAGCTCGAACTCGTCGGGCTTCTCCACGATGTCGAAGGGCTTGCGGGTGCAGGTCACGTCGCAGTTGCGCATCAGGATGTGGGAGCCGTAGGACTTCGGGATGTCCTGGCGGCCCTTCAGGTCGAAGAACTGGGTCCAGGGGTGGACGTAGATGAAGTTGCCCACCGTGCCGGTGATGTTCTCCACGAGGATGTACTCGTAGTTCTGCGGGGTGTCGGGACGCATCTTGAGCCACAGCACGCGGGAAGGGCCGGCGCCCTCGCAGTTGCGCAGGATGATGTTGCGCCCGCCCACGCACTCGCTGCCGAAGGTCACCATTGCGGAGCCGGGGCCGAACCAGCAGTTCTCCACGAGGATGTTGCTGTTGGTGGCATTGGCGGGATCCTGGTCGGCCCAGGGGCCCTTGCCGCCCTTGATGGCGATCAGGTCGTCGCTGTTCTGGAAACGGCAGCCGGTGATGTGGAAGTTGTTGCAGCCGTCCACGTCCACACCGTCGGAAGAAGGCGCGGGCACGGGGCGCTGCGGGGCGAAGATGACGATGTCCTTGATGCGGACGAAGTCACATTTGTAGAAATGGGTGGTCCAGAAGCCCGGGTTGCGCAGGGTCACGCCCTCCAGCAGCACGTTCTTGCTGTTGGCGGCGTAGAACAGGCGCGGACGGAGGGCCTCCAGGTTGGTACAGGCGGGGTTGACCCGGCGGCGGGTCCAGAAGTCGCGCCAGTAGCGCAGGCCGTTGCCGTCCACCACGCCCTCTCCGGTCAGGGAGAAGCCGTCCACCTCGTAGGCGTTGATCAGGGCGGCGATGTAGTTCTGGATCACGCCCTCGATGTGCACGGGCACGATGGCATAGTCGGACACGTCGTCACTGCCCTTGAGGACGGCGCCCTTCTCCAGGTAGAGGTGGGTCTTGGACTTGAAGAACAGCGAACTGGTCAGGAAGGTGCCCTGCGGGATGACGACGGTGCCGCCGCCCCGCTCCGCGGCCAGGTCGATGACCTTCTGGATGGCCTCGGTCTGCAGGACGGTGCTGTCGCGGACCACGCCGTAGTCGGTGACGACGAAGCGGGTGGCCTCCTGCTTGGAGAGCTTGGCGGGTTTGGAGGTGAACCATTTGTCCATCCGGCTGCCGTCCGGCCAGTTGTCGGCGGCGCAGAGGGTGAGACTTGCGAGCGCAAGGGCTGCAAGGGTGGTCAGGATCTTTCTCATCATTCAGAATAATTGGTTGGTCTCTAACAACCAAAGATAAGCATTTTTTTGCTTTTTCGGGAAGAAGGCGCTACTTTTGTCGGCCTAACCAGACACTGAACCTAATAATCATAACGATTTCTATGTCCGAAAAGAAATTCAGGGTCGAAAGCGACCTGCTCGGCGAGCTCCAAGTCCCCGCCGATGCTTACTATGGCGTGCAGACCCAGCGCGCCCTCAACAACTACAAGATTTCCACCACCCGGATGTGTGACTACCCCGAGTACGTCATCGCCATCGCCTATGTCAAGATGGCCGCCGCCACGGCCAACGCCGAACTCGGCGTACTGGATCCCAAGATCGCCGAGGCCATCTGCGCGGCCTGCCGCGAGATCGTCGCCGGCAAGTTCCACGACCAGTTCCCCGTGGACATGATGCAGGGCGGGGCCGGCACTTCCGTCAACATGAACGCCAACGAGGTGATCGCCAACCGCGCCCTCGAACTGATGGGCCACAAGAAGGGCGAGTACCAGTACTGCTCCCCCAACGACCACGTCAACTGCGCCCAGTCCACCAACGACGCCTACCCCACCGCCTTCCGCTACACCTTCGTGCGGATGAACAAGAAACTGGTCAGCAACCTGGGCGCCCTGATCGCCGCCTTCCGCGCCAAGGGCGTGGAGTTCCAGCACTACATCAAGATGGGCCGCACGCAGCTGCAGGACGCCGTCCCGATGACCGCCGGCCAGGAGTTCAACGCCTTCGCGACCAACCTGGAGGAGGAGATCGCCAACCTGGAGCGCAACGCCGTGCTGCTGCGCGAGATCAACATGGGCGGTACCGCCATCGGCACGGGCCTCAACGCCGTGCCGGGCTTCGCCGAACTCTGCACCCGGCGCATGTCCGAGCTCTGCGGGGACACGCTCACCAAGGCCGAGGACCTCGTGGAGGCCACCCCCGACACCGGCGCCTATGTCAGCTATTCCGCCGCGCTCAAGCGCCTGGCCATCAAGCTCTCCAAGATCTGCAACGACCTCCGCCTGATGGCTTCCGGCCCGCGCTGCGGCCTGCACGAGATCAACCTGCCGCCGATGGCACCCGGCTCGTCCATCATGCCCGGCAAGGTCAACCCCGTCATCCCGGAGGTGACCAACCAGGTCTGCTTCAAGGTCATCGGCAACGACACCACGGTGGCCTTCGCCGCCGAGGCCGGCCAGCTGCAGCTCAACGTGATGGAGCCCGTGATCTGCGAATCCGTCCTGGAGAGCGTCACCTGGCTGTGCAACGTCATCGACACCCTGCGCACCAAGTGCATCGAGGGGATCACGGTCAATGCCGACCACTGCTACGAGATGGTCAAGAACTCCATCGGCATCGTCACCGCCCTCAACCCCTACATCGGCTACAAGGCCAGCACCAAGGTGGCCAAGAAGGCCCTCGCGACCGGCCGGAGCGTCTACGACATCGTGCTCGAAGAGGGCCTGATGACCCAGGAGAAGCTCGACGAGGCGCTCGATCCCGCCGCGATGCTGGGCGCACACGCCCTGTTCAAATAGCCCCCGGCACATCCGGGCGCCTGCCTTTTACGAAGGGCGATGATCTGACGGTCATCGCCCTTTTCCGTCCCGCTTGCGTTCCGTTTTTTTTCGTATATTTGAAAATCCAACTTCCGCACGGTTGGACACTATGGTTTACTTCGCTGAATATGAGAACGAAACTGTTATTTTTCTGCACCATCCTGCTTGCCGGCGGGCTCTTTGACGCCGGCGCGCAGACCATCGTCACGGCCCCCGAGGCCCCGTTTGAATTCGCTCCGCTGGAGATGCACGTCTTCCCGGCGAAGGATTTCCCCATCACCAAGTACGGCGCCAAACCCGGCAACGTGGCGGCCACGACGCAGGCCTTCGCCAAGGCGATGGCCGCCTGCCGCAAGGCCGGCGGCGGCCGCGTGGTCGTGCCCGCCGGGCAGTGGCTCACGGGCCCCGTCCACTTCGAGAGCGGCTGCCAGCTCTGGCTCTCCGAAGGCGCCGAGCTGGTCTTCGAGGACGACCCGAAGCTGTACCTGCCCGCCGTGCACACCTCCTGGGAGGGCACGGAATGCATGAACTACTCCCCGCTGATCTATGCCTACGAATGTGAGAACGTGGGCATCGGCGGTCCGGGACTCATCCATCCCAAGATGGCGTTCTGGCAGACCTGGTTCGCGCGCCCCGAGGCGCACATCCAGGCCACGCGCCAGCTCTACGCGATGTGCTCCACCGGCATCCCTGTCGAGCACCGCCGGATGGAGGAGGGCGAAGCCAACATGCGCCCGCACCTCATCCAGTTCAACCGCTGCACCAACGTGCAGCTCAGCGACTTCCGCATCCAGGACAGTCCCTTCTGGACCATCCACCTCTATCTCTGCAAGGACGCCTGGGTGCACGGCCTGCACGTCTACGCTCACGGCCACAACAACGACGGCATCGACCTGGAGATGACCCAGCACGCGCTCGTCGAGGACTGCGTCTTCGACCAGGGCGACGACGCGGTGGTCATCAAGTCCGGCCGCAACCAGGACGCCTGGCGGCTGGCCACCCCGACGGCGTACGTGGTCGTACGCAACTGCGAGGTGGTCCAGGGCCACTGCCTGATGGGCATCGGCTCCGAGATGGCCGGCGGCGTGCAGCACGTCTACATGCACGACTGCAAGTCCACCGACGCCGTGTACAGGATGCTCTACCTCAAGACCAACCACCGCCGCGGCGGCCTGCTGGAGGACATCTGGATGGAGAACGTCTCGGCCGACAAGGCCAACCGCGTGATCGAGATCGACACCGACGTCCTGTACCAGTGGCGCGACATCGTCCCGACCTTCGAGACCCGGATCACGAAGATCCGCAACATCGGCATCCGCGGGGCCACCTGCCGCCAGGCCGAGGCCGTCTATGAATTCAACGGCGACGAGCGCGACCCCATCGACGGAGTGACCATCGAGGACGTCCACGTGGGCCGCGTCACCAAATTCATCAACAATGTCAGGAACACCCGCAACATCCTGGTCCGCAACGTCACCTGGGACGAATTCACCCCGGAGGGCGAGGACATGAAGATCGGCGGGTTCGCCCCCGGAAGATAAACCCCTAACCAATATGCATCCGCTAGCAATCCTCACCGCCTACATCTTCTCCTACTTCGTCGGCCAGGCGGACGGCCTGCACCTTGCGTACAGCCGCGACGGTTACAATTGGACGCCTCTGGCGAACAATGCTTCCCTGCTCGTCCCCAGGATCGGGGACGACAAGCTGATGCGCGACCCCAGCATCTGCCAGGGTCCCGACGGCACCTTCCATATGGTCTGGACCTCCAGCTGGACGGACCGGATCATCGGCTACGCCTCCTCCCCCGACCTCATCCACTGGTCGGAGCAGCAGGCCATCCCCGTGATGATGCACGAGCCCGAGGCCCACAACTGCTGGGCGCCGGAGCTCTTCTACGACGCCCCGTCCAGGACCTTCTGGATCCTGTGGGCCACGACCATCCCCGGACGCCATTCGGAGGTGGCCACCTCGGAGTCTGAGAAAGGCCTCAACCACCGCATCTACTGCACGACTACCAAGGACTTCAAGACCTTCACTCCCACCAAATTATACTTCGACCCGGGCTTCAGCGCCATCGATGCGGCGGTCGTCCGCGACCCCAAGACCTCGGAGCTGATCATGGTCGTGAAGAACGAGAATTCCGCCCCCGCCGAGAAGAACCTGCGCGTGACGCGCAGCAAGAATATGCGCCGGGGCTTCCCCACGAAGGTCTCCGCCCCCATCCACGGCGACTACTGGGCCGAAGGGCCCTCTCCCCTCTTCCTGGAGGACGGCTCGCTGATCGTCTACTTCGACCGCTACCGCGACGGGCGCTACGGCGCCGTGCGCAGCACCGACCACGGCCAGACCTGGACCGAGGTGCCGGCCGACCTGCTGCAGATGCCCGCCGGCATCCGCCACGGCACGGCCTTCCGTGTGGATGACAGCGTGCTGGACAACCTGGTCGACTACTTCAGCGGCGCCGCGCCGAAGCCGCTCTACACCGACCCCATCCACTTCGCCCCCACGGACCCGGAGATCGTGCAGAACCGAGAGACCGGCGAGTGGTATATGTTCTACACCAGCCGCCGGGCGGACCAGGTGGGCGGACGGGGCGCCGAGTGGGTACACGGCTCCCCCATCGGCATCGCCACGTCCAAGGACCTCATCCACTGGACGTACCTGCGCAATGCGATGATCGGCTACCGGCCGGATGCGCAGCCCACCTACTGGGCGCCCGGCATCGTGGACGACGGCAAGGAGTATCATATGTACCTGACCTACGTGCCGGGAATCTTCACCGAGTGGGAGCACCCGCGCCACATCGTCCACCTGACCTCCACGGACCTCGTCCGCTGGCGTTTCCAGAAGGTCCTCGACCTGATGTCCGAGAAAGTGATCGACGCCGACGTGGCCCAGCTGCCCGACGGCACCTGGCGGATGTGGTACAACCAGGAGCCGGGCGGCAAGCTGATCGCCTACGCCGACAGCAAGGACCTCTACAACTGGGAGGACCACGGGCTCGTGCCCGGCATCGGCAACTGCGAGGGGCCTAAGGTGTTCCGTTTCAAGGGATCCTGGTGGATGGTCTGCGACGAGTGGAAGGGCTTTGCCGTGTACCGCAGCGACGATGCCGAGCACTGGACCCGCCAGCCCGGCAACCTGCTGCAGGAGCCCGGCCACGGTCCGTACGACGACGTGGCGGCCAACCACTGCGACGTGGTGGTGCGCGGCGACCGCGCCTACATCTACTACTTCGCCCACCTGTCGCGTCCGCGCAGGCAGCCCGGTGCAGACGGCCAGCCAGCCCGTCCGGCGCCCCGCGCAGACGGCCTCTCCCCCAACACCACCTTCATCCAGGTGGCCGAACTCAAGTGCGAGGACGGCAAGACGCTCACCTGCGACCGCGACGCCGTGACGGTTGTCAGATAACGGTCATTACGATCATTCCGCGAGGATGGAGACGCCCCGAAGGCCGGAAGGCACGAGGGGCGTTTCCGCATCTACGAGCGGATAGGAACTGCGGGTCCACGCCCCGGTGCCGTCGGGATGCTCGATGGCATCGCCGATCATCCTGTTGTACAGGGAGTTGGTGACCTCCAGGCGGATCTCGTTGCGGCCGGGCTGCAGGCAATCCGTGATGTCCAGGCGCCAGGGAGAACACCAGACCGTGCCGGCGTCATGGCCGTTGATGACAATGCGCGCCATCCATTCCAACCCGTCCAGTTGGAGGTACTGGCGCTTCGTCGTGGGACGCCAGCGGAACTGCTTGGTGTAGACAGCCGTCCCGGAGTAGTAGCGGATCCGCGGATCCTTGCTCCGCGTCCAGTCGCGCAGCCGCCGGAAGGTGACCGGGCCGTCCGGGCCGCCCCGCTTCGGGTCGAACTGCACCTGCCAGGAGCCGCGGAGCCGCCGGCCCGGCCGGTTTTGCACCCCGGAGGTAGCCGGCAGGTCTTCGTCGGTAGCGACGAGGAAGGCCGATTCGTCGGGGCTGAGCGTCAAGGGGGCGTGCTCCGAGAGGAGCACCAGGCTACCGTCCAATGGGTCGAGCCGGTAGAGCCGCCGGTAGGGCGAACGGACAGAGACTTCCTGCGAGAAAGCCTTCGGGCTGTGGTTATAGACAAAGTAAATATCGGCGTCCGAAAGGCGCCGGTGGCCGAAACGGACGCAATCGTCCAGTTTCGCTGCGCTGTGGAATGCTAGGTCCGGCGCGAAGGGTACGGCCACCGGCGCATCGATGCTCCCGGCCTCTTGTGCGTCGCAGACCGGCAGGCCGGCCGCACGCCAGGCTTCGAAGACGGCGCGCTGCGGCTCGTCCGCCGGGACGTTCCGCTGGATCACCAGCATCCGGTACTCCATCCCGGAGGGCAGCCGCAGGACCGGCGTCCCATCCGGGAGCCGGACCACTTCCGCTCCGCGCAATCCGTCCGCCGCCGTGGTATCGTAATTATACCCTTCCGGGATGACCGGGAGCAGGTGCGCCAAGGTCTTGACGGGCGGATCGTCGCCCAGGTAGACCAGCAGGTCCACCACCGGCTCCCCCTGCCGCAGCAGGGATGCGCAACGCGCCTGGTAGTCCCAGAAGGGCCGGCTGTATGGCCAGATGGTATTGTTGCGGTTCAGGCAGTACTGGCGGCCGTTCGCCACGTTGCCCGGCACGGCGTCCAGCTCCGGCTGGTAGGCCGAGGCGCAGACGACGAACTCGTTGATCAGCCGCGTGTAAGCAAAGTCCGCGAGCATCTTGAGCCGGGCGGGCGAATCGCTGAATTTTGCGTCGGTAAAGGCCTCCGCGGAGGCGATCGGCTTGCCGTAGAGGTGCGCCGCGGAAGCACAGTCCACGATGTCGAAGCTGCCGTGCACGTCCCGCGCCCAAAACTCGCCCTGCGGCTTGTCCACAAGCCGTTTGGCGCCGATGTTGTCGGCCCCGAGGCTCAGCTGGTTGCCCGTGGCCTGGGCCGTGAAGCGCACGCCGGCTGCCCGGCAGAGCCGGTCCAACTCTCCGTAATAATTCTCCGCCACGGCCTCGGCGATGGTCCGCCGCAAGTCGGCAAGGAAGCGTTCGCTCCGCGCACCCGAGCCGACGGCATAGCCCCGCATCGCGGGCAGCCAGGGCAGCAGGTCATAGCCGTTGCGCTCACGGAAATTCCGCGGAAAGTCCGGCGTCCAGTTCTGCGGCCCGGCCTCGTGGCTGTCCATCGTCACGCCAAGGGGCTTGGCGCCGATCCGCGCGAGCGTGTCGAGGATGCGGCCGGCGTAGGAGTCGAAATGCAGCCGGACCGCCTCGCGCGACATCTTGTCGCACTCCAGGCCCATCAGGTTGGCCCGGCCGTGCTTGATGGCCCCGCGCGTGGATTCTGCAGCGAAGCGCATCACGACCCAGTCACCCTCGGGGACCGTCCAGTCGAGCGTCCCGTCCGGGCGCAGGCGCGCCGTCAGGTCCAGGACACGCTGCGGGTCAATCTCCGCGGTGCCATAGCTGGGCGTATCGTAGGAGTCGTGGAAATCCGCATAATAGTTGGCCTTCTCCTGCCAGCGGTCCACCCGGGCGCTGGACGAGAGACTCACTCCGGAGAGCCCGTCAGCGGCATCGCGGATGCGCCAATGCCGGGCCGTCCGCTCCGCGAAGGCCAGGGTACGCTCCGCCAGCCCGGAGCCGCCGCCCGGACGGGGCAGTTCGCAGACCTTCCGCCACTGCTGTCCGTCGTCGGAGCACTCCAGCGTGCCGACCGTCCCGTACGGCTCGAAATTCATTCCGTAGAACACCTCCCGGGGGCCGTCGGGGTAGTTCATCGCCCCGTTGCGCGACTTGCGTGCCTTGGGGGCCGTGTAGGTGATGCTGCGGGCACGGAAACCCTCCGGGGCCACGCCGGACAGGGAATCCAGCGGCACGCGTTCCCAGTCTCCGGCGGCCACCGGCCAGGCCAGCACGGCCACATCCTGCCACCAGTCCTGTGTGGACGGTGCGGCCAGCCGGCCGTGGAAACGGCCCGGGCCGCGCACCAGCGTGTCCGAAGAGCACAGACGCTGCATCCCGGTCCCGGGTGTAATCCAGGGACCGCCGGCTACGTAGCCGTTGGACAGGTTGATCTCGAAACTGAGCCCCAGGCGTTTCGCCTCCAGCGCCGCAAACTTGAGCATTTCCCACCACTGCGGGCTGAAAGCCTCCAGCGCCCCTTCCGCGGGGCCATGGACCTGGTCGTAGTAGACCACGCCGCCCACCCCCGCAGCCTTGAAGGCTTCGAGGTCGGCGGTGATGCCCGCGCGCGTGGTAGGCGTCTCGCCGTGGAACCACCAGACTTTGGTGCGTGCGGTGTTGTCCGGATCCCTGAAGGCCTGCAGGGCGGCGCGGATCCCGCCATCCTGCGCGGAAGCCGCCAAGCCCAGGGCCAGCAGCCCGGCAAACAGGAGGAACTTGCACATCAGCGGAGGATTTCGTATTGCGCCGACGGGAAATGGACCGCCCCGCCGTCGGAGACCGTATTATAATGATAAATCCCCCAGCGGACACCCTTCCAGAAGCCGTAGTCGACGAAGAAAGGCTCCCCGGCCTCAACGAACTTCCGGCCGTCCAGGCTGTAGAAGAAACGGTATGTCCGCGACGGAATGTCCAGCCGCAGGCGCAGCCAGACCTTGCGGCCGCGCAGCGCCACTTCAAGTTCCGTCTCCGTGGCCCGTCCGTCCGACAGGCACAGGTGCATCGCACCCCCTGTCCGGACGATGCCAAGCGAACGCATCTCCCGCCCCAGACAGGCCAGGCCGGCGCGGCCGCCGTCGGCCATCTGGGCGAATTCCAATTCGACGGTCACTTCACCCTCATAGCCCAACACCCGCTGGGTCAACGTGTTATGTGCAATCCATAAATTCGGAGCCTGAAGCGCGTGCAGGGTCAGGGAACCGGGACGCTCCGTGAGCGACCAGGCGCCGTCCACGGGATCGTGGTTCCACTGCCACTGCGGCCCCAGCGCCGCGCCGGCGAAGTCGTCGCTGGTCTGTGGCAGGCGCGCCGGGCTGTCCGGGTAGGGCTTGGTCCAGACGCGGACCGGCTCGCCCACCCCATTGCGGTCGATGTCGACCCCGATGACCGGCCAGCCGTCCGGGCTCCAGTGCATCGGCTGCAAGTGCACCACGCGCCCCAGCGCGCCGGCGCGCTGGAAATGGTAGAACCACCACTGCCCGTCCGGCGTGTCCACGATCGCGCCCTGGTGCGGACCGTTGATGTCCGTAGACCCCCGCTCCAAGACGACCCGTTTCTCATAGGGCCCGTAGATGCTCCGGGAGCGCAGGACCGTCTGCCAGCCGCCTTCCACCCCTCCTTCGGGGATGGACAGGTAGTACCAGCCGTCGCGCTTCAGGAATTTGGTCCCCTCGGCCACCGGGCCGGTGTACACGGTCACGCCTTCGTCCAGCAGTTCGCGCCCGTCGGCGCTCATCTTGTGGACGATGATGGGGCCCGCACCGTGCTGGCTGCGGCCCAGGTAGGCCTGGCCGTCATCGTCCCAGAAGGGGCACGGATCCTCCCATTTGGGCACGGCCTTCACGCAGTGTAGCGGGCTCCACGGCCCCTCCGGCCGCTCTGCCTGCGTCATGAAGAGCCCCTCGTCCGGGGTGCAGAAATAGATCCAGAACCGACCGCCGTGCCAGCGGATCGCCGGAGCCCAGGAGCCCCCGGCATAATGCCGGTTCTCCGCCCAGCCCGGCAGGCCGAAACGGTCGTAGACCTGCGTGACGATCCGCCAGTTCACCAGGTCCTCCGACTCCAGGATCTGCATCCCGAGGAAATGGAAATCGGAGGCCACCATATAGTACCGGTCCCCGACCCGGATCACGTCCGGGTCGGACCAGTCGCCGTTCAGGATGGGGTTGACATAGGTCCCGTTGCCCTGGTCCCCCCAGGAGAGGCGCCGCTCCTGCGCGCCGGCACAGAGCGAAGCCAGCAGCGCGGCGGCGAGGACGGTTGCACGGAAGTTCATCACAGGCAGGTCATCTCACGGACGTGGCGGCGTCGTTCTTCTCCAGGACCTGGATCCCGTAGGTGTCGCGGTAGGGGCTGAGCGGCCAGCGGAAGCTCTCCGGGGCATCCGGGCGGGCGGGGCTGAACCCATCGAAGTGGATGACGTGCTGCGAGACGGGCAGGCCGCTGGCCTGCAGGGCCGTCACCACACACTTGGCAAGCTCGAAGGCGCCGTAGGTATTGAAGTGGGTATCGTCCGCCACGTCGTTGGGCATCCCCTCGAAGGAACCGGCCTTGTAGTGGACGAAGGCGCGCTTGGAGGCCTCCGGGCCCATCGCCTCGTAGAAGATGCCGCTCATCGTGTGCAGGTCCAGGAAGGGGACGCCCTCGCGGCGCGCCACCCACTCCATCGCCTCCGGGAAGTCCTCGTGGGTCTCCACGATCTTGCCGGCCGCATCGAAGTTACGGCGGTGCGTCGGGGAGACCAGGACGGGATTGCCGCCCTTGGCACGCACCTCGTCGATGAAAGTCTTGAGCTGCGTGGCGAAGAAGTAGTAGCCGCCCTTGCCGGGGCCCTTGAGTTTCATGTCGTTGTGGCCGAACTCCACGAACACGTAGTCACCCGGCTGCAGCTGGGTGAGAATCTTGCGAAGGCGTCCCGCACCGATGAAGGTGTCGGCCCGCTCTCCGCTCTCGGCATAGTTCGCGATGGCCACCTGCGTGTCGAAGAACCAGGGGAACATCTGGCCCCAGCTGGCCCAGGGCTCGATGTCCTGGTCCACGACCGTGGAGTCTCCGCACAGGAAGATGGTCGTCACACCGGCCGGAGCAGGCTCGATGCGGATGGAGGCGAGCGCCGGAGCGTCGCCGGCGATCTCGAAATTCAGGCTGTCATCCCAGTCGAGCTTGAACTTCTCGCGGGGCTTCGTGATCACCTCCACGGGATCCTTGCCGGGCTCGCGGATCAGCTTGTCGCGCTTGTTGACGAGGAACTGAACGGTCTTGAACTCGCCCTTGGCCGTCGCCAGGTCGTTGACGGCCAGGCGCCGGGACTCCGTCTTCACGAAGGTCCGGCCGGCCCGCTTTCGGGAGCCGATCTCCATCGTAACGAGATAGTTGCCGTCCGGCACAGGCACGTTAAGCTCAAAGGCCTGCTGCGGCTTGGAGGTATCATAGGTGTGGACGATCGGGAAATCCGCCGCGGCGGCGGAGAGGCCCAGCGACAGGGCCAGGAGAAGGACGAAAGCTTTCTGCATAATCTGGATGATTGTTCTCTACAAAATTAAAAAATATCCGTATCTTTACGAAACGATTTGCGACTTCAACTATTAACCTTTTATATCTTATGGCAAGAAGAGAAGCATTCAAAATGTTCCTGAAGCCCGGTTTCGAAGACGAATACCAGCGCAGGCACGCCGCCATCTGGCCCGAGCTCAAGAAGCTCCTGTCCGACAGCGGTGTCAAGAATTACTCCATCTGGTGGGACAAGGACACCAACATCCTGTTCGCCTACCAGGAAGTCGAGGGAGACGAAGGATCCCAGGATCTCGGCGGCAACCCCATCGTCCAGAAGTGGTGGGACTACATGGCCGACATCATGGAGGTCAATCCCGACAACTCCCCCGTGTCCATTCCGCTGGACGAGCGTTTCTATATGGAATAGCCGCCGGGGCTGCCCCGGACCGACATCAAGCCGCACCTTTCCGGTGCGGCATTTTTTATTTCACCAAACTATAAATGCAACGATTTTATTAATTATTGTATCTATTATTAGTATTAATGTGTATCTTCGCGAAATTTTTTGAAGGACTTTCATTACACTTTTTATTATAAACAAAACCAAAGCTAGATGAGATCTATCCTTTCTGTCGGCCACAGGGCGCTCACTGCGCTCGTGGCCTGCGTGGCTTTGCTGGCCAGCGTCCCGGCTCTCGCCCAGACCACTTCCGGTAAAGTCATCGACACCAACGGAGAACCCGTCATCGGAGCGGCCGTGATGGTGCCCGGCACCACCAACGGCGTCACCACCGACATCGACGGCAATTTCACGCTCCGCGTCGCCCCCGGCACCACGCTGGAGGTCTCCTACATCGGCTACGTCGCCCAGCGCGTCACCGCCGCCGCCAACATGACCGTCGTCCTCGCCGAGGACGCCGAGATGCTCGAAGAGACCGTGGTCATCGGCTACGGCTCCGTCAAGCGCTCCGACCTCACCTCCGCCGTCGCCAAGATGGACAACTCCTCCATCGACGACCGCCCGATGGCCCGCGCCGAGCAGGCCCTCCAGGGCCAGCTCGCCGGCGTGACCGTGATGATCACCAACTCCGAGCCGGGCGCCGACCCGCAGATCCGCGTCCGTGGTACCGCCTCCATCAGTGCCGGTAACAACCCGCTCTACGTGATCGACGGCGTGCCCCAGGGCAACATGCAGGGCCTCAACCCGAACGACATCGCCTCCATCGAGGTCCTCAAGGACGCCGCCTCCGCAGCCATCTATGGCTCCCGCGGCTCCAACGGCGTCGTGATCGTCACCACCAAGCAGGGCCAGAAAGGCAAACCGCGCGTGACCTTCACCGCCACCTACGGTATCGCCACCCTCGAGAAGAAGATCGACCTGCTCTCCGCCACCGAGTGGATGGAATGGAGCGTCCGCCAGATGGATGCCAACTACCTGGCCCGCTACCCGCAGGGCAGCATCTCCGACGACAACGCCACCCGTATGGCCAACCTCCGCATCACCAGCCCGCAGCGTACCGGCAACAACTCCGTCAACTACGACGACCGTTGGTTCAAGTACCTCAGCCCCGAGATGCAGCGCACCCACACCTACAGCGACCCCAACAAGGAGGAGCTCAGCCTGCTGGACTGGCAGGATGAAATGTACCGTCCCGCCGGCATCCAGAACTACAACGTGAGCGTGTCCGGCGCCACCGACGCCACCCGCTATATGTTCTCCCTGGGCTATATGGACCAGAACGGTCTGTTCCCTGCTTCCAACTACAAGCGCATCAACCTGCGCACCAACGTGGAGAGCAAGCTCAACGACTGGATCACCGTCGGGCTCAACGTCGCCCCGTCCTTCGTGATCAACACCGGCTCCGGCCGCGGCAACGGCAAGGACTCCCAGGCCCACCGCTATCTCTCCTCCGCCCCGGTCTCCGGACCTGGCGTCGGCTACCACGTCGCCTACTATCCGAACCTGAAATACGACTGGGCCGGCACTTCCGCCAACGCGCGTGAGTACAACAAGGACATCGCCCCCGTGAACAACACCCTGCGCCTGCAGGCCAGCACCTTCCTGCGTGTCACGCCCTTCAAGGACTTCCAGATCGAGGCCACCGCATCGGCAAACTATAGCAGTTCTTCGAACCACCAGTTCACCAACGGGACCATCGTCAACGGCGCCTGGCTCACCCGTCCGGAAGGCGAAGCCTCCTCGGTAAGCCACAGCATGAGCTACGGGATCAACTCCCTGCTGCAGGTCGTCGCCAACTACAACAAGACCATCGGCCAGCACAGCTTCGCGGCGATGCTCGGTGCCTCCAGCGAGATCTCCGGCATCGGCTACAGCACTTCCAACAGCTTCAAGAACCTGGCGAACGATACCATCCGCGGTACCTTCTCCGGCAACAATACCTCGGTCACCCCGACCGTCTCCGGTTCCTCCATCACGGAGAGCACCCAGACCCACCTGGCCTCCTTCTTCGGACGTCTCAACTACAACTACGCGAACCGCTATATGGTCTCCGCCTCGCTCCGCCGCGACGGCTATTCCCGCTTCGGCGCCAACAACAAGTGGGGCTGGTTCCCGTCCGCTTCCGCAGGCTGGATGATCTCCAACGAGCCGTTCTTCAAGGAGTCTTCCCTTGACTGGTGGAACACCTTCAAGTTCCGTGTCAGCTACGGTCAGACCGGTAACAACGGCGTCTCCCAGACCGCCGCTTACTCCACCCTGAGCCAGAACAACTACGCCGACGACCTCGCCTACCGCATCGGGGCCGTGGGTAACCTCAGCCTCGGCTGGGAGAAGACCCACTCCACCGACGTGGCGTTCGACTTCGGCTTCCTGAACAACCGCATCCAGGCCTCCATCGACTGGTACACCAAGACCACGACCGACCTGCTCTACAACATCCCCGTGCCCGCCACCTCCGGCATGACCACGACCACCGGCAACCTCGGTTCTGTGTGGAACACCGGTGTCGAGCTCGAACTCAACACCCAGAACATCAGCAAGCGCGACTTCAGCTGGAGCACCTCCTTCAACGTGTCCTACAACCGCAATAAGG
The DNA here is from genome assembly GCA_017428725.1 of Bacteroidales bacterium. GTDB lineage: Bacteria > Bacteroidota > Bacteroidia > Bacteroidales > UBA932 > Cryptobacteroides. The sequence goes on along the minus strand of JAFRQH010000031.1, from coordinate 48,807 downwards.
TCCTCCAGCTCGGCTCCGAGAACACCACCGTGTACAACAAGGACAACGGTGCCTACTACGTCCTCGAGGTCGGCAAGCCTATGTACTACTTCTACGGCCTGAAGTGCATTGGCGTCTGGAAGAACCAGGCCGAGATCGACGCTTCCACGACCGCCCACAACGGTGTCGTGCCGAAGTACAAGGGCACGCCCGTCGTCCCCGGCGACCTCAAGCACGAGGATGTGGACGGTGACAACAACATCATCGACTCCCCGACCAACGGCGACTACCAGGTCCTCGGCAAACCGGCTCCGGATTTCGTCTTCGGTATGACCAACCGCATCACGTGGAAGAACTTCGACGCTTCCGTGCTCTTCACCGCCCAGACCGGTGGCTCCATCTACGGTACCATCGGCCGTGCCATCGACCGTGCCGGTATGGGCAACCAGACCAACGCGATGGGCTGGTGGCGCGACCAGTGGTGGAGCGAGTCCGAACCCGGCAACGGCTGGGTGCCCTACCACCGCAGCGCCGTCAAGCCTGACGCCGACTCCCGTTTCCTCTACAAGTCCGACTACTTCCGCGTGAAGAACCTCACGCTGGGCTACAAGATCCCGTTCAAGAGCTTCATCCAGTCCGCCCGCGTGTACCTTTCCATCGAGAACCTCCTGATCCTCGACAGCTACTACCACGGCTACTCGCCGGAAGCTTCCAACCGCGGCCAGGGAGGTATGGACTACGGTGCTTACCCGTCCGCCCGCACCTTCACCCTGGGTCTCAACATCAACTTCTAATTCCGAACAGCCATGTTGAAAAAAATCAAATATGTCCTGCTGACCCTCGGCGCCATCGCCGCCGTCTCCTCCTGCAAGGATTTCCTCGTCACGCCGCCGGTCGGATCCCTCTCCCCGGACGGGTTCTATGACTCCCCCGCCCACGTCGAACAAGGCGTCCTCGGCGTCTACTCGTTCCTGCGCGACATCGAGCTCAACCAGTACCTCCTCCTCTCCGAGGAGCGTTCCGACAACATGTGGGTCGACCCGCTCGCCAACGGTATCCGCTCCTGCTCCGAGGTGTCCAACTTCCGCTTCACCTCCGACATGGACGACCTCAACTCCCTGTGGGCAAGCTGGTATGCCTTGATCAACAACGCCAACTCCGTGCTGCAGAATTCCGCCGAGACCCCGTTCACCGACGAGGCGTTGAAGAACCAGTACAGCGGCGAACTCTACTTCCTGCGCGGCTACGCCCACTTCGAGCTCGCCCGCATCTTCGGCAACGTCCCCATCGTGGACCACTGCCTCTCCGTGGCTGAGTCCCAGGAACTCGGACAGTCCACTCCGGCCGAGGTCATCGCCTTCGCCATCGCCGACCTCAAGAAGGCCGAGGAACTCCTCCCCTATGAGAACGCGATGAAGGACAGCCAGGGCGCCGCCATCGGCGGACAGGGCCGCGCCGACAAGGTCGTCGCACAGGCCATGCTCGCCCGTGCCTATATGACCCTCAAGGGACAGCCGTTCAACGACGCTTCCGCCAAGGCCAACGCCAAGACCTACCTCGAGAAGGTCCTCAGCTACTCCGCCTCCAACGGCAACAAGTACTGGGCGCCCACCATCCAGGAATGGAAGAAGCAGTGGCTCACCGACCCGTCCATCGCCAACAAGTACCAGATCTTCTCCATCCAGCACACGCTCAACAGCGGCAACGGCCTGACCGGCAGCGAATCCGGCGCCGGCCTCACCCAGGAGTACCTTCCGAAGGGTGGCGGCGGCGGTGCGATGACCCCCGCCTACATCGACTGCCTGCTCCGCTACGACTATGTCAAGAACGAGGACCCGCGCGGTCTGGGAGACTATTTCATGGACGGCTATAAGGCTTACGGCGCCGCCACCACCGACTACTCCAACGAGGAGATCTCGGTGAAACTGGAGGACGGCACCACGGTGACTTCCTACGCCCTGTCCATCAACACCAAGTACCTGCCCTTCCTGCAGAAGCACGAGGCCGTGGGGATGACCTTCGACTATGACCAGCTCGGTGGCTGGCCGGTCAACTTCCCGGTCATCCGCCTCGAGGACATCATGCTGCTCTACGCCGAGATCCTCGCCGAGGACGGTGACGCCGCAGGCGCCCTCGCCCAGGTCAACAAGATCCGCCAGCGCGCCGGCATCCCGGATGCCACCGGTGACGCCCTCAAGGCCGTCAAGAACGAGCGCCGCCTCGAGTTCTTCCTCGAAGGCATCCGCTGGTTCGACGAGATCCGCTACGGCGAGTGGGAAGCCTGCACCCGCGCACACTACGACCGCTATGCGGCTTCGCACAGCGAGGGTGTCGCTGCCGGCAACATCAAGCCCGGCCGCTACCTCTGCCCGATCCCTGACGCGCAGATCAAGACCCGCCAGGGCCTGTACAACCAGAACCCCGACTGGTAGACCCCATCATTCCGGACTTGAACCGGAATCCCTGACAGAGCGTCCCGCCCACCGCGGGACGCTCTTTTTGTTCGCCGCACCATATTTTGCAATATATGCGATATGAATGATAATATATGATGCTTTTCAAACGATAATCGAACTGTAACTATTTGATTATGAATTATTTACATACCATATATTGACAAAAACACGAGCCGTTTCAGAGTTCTCAAGCCGCTATATTTGCGTGGACGAACTAAAACCAATACCTGCCAAACTGATAATCAACTTTCCGTTTTTAAGTTCAACCAAAATCACTAAAGCTTGATGAAATCTATTTTCTCAGTGAGTCGCAAAGCGCTGATGGCGCTTACGACTGCCGTGGCTTTGCTGTTTGCGGGGGGATGGGCCAACGCCCAGTCCGTCGTGCGCGGCAAGGTCATCGACGCTTCCGGCGAAGCCATCATCGGAGCTTCCGTCGTCGTGCCCGGCACCACCAACGGTGTCATCACCGACATCGACGGCAACTTCGAACTCCGCATCGCCCCCGGCACGACCCTCGAGGTCTCCTGCATCGGTTACGTGACCCAGAAGGTCTCTGCGGCCAACAACATGGCCGTCACGCTCCAGGATGACCGCCTGATGCTCGAAGAAGCGGTGGCCGTCGGTTACGGTACGATGAAGAAGAGCGACGTCACCGGCGCCATGGTCTCCGTCAAATCCGAGGAGCTCCTCCAGAACCCGGTGCTCAACGCCGTCGAGGCCCTGCAGGGCAAGGCCGCCGGTGTCGTGGTCGGCAACAACGGCCGTCCGGGTGACGCCGGTTCCATTACGGTGCGCGGCAAGAACAGTTTCAAGAGCGGCAGCCCGCTGATCGTCATCGACGGTGTCGTGGCCCAGTCCGTCAGCCTGGATATGATCAACGCCCAAGACATCGAGTCCATCGACATCCTCAAGGACGCTTCTGCGACGGCCATCTACGGTGCACGTGGTAGCGACGGTGTCATCCTCGTCACCACCAACCGCGGCAAGAGCGGCAAGCTCACCCTCAACTATTCCGGCACCTTCACCGCCGAGAAGATCTTCGACAAGGTCCCCTACTTCAACGCTCCCGAGACCATCGAGTGGCGCCGCTGGGCACGCTACTATGCCGGCTACACCGACATCCCCGGCAATCAGCCCGACATTGAAGTGGACTATGCTGCCACGCAGATCAAGGGTTATTCCAGCACCGCATGGGAGAACATCCTGCGGGGCTGGGGCCTGACCCTCGAGCAGTGGAACGCCGGACAGCGCTCCACCACCTGGGATCCCTCCAAGGTCATCACCACCGACTGGACCCAGTTCTCCGACCGCATCGGTGTCACCCACGAGCATACCCTCAGCGCCTCCGGCGGTACCGACAAGATGAAAGCCTACGTGTCCCTCGGCTATATGAACAACAAGGGCACCACCCTCGGCCAGGAATACCAGCGCTACACTTTCCGCACCAGCGTCGACCTCACCCCGATCGAGTGGTTCTCGATGGGCGGCGCCATCAACGCCCGCTTCGGCGACCAGGAATACGGTGTCGACAACTCCGGCGGTCCGGACGGTTCCGTTGGCGGCGACCTCCGTGCCAAGGCACAGCGTATCCACACTTACGGCGTGCCTTATGACAAAGACGGCAATGTCGTCGACTTCCCGGACGGCAACAACCGTGTCTACACCGTCGTCGGCGAAGTTGGTCTGACCGAACTCTCCCGACTCTCCTACGACTTCACGGGCAGCTTCTATGCCGCCCTGGACTTCGGCAAGATGTGGGAACCGCTCAAGGGTCTGACCTTCCGCTCCACCTTCGGTCCGCAGCTCCGCTTCTTCCAGTCCAACAAGTACATGGACAAGATGTCCAATACCCGCCGTATGATGGGTGAGATCGATCTGGTCACCTCCAGTGCCAACAAGTACTTCTCCTGGACCATCGACAACATCCTCTCCTACAACCGCGCCTTCGGCGACCACTCCTTCAACGTCACCCTCCTCCAGGAAGCCTGGTACAAGATGAACTCCCAGCTATATAGCATGGAAGGAAAAGAAGTTGCCCTCGCGGCCATCGGCCAGGGTATGGTCCAGAAATGGTGGGGACTCCAGGCTGGCACCTATACCCCGCTCGGCGAGCCTAAGTTCAACTCGCTCAGCGAGCAGCAGATGGCCTCCTACATGGGCCGTGTCAACTACACCTACAAGGACCGCTACATGATCACGGCCTCCGTCCGTTACGACGGCGCCTCCGTGCTGGGTGTCGGCCACAAGTGGGCCCTCTTCCCCTCCGTCGCCCTCGGTTGGCGTATCGATCAGGAACCCTGGATGCACGTCAGCTGGATCGACCAGCTCAAACTCCGCGCAGGTTGGGGACGCACCGGCAACTACAGCATTGAGCCCTACTCCTCCAAAGACGCGCTGACCAGCAATACGACCACCTTCGGTAACAAGGCCTATTCCTTCTATTACACCCCCAACACCTTCGCCAACCAGTCCATCGGCTGGGAGACCACGGACGCCGTCAACGTCGGTGTGGACTTCTCCGTCCTGAAGGGACGCATCAGCGGCGTGTTCGACGTCTACAAGAACTTCACCCACGGTATGCTCTTCGACGTCACCCTCCCCATCGTTTCCGGCGCCAACAAGACCCAGGCCAACCTCGGACAGATCAACAACCAGGGCTTCGACCTGACCCTCAACACCGTCAACATCACCAAGCGCGACCTCTCCTGGAGGTCCACCGTCAACCTTGCCTACAACACGACCAAGATCATCGAACTCCAGAACGGCAAGGAAAACATGGTCGACCAGAGGCTCTTCATCGACTATCCGCTTTCGGTCTCGTATGGCTGGGAATCCCTCGGCCTGTGGACCGAATCTGCTGCAGACCAGGCCGAAATGGCCAAGTTCAAGGAGAAAGGGTACAATTTCGCGCCCGGCATGACCCGCATCAAGGACCAGAACGGTGACTACATGCTCGACGCGACCAACGACTACGTGATCCTCGGCCACAACGACCCGCTTTGGACCCTGGGCTTCAACAACACCCTCCGCTGGAAGAACCTCACCCTGGACGTCTTCATGTACGGCCGCTTCGACTACTTCATGCAGACCGGACACGGACAGACCACCGCCGATCCTTCCCGCAAGATCGACTACTACACCGAGCAGAACAAGAACGCCAAGTACGGTCGTCCGGGCTGGTCCATCGAAGCTTCCCTGGACAATTTCGCCGGCTCCCTGATCCAGTACAAGCACGGCGGCTGGCTCAAGGTCCGCCAGATCTCCCTGGGTTACTTCCTGCCGCAGGACTTTGTCAAGAAGATGGGCCTGAACACCGTGCGTGTCACCGCCCAGCTCAAGAACCCGTTCTCCGTCTACGACACCGCCTTCTGGAGGGATTCCGACGTGAATAACGCTTCCATCAACCGCGGCATTGTCTTCGGCCTCAACATCGGCTTCTAATCCTCTTAAGATTATTGCTTTATGAAAAATATTTCTAGAATCCTGACTATTGTTGCGGCTGGAGCGCTCCTGCTTTCACTGGCCTCCTGCGGCGATAAGTTCCTCAACGAGGTGCAGAGGACGAAGATCGACTCTTCCTATATGGACACCCCGGACGGTCTCTATTCTATGTCCCAGAGTCTCTACATCCAGTTCCGCCAGCAGTACTATGCTGAGACCTGGGCCTTCACCAACGCCGGCACCGACGAGTTCATGAAAGGCGGTGACGACGCCTCCGAGGCTTTCAACACCTACGACGCCCGGTATGGCCGTACGATTACGGGATCGGCCAACACCATGAGTGCCAACTATATGTGGGAAGCGTTGTACACCTGGCTCAACCGCGCCAACAAGATCATCGACAAGGCTGAGGTCCTCGAAGGATATGCCAAGAAGGACGAGGTGCTCGGCACCGCCTATTTCCTGCGCGGTTACGACTACCTGTTCCTCGTCAACCAGTATGGCGACATCCCCCTCGTGATCCACGCCGCCGAAGGACCCGAGCGCGAGTATGTCCGCGACCCGCGCAAGGATGTCTACGAGCAAATCATCAGCGACCTTGAAAATGCCTACAAGCTGCTTCCTGAAAAGGGTGACATGGACGGCAAGCTCGACAAGTACGCCGCAGCCCACTACCTCGCCCAGGCGCACCTCTGGAGGGCCTCCGAGTGCAACGCCGACTGGAACAGCTCCTTCAAGGACAACGACCTCAACGAAGTCATCAAGTATGCCAAGATCGTCATCGACGCACGGCCGCTCGTCGCACGCTACGAGGACCTGTTCGCCAACCACACCAAGAACAACGCCCCCGCACCTTCGCCCGAGAACAACTCCGAGATCGTGCTGAAGGCTTCCCACGACGTCGGCACCACCGAACGCGGTAACGGATACGCAGGCAACATGTCCATCTGCTGGTTCGTGATGCCTTACCAGAATGCCTTCACCGGGTATATGTCCCGCGACGTCGCCGGCGGACGCTCCTACCAGCGACTCAAGAATACCCCGAAGTACACCTACTTCCTCTACGACCTCAAGAACGACTCCCGCTTCTGGAAGTCCTTCAAGACCACTTGGGCCATCAACGAATTCCCCAAAAGCAAGAATGACTTGACTTATAAGCTCAAGGATGGCAGCGAGATCTATCTGCCCGATTATTTCGACGGCGAAAATCCGTTCTTCAGCAAATACCTCGGCGGTATGTACATCATCAACCGCAAGGAATACGGCCAGAAGTTCCTCACCGAGGATATCGACATCGCCTTCACCAACACGCCGTGGAAGCGTTTCCGCATCGTCGACTACAACACCGGCAAGCTGATCCCGAATACCAAGGCCCTGTACACCTACCATAGCGCGAGTGACGCCGAGCCCGAAAACACCAGCATGAACCCCATCAAGGACGGTCAGAATACGATGCTTTCCAAGTATCTCGACGGTGACATCGATGTCTACAACTCCCAGTACAGCTACCGTGACGCGATCGTCGCCCGCTCCGCCGAGGATTACTTCTTCTGGGCCGAGGCGCTCATCCGTCAGGGCAAATACAACGAGGGCTTCGCTGTCCTTAAACCGCTGCGTGACCGTGCCCAGTTCCGCGCCGGCGAGGAGCGCGACAAGTATATGGACGGCGGCCAGGCCTTCGCGACCAGCAGCTACCGCACCAGCATTTCCGCGCACACCAACCGCAGCGTCTTCTATCCGAAGAACTCCTACTTCTACTCCGTGGGCGGCTGGGACAAGGACCAGGCCTACCGCGACGCCGTCAACGCCGAGGCTTCCGTCCTGCCCGTCGTCACCGACGGCAACTACCCGCCGGAGGACGAGTACGTGATGGACTTCCTCGCGGTCACCAACCCGAAGTACAAGTCCGATGCTTTCACCCGCGCCATGTGCTACCTGCTCAACGAGAAGTCCCGCGAGATGTACGGTGAGTTCCTCCGCTACAACGACCTCGTTCGCACCCGCACCCTCGAGGACCGCCTGCGCTTCAACGACCAGGCCTGGACCGATTCCCCAACCGACATCCTCGGCCATACCGGTAACAGACACACCAAAACCACCGTTATGGACTGGGAAACGGGCAAGCCCATCGAGAACGTTGACGGTGACATCGATAAATACAATTCGCCGAACGGTGGACACTTCGACAAGGCCAAGCACTACCTGCGGCCGATCCCGCTGGAGCACCTCAACCGTATCACCAAGGACGGCAAGGCGCTGACCGCGGATGAAATGAATGAAGTGCAGAACCCTGGTTATTAATGGTTGAATAACTACTCTTGTTGGAGGCGCCCCAAACGGGGCGCCTCTATTTATTTTATAATTGTTTCAAATCTATATAATTGAGACTTATTTATATATAAATAAGTATAAATACAAAATTAACGAGTTATTATACAATGATTATCAATAGATTATAACGATCAAAAATCGAATGAATTTTCTACATTTCACACACGAACTATCGACTTAATAAATAATTTTGATTTATATTTGCGTCAATTTACCAAAACCTAGACCTGCCAACCTGACACCAACCCAACTATTTTATTAAGTCAAACCAAATCATTTAAAGCCTGATGAAATCTATTTTCTCAGTGAGTCGCAAAGCGCTGATGGCGCTTACGGCTGTTGTGGCTTTGCTGTTCGTGGGGGGCTCGGCGTTCGCCCAGTCCACCATCAGGGGCAAAGTTCTGGATTCCAATGGCGAAGGCATCATCGGAGCTTCCGTCGTCGTGCCCGGCACCACCACCGGTGTCATTACGGACATTGACGGAAACTTCGAGATCCGCGTCGCTCCCGGCACGACCCTCGAGGTCTCCTGCATCGGCTACGTCACCCAGCGCGTGACCGCCGCTGCCAACATGAGCGTCACCCTCCAGGATGACTCCTTGATGCTCGAAGAGGCCGTCGCTGTCGGTTACGGTACGATGAAGAAGAGCGACGTGACGGGCGCCATGGTGTCCGTCGGCTCCGAGGAACTGACCCAGCGTCCGACCAACAACGTCTTCGAGGCCCTGCAGGGCCGCGCAGCCGGTGTAGATATCCGCTCCAACGAGCGCCCGGGCGAAGTCGGTGCCATTTACATCCGTGGACAGCGTTCCATCAACGCCTCCTCTACCCCGCTGTATGTCGTGGACGGTATTCCTCTCCAGACTGGTTCCCTCGACGCCCTCAACCCGCAGGACATCGAGTCCATCGAAATCCTCAAGGATGCCTCCGCCACCGCCATCTACGGTTCCCGCGGCGCCAACGGTGTCATCCTCGTCACCACCAAGAAAGGCGCGAAGGGCGACCTGAAGGTCAACTACAGCGGCTCCTTCACCTACGAAGTCATCAAAGACAAAGCAACCTGGATGACTGCAGGAGAATATATCGACTGGCGTCGCGCGGCTCGCTACAATAGCGACCCGTCGACTTACCCCAGCCCCGACGCGCCGACCTATGCCAACGACTTCAGCATCTTCTTCGGCGGAGCTGACGCCTATGCATGGCGCAACATCGAGCGTGGCTGGGATAGCACCCACAGCAACTGGGACGGTTCTAAAGTCCAGACGACCGACTGGATGGCCCTTATCCTCAAGCCCGCCATCACCCATGAGCACACTGTTAGCCTAGCCGGTGGCAGCGACAAATTCCAAAGCTATGCCTCAGTCGGATACCTCAGCAACAAAGGCACCATCCATGGCCAGGACTTCCAGCGCTTCACCGTCAAGACCAGCAATGATTTCCAGCCCTACAAGTGGCTTTCTGCCGGGGCCAACATCAATGCCACCTACAACATCCAGAACTACGGTCTTTCCGGCATGGGTAACTTCCAGGGCGGCAGCCAGTCTTCCGCTTACGGTGTGGCTACCCAGGGCTACCCCTATGCCGTCCCCTTCGATGACGAAGGAAAGCGTATCGAGTTCCCGGGCGGCGACGACCGCGTCAAGAACGTCTACGGTGAGTGGGACCTCCAGACAGATATCCGCAAGGGCCTGCGCCTCATCGGAAGCCTCTACACCCAACTCAACTTCGGTGAAATGTGGAAGCCGCTCCAGGGCTTGTCCCTGCGCGTGAACTTCGGTCCGGAACTCCAGTACTACGACCGTGGCGTGTTCGTGGCAAAGGAAAGTTTCAACCGCGCCGGTTCCAACTACGCATACAACCAGAAGTATCAGAGATTCTCCTGGACCCTCGATGAAATCCTCTCCTACAACCGCGATTTTGGCAAGCATTCTGTCGGTCTTACCCTCCTGCACTCTGCAGACAGCTATGACTACCGCGCGATGATGATGGATGCTGAGAAAATACCGCTCGAAAGTGCCCTCTGGAACGACTTTGGCAGTGTCAGCAGCCTCCGCTCCTATGGCACCGACCTTACCCAGAAGCAGATGGAATCATACATGGCCCGTATCAACTACTCCTACGCCGGCAAGTATCTCCTCACTGCTTCCGTCCGTCGTGACGGCGCTTCTGTCCTTGCGCAAGGCCACAAATGGGCCACCTTCCCCTCCGTCGCCCTCGGTTGGAGAATCGACCAGGAAGGCTTCATGCAGGGAGTCAGCTGGATCAACCAGCTCAAGCTCCGCGCAGGTTGGGGCATCACCGGCAACGCCGCCATCGATCCCTACCAGACCAAAGGCGCCATCGCCGCACTTTATTATCCTTTTGGATCCGCCACTCCCGCACAGGGCTACACGCTCCAGGATTCCATGCTTTTCAGCAGCGATGACAGGAATATCGCCATGGCCAACCAAAGCCTTGGCTGGGAAAAGACCATGCAATACAACGCCGGTCTCGACTTCAACTTCTTGAACGGCCGCATCTCCGGTGTCTTCGACATCTACAAATCCTACACCAATGACTTGCTCCTCAGGCAGAGCCTCCCTGCCCTCCTGGGTTACACCACCACTTACAACAACATCGGCAAGACCGAGAACTTCGGCTACGATATCACCCTCAACCTCGTCCCCATCCGCACCAAAGACTGGGAGTGGACCATCGATATCAACGCTGCCTACACCAAGAACGTCATCACGGAGCTGTCCAACGGCAAGGAGGATGACATCAACAACAACTGGTTCATCGGCGAATCCCTCGGATCCGTCTACACCTTCAAGTCTGCCGGCATCTGGCAGGAATCCGACGCCGCAGAGATGGCGAAATTCAATGCGAACGGCAACCACTTCGAAGCCGGTATGGCCCGTCCCGTGGACCTCAGCGGCCCCAACGGCACGCCGGACTACAAGATCGACGATTACGACAAGGTCGTCATCGGCTGCACGATGCCTCGCTGGACCTTCGGTTTCAACACAGGGGTGAGCTACAAGAGCTGGGCGCTCGACATGCAGCTCTACGGCCGCTTCAAGTTCCTCAGCGGATCCGACGCCCCTTGGGTCGGCGGCCGCTACAACGTGCGCAAATACGACTACTGGACCCCGAACAACACCGACGCCAAGTATACCAAGCCGATCTTCTCTGAAGCCGGTGCTGACTCCTACTATCAGACGGTAGACAACTGGATGGACCGTTCCTATCTCAAACTCCGCAACATTTCCCTCTCCTACACCTTCCCTTCGAAGATGCTCAACGGCACTGGGATCAACGCACTCAAGCTCTATGTCCAGGCTCGCAACCTCGGTTCTATCTTCAACGGTTCCGAAGTGCGCGACATGGACACCGGGAACACCTATTACAACAGGGGCTTCACCTTTGGTGTCAACATCTCGTTCTAATTCTTAAAGGATAAAGCGTTATGAAAATCACAAGAAATATCGTCCTTGGTCTTCTGGCTGTTGCACTGGTCCTTCCCTTCACCTCCTGCAACAAGCATTTCCTCGATGAGGAACTCACCACCAAGCGCAATACCGACTACTTCAATACCGATGAAGGCATCGAGACCCTGGTCGTCGGCTTGTACGACTATCTCCGCTACTACCATTGCTCCGAGGCAGGCTACAGCTATATGAACTATGGCACCGATGAGTACACGGTTGGTTCCGACAACTCCAACGGCATGTGGAACGACTACGGTTCCTCTCTCTCCCCGGACGTCACCCGAGTCAACTCGAACACGGTCGGAGCAGGCAGCCTCTGGGACTACATGTACACGGGGATCAACATCTGCAACACCTTGGTCGACCGGGTGGAGAAGGGTGTCTATACCGGCAGTAATAGCAACATCATCCTCGGTGTCGCCCACTTTATGCGCGGGTTCCACTATTACAACCTGGTTACCCAATACGGTGGCGTCCCGATCAAACTCGAGCCTTCCAACGAGGTGTCCTTCGAATTCGAGCGCGCCTCCGCACAGGAAGTCGCCGAGCAAGTGATCGCCGACCTCGAAGCTGCCTACAGCGAACTTCCCGACAGCCCTTCCAAGACCGGTGAAATCACTAAGGCGGCAGCGGCCCATTTCCTTGCCAAGGCTCATCTCTGGAGAGCTTCCGAGATCAATGACAGCTGGAACAGTTCTACTAGGGGAACCGACCTCGACAAGGTCATCACTTATGCCAACTATGTGATCGGCAAACACCCCCTCGCCAAGAATTTCGTGGATCTTTGGGACTACACCGGACCGAACAGCGCCAACGAGAACAATCCAGAGGTTGTCCTCGCGGCCCAATTCACCGGTCCTGAGACGACGACATGGAACGTCGGTGGCTGCCTTTACTTCTACACGACTTCCAATTACCGCGATCTTACCGGCATGTTCCGTGACGTTCCGGGCGGGCGAGAGTACAACCGGCTCCGCACGACATACTACTCCATCTACAGCTACGACCTCGTCAACGACTCCCGCGTTTGGAAGACATTCCGTACCAAGATGACGATGAATGCTGTCGCCAATGCCGCAGCCGCAGGCTATACCGCCGGCAAGGACCTGGGCCTGATGTACATCTTCAATCAGCCTGGCGACGATCGCTTTGATGAAGTGGTCAAATATAACGATGCTTCTGAGAAAGAAGCGGTTCCGCACTACCGTCTGAAAGAACTGGACAACAACTCTCCGGTCGGCACATCCTTCGTATTCTTCCCCAAGGGGACTTCCCGCTGGGACATTCCCATGGAGTATGCCGGCAACAACGACACGTTCCTCCACTTCCCGATGAACACCAAGTATGTGGACGGCAGCCGCGAGTCCATCGCCGACTCCCACTGTTTCCGCGACGGGATCATCGCACGCTCCGCTGAGGATTACTTCTTCATCGCCGAGGCCTACATCCGCAAGGGAGACTACACCAAAGCTACCGAGTACCTCCAGGTCATCCGCGACCGTGGCGCCTGGAAGGCCGGCGAAGACCGCGAGGAGCACCGCGACGGCGGACAGTCCTGGGACGGAAGCTCCGGCGCCCAGGCGGCAGGCATCAGCAGTTACTGCCCACGCAGCTCGTACTATGAGTCCAATAACCTCCCGCTCGGTTCCCTGAACGCAGAGGCTTCCAGCCTCAAACTCGACGGTCCGATCAACGTGCTGGCCAACCTTCCCGCTCCGGACCAGGAGATTGCCAATAAACTCGGCGTCTCCAGTGAGAAGGACGTAGCCCTGTGCTTCCTCCTCAATGAGAAGAGCCGTGAAATGTCCCTCGAGCTCGTCCGTTGGGTGGACCTCGCCCGCACCAAGACCCTCGAGGCCCGCATCAAGGCTTTCAACAAAGAAGCAGCGGTCAACTTCAACCCTGCCAAGCACTATCTTCGTCCGATCCCGCAGGCCTACCTCAACGTGCTCCAGCGCGAAGGCCGGTCCCTGACGGATTCCGAGAAGAAGGAAATCCAGAACCCTGGTTATTAATGGTTGAATAACCACCTTTGTCAGAGGCGCCCCGTTTGGGGCGCCTCTTTCTTTGATTAATTCTCCAGAATCGTTGCGAATGCGGGAGTTTTTCGGTAACTTTCCACAGTCATTAACCTTGTTTTTTTCATAATCCATGTCCCACATCCCCTCGAAACTGGCAATTGCCCTGATGCTGCTCGGCGCCTTGTCCTGCGCCAGGCGCGTGGATGGCGGCGATGACATCAGCCTCCGCTACAAAGTGTCCGGCTCCGACGTCATCATCGATGCATCCGACCTGCTCGACGAAATCCCCCGCCACGACCTCGTGATGAGCGCTTCGACCCTCGGCGTCGACTGGCTCTACAACGATTTCGCCATCCTGTTCCGGACGCATTCCGAATCGATGCAGTCCAACTACCTCAAGTACTACACCTACCCCGAGAGCGGCACCTATTACTTGTATGTGCGCGCGATCGGAAGCGAACAGCACACCTACGGACAGTATACGGACGGCTTCCGCCTCCGGCTCAACGACGCCTACGTGGACGGCACCTTCGGCACGACCCACGAGATGGAATTCACCCGCGCCGCCAAGATCGAGGCGCAGAAAGGAGAGGTGGCCCAGCTCTGGATCACGCGCATCACGGGGCGCCCTTCGCTGGACTGCATCGTACTCTCCAAGAACCCCGATCTGACGGAGGCCGACCTCAAGAAGGTCCAGCTGCCGGATTACATCACCCAACTGCACGAGTACGACCTGCCGCGGACCAGCTGCGTAAAATTCGGCGACCTGACCGGGGACGGCAAGACGGATATGGTCGTATTCTCGCCCGGCTACTCATCGTATGCCTACGACAACGCCGGCAAGCTCCTGTGGACCTGGGAGGCGCCGGAGGCCTATACCCGCGAGCGTTCCGGATTCGAGTGTCCCGGCCTGGTCTGGGACTTCGACCGGGACGGCAAGGCGGAGCTCGTCCAGTGGCGGGAAGACGAGCAGGGAGAATGGCTGGTGCTCGCCGACGGAATGACGGGCGAGGTCCTGCACAAGACGCCCTGGCCCTGTGCGCCGCATCCGCACGTGTACAACAATTTCCGCCTGGCCGTCGCGAACACCGACGGCGTGTATCCGGCAAGCGTGCTGCTCTACTCCGACTGCGGGCAGTTCCAGACATACGGGATCTATGACAAGGAGCTGAACGAAGTATGGAGGCACGAGCTGCACCTGAAGAAAGACCACCTGGGACATTACTTCTATGCCCACGATTTCGACAAGGACGGCATCGACGAGATCGTCGGCGGGTACAGGGTGGTCGACGCCAAGGGCAACATCCTCTGGAGCAAGCTCGAGGACATCTATGACAACCACGACCACGCAGACACCTACCGCTTCGCCGACATGGACGGCGACGGGACCGACGAAGTGGTCATCGGCGCCTGCGAACTCGGGCTCCAGGTACGGGACGCATTTACCGGCAAACTGAAAACGCTCGCCTTCGCGGAGCACCTCCAGCAGATGGAAGTCGGCCATTTCCTGGCGGGCTACAAGCTCCCGACGGTCGCCGCCGGAGCAAGGCTCTACCGGAACGGGCAGGTGGATCCCTATCTCCTCTCCCAGATCTACTGGATCGACGCGGAAGGCAACCAGCTCTTCCGCTGGCCCGCCAGCGGGCTGAACGGCAACCCCGACATCCGGAAGGGAGACTTCTACGGCAACGGCAAGGACGTGTGCTTCTGGAACAAGTTCCTGATGCAGCCGGACGGGAAAGGCAAGCTCTGCTGCATCGGCGACATCTACCACGTCTTCGACTTCGAGCGGAACGGCTGCGCGCAGGTCATCACCCTGACCGACGGCAAGCTCCGGGTCTTCGGTTGGACCGGGGCGCCGAAGGACGGCAAGCCTAACGACGATCCCGATTTCCTCAAGGAGACGATGACCAACCACACGCACTACTAGTATCTGACGGAACCCCGCGAGACTTGCGCGGACACGAGCGACGGGCTCGTGTCCGCGCTTTTTTCTATCAAGCATTGTCGCGACATATTTCAATATATCAGCGCACAAAATCAAGACAACCGCCCGATAATTTGCTATAATTGTATCTTATAAATAGCCATTTAACACGTTGCATAGTTTCTCGTTAATTATCAACTTATTATATGAAACATGACGAGAAAAGCCAGGGATAGTTACACAAAAAGGATAAAATAATATTATATTTGTGAGTCTAAAACCTGCGCCTGACATACACTATTAACCATATTGTTTAACCAAAATTCTTTAATGATGAAGAATCATCTCAGAATGGCGCTGGCAACGCTGCTCCTCCTCGTGGGGGGCTCGATTGCGTTTGCCCAGCAGCGAATCACGGGAACGATCGTCGACTTGACCGGCCAGCCTGTCATCGGCGCCAGCGTGATGATCCCCGGCACGACGACCGGTGCGGTCACCGACCTGGAGGGCAAGTACGCACTCTCCGTTCCCACGGGTTCCAACCTCACGGTCTCCTGCATCGGCTACGTCGACCAGAGTTTCACGGTCGTCGCCGGCAAGAACGTGTATGATTTCACGCTTTCCGACGACGCGGAGATGCTCGAAGAGACCGTGGTCATCGGTTACGGTACCGTCAAGGTGCGCGACCTGACAGGTTCCGTCGCCGCTGTCGGCGAGAAAGATCTCGCTCAGCCGGTGGCCAACGTCGGCGAGGCCCTTCAGGGCAAGCTGGCCGGTGTGGTCGTGAGTATGAACGACGGTACGCCGGGCGCAGAGCCCCAGATCCGCGTGCGTGGCGCGAAGTCCATTACCCAGAGCAACAACCCGCTCTACATCATCGACGGTTTCCCCGCCTCCTCCCTGGCCAATGTCCCGTCTGACCAAATCAAGAGCATCAATGTCCTCAAGGATGCCGCTGCCACCGCAATCTATGGAAGCCGCGGTGCTTCCGGCGTCGTAATCGTGACCACCAAGAGCGCCATCGAGGGACAGACCCGCGTCACCTACAACGGATTCATCCAGATCAAGGACTCCTCCGCCAACGTCCGCGATGTCCTCGACACGCAGGATTACCTCAAATTCTCCCTCGGCTATGCCCGGGACTTCAACTCCTCGAACTACACGAACATGCTGAAGTACTTCGGCCTCAACGATTCCAGCATGGGAATCGACAATGGCAACAAGTTCTCCCAATATGCCAACGTCCGCACCCACAACTACCAGTCCGACCTCTACAAGACGGCGATTACCCACAGCCACAACCTGACGATCAGCAACGGCACCAAGAAGAACCGCACCATGTTCTCGCTCAACTTCCTGAACGACAACGGTACGGTTGTCAACTCCTGGTACCAGCGTGCCAACGCCTCCCTCAAGACGATCGAGGAACTCACCGACAATTTCAACGTCGAGCTGAATATCGCCTACGCCTATACCAAATCCCGGGGCGGCAGCAATGTGGCATCCGCTTTCCGGTACAAGCCGATCGACAACCCGCTCGGTGACGTCACTGCCGCAGGTTCCGCGTTCGGTGTCGGCACGACGTCCTTCATCGACGACGGCGCCAATCCTGTCGGTCTCCGCTGGAACGATTCGAACAACTACTTCAACCACAACATCCGTGCAATCGGTGCCGTCAACTGGACTCCGCTCACCGGCCTGAAACTGCGTTCCGAAATCGGTCTGGGCAAGAACTTCGGCAAGAACGAACTCTACACCGAAGGCTTCGGCTCCACAACCAACAGCGCCACCCTGCGCCGTTCCGAGAGCAGCGACCTCCACTGGACTACCACGGTTTCGTACGATATTCCCTTCCAGAACAAGGAGGTCCATCGCGCCGACCTCATGATCGGCAACGAGATGATCCGAAACAGCGGTGAATACATGCAGTATTATGCCGAGGTCTTCCCGTCCAACTTCGACCGCGAGCACACGTTCGCCATGATGAACCAGGGCACGAAGAACAACTCCTTCACCACCAACTACAACGTTCCGGGACGTTCCATTTCGTTCTTTGCCCGCGCCAACTATGCGCTCTATGACCGGTATCTGTTCACGGCGACGTTCCGTGCCGACGGTTCTTCCCGGTTCGCTCCGAACCATCGCTGGGGCTATTTCCCGGCTGCGGCTTTTGCCTGGCGCGTCAATGACGAGCCTTGGATGGCCGACACGCATGACTGGCTCTCCAATCTCAAACTTCGTCTCTCCTACGGCGTGACCGGCTCCGACGCCATCAACGCCAACCTCTGGAAAGAGACCTGGTCGCTGAGTTCGGGTTCGACCCGCTATACGATCTCCAGCGACCGCAATGATACCGAAACGGGATATGGTTATCCGTACGCCCCCGGCAGTATGATGATGAATCCCGACTTGAAGTGGGAATCCACCATCACCCGCAACCTCGGTATTGATTTCGGCTTCTTCGATGACCGTCTTTATGGTACGGTCGAGGGTTACTGGGCCACGACCAACGACTTGCTGATGCCAGTCACGGTCAATGCCGCAACGGGATACACCTATCAGTACCAGAACATGGGCGTCGTATCCAACAAGGGTATCGAACTCTCCATTGGCGGTGACATCGTCCGCAGCGGCGACTTCACCCTGAGCGCGAACCTTATCTACAACTACAATGTCAACCGGATTGAGAAGCTCTCCGATTCCGTTACGGCCAACACGTATGGCAACTGGACCAATTCGGAGCACTATCCCACCGCCGGTGAATATATCCTCCGGGAAGGATATGCCATCGGCACAATCCAGGCTTACAAGTACGAAGGCTGGTACACGCCGGATGATTTCACCTATGCCAATGGCATATATACCCTGAAACCGGGTCTCCCCGACCTTGACTACGACTCCTATTGGACCAGTTTCAATCTTCCTGCCGGCCAGAAGGCTTTCCCGGGTGCAGCCAAATCCGCAGATATCTATCCCGCTGACAAGCCGGACGGAAAGATCAACTCCAACGACACCTACATCGTCGGAGAGATGACGCCGCGCTCCACCGGATCCTTCTCCCTCAGTGGCCGCTGGAAGAACCTTGATTTCGGCGCCAATTTCAACTATGTGATCGGCGGCCGGCTGCTGAACTACTGGTCCATGATGTCCACCTATGGTGCCAAGGACAACATGTTCGGCTCCAACCGCCTGGCTTTCGTCAAAGATGCCTATAGCCCTTACCGCTGGTCCAGCAACGGCGAACTGGAGTTTGTCTCCGACCCCGCCGAACTTGCCAAGATGAATGCCGGCGCCACGATGCACAGTCCGACCTCCATGGTCGCCCTGCTCTTCGACAAGTGGCTGGAGGATGCCTCCTACCTGCGTCTGAAGAATCTTACCATCGGCTACACCCTGCCGAAGGAGTGGGCCCGCAAGGTTGGCATGAACAATCTCCGTGTCTACTTCACCGGCACCAACCTCCTTACGCTGACCAAGTATACCGGCCTGGATCCTGAGGTCAACACGAATGCTACCCGCAATACGGGCGGCGCCAACTTCCCGACGCCGGGCATTGACAACAATGCCTACCCGATCGCCAAGACTTTCACTTTCGGTCTGAACATTACGCTGTAATTTGACTGGACACTGAAAATTATTGAAAATGAAAAAGTTACTTAAATATTCCGTCGTCTTGCTGGCAAGCCTCTCCCTCTTCTCCTGCAAGAATACGCTCACTGTGTCCTCCCCTTCCGTCGTGGACGGGGATTTCGTCTTCGGAAGCTACGAGACGGCCAAGACCGTCCTGCTGGGCGCCTACAACACTTATCTCCAGTGCAACACCAACAGCGAAGGCCTGTTCTGCAATTGGGACAACATGGGATCCGACGTGGAGCGCTGCTCCATCGGTGCCTCCGCCGCCATCTTCATCGCCGGCGCCCAACTCTATCTCAACTCAACTGAGAACTATCAGATCACCAATGCTGCTTCCAGCGGTATCTGGGACCGTATGTACTCCGTAATCGCCAAGTGCAACCAGGTAATCTATTATATCGAAGGTTTCGACAACTTCGAACAGATCAAATCCAGTGCTCCCAACGACTGGTCCGACCTGCTCGGACAGGCCTATGCCCTGCGTGCCACGATGTATTACGACCTGGTCCGCTACTTCGGTGACGCCCTCTACATCGACACCGTCGGCATGGAGACCAAGGAACTCAGCTCCCGCGACTTCATTATCGAGAACGAGATCGAAAACCTGATCGGTATCGAAAACCTGATGTATACCGTCGGCCAAAACGGTCACCTCTCCGACCAGATGACCCGCAACTACGTGGACGGTCTCATTGGCCGGCTTTGCTTCATGGAGGCCGGTTACCAGACCCGCCGCACCGACCTGGGCACCGATTTCTATACGGACAAAGACGGCAAACCCCTCAGTTTCGAAACCTGGGGCTCCGACGACAGCCGCGGCGCTGCCTACAACCGCCGTTCCGACTGGAAGAATTTCTACACCAAGGCCCTCCCGTACCTTGAGAAGGCCGTCAACCAGCCTGGCGGTGTTATCCTGACCACGACGGATCCCCGCTCTGACGACAAGGGCCGTGTCTACGGCAACCCGTTCCAGTACTACTTCAACACGGTCAACGACCAGAAAATGGCCGAAGAGACTATCTACGAGTTGACCATGAAGGGCGTTGGCGGAAGCAGCCGCATCGCCTACAACTATGGTCGTGGATGCGACGCGGGATCCCCGGCCCTGCCGCCGAAATCGAATGCCCAAACCTCTTCCTATCCTGAAGTGTACTATGGGATCTTCGATCCGCAGGATATGCGCCGTGATGCCTCCCTGACTGTCACGAGTTCCCACGGAAACGGCACCGAGATCATCAATACCTTCTCCTTGGGCAACAAGACCACCGGCGGCATCCACATGAACAAGTATGACCTCAACCGCCAGGCCAATCCGGATCCGCGCCAGCTCAACTCCGGCATCAGCTTCGTGCAGATGCGACAGGCTGACGTCATCTTGATGCTCGCCGAGGCTTACGCCCAGACTGGCGAGACCGGCAAGGCAACCACCGAACTCCGCAAGATCCACGACCGTGCTTTCGCCGATGACATCCAGGATGCCAAGTTCAACGATCTGCTTGCGGCCAACGGCGGCAACCTGGTGGATGCCATCTTCAATGAACGCCAACTTGAGTTTGTCGGCGAAGGGCTCCGTCGCTGGGATCTGGTCCGTAGCGGCAAGATGCCCGAAGTAGCGGTCAATTTCCGCAAGAACCTCATCCAGACCATCGACGACCTCAAGGCGAAGGGTTATCACGAGTATGCCAACGGAAACGTGATTTCCAATTGGATCTGGACCAAAGCCGTTAACGCCAAGGTAGACTATGGCTATCGCCTGACGATGCAGACGCCTCCTGGCAAAGAGGATGATCCCGTACTCTACCCGGGCTGGCGCGGCCAGCACGACGACTGGGCGGCTGTCAAAGCCAGCGCTATCAGTCAGGGCATCAATGTCTCCATGGTCCCCGTCGAAGATTATACCAACCTCGCCATCAAGGGTCTGTTCAAGTACATCGATCCCGAGGGGGCCGAGGCCAAGGCCCTTGAAGCCGATGGTTATGCCAAGACCGTCTGGGGTATTGACATGTACACCGACATCAAGGTAGACGTGGAACGCAAGACAGAGAGCCCCGACCGTCTGGCCGAGTGGTCGACGAAGTTCTTCGGCGGCTATAGCGATGCTGATTATGCTGCCAAGAAAGCTCCTATCTATCTCAACCCGATGCAGTACACGACCATCGTTACCACGGGCCTGACCAACGGTTACGGTTTCCCGGACAAATAGCAGAACCAGGAATCCAAGCATTCTCCAAAGGGAGGCGCTCCGGCAGGGGCGCCTCCCGTCTTATTTTGTTTTCCGGCGGGAAATCGCTATATTAGCAGGATAAACGACCACATTGATGAGACCGAAAAGACTGCTTGTTTGCCTGGCGATTCTCGCTACTTTCTGCGCCGGAGCGCGCACCCGTTACAACTTCAATTCCGACTGGCTGCTCAAGGTGGGCGACTTCCCCGCCGCCAAGGCCGTGAACTTCAACGACAAGGGCTGGCAGAAGGTCACGCTCCCCCACGCCTTCAACGAAGACGAGGCCTTCCGCGTGGACATCCACGACCTCACCGACACGGTGATGTGGTACCGCAAGCATTTCGTGCTCCCCAGGGAGACGAAGGGCCAGAAGGTCTTCGTGGAGTTCGAAGGCGCCCGCCAGGGCGTGGACGTGTACGTCAACGGCAAGATGGTCGGGCAGCACGAGAACGGCGTGATGGCCTTCGGTTTCGACCTGACGCCCTACGTCAAGACGGGCGCGAACGTGATCGCCGTGCGCGTGGACAACAACTGGGACTATGCCGAGCGCAGCACGGGCGTGAAATACCAGTGGTCCAACAAGAATTTCAACGCCAACTACGGCGGCCTGCCCAAGAACGTCTGGCTGCACGTGACCGGCAAGCTCTACCAGACCCTGCCGCTGTACAGCAACCTCGGGACGACCGGCGTGTATGTCTACGCCGCCGACATCCGCGTGAAGGCGCGCACCGCGCTGCTGCACGCGGAGTCCGAGGTCCGCAACGAGACCGGCAAGCCGCAGGCGGCGGAATACCGCGTTGCCCTGATCGACCGCGACGGCACGGTCCTGAAGACCTTCGGGAGCGAGCCGGTGACGGTGGCTGCCGGTGCAACGGCGACGCTCTGCGCCGAGGCGCCGGTGGAAGGTCTGCATTTCTGGAGCTGGGGCTACGGGTATCTCTACGACGTCAAGACCTGTCTGGTCGTGGACGGCAAGGTCGTGGACGAAGTCACGACGCGCACGGGCTTCCGCAAGACGCGCTTCGCCGAGGGCAAGATCTGGATCAACGACCGCGTGCTGCAGGTCAAGGGCTTTGCGCAGCGCACCTCCAACGAATGGCCGGCGCTCGGGATGAGCGTCCCAGCCTGGCTGAGCGACTATTCCAACGGCCTGATGGTGGAGAGCAACGCCAACACGGTGCGCTGGATGCACGTCACGCCGTGGAAGCAGGACATCGAGAGCTGCGACCGCGTGGGCCTGATGATGAGCATGCAGGCCGGCGACGCCGAGAAGGACTGCGTCGGCCAGCAGTGGGAGCAGCGCAAGGAACTGATGCGCGATGCCATCATCTACAACCGCAACAACCCGTCGATCATCTACTACGAGTGCGGCAACGAATCTATCAGCCGCGAGCATATGCTTGAGATGCGGGAGATCCGCGACCAATACGACTACTACGGCGGCCGCGCCATCGGCAGCCGCGAGATGCTGGACATCCGCGAGGCCGAGTACGGCGGCGAGATGCTCTACATCAACAAGAGCGCCCACTCTCCCTTCTGGGCGATGGAGTACTGCCGCGACGAGGCGCTCCGCAAATACTGGGACGACTGGTCCTATCCCCACCACAAGGAGGGCGAAGGCAACAATATGGTCTGGTCCGCCTCCCAGAACGCCTACGTGCCGGGCGCATCCGGCGCCTACAACCACAACCAGGACAACTTCGTGGTGGAGCACGTGGCCCGCTGGTACGACTACTGGCGCGAGCGCCCCGGCACGGGCCCGCGTGTGAGCAGCGGCGGCGTCAAGATCATCTTCTCTGACTCCAACACCCACTTCCGGGGCGTGGAGAACTACCGCCGCAGCGGCAACGTCGACCCGATCCGCATCCCCAAGGACACCTATTTCGCCCATCAGGTGATGTGGGACGGCTGGGTGGATATCGAGAAACCCCACATCTACATCGTGGGCCACTGGAACTACGACGCCGGGACCGTCAAGCCCGTGTACGTCGTGTCCAATACCGAGACGGTCAAGCTGTTCCTGAACGGGCGCGAACTGCCCGCCCCGGAGCAGCGGTACCACTTCCTGTTCACGTACAAGGACGTGGCCTTCGCCCCCGGCAAGCTGGAGGCGGTGGGCTACAACGGCGGCCAGGCCGTCACGCGCTACGCGCTGGAGACGGCGGGCGCGCCGGCGGCGCTCAAGCTCACGAAGATCGAGAATCCGAGCGGCTGGAAGGCCGACGGGGCCGACGTCGCCCTCGTGCAGATCGAGGTGGTGGACGCCCAGGGCCGCCGCTGCCCGCTGGCCAATGATATGATCCATTACGACCTGCAGGGCCCCGCGGAGTGGCGCGGCGGCATCGCGCAGGGGCCGGACAACTATATCCTCGCGAAGGACTTCCCGGTGGAGTGCGGCGTGAACCGCGCGATCCTGCGCTCGACCACGAAGGCCGGCAAGGTCACGCTCACGGCGAGCGCCGAGGGCCTGAAGGGCGCCTCCATCTCGCTGGAGACCGTCCCGTTCGAGACCGTGGGCGGACTGTCGACCTACATCCCCGGCGAGCACCTGGCCGCGCGGCTGGACCGCGGCGAAACACCGCAGACGCCCTCCTACATCGACCGGGCGGTCGACGTGGAGATCGTGGGCGCTACGGCCGGCGCCAACGCCGACAAGGCGGCCGCGAGCTGGGACGACAACGAGCTCAGCGAGTGGACCAACGACGGCCAGCTCGCCACGGGCTGGATCACCTATCAGCTCGGCCGGATGGCCACCATCGACGAGATCTGCGTCAAGTTCACCGGCTGGCGGATGCGCTCCTACCCCATCGAGATCTACGCCGGCAAGGAGCTGATCTGGAGCGGCGACACGGAGCGGACCCTGGGCTACGTCCACATCCCGGTGCGCCCCGTGACGACGCGCGAGGTCACCCTGCGGCTCAAGGGCTCCGCCGCCGAGCAGGATGCCTTCGGCGCCATCACGGAGGTGGTCGCGCCGGCCGCCGGCGAGCTGGACCTCTTCAAGGCCCAGGGCGCCGACAAGCCCAGCCACGAGCTGCGCATCGTGGAGATCGAGTTCAAGGAGAACCTGCTGCAATAAAAGGATGAGATTCGGCACCAAGATCGGCATCGCCTCCGGCGCATTGGTCCTGCTCCTCGGAGCCGGCATCGCCTGGGTGCTCTCCGGCTATGAGCAGTACCCCACCGGACTGGACATCAAGTCTTTCGACAGCTACTGGACGGTCGAGTCCGAGTCCCCGGACTACAAGGTGGAGTTCGTGGGCGAAGGCGTGGAGATCCTCGCGCCCAAGGGCCTGACGATGTGGTACCGCAAGCCGATGGAGGGCGACTGCGTCATCGAGTACGACGCGCGCGTGATGCAGGAGCGCGCGGGCGACCGCCTGAGCGACCTCAACTGCTTCTGGATGGCTTCGGACCCGGGCGCGGAGGACATTTTCGCGCGTGCAGCGCAGCGCAGCGGCGTGTTCGCCAACTGCGCCACGCTGCAGCTCTATTATGTCGGCTACGGCGGCAACTACAACAGTACCACCCGCTTCCGCCGCTACAACGGGATGCCCGCCCCCGCCCTGCTGCAGGAATACACCGACCCGGAGCATCTGCTGCAGCCGAACCACTGGTACCACATCCGCCTCGCCTGCCAGGGCGGCCGGGTGACCTACACCATCGACGGACAGACCCTTTTCGACTACACCGACCCCCAGCCGCTCACCAGCGGCTGGTTCGGCTTCCGCACCACCCTCTCCCGGACGCAGTTCAAAGGATTCAAATGCACAGTAACCGATTAATTCACCGATAGTTATGAAAAAATTTCTAATCTCCCTGCTCGCGCTGGCAATCGTGCTGCCGACAGGCGCCAAGACCCCCAAGAAAGTCAAGGAGCAGCCCCTGCTCTGGCCGGACGGCACGGCCGTGCCGGAATGGTTCCTCAGCGCGGAAGTCCCTGCCCCCGAGAGCCTCGGCAAGCTCTATAACATCCGCGACTTCGGGGCCATCAGCGACCCCAACACCAAGCAGACCGCGCTCATCCAGGGCGTGATCGACAAGGCCGCCGCGGAAGGCGGCGGCGTGGTCGTGATCCCGGAGGGCATCTACAAGACCGGCGCCCTCTTCTTCAAGCAGGGCACGCACCTGTATATGAGCCGCGGCGCCGTGCTGCTGGGCAGCGAGTTCATCGGCGACTTCCCGATCATCGAGACCCGCATCGAGGGCGAGATCTGCAAGTACTTCTCCGCCCTGATCAACATCGACCACCTGGACGGCTTCACGCTCACGGGCCCCGGCACCATCGACGGCAACGGCAGCCCCTACTGGCAGGCCTTCCGCCTGCGCCGCCAGTGGAACCCGCAGTGCACCAACAAGGACGAGCAGCGTCCGCGCCTGGTGCACGTCTCGCACAGCCAGAACGTCATCCTGGCGGACGCGACGCTGCAGAACAGCCCGTTCTGGACCTGCCACATCTACAAGTCCGACCACGTCAAGGTGATCGGCCTGCGGCTCTTCTCGCCCGTGGCCCCGATCCGCTCCGCGAGCGCGGACGGCGTGGACCTGGACGCCTGCACCAACGTGCTTGTGAAGGGCTGCCGCATCACCGTCAACGACGACGCCGTGTGCTTCAAGGGCGGCAAGGGCCCCTGGGCGGACCAGGACCCGGTCAACGGCGCCAACGAGAACATCCTCGTGGAGGAAGTCTTCTTCGACCACACCACGGGCAGCTGCGTGACCTGCGGCAGCGAATGCATCCAGACCAGGAACATCATCGTACGCAACTGCACGGTGGAGCAGGGCCAGACCCTCCTCCAGCTCAAGATGCGCCCCGACACCCCGCAGCACTACGAGTACATCCGCATCGAGAACGTCAAGGGCAGCTGCGCCGCCGTGGTCAGCTGCGCGCCCTGGACGCAGTTCTTCGACCTCAAGGGCCGCGAGGACATCCCCCGCTCCTACGGCGAGCACATCGTCTTCAAGGACCTGGACCTGGAATGCCGCAGTTTCGCCAACGTGCGGCGCGTGGATGAGCAGTACACCCTCAATGACATCACCTTCGACGGCGTCAAGGTCCGGACCGGCCGCCCCGAGTGGGAGCGCAGCGCGATCGACAACCTGGTCGTCAAGGACACCTACGTCAACGACATCAAACAATAAGGCATGAAAGACACCCTGATCACGGCCCGCCGCAAGAAGACGGAGATCATCACGGCCCTGGTGTGCTTCGCGCTGGCCTTCCTGCTCAACATCGTCTGTATCCTCGTGTACAAGACGCCGTTCAAGGAGGTATTCACGCAGATCGGCTACATCGTGGTCATCTCCGTGGCGCTCTATGTCATCTGGACGGCCATCCGGCTGCTTGTCTGGCTGATCCGCGGCCGCAAATAGATGGAGTTCGTCTACGACACGCGCAATCCCGCCGTCCCGACGGCCTATTCATCCCTCGTGGCGATGCACACCCGCTGTGAATTGCTGCTGCCCGGGATGCAGGAGGGCGACGCCCGCGCGCTCGCGGACCAGGTCTGGACCCTGGTGCGCGAGGCGGACCGGCGCTACAACCGCTTCGCGCCGGAGAGCCTCCTGGCGAAACTGAACGACAGCGCCGCCGCGGAAGCCGTCGTCGTGGACGAAGAGCTCTTCTTCATCCTGCAGATGTGCGACACGCTGCGCAAGGCCACCCTGGGCTGGTTCGACATCTCGGCCGGCTCGCGGGTCTCCGGGCGCAGCTGGGAGCTGGATCCGGAGGCCCGGACCGTACGGTTCTCCCAGCCGGGGATGCGCCTGGACCTGGGCGGATTCGTGAAAGGATTCGTGCTGGAGAAGGCCGTCCGGGCCGTCTGTGCCGCCACGGACTGCGCCCTGCTCTCTTTCGGAGGGAGCTCCACGGCGGCCGTCGGCACGGGCCCCTTCGGAGCGCCCTGGCCGGTGGCGGTCGCACACACCTATTATCCGGCCCGGACGGCACACACTTTCCCGCTCGCTGGAGAGAGCCTCTCGGTATCCGGCAAGGATCCCCACGGACGGGGGCACATCATCGACCCGCACACGGGCAACACCGTGGAAAAGGAGGGTCTTATCGCCGTGACAGGCCCCTCGCCGATGGTCACGGAGGTCCTGTCGACGGCCCTCTGGGTGGCACCCTCCGGGCAGCGCGCAGGGATCCTGGCGGCCTTCGAAGGGTACCAAGCCTGGGAAATCATTTGCAAGACTGACACCAATTCATTAACTTTGAGGATATGAACGAAAAAATGACCCGGAAGGACTTCCTTTCCAGCCTCGCGTTCGGCGGAACGGCCCTGGCGCTGTTCCCCTGGCTGAATTCCTGCTCTCCCGAGAAGCAGAAGGCGGCAGGCGGAGAGCGGGCCCGGCTCGGCCTCATCGGCACGGGCTCCCGCGGGAAGTTCCATCTGGCCAATCTGCTGCAGGATCCCTCCGCGCAGATCGTGGCCCTGTGCGACGACTTCCCGCTGCACCTGGAGGAAGCCGCCGCCTTATGTCCCAGCGCCAAGCGCTACACCGATTATCACAAACTCTTGGAAGACAAGGAGGTGGACGGCGTGATCATCTGCACGCCGCTGTCCATGCACGCGCAGATGGTCATCGACTCCCTCGCCGCCGGCAAGCATACCTTCTGCGAGAAGGCGATGGCGCACACCCCCGAGCAGCTGCTCGCGATGATCCGCGCCTGGAAGCAGTCCGGGCGCGTGCTGATGATCGGCCAGCAGCGCATGTTCGACCCCAAGTACGTCAAGGCGATGGAGCTGGTCCACGGCGGGGGCATCGGCCAGGTGGTCGGGATCCGCAACTACTGGTACCGCAACAACGACTGGCGCAGGGAGGTGCCTGCCCCGCAGTACGAGCGCCGCATCAACTGGCGCCTGTACGACGAGTACTCCCGCGGCCTGATGGCCGAGCTGGCCTGCCACCAGCTGCAGAACGGCTCCTGGGCGATGGGCGGCATCCAGCCCTCCTTCGTCACGGGCACCGGCAGCATCCAGTTCTGGAAGGACGGACGCGAGGTCTTCGACAACGTCGCGGCCATCTACCAATACGCCAACGGCGTGCACATGACCTTCGAGTCCATCATCTCCAACAAGCATTTCGGGATGGGCGAGCAGATCCTGGGATCGGAAGGGACCATCGACCTGGTGCGCGGCGTCATCTACAGCGAGACCGGCAATCGCCATTCCGGCATCCGGCAGTTCCTGGACCAGATCGCGCAGGGCATCCTGTCCAATTCCGCCTTCGCCGGGACCTCCTGGGTCACGGAAGAGGCCTCCAAGGACCCGGGCGTCCGTTTCGTGGACAACGTGACGGTGAACGACGGCGCCAGCACCGTGGGCGCCGCGGGAGACGGCTCCGTGGAGCTGATGCACGCCTACTGCCTGGCGGTGATCAGCGGGGACCAGCCCGCCGGCATCGTCGAGGAGGCCTACTGGTCCACGCTCCTGGCCCTGCTCGGGGACCAGGCCACCCACCTGGCCGGCCGGGTGGAGATCCCCTCGGCCGAGGCGCTGGGGGTATCCTTTTAGCTGAACATCATTCAAAACCAATCAACCGTAATTATCAATCACATGAAAAAAACTCTCTTTGCTGCGGCCTTCCTGCTGGCCGCGATGACCAGTGCCTACGCCCAGTTCGGGGTATGGCAGGCCTCCGAGGTCAAGAAAGTCAAGGATGAGCAGACCGGCGTGGAGCTCAACATCCTCACCGACACCCAGAAAGACGACCGTTTCATCTACCAGACCGACCCGATGTGGACCCCGTCCGGCAAGTATCTGCTGTTCCGCTCCTCCACCCGTTCCAACGGGCCGGAGCTGGAGCGCACGGCCCCTGACGGGCGCGTGACCCGCTACCGCCCGACTTATTATTATTTCCTGGAGGTGGCCAGCGGCCGCACGATCCAGGTTACGGACGAGACCGTCGGCTCCGTCTACCTCTCCAACGTCTCGGACAAACTCTGGCTCAACCGCCGCGTCGGTGAGGACTGGACGATGTACGTGATGGACCTCAACAAGTTCTTCGCCGACGCCGGCCGCGGCCGCGCCAAGAAGCTGGACGACTACGTCTCCTACATCGGCACCTTCCCCAACAGCGAGGAGATGGGCCGCCCGGGCGGCTGGTGCGTCAACTGCGACGACACCTATGCCTTCATCACCGTGAGCCGCAACGTGATGCCCACGGATGAGGAGCTCGCCATCCAGGAGAAGGTGGCCCAGAAGCCCCGCGAGGACCAGCCCGTCAAGGTGGGCCAGGGGATGAGCGGCCTCCGCAAGATGAACCTCAAGACCGGCGAGGTCAGTTTCATCCGCAACGTCCCGTTCCGCGTCGGCCACATCCAGTGCAGCCGCTTCAAACCCAACGAGATCCTCTTCTGCTGCGAGACGGGCGGCGACGCCGGCCAGCGCATGTGGTACTGCGACGCCAACACCAACGAGTACAAGCCCCTCTACAAGGAGACCCCGCTCGACTGGGTGACCCACGAGACCTTCGGCACTGAGGACTACGTCTACTTCAACGTCCTGGGTTGGCAGGACCGCCTCCGCAAGCAGGCCAGCGGCATCTTCCGCATCAACCTGCGCACCGACGACGTCGATGTGATCGGCCAGGTGGAGATGGATATGGACCGCGAGTCCTCCCTGAAGGGCCGCGGCTTCTGGCACTGCAACTCCACGCGCGACAACCGCTTCGCCGCGGGCGACACCTTCGCCGGCAGCATCTGGGTCGTGGACGTGGAGACCGGCTACAAGTTCCAGATCGCTTCCGACATCAAGATGGCCCCGGACCACGGGCATCCGTTCTTCAGTCCCGACGGCACCAAGCTCTGCTTCCAGAACGGCCATTTCTCAGACGGCAAGCGCCTCAACCTGGTGATGGTCGACCTGACCAAGCTTCCATTCTATCACAAATAGCCTATGAAAGGTTTAACCCGATTCCTTCTGCTGGCCGCTGCGACGATCCTCGCAGCGGCTTGCGGTCAAAAAAAAGCCGCTGACGACCCTTGGGCGCAGGCTGACCGCATCCTGGCCACGATGAGCCAGGTCCATTTCCCCGACCGCAGCCTCTCCATCGTAGACTGCGGCGCCGTCCCCGGCGACTCCACGCAGCTGGCCACGGACGCCATCAACAACGCCATCCTGGCGATGAACCAGGCGGGCGGCGGCACGGTCATCGTCCCGTCCGCCACCTTCTGGACGGGTCCGATCACGCTCAAGAGCAACGTCAACCTGCACCTGGAGGACGGCGCCGTGCTGAAGTTCAGCACGGACGTCAAGCAGTATTTCCCGGCCGTGCCGTCCCGCTGGGAGGGCATCGACTGCAACAACACGCACCCGTTGATCTATGCCTATGGCGAGACCAACATCGCCCTTACGGGCAAAGGCACGATTGACGGCTGCGCCGGCAACGACAACTGGTGGGGCCGCGGCCGGTTCACGGAACGCCGTCCCTGGCCGCTCGATCCCACCGATCCGAAGTCGCGGGTAATGGAAGGCTCCCGCGTGCGCCTGCTCGCCTGGGGCGAGAGCGGCGCGCCGATGTACGAGCGCACATACACCGAGGTGGACGGCCTGCGCCCGCAGACCATCCAGTTCAACCGGTGCACCACGGCCCTGATCGAGGGCGTGACCCTGCTGCGTTCTCCTTTCTGGGTAATCCATCCCTTGATGTGCAACGACCTGACGGTCCGGGGTGTCACCATCAACAACAACGGCCCCAACGGCGATGGCTGCGACCCTGAGTCCTGCAAGAACGTACTCATCGAGGACTGCGTCTTCAATACCGGAGACGACTGCATCGCCATCAAGAGCGGCCGCAACGAAGACGGCCGCAAGTGGGGCATCCCGTCCGAGAACATCATCGTGCGCAACTGTACGATGGCCAACGGCCACGGCGGTGTGGTGATCGGCTCGGAGATCTCCGGCGGGTACCGCAACCTGTTCGTGGAGAACTGCAAGATGGACTCCCCCAACCTGGACCGCGTGATCCGCATCAAGACCTCCACCGCCCGCGGTGGCGTGATCGAGGGGATCCACGTGCGCAACGTCGAGGTGGGCCAGTGCCGCGAGGCCGTGCTCCGCATCAACCTCAAGTACGAGCAGAACGAGATCGCCAAGCGCGGTTTCATCCCCGAGGTGCGCGATGTCACGCTGGAGAACGTGACCTGCAAGAAGTCCACCTACGGCGTACGTTTCGACGGTCTGGACGACCAGACGATGATCAACGACATCACCCTGCGCAACTGCACGTTCGAAGGGGTGGAGCGCGATCCCGTCCTGCAGTCCGGCCTGGTGGGCAAAGTCAGCTTTGAAAACACGACCATCAACGGCAAGGTACTCGAATAATGCGAAGAAGTCTCGTTTGTCTCATCGCGCTGCTCGCGCTCGGCCTGTCGGCCGCGGCCCAGCAGACGCAGACCCTCTATCTGTCAGGCACGGGATCCGACGACACCCGGACCTGGCAGTTCCGCTGCTCCGACGGGCAGAACAGCGGAAAATGGAGCACCATCGAGGTCCCCTCGCAATGGGAACTCCAGGGGTACGGCCAGTATACCTACGGATTCTCGGCCGGTTTCGGCGTGCGGCCCGTCAATGAATTCGGCGAATACCGCTACAGCTTCAAGGTGCCCGCCTCCTGGCGGGGCCGCGACGTGCGGATCGTCTTCGAGGGCGTGATGACCGACACGGACGTGCGCATCAACGGCCAGTCCGCCGGACCGGTCCACCAGGGCAGTTTCTACCGCTTCTCGTACGGGGTCTCCAAGCTCCTGAAGTACGGCGGCACCAACAAACTGGAAGTGACCGTCCACAAGGAATCCGCCAACGCCTCGGTCAACAGCGCCGAGCGCCGCGCCGACTGGTGGAACTTCGGCGGCATCTACCGCCCGGTCTACCTGACGGCCACGGCGCCCGAGCACATCGCACACCACGCCATCGACGCCCGCGCAGACGGGTCGATGACCGTGGACCTGGAGTTGGAGAATGCGCCCGCCGGCGCGTCCGTGCGCTATTCCCTGGCGCCGCTGACCGCCCCGGCCGGCTCCTTCGCCAGCCGCACCCTGCCGGCCGGGGCGCACCACAGCCTCCGCTGGGACGGCGTCGCGGCCTGGGAGTGCGAGCACCCCAACCTCTATGTCCTCAAGATCGAGCTCCTCTCGCCCGCCGGCAAGGTCCTGCACGAGGTGGACACCCGCGTGGGCTTCCGCACCGTGGAGCTGCGCCCGCGTGACGGCCTGTATGTCAACGGGACCAAGGTCGTGCTCAAGGGCGTCAACCGGCATGTCTTCCACCCGGAGAGCGGGCGCTGCTCCTCGCCGGCCATCAGCCGCTCCGATGCTGCGCTGGTCAAGCAGATGAACATGAACGCGGTCCGCTCGCACTATCCGCCGGACGACCACTTCCTGGATGTATGCGACTCGCTGGGCATCTTCTACCTCGACGAGCTGGCCGGCTGGCACGGCCGCTATGACGACGAGGTGGGTCCGCAGCTCGTGGAGGAGATGGTCCGCCGCGACGTCAACCACCCAAGCGTCATCATCTGGGACAACGGCAACGAGGGCGGCTGGAATACGCACCTCGACCCGCTCTTCGCCAAGTTCGACCCGCAGAAGCGCCACCTGATCCACCCCTGGGCCGATTTCGACGACCTGGACACGCACCACTACCCCACGTACCTGACGGGCGTAGCCCGCTTCACCAACGGCTACAAGGTCTTCATGCCCACGGAGTTCATGCACACCAACTCCGACCAGGGCGGCGGGGCCGGCCTGGAGGACTTCTGGGCCAGCTGGTCCGAGCATCCGCTCTTCGCCGGCGGCTTCATCTGGGCCTTCGTGGACGAGGCCGTGGTCCGCACCGACAAGGACGGCATCCTGGACACCAACATGGACCAGGGCAACGACGGCGTGGTGGGTCCCTACCGCGAGAAGGAGGGCAGTTTCTGGGCCATCCGCGAGATCTGGGCCCCGATCCAGTTCCGCAAGCTGCTGGTCACCCCGTCCTTCGACGGCAACTTCTACGTCACCAACAAATACCTCTTCACCAACCTGGACCGCTGCACGATGCAGTACCGCGTCAAGCGGCTCCCCACCCCCGCCGAAGGCGCCGCTGCTGTGATAACCGCCAGCGGAACCATCAAGATGCCGAACCTGGCGCCCAACACCACCGGGATCCTGCATATGGACCTGCCGGCGGGCTTCTTCGAGGGCGACCTGCTGGAGCTGGAGGCCTTCGGCGAGGACGGCAAGAGCGTCTGTACCTGGACCTGGCCGATCCATTACGCCGGCGACTACCTCGCCGCACACAGCCCGTTCCGCATCGGTTCCGCTGCGCGCACCGCGCAACGTGACTCGACCATCACCCTCAGCGCCGGCCGGGTCTCCGTGGACTTCAACGCCAACACCGGCGAACTCGGACAGATCCGCCTGGGCGGCAAACCCGCTCCTTTCGGCAAGATGCGCCCCGTGGGGATCAAATACCGCTTCACCGAAGGGTATTCCCGCCAGGACGGCGAAGATGCCGTCTACGTGGCCAAGTACCTCGGCGCCGTGGATTCCATCGTCTGGCGTCTCAAGCCCGACGGCAAGCTCGGCCTGGACGCCGTGCTGCTCAACCGTGACAACGGCGGGGTGCGCGGCGGCTTCGACGACGGCTTCATGGACACCGAGATCCTGGACCTGGGCTTCACCTTTGACTACCCGAAGGAGAATGTCCGCGGGATGCAGTGGATGGGGCGCGGCCCGTACCGCGTATGGAAGAACCGCCAGCGTGGCCACAACATCGACCTCTGGCACAAGGACTACAACGAGACCGTCACCGGCCGGGCCGTCCGCGGGCAGCTGGAGTACCCGGAATTCAAGGGCTACCACGGCAACGTCTACTGGGCCCGTTTCGAGTCCGACACCGCCCCGCTCACGCTCTACAGCGAGACGGACGGGCTGTTCGTGAAGGTCTACAACCCGGACGAATTCCCGGGCTCGTTCACCAAGTTCTTCCCGGTGCTGCCCGAAGGCGACATCGCCCTGCTGCTGGACATCCAGGCCATCAAGAGTTTCAAGCCCATTCCCCAGCAGGGGCCGCACAGCCAGCCCGGCAACATCCGCATCAAGTCCGGCGACGAAGGTCTCCGGCTCAAAGTCTGGTTCGATTTCCAATAGACACCACATATGAAACCTAGAATCCTTGCTTTCCTATTCTTCTGTCTGGCCGCGCTCTCCGCAGGCGCCCAGACTGCCTATGACTTCAGCAGGCTGAAGATGGAGGACCTGGGACGCGGCGTGATCGCCGTCCGCCAGAGTCCCTCCGAGGTGTTCGTGACCTGGCGTTACCTGACCCAGGATCCCGCAAGCATCAAGTTCGACGTCTACCGCGACGGGGTCAAGGTCAATCCCAAACCCATCGCCGACGTGACCTTCTTCGTAGACCGCAACGCCTCCGCCGCGGCGGCCGCATACGAAGTCCGGCCGGCCTCCGGCGCGGGCAAGTCCGGGCGTTTCGTGCTGCCCGCCGGCGCTCCGGAAGGCTACATCCCCATCCCGCTCGACATCCCCGGGGAGCGCATCATGCCCAACGGTGAGCGTGCCGTCTACTCCCCCAACGACTGCTCGGTCGGCGACGTGGACGGGGATGGAGAATACGAGATCTTCCTGAAATGGGATCCGTCCAACGCCCACGACAACGCCCACAACGGATACACGGGCGAGGTCTACATCGACTGCCTCAAGCTCAGCGGCGAGCGCCTGTGGCGCATCAACCTGGGCCGCAACATCCGCGCGGGCGCCCACTACACGCAGTTCATCGTCTACGACCTGGATGGGGACGGCTGCGCCGAGCTGGTCTGCAAGACCTCCGACGCCACCGTCGACGGGACCGGCAAGGTGATCGGAGACCCCGACGCCGACTACCGCGAACACACCAGCCGGACCCTCGGCCGCATCATGAAAGGCAATGAGTACCTGACCGTCTTCAACGGCCGCACCGGCGCGGCGATGGCCACGGTGGACTATGTCCCCGGGCGCGGCGAGAACGGCTCCTGGGGCGACACCAACGCCAACCGCTCCGACCGCTACCTCGCCACGGTCGCCTACCTGGACGGCGTCCGTCCGAGCGCCGTGATGTGCCGCGGATACTATACCCAGGCTACCCTCGCTGCGTGGGACTGGGACGGCAAGGACCTCAAGCTGAAATGGTTCTTCGATTCGCACAGCGACGACTCCCTCAAGGCCTGGGACGGCCAGGGCAACCATAACCTGCGCGCCGCCGACGTGGACGGTGACGGCTGCGACGAGATCATCTACGGCTCCTGCTGCATCGACAACAACGGGACGGGCCTCTATTCCAACCGCCTGGGCCACGGTGACGCGATGCACCTCGGCGCGATGATCCCCGGCAGCAAGAAGCTGCAGGTCTGGATCGGCCACGAGAACCGGGGCGTGGGCTCCGCCCTCGTGGACGCCGCCACCGGCAAGATCATCTACCGCATCCCCTCCAACACCGACGTGGGCCGCTCGATGGCCATCGATGCCGATCCCACCAATCCCGGCTGGGAGATGTGGAGCAGCGCCTCCGGCGGGATGCGCGACTACACCGGCAAGGTAATCGGCCCGCAGCCGGCATCCGTCAACTTCGCCGTGTGGTGGGACGGTGACCTCAGCCGCGAGCTGCTGGACCGCAC
Organism: Bacteroidales bacterium; assembly: GCA_017428725.1. GTDB lineage: Bacteria > Bacteroidota > Bacteroidia > Bacteroidales > UBA932 > Cryptobacteroides. Next base: position 12,667 of record JAFRQH010000031.1, on the reverse strand, counting down.
CCACGTCCAGAAACTGAACCCGCTCACCAAGGAGGTCGAAGTCCTCCGGGAGTTCGAGGGGACCCAAACCAACAACGGCAGCAAGTCCAATCCCGCCATCTCCGGCGACCTGTACGGCGACTGGCGCGAGGAGGTGCTGCTCCGCTCCGCGGACAACAAGGAGCTCCGGCTCTACGTGTCCACGATTCCCACGAAGTACCGCTTCCACACCTTCCTGGAGGATCCCGTCTACCGGACGAGCATCGCCACGGAGAACGTCTGCTACAACCAGCCGCCCGAGGCCGGATTCTACTTCGGCGAGGAGCTCAACGGCAAGTTCCGCGGCACCACCGTCAAGGGCATCAAGGTCACCGAGCCCAAGCACCTCCTCACGGACGTCCTGCTCGACTCCGTGATCATCGGCCGCCAGCGGATGCAGACCATCCCGCAGGGCCCTGCCGGCAACCCCAACGGCACGCCGGAGCGCCCGCGCCCGGGCCAGCAGCCGCAGCAGCCGCCCAAGGGCGACCAGATCCCGATGAACGCGCCGCCGCAGGGGCAGCGTCCCCCGCAGGGACAGATGCCGCCGCAGGGACAGTTTACGCCTGAGCAGATGCAGCAGTTCATGCAACAGATGACCCCCGAGCAGCGACAGCAGTTCATGCAGCGCATGCAGCAGATGCAGCAGGGGCAGCGTCCGCCGCAGGGCCAGCGGCCCCCGCAGGCGATGCAGCAGGACAACAGCTACCGCGACAATACGCCCGACTCGCTGGACCTCGCCAAGACGGCGCGGCCCGTGGCGGGCAGCTCCCGCAAGGGCTCCAACCCGGTCCTCTTCCTCGTCGGTGATTCGACGACGCGCACCGGCACCCGCGGCAACGGCGACAACGGCCAGTGGGGCTGGGGCTACTATGCCCAGGACTGGTTCGACGCCGACAGGATCACCGTGGAGAACCACGCCCTCGGCGGGCTCTCCTGCCGCACCTTCTACCGCGACTGGTGGCCCGACGTGGTCAAGGGCGTGGAGAAGGGCGACTACGTGATCATCCAGATCGGCCACAACGACAGCGGCCCCTACGACACCCCGTTCGGGCGCTCCTCGATCCCCGGCACGGGCAAGGAGACCGTGCAGGTGACCCTGCGCGACGGCCGGGTCGAGACCGTGCTGAGCTACGGTGAGTACCTGCGCCGCTACATCGACGAGGTCCGCGCCAAGGGCGCCACGCCCCTGCTCTCCACGCTGACTCCGCGCAACCAGTGGGACGACGGCAAGGTCCGCCGCAAGAACGACTCCTACAACCCCTGGATCCGCGAGGTGGCCGCCGAGAAGGGCGTCCCCGTGATCGAGCTGGAGGAGATCTCCGCCCGGGATTTCGAGCGCTGGAGCAAGGACAAGGTCAACTATATGTTCTACAACGACAACATCCACTCCAGCGCCTTTGGCGCCGCCCACAACGCCTACTGCATGGCCCAGGGCATCGCCGCGCTGCCGAAGAGCGACCTCAAGCAGTATCTGAAGCCCCTCGACCTGCCGACGCTTGACATCGCCCGTGAGCCGGGCAAGCCCGCGCTCATCGTGACGGGCGACAGCACGATCAAGAACTCCGACTCCGCCCCCGACGGGATGTGGGGCTGGGGCAGCGTGCTGGAGACGGTCTTCGATGCGTCCCGCATCACGCTCGTCAACGCCGGCCGCGCCGGCCGCAGCGCCCGCACCTTCCTTGACGAAGGCCTGTGGGACCGCGTCTACAACAGCATCCAGCCGGGTGACTACGTAGTCATCCAGTTCGGCCACAATGACTTCGGACCCCTGGGCCGCTCCCCGTTCCGCTCCGAGCTCCCGGGCAACGGCGACGAGACGGAGAACATCTTCATGCCCAACATCCGCAAGTACATGGTCATCCACACTTATGGATGGTACCTGCGCAAGTTCATCGACGAGGTGCGCGAGAAGGGCGGCACGCCGATCCTGGTCAGCGTGACCCCGCGCAACATATGGCCCGACGGCAAGATCGAGCGCCGCGACGATTTCTACGGCATCTGGCTGCGCAGCGTGGTCAAGCAGACCGGCGTGGATTACGTCGACATGCACAACATCTCCGCCGACTTCTTCGACACCATCGGCCCGGACGCCACCAAGGCCTATTACAAGAACGACCATACCCACACCTCCCGGCTCGGCGCCGAGCGCAATGCCAAGTCCTTCGCCGAAGGGCTCAGGAAGGCCGGGCACCCGCTTGCCAAATATTTGAAATAAGATATGAGATCCAACATCCTACTCAGTGCAGCCCTCGGGCTGCTCGCCACCTCGACGGCCTTCGCCCAGGGCACGGACTGGTACACCCCCACCAACGAGAACAAACCGTTCGTCCGCTGGTGGTGGCTCGGCAGCGCCGTGGACAGGGAGGGCCTGACCTACAACCTCGAGGAATTCGCCAAGGCCGGCATCGGCGGCTATGAAGTCACCCCGATCTACGGCGTGCAGGGCAACGAAGCCAACGACATCGACTACCTCTCCCCCAAGTGGATGGAGATGTACAAGTGGCTCGTGGCCGAATCCGCCCGGCTCGGTCTCGAGTGCGACCTCAACAACGGTACCGGCTGGCCTTTCGGCGGGCCACAGATCACCCCGGAGCTGGCCGCCCAGAAGATGGAGGTCACCCCTGAGGGCGTCAAGTCCGTCCAGACCCGGCAGATGGTCAAGCGCGCCGCCCCGGGCGGCGAGGGCTTCGTGATGGACCACTACAATCCCCAGGCCCTCAAGGTCTACCTGGACCGCTTCGACAAGGCTTTCGCCCAGAGCGGCGCCAAGTGGCCGCACACCTTCTTCAACGACTCCTATGAGGTGTACGGGGCAGACTGGACCCCGAAGTTTGCCGAGATCTTCCGCGAGCGCTACGGCTACGACATCACGCCCTACCTGCAGCAGATTCCCGCTCCGGTCCGGGCGACGCCCGGCCAGCGGCCGCAGGAGCCCGCCCCGATGACGGCCGCCAAGCTCACCGACTACGACCGCGCCATCGCCGACTACCGCGAGTGCCTGGGGACCCTGCTGGTCGAGAACTTCATCGATCCCTGGATCGCCTGGTGCCACGGCCACGGCTCACTGGTCCGCAACCAGTCCCACGGCTCCCCGGCCAACCTGCTGGACGTCTACGCCGCGGTGGACATCCCGGAGTGCGAGACCTTCGGCCGCTCCGAATTCGACATCCCCGGCCTGCGTCAGGATCCCATCCGGCGGCCCAACGACGGCGACCCCGCCGTGCTGAAGCTCGCCTCCTCCGCCGCCCACGTGGCCGGCAAGAAGTACACCTCCAGCGAGACCCTGACCTGGATGACGGAGCATTTCCGCACCTCCCTGAGCCAGTGCAAGCCGGAGATCGACCAGATGTTCGCCTCGGGCGTCAACCACGTCTACTTCCACGGTGCGCCGTATTCCCCGAAGGGTGCGGCGTTCCCGGGCTGGATGTTCTACGCCTCCATCAACATGTCCCCCACCGGCGGGATGTGGAAGGACGCTCCGGCGCTCTTCAAGTACATCGAGCGCTGCCAGGCCTTCCTGACCGCCGGCACCCCGGACAGCGATTTCTACCTCTACTTCCCGGTCTATGACCTGTGGAGCAGCCGCACGCAGACGGCTTATATGATGTTCGACATCCACTCGATGGGCCGGACGATGCCCGATGTCAAGGCCGCGATGAACGGCATCGTGGCGGCCGGTTTCGACGCCGACTACATCTCCGACAAGCAGCTGCGCGAGCGCCAGATCGACAAACCCGTGATCGTGCCCGCCACGCAGGTGATGCCCGTCGAGACCGTCCAGCGCCTGGCCGAGCTGAAAAAACAGGGCGTGCCCGTGTACATCATCGGCAACCTGCCCAAGGACGTTCCCGGCCTGCACGACCTCGCCGCGCGCCGCAAGGAGTTCAAGAAGGCCGTCAAGGGCCTGGGCAAGCCCACGACCATCGAGAAGGTCTTCGCCGCCTACAAGCCCGAGACCTTCAAGAGCGAGCTGGGCGGCCAGATGATCCGCCGCCGCAACGAGGCGGGCGGCTGGAACTACTTCGCCGCGATGCTCAAGGACGGCGCCGTGGACGGCTGGGTCAAGCTCGCCACGCCGGCCGCCGCCGCGATGCTCTACGACGCCGTGTCCGGCACCTCCGGCCGCGCCCAGGTGCGCACGGCCGCCGACGGCTGCGCCGAGATCCGCCTGCAGCTTCTGCCCGGCGAATCCATCCTCATCAAGACCTTCCCGAAGGAGATCGACGCCCCCGACTGGAAGTATGCCGCCGCCTGCGGCGAGCCCGTGGCCATCGACCGCGCCTGGAACATCAGCTTCCCGGAGAGCGACCCCGAGATCAAGGGCAACTTCTTCACCGACAAGCCGCAGGACTGGACCAAGCTGCGCGTGGATGCCGCCAAGGTCAACTTCGGCACCGCGCTCTACTCCTCCGCCATCGACCTGCTGCATCCCGAGGAGGCCGACGAGTGGATCCTCGACCTGGGCGACGTGCGCGAGAGCGCCCGCGTGGTCATCAACGGCGAGCCGGTCGGCACCGTCTGGTGCGTGCCGTTCCGCATCCCGGTGGGCAAGTACCTCAAGCCCGGCATCAACCTGCTGGAGGTCTACGTGACCAACCTGCAGGCCAACCGCATCGCCGACTTCGACCGGCGCGGGGTCAACTGGCGCATCTTCAAGGACGCCAACGTCAACACCCTCGGCGCCCGGACCTTCGAGAAGTGGGAGACGGACCCTTCGGGCCTGTGCTCGGAGGTCAACCTCATCCCGGTCCACTATGACGTCCCCTCCTCCGCGAGCGTCATCGCCCAGGCCCGCCGGGTCAACGACTACTTCATGAACAAGTATCCCGACCCGCTGCGCGTGGTCCCGTTCCCGTCCCGCCGCAAGGTCTACGAAGGCAACATCTGGACGCGCGGGGTCTACTACGAAGGCCTGATGGCGCTCCACGCGGTCGACCCGCAGCAGCGCTACCTGGACTACACGATGGACTGGGGCGACAAGTTCGACTGGAACATGCGCAACGGCCAGACGCTCACGCGCAATGCCGACAACTACTGCTGCTCGCAGGCCTACATCGACATGTACCGCATCTACGGAGAGGAGAAGATGATCGCCAACGTGACGAAGTGTATGGAGAACATCCTCGCCTCGCCGGAGGCCGTCGCCGACTGGACCTGGATCGACGCCATCCAGATGGGCATGCCCGTGCTCATCAAGTACGGCGTGACGATGGACAAGCCGGAGTACTTCGAGAAGGCCTGGCAGATGTACAACTGGTCCCGCGAGCGCTTCCTCAACAAGGAGGAGGGCCTGTGGTGGCGCGACAAGGACTTCTGCCCGCCGTACAAGACCCCGGGCGGCAAGGATTGCTACTGGGGACGCGGCAACGGCTGGGTGATCGCCGCCTTCGTGCGCGTGCTCAGCGAGCTCCCTGCGAACGACCCGCACCGGGCCGTCTACGAGCAGGACTTCCTCGACTTCTGCAAGGCCATCATCAAGTACCAGCGCGCCGACGGCACGTGGAATCCGAGCATCGCCGATCCCGACGACTTCGGCGGGCCCGAGGCCACCGGCACCTCCCTCTTCCTGTACGGCCTGGCCTGGGGCCTGAACACCGGCCGGCTCGACGCGGAGACCTACCTGCCCGTGGTCGCCCGCGGCTGGAACGGCCTCAACCGTGTCTGCATCCACCCCAACGGCTTCATCGGCTATTCCCAGGGTTCCGGCAAGGAGCCGAAGGAGGCCCAGCCCGTCACCTACGACCGCATCCCCGATTTCGAGGATTTCGGCACGGGCTGCTACCTGCTGGCCGCCAGCGAAGTCTGCAAACTCAACAAATGATCCACTTGTAATGAGAAGGCTCCTGCTTTCCGCGCTGTCCCTGGCTGCACTCCTGGGCGCATCCTGCGCCCGGGTGCAGTTCGCGGACAGTCCGGAACCGCCGCCCATCCGGCCGGATTACGCCGGCGTGACGGTTCCGGAAGGGATGGCCCCGCTGCGTTTCGACATGGCAGACGGGCGGCGCTTCTCCAGCACTGAAGTACGCATCGGCGACACGCTCTTCGTGACGGTCCGCGCCTGGGAGAAAGGCAGCCGGACCGGCGTGCGCTACGCTCCTTTCCCCATCTACATCTCCCACGACCCCATCGACCCGTACATCGCCTACCGGTTGATCCAGCCCTCCTATGAGAGTTGGCGGGAGATGGGCCTGTATGCCCGGGAGCTTTCCTCTTGGCGGGAGCGCCCCATCGTGACCAACGCCGCCACCGGCGGCGGCTGCGTCAACTGCCACCACTTTCCCGGTGGGGATCCCGGCCGGATGCTCTTCCACGCCCGCGGGCCGGGCGGCGGCACCGTGTTCCTGGAAGGCGGCGACGCCCGCATCCTCAACCTCGCCACCGTGGGTCCGCACAAGCAGGGCACCTACCCGGCCTGGCACCCGTCCGGCCGCTGGGTCGCCTTCTCGTCCAACTCGACCCAGCAGAGCTTCCCCGTCGCCAGCACACAGCCCATCGAGGTCTATGACCACTTCTCCGACCTCATCCTGATGGACCTGCAGACGGACAGCATCACCCTCCACAGCCCCGTTGCCAATCTGGAGCATATGGAGACCTTCCCCGCCTGGTCCCCCGACGGGAAGCAGCTGTATTTCTGCAGCGCGGACAGTTCCGCGGATGTCGCGAAAGACCGTGCCCGGATCCACTACGCACTCAAGGCCCTGGACTTCGCGGACGGGCGTTTCACCGGAGAACCCCGGACCGTCTGGGAGAGCGACACCCTCTCCGTTTCCTTCCCCCGACCCTGGGGGAAATGGCTGCTGCTGACCGTCTCCGGCTACGGGACCTTCCCCATCTGGCACCGCGAGGCGGACCTCTGGCTGCTGGACACGGAAAACGGCCGGATGCGCCCTGCGGACGAACTCAACAGTGACGACACAGAAAGCTACCACTCCTGGTCGAGCAACGGCAGGTGGGTCGTATTCAGCAGCCGCCGGCTGGACGGGCGCTATACGCGGCTCTACATCGCGCATTTCGACGGAGAGGGACACTTCTCCAAGCCCTTCCTGCTGCCGCAGAAGAAAATGTCCCACAACGACCTCCGCCTGCGTTCCTACAACATTCCGGAATTCGTGCAGGGGGATCCCGGAAAGCACGACATCCAGGTCAGCAAACTCTTCGCGCGATGAAAAAAGCCGTCACTCCCCTCCTGATCGCGGCTGCCGTCTTCACCGTCAGCCTGATCGCCCAGCGCTATACCCTGATCTGCCAGGAGTATGACGGGCTCTTCCTCGCGGTGCCGGACTATTTCCGGCAGCTCTTCCGGAAGCCGCTTCCGCTCTCGCACCTCGTCACGGATTTCCTCACACAGTTCTTCCGTTTCTCCGTGTACGGACCCGCCATCCTTGCGGTCCTGGTTACGGCTGTGTTCCTGCTCCTGCGGCGCCTGCTTTCCGCCGTCGGGCTCCAGCTGGAGTGCATCTGCGCCCTCGGAGCGCTCGGACTGTGGGTGTGGACGGCGTCCCGTCCCACCGTACTGCCCCTCGTCGCCGCACTGCTGTTCCTGGCTGCAGCCGTCCTGCTGACCCTGCCGCTCAAGGCACGGAAGCCGGTCCGGATGAAGGACAGGCACGACCTTTCCCTTTCCTCCGCCATCGTGCTCTGCGCGGTCGGCGCGCTGCTCTCCTTCCCCGCCGTCCGGCGTGCCGAGACCTGGGCGAAAGTGAAACATGCGACCGCCTACGCGCAGTGGGACCTGCTGCTGGAGAGCGCCACCCCGGAGCGGGCGGAGAAGAACCGGGTGCTGACGCCGTTCGCCCTGCTCGCCCTCAATGAGAAGGGCCTGCTCGCCGATCAGATGCTCACCTATCCGGTCACCTGGCAGTCCGACCTGGATATGGCCGAACAGGGCGATTCCTACGAGAGCCTGTTCTTCCGTGCCGCCCTCTACGACCGGCTGGGCTGCGGCAACGAGTCCATCCACAACCTCTTCCAGCTGTCCAACATGCAGGAACACGGGACCAGTTTCCTGATACTCCGGCAACTGGCCTTGCAGCACTACAGGATCGGCAATTACGTACTGGCCGAGAAGTACTGCCGTATCCTGGAGCGGAGTTCCCTGCACGGGCAGTACGTGCGCTATATCCGCGATTGTATGGCCGCCGGGGAGCCGCGCCCGCAGGATGCTCCCGCCCGGCTCGCCGAGGCCCCGCTGATCACCCACGATCCACTGCGGAACATCCTGCTCATCGAAAATGAGGGCATCCATTCCCCGATTTCGCTGGAACGGGTCCTGTGTACGCTGCTGCTGCGGCGCAACCTGGACGGCTTCTGGGAGTCTCTGGACCGGCTGACGGACCGAAGCGCCCGCCTGCCTCGCCATTATCAGGAAGCACTGCTGCTCGCCGGAGCGGCACAGGAGCGCGTCGATCCACAGCTCGCGGAGCAGTACTCCCGATTCCAGGCCGACTTCGCCTCCCTCTCCGCCAAACAGCTCCACAAGCGATACGGCACCACCTATTGGTTCTACTACATTTTCTACGACCAGCAGAACCACACCAATCCGTAGCCACGCCCGCGGACGGAAGCGCTTGTATTTTTGTTTGAAGGATTCGGATTTCTTTGTATATTTGTATGATATCAGGAAACAAACTGACAAAACATACTAAAACTATCTCAAAAATCACCTTCTATGGCTAAAGAAAAGAAATTCATCACCTGTGATGGTAACCAGGCAGCGTCGAACATCGCTTACCTGTTCAGCGAGCACGCTGCCATCTATCCCATTACGCCGTCTTCCACGATGGCCGAGAACGTCGACGAATGGGCTGCCCACGGCAAGAAGAACCTCTGGGGCGAGACCGTGAAGGTCACCGAGATGCAGAGCGAGGCAGGCGCCGCCGGCGCCGTCCACGGTTCCCTGCAGGCCGGTGCGCTCACGACCACCTACACCGCTTCCCAGGGCCTTCTGTTGATGATTCCGAATATGTACAAGATCGCCGGTGAGATGCTTCCGGCCGTCTTCCACGTGTCCGCCCGCGCGCTGGCGTCGCACGCCCTCTCCATCTTCGGCGACCACCAGGACGTGATGGCCTGCCGCCAGACCGGTTTCGCGATGCTCGCCTCCGGCTCCGTCCAGGAAGCCCAGGACATCGCCGCGGTGGCGCACCTTTCCGCCATTAAGTCTTCCCTGCCTTTCCTGCATTTCTTCGACGGTTTCCGCACCTCCCACGAGATCCAGAAGATCGAGGCGATCGACGAAGCCGAACTGAAGAAGATGGTCAGCGAGAAGGCCCTTGAGAACTTCCGCGCCCGCGCCCTCAACCCGGACGCTCCCGTGACGCGCGGCACCGCGCAGAACGGCGACGTGTACTTCCAGGCCGTCGAGTCCCGCAACCAGGTCTATGAGGCCGTCCCGGACATCGTGGCCCGTTACATGGGCGAGATCGGCGAACTGACCGGCCGCAGCTATCGTCCGTTCGAGTACTACGGCGCCAAGGACGCCGAGTGCATCATCGTGGCGATGGGTTCCGTCACCGAGACCATCAAGGAGACCATCGACTACCTCGCCGACCACGGCCGCAAGTACGGTGTCGTGACGGTACACCTCTACCGTCCGTTCTCCGAGAAATACTTCCTGCGCGTGATCCCGAAGACGGTCAAGAAGATCGCCGTGCTGGACCGCACCAAGGAGCCCGGCGCCCCGGGTGAGCCGCTCTACCTCGACGTCCGCGCCATCTACCAGGGCAAGGAGAACGCCCCGCTGATCATCGGCGGCCGCTACGGTCTCTCCTCCAAGGACACCACCCCGGCCCAGATCATCGCCGTGTACGACAACCTCGAGCGCAAGGCCCCGAAGGCCGACTTCACCATCGGCATCGTGGACGACGTGACCTTCAAGAGCCTCCCGACCAAGGGCGAAGTCTCCATCGTGAAGAAGGGCACCACCGAGTGCAAGTTCTACGGCCTCGGTTCCGACGGTACCGTCGGCGCCAACAAGAACACCATCAAGATCATCGGCACGCACACCGACCTCTACAGCCAGGCCTACTTCGACTACGACTCCAAGAAGTCCGGCGGCTACACCTGCTCGCACCTGCGCTTCGGCAAGAAGCCGATCAAGGCCCCGTACCTGGTGGGCACGCCTGATTTCGTGGCCTGCCACGTCCCGTCCTACCTGGAGAAGTACGACGTGCTCAAGGGCATCAAGGATGGCGGCAGCCTGCTGCTCAACTCCCTCTGGGACGAAGAGGAGACCGTCAAGCGCATCCCGGACGCCGTGAAGGCCGTCATCGGGCGCAAGCACCTCAAGCTCTACATCATCAACGCCACCAAGATCGCCCGTGAGATCGGACTCGGCGGCCGCACGAACACCATCCTGCAGAGCGCCTTCTTCCGCATCACCGGCATCATCCCGGTGGACGACGCGATCAAGTATATGAAGGACGCCGCCCTCAAGTCCTACGGCAAGAAGGGCGAGAACGTCGTCAACATGAACTACGCGGCCATCGACCGCGGCGGCGAGTACACCCAGGTGCACGTGCCTGCCGAGTGGGCCGACATCAACGCCAAGTTCACGAATCCCAACGCCGGCCGCCTCGCGACCCCGTTCGTCAAGGAGATCGCCGACGTGGTCAATGCCCAGGCCGGCGACACCCTCCCGGTGAGCGCCTTCCTCCCCTACCAGGACGGTTCGATGCCCGCCGGCACCGCCGCTTATGAGAAGCGCGGCGTGGCCGTGACCGTGCCCGTCTGGGATCCTGAGAAGTGTATCCAGTGCAACACCTGCGCCTTCGTCTGCCCGCACGCCGCCATCCGCCCGTTCCTGCTGACCGACGAGGAGGCCGCCGCTGCCGCCGCCCAGGGCGTGAAGCTCGCCGACGGCAAGGCCAACCTCAAGCAGTACAAGTACGCCCTCTCCGTGTCGGTGGCCGACTGTACCGGCTGCGGCAACTGCGTGGACGTCTGCCTCGCCAAGGACAAGGCCCTCGCGATGGAGCCGTACATGGACCACGAAGCCGACCAGGCCGCGTTCGACTACCTGAACGCCAAGGTGGGCTACAAGACCCCGTTCGATCCCAAGTCCAACATGAAGGCCGCCCAGTTCGCCCAGCCGCTGTTCGAATTCTCCGGCGCCTGCGCAGGCTGCGGCGAGACACCGTACATCAAGAACATCACCCAGCTGTTCGGCGACCACATGATGATCGCGAACGCCACGGGATGCTCCTCCATCTACGGCGCCTCCTTCCCGGCCTCCCCGTACTGCACCGACGCACACGGCCACGGTCCCGCCTGGCAGAACTCCCTGTTCGAGGACTTCTGCGAGTTCGGCCTCGGTATGCACCTCGGCTCCGACCGCATCCGCGAGACGGTCGCATCCCTGATGCAGAAGGGTCTCACCTGCGACTGCTGCTCCGACGAGATCAAGGCCCTCTTCCAGACCTGGCTCGACAACAAGAAGGATTACGCCTGCACGCGCGAGGTCGCTGACAAGCTCGTCCCGCTGATGGAGGCTTGCGGCTGCGAGATCTGCAAGTCGCTGCTCCAGCTCAAGGCCTACATCCCGGCCCGCAGCCAGTGGATCTTCGGCGGTGACGGTGCCTCCTACGACATCGGCTACGGCGGACTCGACCACGTCCTCGCCAGCGGCGAGAACGTCAACATCCTCGTGCTCGACACCGAAGTCTACTCCAACACCGGCGGACAGTCCTCCAAGGCCACCCCGGTCGGCGCCATCGCCAAGTTCGCCGCCTCCGGCAAGAAGATCCGCAAGAAGGACCTCGGCATGATGGCCATCAGCTACGGCTACGTCTACGTGGCACAGGTGGCAATGGGCGCCAGCCCGGTCCAGTACATGAACGCCATCAAGGAAGCCGAAGCCTACGACGGCCCGTCCCTGATCATCGCCTACGCCCCGTGTATCAACCACGGCCTCAAGGCGGGCATGGGTCTGAGCCAGAAGGAGGAGAAGCTCGCCGTGGAGTGCGGCTACTGGCACCTCTACCGCTACAACCCGATGCTCGAGGAGCAGGGCAAGAACCCGTTCACGCTCGACTCCAAGGAGCCCGACTGGAGCAAGTTCCAGGACTTCCTAAAGGGCGAGGTCCGCTTCGCGTCCCTCTACAAACTCTTCCCGGAGAGCGCGGGCGAGCTGCTCGCCAAGACCGAGGAGTTTGCGAAGGTCCGCCTCGGGACCTACAAGCGGCTGGCTGGAAAAGAATAATTAATTTGTAAATTTCAATATTTAATTATTGTTTTTCAATAAAATTGATTATCTTTGCATCCAAAGAGCAATCAATGACCCTGATTATGAAAAGAATCTTCATCCTGGCAGCAGCGCTCTTCAGCGCTGCTGCTTTGGGATACGCCCAGCAGATGCAGGCGCTTCCCAACGACCCGGCCACCCGGGTCGGCAAGCTGGACAACGGCTTGACCTATTACATCCGCCACAATGACAAGCCCGCCCAGCGGGCGGAGTTCTACCTGGCGACCAACGTCGGTGCCCTGCAGGAGACCCCGGACCAGGATGGCCTGGCCCACTTCCTGGAGCATATGTGCTTCAACGGCACCAAGAACTTCCCCGGCAAGGGGATCCTGAACTGGCTGGAAAGTATCGGCGCTTCCTTTGGAGGCAACGTCAACGCCTCCACCGGCGTTGAGCAGACCATCT
>JAFRQH010000030.1 GCA_017428725.1 Bacteroidales bacterium | reverse complement strand
GCCAGGATCAAACTCTTCTTTGTATATTTTTAATACTCTAAGTTCTCTCCCGACACTCTATCAATTTCCAAAGAAATCAACGCTCTCGATTCTTAGTTCTCGGTACTTGCTTGTACTTATCTTCCAGTATTTTCAATGATCTGTCCCAGACCTCTCGGAAAGGGACTGCAAAGGTAAACCACTTTTTTGAAAGCACCAAATTTTTTTAAAAGTTTTTTATAAAGTTTTTTCCTTACCTTTGTTAGTGTATGGATAACTATAGACTTACCGAGCCGCGCTACGAAGCGATGAAGTATCGCCGCTGCGGCCGCAGCGGTCTGCTGCTCCCCGAGATCTCACTTGGATTCTGGCACAATTTCGGCGAAGCCGCCGACCCGGAGAAATGCCGTTTCATCGTCGAAGCCGCCTTCGACAACGGCATCACTTGCTTCGACCTGGCCAACAACTACGGCCCGCCCTACGGCTCGGCCGAGGAGATGTTCGGCCGGATCTACAAAGCCTCGCTCGAGACTCACCGCGACGAGATCATCGTCACGACCAAAGCCGGGCACGACATGTGGCCCGGGCCTTACGGTGAATGGGGCTCCCGCAAGAACCTGATGGCTTCGCTGGACCAGAGCCTGCGGCGTATGCGGCTCGATTACGTGGATATCTTCTATTCCCACCGGCCCGACCCGGTGACGCCGCTCGAGGAGACGATGCAGGCGCTCGTGGACATCGTCCGCCAGGGCAAGGCCCTCTACGTGGGCATCTCCAAGTATCCGCCCGAGATGGCGGTGCGCGCATACCAGTACCTGCGCGAGGCGCACGTCCCGTGCCTGGTCTACCAGGGCCGCTACAATATGCTGGAACGGGGACACGAGGAGCGGATCCTGCCGCAGGCCGCCGCCGCGGGCGTGGGCTACGTGGCCTTCTCGCCGCTGGCGCAGGGCCTGCTTACTGACCGCTACCTCAACGGCATCCCGGAGGACTCCCGGATGCGCCACAGCAAGTTCCTCAACGAGAGCGTGCTGACGCCGGAGCTCCTCGCGCAGCTGAAAGCGTGGAACGAGCAGGCGCAGGCCGAAGGCTATACCCTCGCGCAGTACGCCCTCCGCTGGATCCTCCGCCGCCCGGAGGTCGCGTCCGTGATCATCGGCGCGAGCTCCGTGGAGCAACTCAAAGCCAACCTGAAGGCCGTCAGCGCACGCTGACGGCCCCTTCGCGGATCGTGAACTCCCACTCCCCGGCCGTCAGTTCGTAGCGGACGGCGGCGTGGCCGAGGCGGACGCAGGCGCCCTTGCAGGCGGCTCCGTCCGCCTCGCCGTATGTGGCGACGGCGGCCGGGTCCACGGGCAGGAAGAGCGTGGCGGTGGTGTTGGCCGGGACCGTGCAGCGGTAGCTGGTGATCACGCCCTTGTCGGCCGTCCAGGCGCTGCGGATGCGCCCGTAGTGCGAGTCGTAGCTGCCCTCCAGCGCCGTGTAGGTCCCGCCGGCGGTGGGCTGCAGGACGAAGTGCTTGTAGCCGGCCTCGCCCTCGGCGTAGTTGGCGGTGATGCCCAGCTGGTATTCGAACATCCACTGCCCCACGGCGCCGAGCGCGAAGTGGTTGAAGGAGTTCATGCTGTTGGAATTGGGCTCGCTGAAGGCGGCGTCGTAGGAGTTCCAGCGCTCCCAGATGGAGGTGGCCCCGCACACCACGGGGTAGAGCCAGGATGCATACTCCGTGTTGGAGATCATCCGGTAGGCGCCCTCGGCGTCGCCCGCGCGGCTCAGGGCCGGCAGGATGTTGGGCGTGCCGGAGAAGCCGGTGGTGATGGTGTAGGGCTTGAAGTTGAAGTCGGTGTTGCCCGAACCCAGCGTCCCGAAGGCGCTCGTGACCGTCTCGCGGATGTCCTTCTGGGCCTCCGCCTCTTCGGGGGTGGGGCCGCTCGTGGCGGGGGCGGCGGCCAGTGCGGACAGCCAGCGCTGCGCCTGCTCCTTGTACTCGTCGCTGAAGACGTTGAAGTTGAGCGGGGTGGCGTAGGAGGCCTGGGTGTGGATGGTCTTGCCCATCCGTCCGCGCGTCTTGCCGGTGGCGGGGTCCACGTAGGTGGCGTTCCAGTCGGCCTTGGCGTGCGCGTGGCGTTCGCGGAGCAGCGCGGCGCAGTCGTGGCGGCCGACGGCCTCGGCCATGATGGCTGTCACCTCCATCATATGGATGTAGATGGCGTTGTTGAGCAGGTCCGGCGGCGTGCGGTTGTCCAGGGCCAGGTGGTCTGCCAGGCCGCTGGCCTTGGAGGAGAGGTAGGGATGCTCGTCGCTGAGCTTGTAGAAGGCCATCCCGTTGAGCCAGTCCATCATCGTCTCGAGGTTCTCCTCGATGACCTGCGTGTCGCCATACTGGTTGTAGATCTGCCAGGGTACCTGGCAGACGGCGGCGCCCCAGGTGGTCCCGTCCGCGAAGGAGGTGTCGTCGGCGCGGTTGTACGTGGGCACCGTGGAGCCGATGCCGCCGGGCACGTTGCGGTCGTCGCCGATGCCCTGGTCGGCGCGCAGGGCCACCATCCACTGGCGGAAGAAGTTGCGCGTGTCGGCCTGGTAGAGGCCGGTGCGGGTGTAGGCCTGCGCATCACCCGTCCAGCCCATCCGCTCGTTGCGCTGCGGACAGTCGGTCGGCAGGGTCAGGAAGTTGCCCAGCTGGCTGCGCTGGATGTTGCGGAACAGCTGGTCCACGCGCTCGCCGGTCAGCCGGTCCGCGGTGGTGGCGTGGTAGGTCCCGGTGGGAATCTCCGACGAGGAGAGGACCAGGCCGCGTACGCTCTCCAGGGGCAGCGGACCCTTGTGGGAGGGGATGTGGACCTGGACGTACTGGTATCCGCGGAAAGTGTCGCGCGGGCGGATGGTCACGGCGCCGGGGCCGTCCGCGATGTAGAAGTCGGCGTCCAGCGCGGCGCGGTTGGACTCGTAGAGGATGTGGCCGGCGACGTTCCGCCCGCGGCGGCCGAAGCGCTGCACATATTCTTTCTTGTCGCCCTTGAGGCCCGGGTAGACCTGCTCACCGTAGGTGAGGGTGACCACGTCCCCTTCGGCGAGCCAGCCCGCCGGGATGTCGATCTCCGGCACGCCCACCATGTTCACGCCCATATCATAGATATAGGTGCAGTCGTCGTGGACGGGCATCTGCCGGCGGGCGGTGAGGACCTCCCGCACGCGGACGGGCTCGTCGTAACGCGCCACGATGTCGAAGTCCACCCAGCTGCGCGGAGCCACGGGGACGGCGGGCGCCCAGGCGCCGTCGTCGAAGCCGGGCTCGCTCCAGCCCGCCAGGCGCTTGCGCGCGTCGTAACGCTCGCCCTGGAAGAAGCTGCCCAGGCGCACGGGACCGTCCTGCCAGGCCTTCCAGCCCGCAGGGTCCGTGACGAAGGATTCGCGCGTGCCGTCCTCGTAGGTGACGACCAGGCGCGCCAGCAGGGCCTCGCGGTCGCCGAAGAAGTTGAAGTTGCCCGGCGAGAAGGTCACGTAGCCGGTGTACCAGCCGCCGGCAAGCTCGGCGCCCAGCGCGTTGCGGCCCGCGCGCAGCAGGGACGTGACGTCATACTTTAGGTAGCACATCGTCTCGCGGTACTGGCTGTCGCCCGGGGCGAACCAGTCGCTGCCCACCTGCTGCCCGTTGAGGTAGAGCCGGAAGGTGCCCATCGCGGCGGCGTAGAGGCGGGCCGAGCGGACGGGTTTGGCGGGGGTAAATTCGCTGCGGAGCATCGTCTCCGCGCCGTGGGACGGGTCCGCCCAGGCGAGCGTCCCGCCGCTGACGCGGATGCACCGGTCCTCCACGCGGACGCCCGGCAGGTTGCGGAAGATGCCGTAGTGGCGCTTGTCGAAGACCACGCGGTCCTCGCTCTGGCCGGCGTTAAGGATTTGGTAGTCCGTGTATTCCACTTCCGATCCGTCCGCGCCGGCGAAACCCACCGAGCATAGGTTCGGGAAGGAGGGGTAGTTGCCCCCGCTGCCGATCACGTTGACGGAGAGGCGCGAGGCGCGCGTAGGCCGCCCCGTCATCCCGACGACGAGCGGGTCGGCGCCGCCGCGCCGGGCCTGTGCGGCAGTCACGACCGGCGTCCCGTCCACGGTGAAGCTCAGCTGGCTGGCCTCCACCTGGATCTCGAGGCTGTGCTGCTCCCCGGCGGCAAAGACGCTCCCGAGGTTGCCCTGCGGGTTGTTCCCGGGGTTGAGGACCAGCAGCGGCCGGTCGGCGCTGTCCCCGGGAAAGTATCCGACCCGCCAGACGCGGATCTCGCTGCGGGCGGGCTCGACCTCCACCTTGAAGTAGCTCTGCGGCGAGGCCACGGCGAAGCCGTTGAGGAAGGGATGGCGGAGCCGGAAGTCGTCCGCGCCGAAGACCAGCGCGGCGACCCCGCCCCGCACGATGCGGAAGTCCGTGCGGATCCCGTAGACGGACTGCGAGGCGGCGTCCAGCTTGAGCTGTGCGCCGCCGACCCAGCCGGCGCCTTTCCAGGCGCTCAGGCGCGGGTTCATCAAGCCGGTCTCGAAGCGGGACCGCTCCGTGTGGACCGCCCCGGCGCCGTCCCGGACGGACAGCTCCCAGGTGTAGGCCATCTCCGGCTGCAGGGCCACGCCGGCGTAGCGGATGTTGTCCGAGCGGCCGTCGGCCACCTCGCCGCTGTCCCATAGGGTGCTGCCGTCGCTCTCGCGCACGACGCGGATCCGGTAAGCTTCCTGGTGCGCTCCGCGCCGGTCCGATTCCATCTTCCAGCTGAAGACGGGATGCCGGTCCTCGACGGCCAGGGGTTCGCGGGCGTGCTGGACACGCAGGTCTGTGATACGGGTCTGGGCAGCCGCTGTGCAGCAGATCAGGCAGAGCGGCAGCAGGAGGAATCGCTTCATGGGCTTCGTCGGATGTTTGTTAACGGGATATCTTATATAGTACGCACGCGTGCGGGGCGAGGACGACCGAGACGGCGCCCGGCTCCGAGCGGCTCACGCTGCCGGTCCACAGGTCCGTCAGCTTGCAGCGCCCGCCCAGGCCCAGTCCGGCCAGGTCCACGCGCAGCTCGGCGCCGACCTCCCCGATGTTGAACAGGGCGAGGTAGGTCTCTCCGGTGCGCGCATTGCGCGAGGTGACGGCCAGCTGCCGCTCGTCGCGGAAGACTTGGCGCACGTCAGTGCCTTCGCGGTGCATCCGCAGCACTTCGGGATTGGTCAGCAGGCTCTCCGTGAACGGGTCCATCGACGGGAGGTCGCCGCCGAACATCAGCGGGGAGCGCAGGATGCAGAAGAAGGTCATCAGGCTGCGCTGCTCGTCGGGCGAGAGGCGGCTCTGGCGGTCGCGTCCGCGCTCGCCGCGGATGGACACGCGGCCGAGCGGGATCATGTCGCAGTCGGGCCAGGTGCCGGGGCGGATGTAGGGATACCAGTCCTCGGCCACGCGCATCAGGTTGGTCACGTCGCGCCAGATGTCCCAGACGTCGTTGACCATCCGCCAGAGGTTGGCGTGCGTGCTGATGTGCTCCGCCTCGGCGGGCGGCGTGGGGCCGGGCGAGGTGCTGAGCACGATCGGCCGGCCGCAGCCGTCGATGGCGCGGCGGATCAGCTCGATCTCCTCCTTGTGGTACGGGGAGGAGAGGTCGTCGATCTTGATGTAATCCACGCCCCAGGAGGCGTAGAGCTCGAACAGGGAGTTGTAGTATTCCTGCGCGCCGGGCTGCGAGGCGTCGACGGAGTAGTTGTCCCGCAACCAGCCGCAGAGGCGGTCCTCATTGTAGATCTGGTCCGCGGTGATGCCATCGGTCCCCTTGACGGGCGTACGGCCCTCGACCGCGATGCGGGGGATGCCGCGCATGATGTGGATGCCGAACTTGAGGCCCTTGGTGTGGATGTAGTCGGCCAGGGGCTTGAAGCCGGCGCCGTCCCCGGCGGACGGGAAGCGGTTGAGGGCGGGTTGGTAGCGGCCCCACTCATCCATCACGTAGCGGGGATCCGTCTGGTTGTAGCCGCCGGCCTTGTCGTTCTCCACGAACCAGCGGATGTCCACGATGATGTATTCCCAGCCGGCGTCCAGCAGGTGCTCCGCCATGTAGTCGGCATTGGCCTTGACCTCCGACTCCACGACGGTGGGGCCGTAGCAGTCCCAGCTGTTCCAGCCCATCGGCGGGGTGAGGGCCCAGTCGCGGAAATCGCCGTATGCGGCGGGTTGGGCGTCATTGGAGCGGCAGCCGAAGGCGCAGGCGAGCGCCGCTGCGAGCAGGAGTTTGGAGAAAGTCTTCATCGGGAATGTGGTTTGTGGTGATTCTATCTCCAAATATACGAAATAATCTCATAGTTCCAGCAGGTTCTGCCGGTCCAGGAAGCGGTAGGAGGCGGCTTCGAGCAGGTGGGCGGGGCGGATGTCGGTGGAGCCTTCGAGGTCGGCGATGGTGCGGGCCACCTTGATGATGCGGAAATAGGCGCGCATCGAGAATCCCGTCTTGGCCATCAGGTTCTCGAGCGTTGTCCGGCAGGCCTCGTTGAGGGGGCAGTACTGCCCGATCTGCCGGTTGTTCATCTCGGCGTTGGTGACGATTGTCTCCGTGGCGAAGCGGTGCTTCTGGGCGATGCGCGCCTTGAGCACCCGCGCCGCCACGGCCTCGCTCGGCTCCGCCTTCTGCGCCCGCACGATCCGGTCGGCGGGCACGGGGTGCATCCAGACGTGCAGGTCGATCCTGTCGAGGATCGGACCGGAGAGCTTCGAGAGGTAGTTCTGGCGCTGGGTGGGCGTGCAGGTGCAGCGGTCGCCCTCGCCGTAGTAGCCGCAGGGGCAGGGGTTGGAGGCTGCCACCAGCATGAAGGAGGCGGGAAATTCGACCTTTGCCTTGAGGCGGGAGATGCTGACGCGCCGGTCTTCGATCGGGCCCCGGAGGGCCTCGATGACCGATTTGGGCATCTGGCCGACTTCGTCCACGAAGAGCACGCCGTTGTTGGCCAGCGAGACCTCGCCGGGCTGGATGCTGTCTCCGCCGCCCCCGCCCACGATGGCGGCGAGCGAGGCGGAGTAGTGCGGGGCCCGGAATGGCCGGCGGCGGATCAGGCCGTCCTGCGGACTGCCCTTGCCCGCCACGGAGTAGATCTTGCTGGTGACGAGCGCCTCCGCCATCGTCATCGGGGGCAGGATTCCCGCCATCGCCTTGGCGAGCGAGCTCTTGCCGGCGCCGGGCGCACCGACCATGATGATGTTGTGGCCGCCGGCGGCGGCGATCTCGACGCCGCGCTTGGCGCCTTCCTGCCCGATGATGTCGGCAAAGTCGACCCCGACATCTTCCTTGCGCGCGCCCATCCGGGCCCGGTGCGCCCGGCGGTAGCGCTGCGTGTTCCAGATGAGCAGGTCCTGGCAGTCCTCCTGGCCCTCGAGGATGCGCACCACCTCGCCCAGACCCTCCACGCCGTAGACCTGCATTTCCTTGAATTCCACGGCCTCCAGGGCGGATTCCGCAGGCAGGATGATGCCTTCGAAGCCCGCCTGGCGGGCCATCTCAGCGAAGGGGAGCGCTCCGGGGATCGGCCGCACGCTTCCGTCCAGGCCGAGTTCTCCCATCAGGATGAACTGGCCGGCGCGCGGCAAGTCGCGCTGGCCCGAGGCGGCGATGATGCCCACGGCGATGGGCAGGTCGTAGCCGCTGCCGTTCTTGCGCAGGTCCGCCGGTGCCAGGTTGATGACGATCCGCTTGCCGGGAATCCGGAATCCCAGTGCCTCCAGGGCCGTGGTGGTGCGCAACAGGCTCTCCTTGACGGCCACGTCGGCCAGGCCGACCAGGTGGATGCCGATGCCCCGGTCGATGTCGATCTCCACCGTGACCTGGACGGCGTCGATCCCGATGCATTTCGCACCGTGAATGTGTGTCAGCATAGCAGTATCATAGTTTTTCGTATCTTTGCACCATCATGTTGCAGCAGCTGGTCATACCGTCCCTGGCGGAGATCGACGCCGCGGCGGAGGAGTTCCTCCGGCGCATCGGAGACCACCGCCTGGTGGCTTTCTACGCGTCGATGGGCGCCGGCAAGACCACGTTCACCACGGCGCTGTGCCGCCGGCTGGGCGTGCGCTCCGACGCCGTCAGTTCCCCGACTTTCGCCATCGTAAACGAGTACCGGACGGCGGCCGGAGAGCCGGTCTTCCACTTTGATTTCTACCGGATTACGAAGCTCGAGGAGGCCCTGGACATCGGTCTGTACGACTATCTGGACAGCGGGGCGCTCTGCCTGATGGAGTGGCCGGAGAACGTGGAGGAGCTGCTGCCGGAGGAGACGCTCAAGGTCAGCATCTCCGTGGCGCCGGACGGCGCCCGCACGCTCAGTTGGCAGCAGGACTGAACGTCGCTCCCACGCCGCTGACATATCCGTTGATATCCACCGTCTCCTCCCGCGGTCCGAATCGGACCCGCGGGCGGCCCTGCGTTTGTGCAGGCGCGAGGGCCAGCAGCAGGTGCGGCCCGAGTGCGAGGGCGCACGTGGGGGCGGGGAAGCGGCAGTCCTTCTCCAGCTGTCCGGTGCCGTCCGGGCCGTACCAGCGGACGCCTTCGGGCGCCGCCGCCACGGCGAAGCAGGCTTCCTGCGAATGGTACAGGAGGGCCTCCTCGCGGCAGAGGATGCGCAGAGAGGCAGCGTCGTCTGCGTCCTGGCATACGCTGACCCATCCGCCCGACCCGTCCGCGAAACGTCCCGTGACGGCATAGGAGTCCGCTTCGGGCCAGAGACGGCCTTCGCTCAGCCGGTTCTGCGTCAGGGTGGGATAGAGGATGAGGGGCTGGCCGTTCCGCACCCGGATGTCCAGCACGGAGAACGCCGGCACTCCCACCAGGCGGGAAACCTCTCCGTCCCGCACCTGGTAATGGCTCTGGATGGCGCCTTCCCGGGCCCGGAAGCAAAAGACGACCTGCCCGCCGTCCAGGTACAGGGCCCCCGTAGGCCCGTATGCCGGGTCTGACAGGCTCCCGTAGGGGATGCCGTCGGGGTGGCTGTACAGGACTGCGCCGTTCCGGCGGAGTGTGATGCCGCCGTCCGGGCCCGGGTGGGAGAGCGTGTACAGGTCCCCGCCATCGTCCTCCAGCAAGCCGGCGAGGAACTCCCGGCCTTCGATCCGGAACAACTCGGTGCCGTCCCGGCCGATGCGGGTCTGTCCGCCGGTCGTGCGTTCGGTATACAGGTGCCCGCCGAGCAGGTGGTGGCGGTCCGGGTCGGGGGAGAAGCAGGCGTCCGGTCCGGAGGCGAGGGTGAGGACGGGTGTGAAATCCTTGTAGAGCAGGAGCTCGAAGGGGACGCTGCCGTAGGCGGTGTCCCGCTGCCAGTCATATTCCTCCGGGAAACGGACGGCGGAGAACCAGAGGGTCGTGTCCGTCGCGGCCGGCTCCCGGCCGGCGGGCGCGGACTGTCCGTGGCCCGTGCGCCCTCCCTCCCGGGAGCAGTCCGCCCGGCTCCGGCTCCCGGTCGGTCCGTCGTCCAGGAAGACGCAGCCCGGCAGGAGGACGGACAGCAGTACCGGCAGGATGAATGCAGTTCTCATAGCAGTTTTTTCTGCAAATGAGGCGAAAAAAAGAATGCCCCGCGATAAGAAAGGTATCTTTCGCGGGGCGGATATCACAAAAATACGTTTTTTTAGGCTGTTTGGCTGTTTGTTATCAGAAATTGAAGCGCAGACCGGCGTCGAAGTTGACCAGCACCGGCTTGTCCGTACGGATGCTGCGCGGCTGGTTGCAGTTGAAGTAGTAGTTCACGCCCGGATCCAGGTAGATGCCGAGCCGGTTGGTCAGGCGGAATTCGACGCCGAGGCCACCGCCCACGGAATACTGGAGCCGCTCGACGGGATACTTGCGGGTGATGTCCGGGTTGGCATAGAGGCGGTATTTGTTGGAGATGCAGTACTCGGCCTCGCCGCCGCCGTAGACATAGAACTTGATCCGGTCTGAGGAGATGATGTCGTAGAAGAGGTTGACCGGCACGCCGATATACTGGAGCGTATGGGAGACGCTGCCGGACTCGCCGTTGAAACTACCGGTGAAACTGCGGGTGAGCAGGGAATAATCCACGCCCGTGCCGATGGAAAGGCGCGGCAGTACGTAGAACCGCACGCCCAGACCGACGGTGAAGGGAACGCCATAGGTGGACGGACCGAGCTCGGAGAAACCGCTCTCCGCCCCCGGAGCCATCCAGGCACCCGGTGCGGGACGGAAGTCGGATTCGTTGCTGCCGATCGTACCCTGCGCATACAGGGCGGTGCGGGGCTTGTCCTTGCGGAGGGAGACCGGCTCGGCGAAGGGATCGACCGCGGGAACGGCCTTCTCCTGCTTGCCGGAGGCGCGCTTGGCAGGGGCCGCCACGGAAGGCTGATCCTCCTCCGGGCTGACGGCGTCCTGCGCCACGTCGGCCGGCTCGGAAGCCGCTACCTCAGTTTGTCTTGCGGCTTCCGGGCTGACGGCCGGCTGTCCGGACGACCGCCTCGCGGCGGAACTCCGGTAAGTGGGACGGCTGGCGGTCTGGTCCGCCGCGTCCGTGGCCGCGGGGACTGCCGCGACCTCGACCTGCGTCGGGTCTGCGGCTGTCTCACCGGCCTGTGCAAGCAATGCTTGCTCCTGGTTATCAATAATGGTTGGAATTGAGGTCCGGGTACCGGAGAAGAAAACGCCCGCCGCGACGGCCGCGGCAGCGGCGAGGCTCAGACCAGCCCACCTCATCCAGGCCCAGGGGCTGGCGGCGGGTGCGGAGCCGGCGTCAAGACGCGCGGACACACCCTTCCAGACGCGGCGGGATGGCTTCACCTCCGCGTCTGCAAGCATCGACCTCAGCTGGAGATCGAATTCGTTGGATTGCTTGTCCTGCATCTTAATACCTTTCTTTGATCTTTGACTGCAACAGTACGCGGGCTCGCTGGAGCTGCGAACGGGATGTCGTCTCCGAAATGCCGAGCTCCTCGGCGATCTCCTTGTGTGAGTACCCTTCGATCACATACATGTTGAAGACCGTGCGGAAGCCGGGCGGGAGGGAAGCGATCATCTTCAGGAGGTCGTTGTATCCGATCCGCTGGATGGCGGAAGGGTCGTCGCTGGTGATGTTCCAGGCAGCGTCCACGTCCTCTGAATTCTTGAGCGCGTCCTTCTTGCGGAGGCTCATCAGAGCAGTGTTCACAAAGATCTTGCGGGCCCAGCCTTCGAAAGAGCCTTCTCCCGAATAGCTGTCCAGTTTGGAGAAGAGGGTCACGAAACCATCCTGGAGGATGTCCTCGGCGGCTTCCCGCTCGCCCATATACCGCAGGCATACTGCGAACATCTTGGCGGACAGGAGGTCGTAGATGGCTTTCTGGCTGCGGCGGTCGCCGCGCTTCGCCCCTTCGATCCATTCTGTTTCCCGAGAGTTAAGATGCTTTTTGTTCCCAAAAAGTTGCATCCTGCTGCCCGAAAATTATTTTCACACGAAAATAGCCAATTTTTCTCACAAAAATACATAATTTTGTGTCCACTATGCGTAAGTCCGTCCTCTGCCTGGTCCTGTTGCTGCTGTGCTGCGCCCTCCGTGCGCAGGTGTCCGGCGGCACGGACCTTTTCCTTACCGCCACGGCCGAATATGCCGAGGGACACTATGCCCAGGCGAAGGAACTGCTCGTCCAGCTGCACGCACAGGACGCCTCCGACGACGCCGTCAACTACTATCTGGGCCTCTGCGAGATGGCCCTCCGCGAACTGGACGCCGCCGAGGAGCACCTCCTCGCCGCCTCGCAGCTGGACTCGGCCAACACCTGGTATATCTACGCCCTGGCCTCGCTCTATGACGCGCGCCACAACCAGGCCCGCGCCGGGGAGTACCTCGAGAAACTGGTCAAGATGGCCCCGGGCCTCTACAACAACGCCAATACCCTCACGATGGTGGCCGACTCCAAGGTGGTCGCCCGCCAGGATTCCGTGGCCCTCCGCTACTATGCCCAGGCCCTCGAGCTGGACCCGGAGTATGCTCCCGCGCAGCTGGGCCGGACCGAGCTGCTCCGCCGGATGGGCAACTTCGTCGCCTTCTTCGCAGGCCTGGAGGAGTTCATCCTCAACGATGCGGTGCGTCCCGAGATCAAGAGCAACTACCTCACGGTGATGATGGACAACATCGACTCGCCCTTCTACTGGGTCTGGGGGGACACGATCAACCGCCTGGTCGACCTGGACCTGGAGATGCACCCCGAGGACTATGCCATCCAGCTGCTCAAGCTCCGGATGTGCTACATCAAGCAGGACTGGCAGGCCGTGCTGGACCAGTGCGGCCGGATGGCCGAGCTGGCCCGCGCCGAGGGCAACAAGGATCACCTGGGGGAGGCCCTCTCGATAGCAGGAGACGTCTACTACCAGCAGATGCAGGACAAGAAGAAGGCCTATGAGACCTACGAGGAAGCGCTCAAGGCCGATCCCGACCGGACTTCCGTCCTCAACAACTACGCCTACTATCTGTCCCTGGAGGGCAAGTCCCTGCGCAAGGCGCTCAAGATGAGCCGCCGGACCGTGGAGCTGGAGCCCGACAATGCCACCTACCTCGACACGCTCGGCTGGCTGCTCTACCTGCTCAAGAAACCCAAGGAGGCGAAGCCGTACTTCAAGCACGCGATGCTCTACGGCGGCAAGGACAGCGCCACGATCCTCGAGCACTACTCCAAGGTCCTCGAGGCGCTGGGAGAGAAAGACCTGGCCCTCTATTACAAGAATCTCGCGGAGCAGAAGAAATGATGCGGCGGCTGGCCATACTGGCGGCCGCGGCCGTCCTGCTGTGCGGCGCCCCGGCTCTGCGCGCGCAGGACACGCGCGCCCAGGAGTCGCGCCGCGCCGCCCTGCAGAAGGAGATCGCCCAGCTGGAGCAGCAGATCAAGGAGAATGCCTCCAAGAGCTCCAACGCCCTCAACGAACTGACCCTCGTGCGCCGGCAGATCAGCTCGCGCCGCAGCCTCGTGGAGGAGAGCGCGGCCGAGATCCGGCGGATCGACGACACCATCCGTATCCGTCAGGCCGAGGCGGACCGCCTCCGGGAGCGCATCGGGACGATGGAGCAGTACTATCACCGCCTGGTCCGCAATGCTTACAAGAACCGCGACGCCCGGCTCTGGTATACCTACCTGCTCTCCAGCAAGGACCTGGGCCAGGCCTCCCGCCGCTATGCCTATCTGCGGGACCTTTCCGGCCAGATGAATTCCCAGGCCCGCCGGCTCAAGGAGCTGCGCGCAGACTTGGAGACGGAGCTGCAGCACCTTGACACCCTCAGGCAGGAGGCTGAGGCCGTCAAGGCGGCCCACGAACAGGAGTTGCAGGGGTTGAGGCAGGAGGAGCTGCGCTCAGACCGGCTCGTGGCCAGTCTCCGCAAGGACAAGAACCTCTACCAGCGGCAGCTGGACACCA
The DNA here is from genome assembly GCA_017428725.1 of Bacteroidales bacterium. Lineage (GTDB taxonomy): Bacteria > Bacteroidota > Bacteroidia > Bacteroidales > UBA932 > Cryptobacteroides. The sequence continues at coordinate 77,591 of JAFRQH010000030.1, read as the reverse complement.
AGCGCCGCCAGGTCGAGGCGCTCAACCGGGAGATCCAGCGCCTCATCGCCCAGGCGATCGAAGAGGCGCGCAAGCAGGAGGCCGCTGCCAAGAACAAGAATACCGGTAAGCAGACGGCCTCCACCAAGACCAAGGAGACCGCGCCGGTGGACTACAAGCTCGCCGGCGAGTTCGCCGCCAACAAGGGCAAGCTCCCGTGGCCTGCCGACGGCCCGGTGGTGGAGCGTTTCGGCAAGCACAACCATCCTGTCTATACCACCCTCGTGATGCCGGCCAACAACGGCGTCAACATCGGACTGTCCAAGGGCGCGTCCGTCTCCGCCATCTATGACGGGGAGGTGAAGCGCATCATCGTGATGCCGGGCTACGGTCGCTGCATCCTGGTCCAGCACGGGACCTATTTCACTTTCTATTGCAAGCTCGGCCCGGTCAGCGTCAAGGCCGGAGACAAAGTCAAGACCGGCCAGGTCCTGGGCCAGGTGGATACCATCGACGGCCAGACCCAGCTGCACTTCGAGGTATGGAAAGAAAAGACTCCGGAAAATCCGGAGTCTTGGCTGCGTCCGCGCTGACGGACTTAACTGATTCTTTTACAGATTCGGATTGCTCCGGTTCCATTCGGACACCGGCGGGATGATGCCGAGCTCGACGATCTCGTTGCGCATCTCGCAGAGGTGCTCATACGAAGCGTGCAGGTCGGCAAGCTCCTCCTTGGTGCCGGCGGGAGCGCAGAAATGGACACCGTTGCCGTCGATCACGGACGGCATAGCCATCATCACGTGCTGGTACTCGGCATTGTTGACATAGCAGCCGGCGGGCCAGGTGAACGGATCACCGCCCATCGCGGCCTCGATCATCTTGACGGCGTTGTACGAAGGGCTCTGGAAGGAGCTGCGGCCACGCAGGTGGATGATGTTGGAACCGCCGTGGACCGTCTGGTGCTTGATCTCGGCCCAGCGCTCGGCGGACAGCGGCCTCTCCGAAATCGGAGTGCCGTCGATGAAAGCCTTGGAGGCGAAGATGGCCATCACCTCACCGTGGCCGCCATAGGTGTAGGCACCGGTCACTTTGCTCTGCTGCACGCCGTACTCCCGGGCAAGCGCCTCCTGGAGACGGGTGGAGTCGAGGGCGGCGAGCGTGGTCACGCACTCGGGCTTGACGCCGGAGTGGAGCAGGACCACCAGACCGGTCAGGTCGGCAGGGTTGGAGATGACGACGATGTGCTTGACATCCGGGCAGTGCATCCGGACCTGCTTGCCGAACTCCGCGGCAATCTGGCAGTTGCCCTTGAGAAGGTCCTCACGGGTCATACCTTCCTTACGGGGGAAACCTCCGGAGGTGATGATGTATTTGGCGTCCTTGAAGGCGACGGCGGGATCGGTCGTGCAGGTGATGTTGGCACCCTCGAATGCGCAGTGGTCCATCTCGGCGACGACACCGAGCAGGCCCGGTTCGTAGACGTCGTGGAGGCAGATGTTGGGTGTAAGCTTGAGCATCAAGGCTGTCTGAGCCATGTTGGAGCCAATCATACCGGCGGCACCGACAATGACCAGTTTATCGTTGGAAAGGTAGTCCATATTGAATAGTTAATTTGTCGTCACTCAAAAAATCGCGCAAATATACAAAAAATCATTATCTTTGCGACGTTTTAAAATCATTTATGGCGTTATATCTTATCAAAGATCTGGATGACGACTACCACTCGCGGGTGGGAGTCTGGCAGATCACGGAGACCGAAGAAGAACTTCGCGCACTCACATCCATCCCCTCCGACGAACTGGAGGAAATCTCATACATAAAAAGTGAATCCCTTCGCAAGCAGAAGCTGGCCGTCCGCGCCCTTCTGGATGCGCTTTTCGAGGAGAAGGTGTACCTGAGCCACCACGACAACGGCAAGCCGTACATCGAGAACTCCGCGATGAATATCAGCATTACGCACACCACCCGCTATGTCGCCGTCATCCTCAACCCCACGGACGAGGTGGGCATCGACTGCGAATCGCTCGACCGCGATTTCTCGGCCGTCAAGAAGAAGGCCCTCTCCGAGGACGAGATCGAGGAAGTCGAGGAGATCGACGAGGACCAGCGCAACGAGCAGCTGGCCATCTACTGGTGCGCCAAGGAGGCTGTCTACAAGAAGATGTCCCAGTACAAGGTGGATTTCGCCGAGCAGATCGAGATCGAGGATTTCCGCCTGCGTGGCGAAGGGGAGCTGGAAGCCACGTTCACGGACAAGGACGGTTACGAGGAGGAGCTCTCCCTGCAGTACATCACCTTCGACCGCCACGTGCTCGTCTGGGTCGTCGGCTAGCCGCCCGCCCGGGTCTTGAGCGGAAGCGAGCCCCTGTCCATTGCGGACAGGGGCTCGCTTCCGTATGCGCCGGTCGGGGTGAAAAGACTCGAACTTTCGACCCTCTGGTCCCAAACCAGATGCGCTAGCCAACTGCGCCACACCCCGATGTGGCGGCAAAGTTAGTGAAATCTCACGAATATTTCATATCTTTGGATGGAGAGCAAATGACCTATGATCATAGAGGCACGAGACATACACAAGAGTTTCGGGACCCTGGAGGTCCTGAAAGGCATCGATTTCAGTGCTGACGCGCGCGAGGTGGTGGCCATCATGGGCGCTTCCGGCGCCGGCAAGTCCACGCTCCTGCAGATCCTCGGCACGCTGTCCACGCCCGACTCCGGCAGCCTCCGGATCGACGGCGAGGACGTGCTGCGGCTGAAGGGCGACCGGCTGGCCGCGTTCCGCGGACGCCGGATCGGCTTCGTGTTCCAGGCGCACCACCTGCTGCCGGAGTTCTCCGCCGTGGAGAACGTGATGATCCCGGCGCTGATCGCCGGGGCGTCGAAACGGGAGGCCCAGGCCCGCGCGGAGCGCCTGCTCGGCGAGGTGGGCCTGTCGGGCCGGCTGGACCACAAGCCCTCCGAGCTGTCGGGCGGCGAGCAGCAGCGCGTGGCCATCGCCCGTGCGCTGGTCAACGAACCGGCCGTGCTCTTCGCCGACGAACCCACCGGCAACCTGGATTCCGCGACCAAGCAGGAGATCCACCGGCTGTTCTTCGACCTGCGCGAGCGCCTGGGGCAGACTATCGTGATCGTGACCCACGATCCCGCCCTGGCCGGCCTGTGCGACCGTTGCCTGACGATGAAGGACGGATTGTTTATTTAAGAATATGAAGAGAATGAAGTTCGTGAGTGTCGTGGCGGCCTGTTTTCTGTCCGCCACGCTGATGCAGGCGCAGGAGGTCTGCCGTTTCGATTTTGGCTCCGCCGTAGCAGCCGACGGGTATACCGCCGTGAGTGCCGCGACGCTCTATTCCGATGCCCTCGGTTTCGGCTTTGAGCCGGGGTACACCCCTACCGAGGTGGTCCGCAGGAAGGGCGACGCCCTGACGCGCGACTTCGTCACCTCCCAGGAGCCTTTCCGTTTCTCGGTCAAGCTCCCGGAGGGCAACTATAAGGTAACCCTCACCCTGGGGGACCCGGAAGGCACGTCCTGCACCACGGTCAAGTCGGAGATCCGCCGGCTGATGGTGGAGAGCTGTGCGACGGCCAAGGGCGAGATCAAGACCGTCTCCTTCAACGTCAACATCCGCACCCCGCAGCTGTCCAAGGGCAACGCGATCAAGCTCAACTCCCGCGAGCTGGACTACCAGACGGGCGTGGTCAAGACATACACCTGGGATGACAAGCTGACCCTGCAGTTCCACGACAGCGCCCCGGCCGTCTGCGCCGTGCAGGTCGAGCCGGCCGCGGAGGATGTCGTGAGCGTGTTCATCATCGGCGACTCCACGGTCACGGACCAGGCCGGCGGCGGCACCTGGGGGCAGTATCTGCCCCGCTGGTTCGACGGCCGCGTGGTGGTGGCGAACCATGCCGAGAGCGGGATGACCATCAAGGGTTTCCGCTTCGGACGCCGCTGGGACAAGATCATGGAGAGTGCCAAGCCCGGCGACTACCTGCTGATCCAGCTCGGCACCAACGACGAGAAATCCCGGGGCCACGACCCGATGTGGGACGAGAACGACCACGCCGGAGACTGGGTGCGGACCCACGCCGACCCTGAGAAGGACTATGTCTGGGGGCTGGCCACGATGGCCCTGGAGGCCAAGCGCCACGGGATGATCCCGGTGATCGTCTCCCCGATGACCAAGATCGACCGCAGGACCGCCACTTCCACGGAGCTGATGACCCCCTACGGCATCAACGCGCGGCGCGGTGCGGAGCTGGGCGAGTGCGCCTACATCGACCTGTGGGGCGCCAGCCGGCAGATCGTCGCGGCGCTCGGCCAGGATGCGCTGGCTGCTTATTCCGACGGCACGCACACCGACAACTACGGCGCTTACCTGTTCTCGCTCGTCATCGCCCAGGGCCTGCGCGACGCCGGTCTCGGCCTGCAGGAATACCTGCTGCCCGGGACCCCGCGCTTCGACCCCGCCGCTCCGAAGCCGGCCCTGAAGGATTTCACCTGCCCGGTCGAGCCGCGTCGCGCCCCGCAGCGCCCGGCACCCGCCCCCGCGAACGGGCAGACCCAATTCGGACCACTTTAACCAAACCACCATATGAAGCGAATCATTACCTGCTTGCTGTTTGTCAGCCTGTTGTTCTGTGCCCGGGCGCAGGACAAGACCTATTTCGTCTCTCCGGACGGCAACGACGCCGCCTCCGGACTCTCCGTCAAGGATGCCTGGAAGAGCATTGACAAGGTCAACTCCTTCGTCTTCCAGCCCGGCGACAAAGTCCTCTTCGAATCCGGCAAGACCTTCTACGGCCAGTTGAAGGTCCAGGGCTCCGGTGTGGAAGGCAAGCCCATCACGCTCTCCTCCTTCGGAGGACCTGAGCGTCCGGTCATCAACTTCGGTGCTGCCGAAGGGGCGGGAATCCTGCTCGAGAACGTTGACCATTGGGAGGTCGTCGGCATGGAGGTCGTCTCCTATGAGCCCTACAAGATCGGCATCGGCCGCCAGGGTATCGTGGTGCGGATCAGCAAGCCCGGCAATTCCGACCATTTCGTCATCCGGGACAACTACATCCACGACGTGTGGGGCCAGCTCGGCGGCAACGGGATGTATGTCGGATACAGCAGCTCGGCCATCCTGGTGCAGACCGCACGGATGGCTTCCGGGATGGGTGTCACGGGCCCCCGCGAGCCCGTGGTCATCAATGACGTGCTGATCGAGGGCAACAAGATCGAGCGCGTGGACAAGTGCGGCATCGTCTGCCGCGGCGCCCGCAACAACGTGGTCCTCCGGCGCAACTATATGGACAACCTGGGCGGCGACGGCATCTTCGTCAACGGCCCGTACCGCGGCCTGATCGAGTACAACGAGATCCACCGCTCCTGCATGCGCTCCGGGGATCCGAACCTGCCCGGGGACGACGGCTGGTGGCCGCACGTGGCCGCCTGCTGGATCCAGAACACCGAGGAGACCATCATGCAGTTCAACGAAGTCTACGACACCGGCCGCAACCTCCACAACGGCGACGGCTTCGCCTATGACTTCGACTTCAACTGCAAGCGCTGCATCGCCCAGTACAACTACTCGAAGAACAATTTCGGATTCATGCTGCTGATGTACAACATCTTCGAGAACGTGACCCGCTACAACATCTCCGAGAACGACCACACCCATCTCGTCCAGATGCAGGGCCCGATTGAGGGCGACAAGAGCCTCGTGTACAACAACGTCTTCTACATCGACTACGGGATGGCGGACATCGACTATTTCCTGACCCGCGCCCCGGAGGAGTTGGGGGCCAAGTTCTACAACAACATCTTCTACGCCGCCGGCCAGGGTCGCTTCCGCAACGTCTTCACGTCCGGCGACACGGCCGTGCGCAAGTACGACGAGGAGCTGAAGGCGAACATCCCCGCCGGCTCGGTCTTCCTGCACAACTGCTACTTCGGCCCGTGGAAGAACGGCCTGCCCGATGATCCGGAGGCCCTGGTGGCTGATCCGAAGTTCGTGGCGCCCGGCACGGGCGGCCAGGGCCTCGCCACGCTGGGCGGCTATATGCTGCAGGCGGATTCCCCGTGCATCAATACGGGTATGTACGTGCCCAACAACGGCGGCCGCGATTTCTTCGGACAGCCCGTCAATGACGGCCATCCGGACTATGGTGCCTTCGAGTATCTGGGCAGCGGGGTGTTCACGGACGGCGTGGAGGAAGCCCGCCAGGACGAGCTGGCCCGCCAGGCCTCCGAAGTGGCCTGGGCCAAGTGGATGTTCCCGGCTTCCGTGGCTTCCAACGATCCTTCGCAGGCGGTGATCCAGCTCCGCGAGCCGCTCACGCCCGGTATCAAGGGCACGCTTACCTGGCAGAATCCCAAGGGCGGGAAGCCCGTCGTGGTCGACCTGTCCAAGGTCAAGGACCGCCAGCGCCTGGTCCTGCCGCTCAAGACGGACAAGGAGACCCTGGAGAGCACCACGCTCAAGGTCTACCTGGACAACGGCGCCTTCACCGAGGCCTTCGAGATCCCGTTCCGCGAGGCGCGCCAGCAGCGCAGGCAGTAATCAGTCCGGCAGGGACTCCAGCAGCAATTCGAACAGGCGGGGCTTGGCGTAACGGTCAAGCTCCGCTTCTTCGACCCAGAAGTATCCTTCGGGCAGGTCGGGCTCCCGGTCCGGTTCCCACAGCCAGAAATCCACGAGCAGCGTCCGGTGGGTCAGCTGATGTTTGACGCCGGTCCTCAATTCATAGGCATCGCCTACGAGCCGTTGGTCGGAGGCAGTCGGAGCGAAGCGACCGAGGGGGTTTCGGGGGATGCTTCCCCCGTCATAGGCATCGCCTACGAGCCGTTGGTCACAGACCAACGGCTCGTACAGGCCTTGCCAGATGTCGCCCGGACCGCGGCGGCGGATGGCCGTGCGGCCGTGGAACCGGACATAGACATAGTTGAACCGGCGGGTCTGTACGGCTGCCGCGCGGGCTTTGGCCGGCAGGGTGCCGACCTGTCCGGAAGCGAGGGCGGCGCAGCTGCCTGCGAGCGGACAGAGCAGGCAGGCCGGTGTGGCGGGCGTGCACACGAGCGCGCCGAAATCCATCATCGCCTGGTTGAAGTCGCCCGGCCGGTCCTGCGGCAGCAGCGACTGCGCCAGGGCGGTGAATTCCTTCTTGGCGGCGGTGGACCCGACGGGCGTGCCGATCCCGAAGTGCCGGGCCAGCACACGGTAGACATTGCCGTCCACGACGGCCGCGGGCAGGCCGAAGGCGATGGAGCCGATGGCCGCAGCCGTGTAGTCTCCCACACCCTTGAGCGTGCGGATGCCTCCGATGTCGTCCGGGAAGCGCCCCAGCGCCACGATCTGTTTTGCGGCGGCGTGCAGGTTGCGTGCGCGGCTGTAGTAGCCGAGCCCCTGCCAGAGCCGGAGCACCTCGTCCTCGGAGGCGGCGGCGAGCCGCTGCACGTCCGGGAAAGCCGCCAGGAACCGCTCCCAATAGGCCTGGCCCTGGGCGATGCGCGTCTGCTGCAGGATGATCTCGCTGAGCCAGATGGCATAAGGGTCGCGTGTGCGGCGCCAGGGGAGATCCCTGCCGTTGGCGTCATACCAGCCGAGGAGGGTTTCGGTGAAGGAATTCATAGCGCAAAAATAGTAATTTGTGCAACATCTTCATTTTTTTCTTATTTTTGTATGATAGAGAACAACAAGAACAGAAACAATTAACAATAACTGACGTGAAAAAGATTTTTGTCATCCTCCTCTCCGCGGTCGCGCTCTTCACCTGCGCGAACGCCTCCGCCCAGTCCACCGAATGGCGTGCCGGCCTCGGCTACGCCGGCGTCTCCTTCAACGGCGACGATTGCTCCACTTTCCTCAAGGAGCACCACCTGGGTGGTTTCTATGCCGGTATCAGCAAGGAGTTCTATTTCTCCACGATGGCGGGCCTGACCTTCGAGCCGGGTGTCTTCTTCTACTACCATTCCGGCAAGACCGGTCTGCCCGAACCTGCGCCCAAGTTCATGAAGATGTCCTACCTGTCCATTCCCCTGAACATCAAGTACAATTTCGAGGCTTCCCCCGAAATGCTGATCGGTCTGTACACCGGTCCGGTGCTGAACATCGGCACCGGCGGAAACGTGTATTCGAAAGACAAGTTCATCACCAATACGGATCTCACCGATGCGACCCACAAGCTCACGCAGATGAACATCCAGTGGGACCTCGGCCTGACGGCCGCCTTCTCCGAGGCCGTCCAGGTGCGCGTCGGCTATGCCTTCGGACTGAGCCGCCTGGTCAAGGAGCGTGATGTCCACGCCAATACCTTCACCGTCGGCGTGGCCTTCATGTTCTAGGGTGTATCCTGAGATACGAAGAACCCGGAGCCGCAAGACTCCGGGTTCTTCGTATCAGGGGAAGTCCGTCAGGCCTCCTTCTTGCCGACCACGTCCTTGACTTTCTCCTTGGCGTCGGCATAGAGGTCCTTGACCTCCGCGCCCAGCTCGTTGTATTTGTCCTTGACCTTGTCGGCCACTTCAGCAGCGTCGACCTTCAGCTCCGCAAACTCCTTCTTGGCCTCTTCGCCGAGTTCGTCGAGTTTGACCTTGGCCTTGCCTGCGATTTCGCCGGCCTTTTCCTTGGTGTACTGGATGGCTTCGTTGAGGGTCACCTTGCCGTCTCCGTCAAGGTCCATCGCTTTCTTTTTGGGTTCGTCACACATTGTAGTCGTAATTAAGGGTTGTTTCTACAAATGTACAAAAAACTGCGGAATTGCAACGGTTCGTGGATTCTTTGTATCTTTACGATATGAATGTGGTAATGATCATCCTGGCCGTGATCCTTGGGGTCGTGGGCATCATCGGCAGCATCGTCCCCGGCATCCCGGGGCCGCCGCTCAGTTGGGTGGGCCTGCTGCTGATTTATTTCTTCGGCGGGGATCCGATGTCGCTGACCCTGCTGTTCGTGATGCTTGGCGTCACCATCCTGGTCACGGTGCTGGACTTCGTCGTGCCGGCGTGGTTCACCAAGGTCACCGGCGGCAGCAAGTATGCCGCCTGGGGCGCCATCATCGGCCTGTTCGCCGGCCTGATTTTCCCGCTGCCGGGCGGGATGATCGTGACTTCACTGGCGGGGGCCTTCCTGGCGGAGGTGCTCATTGCCGGCAAGGGGGCGGGCGCCTCGCTCAAATCCTCGCTCGGCGCCTTCCTGGGCTTCCTGTCCGGCACGGGGATCAAGCTTATCTCCTCGGCGCTGATGCTCTACTACATCATCGCGTACATCTAGAACAGACCCACGATCAGGTTCCAGAACAAGTAGCGGATGGCCTTGCCGATCAGCAGCATCAGGAAGGTCCAGCCGCGCGGGGCCTTGTAGAATCCCAGCGCCAGGACCGTGAGGTCCCCCACGATCGGCACCCAGCTGAAAAGGGCCAGCCAGACACCGTATTTGTTGACTTTCGACTGTTGCTGCTCGAGTTTTTCGCGGGTGACCTTGAACCATTTCTCGATCCATTCCCATTTGCCGATCCATCCCAGGTAGAAGGTGAACAGGCTGCCGAGCCAGCTGCCGGAGGTGGCGGCGAGGAAGCAGCCCAGGTCCTGGCCGGTCGTCGCCAGGATGGCGATGTAGAGCACATCCGAGCTGAACGGCACGATGGATGCTGCCAGTGCACTGCCCAGGAACAGACCCAGCAGGCCCAGACTTTCCAACCACTCCATCAGCCGATGCGAAGGATCTGGTCCGCCCGGGTGGAGACGGCGTCGCGGTGGGAGATGAACAGAAGGGTCCTGGAGCCGTGATAGCGCCGGTACAGGCGCTCGAGCAGGAGCTCTTCGGTGCCGGCGTCAAGCGCCGAGGTGGCCTCGTCGAGGATGAGTACGCCACCCTCGCGCAGCAGGGCACGCGCGATGGCGATGCGCTGGCACTGGCCCTCGCTCAGGCCGGTGCCTTCCTCGCCGCAGGGCGTATCCAGCCCTTCCGGCAGTTCGAGGACGAAGTCGGCGACGGCCGTGTGCAGGGCTTCCCGGAGCTTGTCTTCGGTGGCGTCTGCACGGGCAAGCAGCAGGTTGTCCCGGATGGTCCCGCTGAGCAGCGAATTGCCCTGCGGGACATAGAGGAAGTTGCCGCGCACGGCGGGACCGGCGGGGAAGGCCCCTTCGGCCCCGTAGATCTCCACGCTGCCCCGTGCGGGCCGCAGCAGCCCCAGCACCAGCCGGCTGAGGGTGCTCTTGCCGGCACCCGTGGGGCCCATCACGACCGTCATCGAACCGGGTGCGATATCATAGGAGAAGTGCTCCAGGACGGCTTCGGACCGCTCCGGATAGGAGAAATCCACGTCCGTCAGCCGGATGCCGGGCGCGCCAGACAGGCGCACAGGCGCCTCGTCCGCCTCCTGCTCCAGCGCCTGCAGTTCCATCAGCCGCTCCACGGAAGTGGTGGCGTGGATGAAGGCCGGGATCTGGCTGGCCAGTTCGGCGATGGGCCGCTGGACCTGACCGACGAGCTGGAGGAAGGCCGTCATCATGCCATAGGTCACTACGCCGTCGCGGATGCCGATCACGCCCCAAAGGAAGGCCGCGGCATAGCCGCCCATAAAGCCCAGGTGCATGAACGTACGGGCAACGGCATTGTAACGAATCCGCAGCACCGTGTTGCCGAAGAGATCTTTCTGCAGCCACCCCAAGCGGTCCAGTACGCGCTGCGTACCGATGAGCGTCAGGACGACGATCCGCTTCTGGAGGTTTTCCTGCATCAGCTGCTGGATCTCGGCGTCGGACTTGCGGATGCGTTCGGTCAGGGCGCGGAGCGTGCGGAAGAACAAGCGGGACCCCGCCACGCCCACGACCATCAGAATGACCAGGACCCAGAGGAGTTTAGGTGCCATCAGCAGCAGGTAGACCGAGGCGGCGAGGAGCTGGATCAAGGTGATGGCCGTGTCCGGGAACCTGGCGCAGAGCAGGTCGGTGACCACGCGGACGTCTTCTTCGAGCCGGTTGACGGCATCCCCGCTGCGGAAACGCTCCCGGCCGCTCCAGGTACTGCGCAGCACCGTCGAGAAGACGTCTGCACGCAGGTCGTTGGCCGTACGGACGGCGTTGTAGTTCGCCCAGGCGCTGGCACTGACGGAGCAAGCCATCTGGATCAGCATGATCCCCACCAGGATGCCGATGCTCACGCCGAGCGGCGCATCGGACACGCCGGTGGCGATGTCCACCAGCCGCTTGCAGATCCAGACGAAGGAAAGCGAAGCGGCGATGCGCACCAGGCCGATGAGCACGCTCAGCAGCATCCTTCCGCGGGAAGGACGCGCCATCGGGCGGAGACCCAGCAGGACTTGTCGGACAGGAATCATCGGTGGGACAGTTTATTGATGAAAGCACGCGTGCCGTTGCGTATGGCGGCAACGAAACTGGCCAGGGCCTCGCGCGGAGCCAGGGGTAACACTTCCGTAAACCGCAGGAACCGATGCCAGAGGGCGAATAGTTTGCCGCGGAGCAGGCTGTCCGGGCGCTCCTTTTTCCGATAGCCCCGGGTTGTCCCGAAGTTCCCGTCCTGAAAGATAATATGGAGGATTTTGCGGGATCTGTCGAAGGCGGAGGCATCGTAGAAGGGGAATTCTCCTTCCGGCAACCCAAGATCGTGTACGGCGATGCAGCCGAGTATCCTCCACGGGCCTAGAAGATCCAGGCTCGTGAGGATTGTCATCAGGCGCTCCCGGTCGATGGACGTTCTCTCGCGGGACAGCAGCAAGGCCCAGTCACATAATTGGCGCAGACCCAGTCCTTCGGTCAGGAAATGGTGCCAGGCGTGGGCGAAAAGATAAAATGCATTGAAGGATGGCTCTGGCGCAGGAACCTGTACCATCCCGAAAGATATGGGAACCGTGCCTTGTGTCAGGCAGGAAGATTCCAGGAGGTGATACGTCTCACGCAGACGCCGCCGGACCGGCACCAGGGCGAACTTGTGGAATTCGACCTCCGAGTCCTGATATCGGAAGCAGAAATGCTTGCCATTGAGAGCGCTTTGCCCGGGGTCGTCTGCGAGTGTTCGGGCAGTCTGTATGGCATCGGCGAAACGTTCAGGACCGATGTATACGTCGATATCGCCGCTTTCGCGGAGTGTGGGGACCGGGTAGCGTCGGGCGTTTGCTTGTCCTTTGAGCAGGATAAAGGGAAAGCCGGTCTGCTGCAGACGGGCGGCCAGGGAGCCGACGTTCGCGTCCAGCCGACCGTTCGCTCCGGCGATCTGGAACAGCGTCTGCTGCATCTGCTTCGCCAGATCTTCCGGGATTTGGGGACAATTCCGCAATAGCAGGTCGTAGACAAGGCCGCGCGTCCGCTGGCTCTCGGCGATTCGGAGTACCTCCTGCAGGAGGGTCTCCTCACTGAGCGCAGCGAGACAATCCTCCGCCAAGGGCGCGTCCGGGGCCCACAGCGCAGTGCGGATCAGTACCAGGTATGCCTCCCGTGGCGTCATTCGGCGAGCAGTCCGGCCTTGGCCCAGGAGTCCATCAGTTTCGCGGCGTCGGCGCGCGCGGCCTGCTCAGAGACGTCGTAGCGTGCCGTCAGCAGCCCGGCCATCTCCTCCACAGTGAAATCCCGTCCCTGCAGCTCCTTCCACAGGTAGGCGGCGGTGGCATTCATCGACACCACCTTGCTGAAATCAATCCGGGAGAGCCCGTCTCCCGTGACGATGAATTCCCGGCCGAGAGGGCGCAGGACCAGTCCGTCCAAAATTCTCATGTCAATCTTTTATAAATGGCTAATATATAACGCCGTATGGGCCGTAAGGTACGCCAGAGGCGGGCCTTGCCCGGTTTGCGGGACCGCCCGTCGGGCGACAGGATTTCGCTGACGGTGCCGAGCACCTCGGCGCGCGTGCAATGCTCCGTTCCCCGGAGGTTGCCGTCTCCCATCAAGGTCACGGCGTCTCCTTCGACGGTGAGGACCCGGTGCAGGATGTAACGGCCGCCGGTATGTATGAGCACGATGTCGCCTACGGCGAGGTCCGGCTCCTTGCGCAGGACCACACGGTCCTGTCCGCCGCGGATGAAGGGAAGCATGCTGTTCCCGAGGGGCGTGATGATGGCCTCGCGGCCTTCGCGCAGGACGGCCGCTACCTCCCCGAGGAGGATGTCGTTGGGCAGGATGCGCTTATCCATCGACCGTCTGTTGGCAGAGCCGGGCTGCGGCCTCGTCCGGCAGGCAATCCAATTCGTAGCACGGTACGCTGAAGGCCACGGTGGAAATCGTCCCGTGCTGGGCGTCCGTCACGTCCCGGAACGGGCGGAAGCCCGAGCAGGAGGACAGGACGGAGGCGTAGGCCTGGATGGTACCGAGGCGGGAAATGGCATTGTGCGGCGCCTGGTGCAGGCGCACGATGGCGCCCACGGGGACGTCCTGCGCCTTGTAGCACGGGGTCTTGCCGCTCCAGGGCGTCCCGAAAACGCGCGCCGAACCATCCACGATGCGCAACACGGGGTTGTCGTCGTTGAGCAGCTCGGTCTCCTCGATGTATTTGAGCCAGAGCGAACTGTGCGTGCTCTTGCCCGTACCGCTGCGGCCCAGGAACATGAATCCGCGCCCGCCGTGCATCACCACGGAGGAGTGCATCTCCAGCGCGTCTCGCCGGGCGGATGCGAAGGCATAGAGCAGCATCAGGGCATTGTTGAGCGCAAAGGCTTTCGAGCCGGGCGCTCCGTTCGCATAGAGGCTGCCGCTGCGGAAGTCGCCGCTGAAAGTGAGGATGCCGCTGAGCGGAGCCCCCGGGGAGGAGGCGAATTCGGCCTGCCAGCTGTCGTCGGTGCGCAGCAGGCTGACCACCGGTTCTCCGGACTCCTCCGGCGCATGGTAGATGACCTCGCCCCGCACGGGCGGACGCTCCGGATCGACGGTCAGCGAAAAGATGCATTCTGGACCGGGTCCGGCCGGATGGATCTCGAACGGATCATAATTGTGTATCCTGTACGCCGGGAAATCCTCCGGGAAAGCCACCGAAAAGGTGAGACCTGCAACTTGGAAATAGCGTACCATAAGTTAAGAATCGAGTTTGAGCACGGCCATGAAGGCGCTTTGCGGCACCTGCACGGTGCCGATCTGGCGCATCCGCTTCTTGCCTTCCTTCTGCTTCTCGAGCAGTTTGCGCTTGCGCGTCACGTCGCCGCCGTAGCACTTGGCGGTGACGTCCTTGCGCACCTGCTTGACGGTCTCGCGGGCGATGATCTTGGCGCCGATGGCGGCCTGGATGGGGATGTCAAACTGCTGGCGCGGGATCAGGTCCTTGAGTTTGACGCACATCCGGCGGCCGAAGTCGTAGGCGTTGTCTTCGTGGATGAGCGTGGACAGCGCGTCGGCGGGCTCGCCGTTGAGCAGGATGTCCAGGCGGACCAGCCGCGCAGGCCGGAACTCCGTCACGTGGTAGTCGAAGGAGGCGTAGCCCTTGGAGATGGTCTTGAGCTTGTCGTAGAAGTCGAAGACGATCTCGGACAGGGGCATGTCGTAGTTAAGCTCGACCCGGTCGGCGGTGATGTAGTGCTGGCCGGCGAGCGTGCCGCGGCGGTCCAGGCAGAGCTTCATGATGGGCCCGAAGAATTCGGACTTGGAGATGATCTGCGCCCGGATGTACGGCTCCTCGATGTGGTCGATGAGCGTCTGGGGCGGCAGCCCGGACGGGTTGTGGACGTCCACCACCTCGCCCTGGGTCGTGTAGACCTTGTACGAGACGTTGGGGACCGTGGTGATCACGTCCATGTCGAATTCGCGGAAGAGGCGCTCCTGCACGATCTCGAGGTGCAGCAGACCGAGGAATCCGCAGCGGAAGCCCGAGCCCAGCGCCAGCGAGCTCTCCGGCTCGTAGACGAAGGAGGCGTCGTTGAGCTGGAACTTCTCCAGCACGGCGCGCAGTTCATCGAACTTGTCGGCCTGGACGGGATACATGCCCGCGAAGACCATCGGCTTGACCTCTTCGAAGCCGGCGATGGCCTCGGCGCAGGGCCTGGCCACGTGCGTGATCGTGTCGCCCACCTTGACTTCGGTGGCGCTCTTGATGCCCGTGATCACGTAGCCCACGTCCCCGCAGCCGATGCTGCCCGTGGGGACGAGCTTCATCTTCAGGATACCGACCTCCTCGACCTCGTAGTCCATCCCGGTGGCGAAGAACTTGACCTTGTCCCCCTTGCGGATGGACCCGTTCTTGATCTTGAAGTAGGCGATCACGCCGCGGAAGGAGTTGAACACGGAGTCGAAGATGAGGGCCTGGAGCGGCGCTTCGGGGTCTCCCTGCGGGGCCGGGATCTTCTCCACGATGGCGTCCAGGATGGGCGGCACGCCCTCGCCCGTGCGGGCGGAGACCTTGAAGACGTCCTCCGGATCGCAGCCCAGCAGGTCGCAGACCTCGTCGGTGACCACGTCCACCTGGGCGGAATCCATGTCGATCTTGTTCAGCACGGGGATGATCTCCAACCCGTGGTCGATGGCCATGTACAGGTTGGAGATCGTCTGTGCCTGGATCCCCTGCGAGGCGTCCACGACCAGGAGGGCGCCCTCGCAGGAGGCGATGCTTCTCGAAACTTCATAGGAGAAATCCACGTGCCCCGGCGTGTCGATCAGGTTGAGCTTGTAGGCCTCTCCGTGGTAGTTGTAGACCATCTGGATGGCGTGGCTCTTGATCGTGATGCCCTTCTCCTTCTCCAGGTCCATGTCGTCCAGGACCTGGTTCTCCATATCACGCGCCCCCAGGGTCTGCGTGAGCTCCAGCAGGCGGTCCGCCAGCGTGCTCTTGCCGTGGTCGATGTGGGCGATGATGCAGAAGTTCCGAATGTGCTTCATCCCTTATTCGAAGAGCTTGTTGACCTGTTTGTACACGTTCTCCGCGGTGTAGCCGAGCTTCTCGTCCAGCACCTTGTAGGGAGCGGAGAACCCGAAGGACTCGAGGCCCCAGATGGTGCCCTCGGACTCGGGAACGAGGCCCTGGAGCGTGACAGGCAGGCCGGCGGTCATGCCGAACTTCTTGACGCCGGCGGGCAGGACGCTCTGCTGGTACTCCTTGCTCTGCTGGCGGAAGAGACCCTCGGAGGGGACGCTGACCACGCGCACTTTCTTGCCGTCGGCGCGGAGCAGCTTGGCACCAGCCTCCAGGGTGGAGACTTCGGAGCCGGAGGCCACGAGGATGACGTCGGGATCCGCGTCGGAGCCGGCCACGATGTAGCCGCCCTTGGCCACCTGGCTGTAGTCGTTGCCCTCGGGGAGGTTGGCGATGTTCTGGCGGGAGAACAGCAGGGCCGTCGGGGTGGCGGTGTTCTCCATCGCGATCTTCCAGGCCTCGGTGGTCTCCTTGGCGTCGGCCGGGCGGAGCACCAGGACGGAATTCCGGCCGTGGTGGTTCTTGAGCTTCTCCATCAGGCGGATCTGGGCTTCCTGCTCCACGGGCTCGTGGGTCGGACCGTCCTCGCCGACGCGGAAGGCGTCGTGGGTCCAGATGAACTTGACGGGGATCTCCATCAGCGCGGCCATGCGCACGGCCGGCTTCATGTAGTCGGAGAAGACGAAGAAGGTGCCGCAGGCGGGGATGACGCCGCCGTGCAGGGCCATGCCCATGCAGCAGCAGGCCATCGTGAGCTCGGCCACGCCGGCCTGGAAGAAGGCGCCGGAGAAGTCGCCAGCCTTGAAGGCGGTGGTCTTCTTGAGGAAGCCGTCGGTCTTGTCGGAGTTGGACAGGTCGGCGGAGGCGCAGACCATGTTGGGCACCTGCTCGGCGAGGGCGGACAGGCAGGCCGCGGAGGCGGAACGGGTGGAGTCGTTGTCCTTCTGGACGACCTTGCTCCAGTCGATCTTCGGGGCCTTGCCGCTCAGCCAGTCGGCCAGCTGGGCAGCCTTCTCGGGATTGGCGGCGGCCCAGGCCTTCTCCTCGGCCTTGCGCTCCGCCACGATGGAGGCGAGCTCCTCAGCGCGCTTGGCGTAGAGTTCCTTGACATCGTCGAAGATGGCGAACGGGTGCTCGGGGTCTCCGCCGAGGTTCTTGACCGTGTTGACGAAGGCGTCGCCGCCCAGCGGCGCGCCGTGGGTCTTGCAGTCGCGCTCGAAGGAGCTGCCGTCGGCCTTGAGGGCGCCCTTGCCCATGATGCACTTGCCGATGATCATCGTGGGCTTGCCCTGGACCTTCTTGGCGGCGTCCAGCGCGCAGCGGATCTGCGCGACGTCGTTGCCGTCGATCTCGATGACCTCCCAGCCGAAGGCGCGGTACTTGGCGGCCGTGTCTTCGTTCATCACGACGTCCGTCTTGGTGGAGAGCTGGATGTCGTTGGAGTCGTAGAAGACGATCAGGTTGTCCAGCCCGAGGACGGAGGCGATGCGGGCGCCGCCCTGGCTGATCTCCTCCTCGATGCCGCCGTCGGAGATGTAGGCGTAGATGGTCTCGCGGGAGAAGGTCGGGTTGCCGGTGCGGGCGGCCAGGAACTTGGCGGCGATGGCGGCGCCGATGGCGAGCACGTGGCCCTGGCCGAGGGGACCGGAAGTGTTCTCGATCCCGCGCGCTACGTTGAGCTCGGGATGTCCGGTCGTGGGGGCGTCCCACTGGCGGAGGTTGGCGAGCTCGTCGAGGGTGAACTTGCCGGCCAGGCACAGCTGGCTGTAGAGCATCGGGGCCATATGGCCCGGATCGAGGAAGAAACGGTCACGGCCGGCCCAGGAAGGGTCCTTGGGGTCGTACTTGAGGTATTCGGAATAGAGCACGTTGATGAAGTCTGCTCCACCCATTGCTCCGCCCGGGTGTCCGGACTTGGCTTTCTCGACAGATGCTGCCGCCAGGATGCGGATGTTGTCCGCTGCGCGATTGAGGACGCTGATAGGATTTGCCATTTCTGTATAGGTTTAGTTGATTGTTTCTAAAACGTACAAAGATAGCAAATATTTTGGCAATCCCTATGGCACCGGGTCGTAACCGCTGCCGCCCCAGGGATGGCAGCGGAGTATCCGCTTGAGACTCAGCCAGAATCCTTTGAAGGGACCGTATTTGCGGAACGCCTCGAGGGCGTACTGCGAACAGGTGGGCGTGAAGCGGCAGCTCGGCGGCTTGAGGGGCGATATGCAGAGCTGGTAGAACTTGATCAGCAGGATGAAGGGCGCGGAAAGCACCCGCTTGCAGGCTTGTCCGAAGGTCATAGCGTCTGCACCTTGGCGTTGATCCGGTCCAGGATGTCCCCGACCTCTTCGTAAAGAGTCTGGAATCCAGCGATTTCCGCGTGGGAGTAGGCGAGCATCAGGTCCACGCCCGTGGCGGCGAGCCGCTCCTTCCGGAGACGGTAGGCCTCGCGCAGGCGGCGCTTCAGGAGATTGCGCCGGACGGCGCGCTTGAAGAACTTCTTGGGCACGGACACCAGCAGGCGGTTGCAGCCCGTGCCGCGCCCGGCGGCCCAGCAGTATTTGAGATGCGCCGTCGCGCCCCACTTCCCGTCGGAAATGAGTGCGGAGACGGTTGTCTTCCCGCACAGCCGCTCCTCCTTGGGGAGGGTATGGCCTTGCGGAGAAGTCATCTACTGCAGGGATTTGAGATAGAGTTCGACAGCCTTGCTGATGGAAGTGGCCTCCGGGGTCGGAGCCTTGAGGGAAATCTCATAGCCGGCGTCCTCCAGGGAGCGCACCACGGCCTTGCCGAAGGAGATGAACTTGAGGTCTCCCTGCCGGAAACCGGGGAAGTTCTCCTTCAGGGACATCACGTCGGCGGAGTTGCACAGCACCGCCAGGTCATAGGAGGCCATGTCCAGCGTGTGGAGGTCCTGCGGCACGGGCTTGACCAGGACGCCCACGGTGTAGTCCAGCTTGGCGGCGGAGAACAGCGAGGTGATCTGGGTGGTGTCGGACCCTTCGGTGGTCGTGATGAGGAATTTCTCGCCCTTGTGCTTGGCGGTGACGAGCGCAACGATGGAGGCCGGCGTGCCGGTCCCGAAGAAGATCTTGCGCTTGCGGTAGACGATGTGTTTCTGCAGGTACATCGCCACGGCTTCCGTGGAGCAGAAATATTTCATCGTCTCGGGGACCTTGAAACGCATCTCCTCGCAGAGCTTGAAATACGCGTCGATGGCGTGGCGGGAGGAGAAGACGATGGCGGTATAGTCGGGGAGGTTGATGTGCTCGGCGCGGAATTCCTTGGAGGAGAGGGGCTCGATGAGGAAAAAGGGATGGAAATCGAGCTCGGCGCCGAAATGCTTCTGCAGAACCTCGTAAGGTGCGAGATTGGAAGGGACGTGCTGGGATATCAGGATCTTCATCTTGCGGCAAAACGTTCAAAATAACAAAACAACTGCTACCAACAGGGCAGCTGGTACAATTTCGAGCCCGCAAAGATACAAAAATGTTGTGAATCCGAAACCTTTACCGTCCAAAAATTGCGCGGAACGGACCAGGGTGAAGCCCCAAAGGAGCCCGGTTTCCCAGTAGAGGATCGTCCGGACAACGTCGTCCGGGACGTGCGCGACGGCGCAGACGCCGGCGGTGAGCAGGGTCAGCACGGCGGTCAGGATGAAGTAGTTGTAGGGCAGGTGCCGGAGCGTGGCGGATTCCTCGGAGCCGAGCCGCCGGGGCCGGAACAGGGCGTAGCACAGGGCGCGGACCAGCAGGAAGGCGACCATCAGGCCGAGGGCGGCGGGAGCGCTCCACTGCGGGGGGATCAGGGACCAGAACCGGGGCCGGAGCAGGGCGTATCGGTCCAGCATCAGGCAGAAGGGGAGGATGAAGGTCAGGGCGACGAGGTTGCGCGTCCGGGCAGCTCCGAGGCTGTGCTCCAGTTCGGCGGATCCGCGGGTGCGGTCGAAGCTGTAGAGCAGGCCCGGGGCGAGCCGCAGCAGGTCCGGCAGGGCGAGGACCAGCAGGAGGACGGCGGCGACGGCGAGGGTCCGGTTGGTGGGAAGCTCGCCCCAGCGGACGGCCTGCGCGAGGTCCGTCACCGGGCTGGAGGACATCACCAGCGAGCCGCTTTTGAAGACCTCCTCCATCGCCTAGTTGCCCCGTTTGGCATTGTAGCCCATCCCGGTCAGCAGCGAGACCACCTTGTCGCGCAGGTCGCCCTGGATGGTGATCTCTCCGTCCTTGGCCGTGCCGCCCACCCCGCACTTGGTCTTGAGGGTCTTGGCGAGGGCGGCGAGGTCGGCCTGGCTGCCGACGAAGCCCTCGACCAGCGTGACCTGCTTGCCGGCGCGCTGGCGCCGGTCGATGCGCACGACCAGGCGCTGCCGTCCGGGCGGCAGGGTCTCGGCCTGCGGCGCGTCCTGCACCGTCTCATACTGGAAGTCGGGGTTCGTGGAGTAGACGACCCCCAGGCGGCTTTTCCAATCCTGTTGTGCCATCGCTGGGATAATTTTTGCAAAGATAAGGATTTTTAATTGTACCTTTGCAGGTTATGAACGAGAAGAAATTCACCCTGTGGAACCGGATTTGTGCGGCGCTCGCCTTCGTGGTCTCGACCGTCACCTATCTGCTGACCATCGAGCCCTCCGCCTCCTTCTGGGACTGCGGCGAGTTCATCGCATCTTCCTACAAACTCGAGGTGGGGCATCCGCCGGGAAACCCGGTGTTCCAGCTCTTCGCCCGCATCTTCACCCTGTTCGGCGACAACATGCACGCCGCCATCCTGGTCAATGCGATGAGCGCCCTGTGTTCCGGGCTCACGATTTTCTTCCTGTACCTGACCATCGTCTGGCTGGCGAAGCGGCTGGTGAAGCCTGCCGCGGACGGCACATACAGCACGGCACAGGCCCTCGCCATCTTCGGCTCCGGCCTGGTGGGGGCGCTGGTATATACCTTCTCCGACACCTTCTGGTTCTCCGCCGTCGAGGGGGAGGTCTACGCGATGTCCTCGCTGTTCACCGCCTCCGTTTTCTGGGTGATGACCCGCTGGTACGACCGGGCGGATGAGCCCCACGCCCTGCGCTGGGTCGTGCTGATCGCTTTCCTGATGGGCCTGAGCATCGGTGTGCACCTGCTCAACCTGCTCGCCATCCCGGCGCTCGTCTTCATGTATTACTACCGCCGCCGGGAGGACCGTCCCTTCACCTTCTGGGAGCTGGTCAAGATCCTGCTCATCGGCGTGCTGATCCTGGCGCTGCTGGTATTCATCGTCGTGCCCTACCTGCCCAAGCTGGCAGCCTACTTCGACCTCTTCTTCGTCAATGTGCTCGGCCTGCCGTACAACAGCGGTGCCGCCTTCTTCCTGGCCGCCCTGCTGGCGCTCTGCTTCTGGGGGCTCTTCCGCACCCTCAAGCAGCAGAAGGTCTTCCTGAACACGGCCCTGCTGTGCGTCACCACGATCGTGATCGGCTTCTCGGTGTTCAGCATCGACATCATCCGCTCCTGCGCCAAGACCCCGACCAACGAGTACCAGCCCGACAACGCCTTCACCCTCGTGCGCTACCTCTCCCGTGAGCAGTACGGCTCCACGCCGCTTGTCTACGGACAGTACTACGGGGCCCCCTATGATCTCAAGACTTCGACCTACTGGGCGCCCCTGGACGGGAAATACAAGAAAGTGGACGGCCCGATCGACGCCCGCTACACCGCTGCCGGCAAGATGCTCTTCCCGCGGATGTGGAGTACCAGCCCCGACGGCAGCTACGAGCAGTTCTACGAGACCTACACCGACGGCAAGGGCCACCGCGTGGCGGGCAGTTCCGTCCGCAAGCCCATGTTCGGCGCCAACCTGACCTACTTCTTCGACTACCAGCTCAACTGGATGTACTGGCGCTACTTCATGTGGAACTTCGCCGGGCGCCAGAACCAGATCCACGCCCCCAGCCCCGGCAATATCTTCCACGGCAACTGGGAGAGCGGCGTGAAGTTCATCGACGACATCCGCCTGGGGGACCAGAGCGACGCCCCCGGCATCCTGGCGGACGACAAAGGCAAGAACCACTATTTCTTCCTGCCGCTGCTGCTGGGCCTGCTGGGCCTGTTCTTCCAGTTCGACCGCGACAAGCGCGGCTGCTGGCTGACCTTCCTGATGTTCTTCATGACGGGCATCGCCATCGTGCTCTACCTCAACCAACCGCCCTTCCAGGTGCGTGAGCGCGACTATGCGTACGCGGGATCCTTCTATTTCTTCAGTGCCTGGGCGGGCCTGGCCGTGGCGGCGCTGTTCAGCTGGATCGACGGCGCCCGCAAGGGCCGTGGCAGCCTGCTGACCGCCGGTGCGCTTACGGCCGTGTGCCTGGCCGTGCCCGTGCAGATGGCCGCCCAGAACTGGGACGACCACGACCGCTCCAACCGCCGCACGGCCGTGGAGATGGCGCGCAACTACCTCGAATCCGTGGGCCCCGACGGCATCCTCGTCACCCACGGCGACAACGATACCTTCCCGCTCTGGTATGCCCAGGAGGTGGAGGACGTCCGCACGGACGTGCGCATCTGCAACACCTCGCTGCTCGGCACCGACTGGTACATCGACCAGATGAAGTGGGCCTCCAACAAGTCCGCCCCGCTCCCGATCACGGTCGGCCAGGAGCAGTACCTCTACGGGACCAACGAGTGGATCCCGATCTACGACACGCAGGAGCGCGAGATGTCCATCCAGGACGTGATGGCCGTCTTCAAGCATCCTCAGATCAAGGCCCCGATGACCAGCGGCCGCAAGGTGGACTACATCCCCTCGCGCAAGATCGTGATGCCGGTCAACAAGGAGAACGTCATCAAGTACGGCATCATGGATGCCAAGTACGAGGCGCAGATCCCCGACTCCATCGTGCTGACCATCTCCAAGGACAAGGACTACATCAGCAAGCCGGAGCTGTTCCTGCTCGACCTGCTGGCAGGCTACCAGTGGGACCGCCCGCTGCATTTCCTCAACATGGCCGGCGACCTCAACGTCGGCGTCAAGGAGTACCTTGAGTTCTGCGGCTATTCCTTCAAGTTCGTCCCGGTCAAGAACAAGACCACCACCACCCAGGCCGGGTTCGTGGACACGGACGAACTATACCACCGGATGACGCAGGTCTACTCGTGGGACGAGCTGGCGCGTGACGACTATTTCATTGATTACCAGAATATGTACACCCACCTGGGCGTGATGTCCATCCGCAGCCTGTTCGTCACTTGCGCGGACGCCTTCATGAAAGCCGGCGAGAAAGACCGCGCCCTGGCGATGGTGGACAAATGCTGCGAGGTGATGCAGCACTATCCGCTGGAGACGGTCCCCGTGGGCTTCTCCGGCAACGACTATATGGTCGTTTCGCTCATCGAGGACTACTACAAGCTCGGCCAGCCCGAAAAGGCCCGCCAGCTGGGGACGCAGATGGGCCTGGAGCTGCTGTCCAGCGCCAAGTTCTACATCGAGTTCTACGACTGGGCCAAAGATGAGTTCGAGCTCGTGGGCCAGTACATCTACTTCCTCGCCGACGTGATGAAGGAGAACGGCGACGGCGAACTCGGCAAGAAACTCACCGACGGCCTGTCGGCCCTGGTCGACCTGGCCGGCGAAACCGCCGAAGCTTCCTAAACCGTTCCGCGATGGCAGAGTTCCCCTCATCCAGCTGGAAAGACTACGAGCTGATCGACAGCGGCGCGGGCGCGAAGCTCGAGCGCTTCGGCTCCTACGTGCTCTCCAGGCCCGAGCCCAAGGCGCTCTGGGACAAGTCTTTGTCCGATGCCGAGTGGCGCCGGATGGCGCACACGAGTTTTACGCCTGGCGCTGGATTCGGCAAGGCCGGCAAGGAGGACAGCGGCACGTGGAACCGCCTCCGCAAGATGGACGACCAGTGGTGGATCGGTTATGGAAATACTGTCGGGTTGAGGATGGAATTGCGCCTGGGGCTCACGTCTTTCAAGCACGTGGGCGTGTTCCCGGAGCAGGCTCCTAACTGGGATTATATCTACCGGCAGACCGGAGCCCTCAAGGAGCGGCTCGGCCGCGCTCCGCGCGTGCTCAACCTCTTCGCATACACGGGCGGGGCGTCGCTCGCCGCCAAGGTCGCCGGGGCCGATGTGACACACCTGGACTCCGTCCGGCAGGTGGTCACCTGGGCCCGCGGCAATATGGAGCACAGCGGCCTGGAGGGCATCCGCTGGGTGGTGGAGGACGCGATGAAGTTCGCCCGGCGCGAGGCGAAGCGCGGCAACCGCTACGACGGCATCATCCTCGATCCGCCCGCCTACGGCCACGGTCCGGACGGCGAGAAGTGGAAGCTCGACGAGTGCCTCTTCGAGATGCTCCGCACGGTGGGGCAGATCCTTTCCCCGCAGGATGCGTTTATGGTCCTGAACCTCTACTCCAACGGCTTTTCCGCGCTGCTGGGTGAGACTGTGGTGCGCCAGGCGATGCGCGTCGGTACCCTTGAGAGTGGCGAGCTGGCCCTGGGCGACCGCTTCGGCAAGGCCCTTCCGCTTTCCATCGTGGTGCGGATGACGCGCTAGTGCGGCCCGCAGGGGTGGAAGTTATGGAAATTATTGCTAAATTTGTGGTTCGGAAATCGTTTTAACTTACTAATATCTTATGCAGCAACACATTGACACCTACGATTTCGCCGGCAAGAAGGCGATCGTGCGCGTAGACTTCAACGTCCCCCTCAACGAGAAGTTCGAGATCACGGACGACACCCGTATCCGCCGGGCGATGCCCACCCTCAAGAAAGTCCTTGAGAAGGGCGGTTCCCTCATCATCATGTCCCACCTTGGGCGCCCGAAGGGAGTGACGGACAAGTTCTCCCTGCGTCACATCGTGGATCACGTGGCCGAGTGCCTCGGTGCCCCGGTGAAGTTTGCTCCGGACTGCCAGAAGGCCCAGGCCGAGGTCGCAGCCCTGAAGCCGGGCGAGGCCCTGCTGCTCGAGAACCTCCGCTTCTACGCCGAGGAGGAAGGCAAGCCCCGTGGGCTCGCCGAGGATGCCACCGACGAGGAGAAGAAGGCCGCCAAGAAGGCCGTCAAGGAGAGCCAGAAGGGCTTCGTCAAGACCCTCGCCTCCTATGCCGACTGCTACATCAACGACGCCTTCGGCACGGCCCACCGCGCCCACGGCTCCACCGCCCTCATCGCCGACTACTTCCCCAACGACAAGATGTTCGGCTATCTGATGGAGGGTGAGATCAAGGCTATCGACAACGTCCTCAAGAACGCCCAGCGTCCCTTCACCGCCATCATCGGCGGATCCAAGGTCTCCTCGAAGCTCGCCGTGCTCGAGAATATGCTCGAGAAGGTGGACAACCTCATCATCGGCGGCGGTATGGGCTATACCTTCATCAAGGCCAAGGGCGGACAGATCGGCAACTCCCTGCACGAGGACGACCTCATGCCGCAGGCGCTCGAGATCCTCGCCAAGGCCAAGGAGAAGGGCGTCAAGATCTATCTCTCCACCCAGACCGTCGTGGCTGACGACTTCAGCAACGAGGCCAACACGCAGGTCGTCCCGTCCAACGCCATTCCCGACGGCTGGGAGGGCATGGATGCCGGCGCCGAGTCGCTTGCGACCTGGAAGGAAGTCATCCTGGGCTCCAAGACCATCCTCTGGAACGGCCCCGTGGGTGTCTTCGAGATGCCGACCTTCGCCAAGGGTACGCTCCAGATCGCCGAGGACCTCGCCGAGGCCACGGCCAAGGGTGCCTACACGCTCGTGGGCGGCGGCGACTCCGTCGCAGCCGTGACCCAGATGGGCTACGCCGACAAGGTGAGCTACGTGTCCACCGGCGGCGGCGCCATGCTTGAGGCCCTCGAGGGCAAAGATCTCCCGGGTATCGCCGCGATCCGCGGCTAAACCTCCCGACCGTGGAAAGAATCCTCCGAATCGGGCTGGCGGCATTGCTGCTGCCGGCCCTTTTTGCCTGTACCGGACGCAAAGCCGCAGATCGGATCGAGTGGCAGGAAGGCGAGCGGATGGCCGTTGCCTTCCTGGGCTACTATGATTCGTTCTCCACGTTCAAGGCGGCCCCGTCTTATGTCCGGCTCACCCGCAACTTCCCCGAGATCGTGGAGGCGGTGCAGGTGGACGCCGCGATGGGCCGCGAGATCTATCTGGTCGTCCCGCGGGACGCGCAGACGGTCCTGACGGTCGAGGAGGACGGCTCCTTCGTCTCGGATGAGAGCCGCCGCGTCTTCTACAGCGGGGCGGGCAAGCCGGTGCTGGTCCACAACAATTTCTATGATCCCAACACCCGGATCATCTGTACGGATGCATCGGGCCGCACGCTGACCTACGTCCCGCAGACCGACAAGAAGAGCGGCGCCCTGCAGGTGACGGTCGGTGGGGGCGTGCGCGACATCTCGCTGCCCATTCCGGCCCCGATGGAGGGCTATACCTACTTCGATTACGGTACGGACTTCGAGGACCGCGACCTCGGAATCCGGCTCCGCCTGGAGGCGGGCCGCCCGGTGCTGACCCTCAGCCAGGGACCGCTGGCCGCCCTCGGGTACGACGGGGACAGCTTCCGGATCAACGACGGCGACAACGAATTCTCCGGCATCAACGGCCTGTGCAAAGGGGTCTTCCTCGGCACGATCGGCCAGGATTACAATCCGGTTGCCTGCGTGGTGATGGAGAACGGCGAGGTCAAGAAATGCTCGGTCTTCTACGCGATGCAGCACGGCGAGCCGGTGCTCAGCGCTCCGCTGCCGTCCTTCAAGGACGTGGTGGGATTCGAGCAGGGAGGCGGCGGTCCGTACGAGGTGGACGGCGAGACTTACTATGAGTACCAGACCATCTACGCGCTGGACGCCCGCGGCGAGCGCACGGAACTGCCCCAGTTCCTGGACTACGGCTTATATGTCGCCCAGGACGGCGATGCCACGATCGAGGTGGACCTCACGCCGGACTGGCAGTTCTACCTCAACCGCTACGGCGCCGACAGCTCGCTGGAGGAGTTCGGCAGCGGCTCGTTCTACGAGCTCGAACGCACTGACGGGCTGGACCGTTTCCGCTTCGTACTCAGCCGCCTCGCCCGCCAGGACGGAGCGGACTTCAAGGTGGATGAGCGGGAGCGCAAAGGGCGCTTCAGCGCCCGCGAAGTCGGTCTCTCCTATGAGATTACGCTGTCCGGCGCGGACCTCTTCCCTTCGGGGACGGAGTTCCGCGACATCAGCTTGCTGGACGCGGACGAGGATATCGAATACGATTAATTGAGCGGACGCGCGAAGTGCGTCGGCTCCTTCCTGACCGGCTGCGGGTGCACCACCGCGGCCGGTTTTTTGGCTTTTGCGGCGTAGACCAGCAGGCCGATGCCGGCGAGGATGAAGGGGATGGAGAGGATCTGGCCCATGTCCAGGGCCATCGTCTGTTCGAACTCCACCTGCGGCTCCTTGATGAACTCGATCAGGAAGCGGCTGCCGAAGCAGCCCAGCAGGAAGAGGCCGAAGAAGAAGCCGCGGTGGACCTTGTCCAATTTGTATTTGTAGACCCAGACCAGAGCCAAACCGAGCAGTAGGTAGGAAAGGGCTTCGTATAACTGGGTCGGGTGCTTGGGCTCGGTCTCGCCGCGCAGGTCGAAGATGAATCCCCAGGGGAGCGTGGTCACGTCGCCGTAGATCTCGGAGTTGAAGAGGTTGCCCAGGCGGATCATGCAGCCGGCGAAGGCGACGGTGATGCACAGCCGGTCCATGATCCAGAGGAAATCAAAGTCGTTCTTGCGGCCGTAATGCACGGCGAACCACCACATTGCAAGGAGCAGGGCGATGGCGCCGCCGTGGCTGGCGAGCCCACCCTTCCAGGGCATGAAGATTTCCCAGAATCCGGCCCAGGAGCCGAAGTAGTAATCGGGCTGGTAGAAGATGCAGTGACCGAGCCGGGCGCCCACGATCGTGGCGATCAGCAGGGTGTAGAGCAGCGGGTCCATCAGTTTGGTGTCCACCTTCTCGCGGGTGAAGAACCACTTGAAGAGGTACCAGCCGATCACGAAGCCGGAGACGAACAGCAGGCCGTACCAGCGGATCTCCAGCGACCCGATGTGGAAGAGTATGGGATTGACGTGCCAGTGCACGTAGAGAAGGTTCAGCATAGAGCAATGGTTTATCCGGGCAAATATACGAATTAATGCGTACAGACCGTCCGTATGGTGTAAATTTTGCATATCTTTGCGCGCGTTTAGATTTATATGAGAAAAACAATATCGTTAGTAGTTTCTTTCTTCCTTCCCGTGCTCGCCCTCGCCCAGGTGGCCGACACCACCTCCGCGCCGACGCTCCTCACCCTGGAGGATGCCATCCGGATCGCCCTGAGCGAGAATGCGTCTGTCAAAGTGGCAGACAAGGAAGTCGAGCGGACCGGCTATGCCCGCAAAGGCACGTACGCGTCCCTCTTCCCGCAGATCAACGGCTCCGCCTCGTACCAGCGCACCATCAAGAAACAGGTGATGTACATGGACGGCGGCGGATTCGATATGTCCAGCATGCTGGCCGAGACGATGGCAACCTACCTGCTGCCGTTGTACGCCCAGCATCCGGACGTGCCGTTCCCGACCCCGGCCAAGCCCGACGAGAGCGAGTCCTCTTCGTCGAACGAGGGATTCTCCGTAGGCCGCTGGAACACGTGGTCCGCCGGCCTGTCGGCCTCGATGCCGCTGGTCAACGCGCAGCTCTGGGAGAACATCCGCATCTCTGCGCAGGGTGTGGAGCTCGCTGTCGAGAAGGCGCGCAGCTCGCGCCTGGAGACGGTGGGTCAGGTCAAGCAGGCCTTCTTCGCCTGCCTGCTGGCGCGCGAGGCATTCGAGGTCTACAAATCCGCCTATGAGAATGCGCTGGCGAACCTCGAGCACATCCAGCGCCGCTACAACGCCCAGAAGGCGTCCGAACTGGACCTGACCCGCGCCAAGACCACGCTCGCCGCCGCCATCCCGAACGTCTACGACGCCGAGAGCTCCGTGGTCCTGTCGCTGTGGCAGCTCAAGGCCGTGATGGGCGTGGACCTGGACGAGAACATCGACGTGGCCGGTGCGTTGGGAGACTATGCTGGGCACATGCTCTATGACCTGCACGAATCCGGGGAGCTGTCGCTGGACGGCAACAGCACGATGCGCCAGCTCGCCATCCAGGCGGAGCAGCTCGCCGCTACCATCAGGGCCCAGCAGTACGCTTACCTGCCGTCGCTCTCGCTGAATTTCAACTACAGCATCAACGCGATGACCAACGACTTCAAGTTCAGTGAGTTCAAGTGGTCACCGTACTCTTTTGTGGGGGTGAGCCTCTCCATCCCGATCTTCTCGGGCGGCCAGCGGCTCAACGCCGTGCGCCAGGCCCGGGTGCAGGCCGACGAGCTGGAGATCCAGCGGACCAACACCGAGCGCCAGCTCAAGATCGCCATCCGCCAGTACCTCAACCAGATGGAGACGGCGATGCGCAGCTACGGCTCGGCGGAGAGTGCCGCCGGGACGGCGCAGAAGGCCTACGACATCGCTTCCAAGTCGTACGATGTCGGCCGCAGTACCCTGACCGACCTCAACGACGCGCAGCTGGCCCTGACCCAGGCCCGGCTCGGCGTCTCGCAGGCCGTCTACAACTTCGTGGTGGCCAAGGCCAATCTCGAGAACACCCTCGGCGCGGATTTCATCGATGCCGACGGCAACGTCCAACTGAATAAAACATACAGCAAATGAATAAGCAAGTTTTGATGGGAGTGGCCCTCTGCGCGCTGGTCTGCGCAGGCTGCGGCCGGAACAAGACCTCCGAGCCGGCCCCCGGGATGCCGGGGATGACGGGTCCGGTGACTCCGGTCGTGTCCGTGGCCGCCGCCGTCCGCCAGCAGGTCCCCCAGGACGCCGTGTATACTTCCAGCGTCCAGGCCAACGTGGTCAACAACATCGCCCCGCAGAGCGGCGGGCGCATCCAGAAGCTCAACGTCGAGGTCGGCGACTTCGTGTCCGCCGGCCAGGTCCTCGCCGAGATGGACCGCGTCCAGCTCGACCAGGCCGGCCTCAAACTCAAGAACGACGAGACCGAGCTGGCGCGCGTGAAGCAGCTCCTCGACGAGGGCGGTGTCTCGCAGTCGGACTACGAGGCGCTCGAACTGGCCTTCAACGTGTCCAAGAGCAGCTATGCCAACCTGCTGGAGAACACCATCCTGCGCGCCCCCGTGGGCGGCGTGGTGTCCGCCCGCAACTACGACCGCGGCGACATGTACGCGATGGCCCAGCCCATCTACACGGTCCAGCAGATCACCCCGGTCAAGCTCCTGGTGCCCATCTCCGAGATGGATTACACCCGCGTCAAGCGCGGCGACAAGGTCTCCCTGACGGTGGACGCCATCCCCGGCAAAGTGTATACCGGCTCCATCGTGCGGCTCTATCCGACGATGGACGCCGTCACGCACACCTTCAATGCGGAGGTGCGCGTCCCCAATACCAACCGTGAGCTCCGTCCCGGGATGTACGCCCGCGTGACCGTGAACTTCGGCGCCAACGACAGCATCGTCGTCCCGGACGCCGCCGTCCTCAAGCAGCAGGGCTCCGGCCAGCGCATCGTCTATGTGCTGGGCGCCGACGACACGGTGTCCATCCGGATGGTGACCCCGGGCCGTCACTTCGGCACGAACTACGAGATCCTTTCCGGCCTGGAGGAGGGCGAGCAGGTGCTCACCGGCGGCCACACCAACCTCAAGTCCGGCGATAAAGTGGAGGTCCGGCGATGAGTATCTACCGTTCGGCGGTCGAGCATCCCGTCACGACCTCCCTGTTGTTCGTCGCCCTGGCGATCCTGGGTCTGTACTCGCTGTCCCAGACCTCGATCGCGCAGTTCCCGGAGTTCGACTCCAACACGATCATGGTGATGTCCTCCTACCAGGGAGCCAACGCGCAGGATATCGAGACCAACCTCACCAAGGTCCTCGAGAACGCCCTAAACGGCGTCGAGGACCTCAAGGAGCTGAACTCCCAGTCCAAGGAGAACATCTCCCTGCTGACCCTGACCTTCAACTATGGCGTGGACATCGAGGCGGCGACCAACAGCGTCCGCGACAAGCTGGACATGGTCAACTCCATGCTGCCCGACGGCGTGTCGATGCCGGTCATCTTCAAGTTCAGTGCGGCGGACATGCCGATCATGATGCTCTCCGCCACGGCGGACGAGAGCCTGTCCGGGCTGGACAAGATCCTGGACGACAAGGTGGCCACGCCCCTGGCGCGCGTGCCCGGCGTGGGCACGGTGTCGGTCAGCGGCGCCCCCAGCCGCGAGATCCAGGTCTACTGCGACCCCACCAAGCTGCAGGCTTACGGGCTGAGTATCAGTACCATCGCCGCCGTGATTTCGGCCGAGAACCGCAACCTCCCTTCGGGCAACATCGACATCGGCTCCGACACCTACACCCTGCGTGTGCAGAAGGAGTTCGGCGACCCGTCCGAACTGCTGGACGTGGTGGTCGGCGCAGCGAACGGCCGGGCCGTCTACCTGCGCGACGTCGCCACGGTGACGGACGGCCAGCAGGAGCGTGAGCAGGAGTCCTACACCAACGGCGTCCGCGCCGCCCGCATCATCATCCAGCGCCAGAGCGGCGCCAACATCGTCAACGTCATCCGCGGCATCAAGAAGCAGATGGCCCAGATCGAGAAGACCCTCCCGTCGGACGTCAAGATCACGACCATCGTGGATGGCTCCCGGGAGATCATCAATACGATCAACACCCTGATTGAGACCATCATCATCACCTTCCTGGTGGTGATGCTCGTGGTCTTCCTGTTCCTGGGGAACTGGAAGTCCACCATTATCATCGTCCTGTCCATCCCGCTGGCCCTGCTGGCCTCGCTGATGTACCTCTATGCCACGGGCAACACGCTCAACATCATCTCGATGTCGGCCCTGGCCATCGCCATCGGCATGGTCGTGGACGACGCCATCGTGGTCCTGGAGAACATATCCACGCACATAGCACGCGGGGAGAAGCCCAAGGAGGCCGCCGTCCACGGCACGGGCGAGGTGGGCATCTCCGTCATCGCCTCCACGCTCACGATGCTCTGCGTGTTCCTCCCGCTGACGATGATCCGCGGGATGGCCGGCATCATGTTCAAGCAGCTGGGCTGGATCGTCTCGATCATCATGATCGTGTCCACGACGGCCGCCCTGACCTTCGTGCCGATGCTGTGCTCGCGCCTGCTCAAGCGGGATGTCAGTCACGGCAAGCTCTACAACGCCGTCTTCATCCCGATCAACAAGTTCATCGACAAGATATCCCGCGGTTATGCGCACGTGATCCACTGGGCCACCAAGCGCCGCAAGGTCGTGATCCTGGGCTTCGCGGCGATGTTCGTGCTGGCGATGGCCCTGCTGGCCCCGGGGCTCAAGACCGAATACTTCCCGCGCGGCGACTCCGAGCGCCTCACGGTCACGATCAACCTTCCGATGGGTACGGCCCAAGATGTCACGCGTGACTTCTACGAGCGCATCTACGCCGACATCCGCGAGGCCGTCCCGGAGATCCAGGTGCTCAACGCCACCTTCGGCCAGGCCGATACGGACAACACCTTCGCGAGCATGCAGAGCAACGGCACGCACATCCTCTCGATGAACATCAACATCGGCACTTCCAGTACGCGCAAGCGCTCCGCCGCAGAGATCGCGGACGTGCTGCGCGGCATCTGTGCCCGATATCCCGAAATCCGCCAGGCTCTGGTCTCGGAGGGGATGGGTATGGGCGGTGCCTCCACGGTGGACGTCGAGGTCTATGGCTACGACTTCGCCGAGACGGACCGCGTGGCCCAGGAGCTGCAGCAGAAGATGATGCAGGATCCGTCCTATACGCAGGTGACCATCAGCCGCGAGGAGTACACCCCGGAGCTGCAGATGGATTTCGACCGCACCAAGCTGGCGCTCAACGGCCTGAATTCCACGACCGCCGCTTCGGCCTTCAGCGCCGCGATGAGCGGCACCGTGGCTTCGCTCTACCGCGAGGACGGCGAGGAGTACAACATCCGCGTCCGCTATGCGCCGCAGTTCCGCACCAGCGTGGAAGATATGGAGAACATCACCGTGACCACGCCCGCCGGTGCGACCGTGCGGATGAAGGAGCTCGGCACGGTGGTCGAGGGCCTGGTGCCGCCGACCATCGAGCGCAAGGACCGCTCCCGCCTGATCACGGTCACGGGCATCGTGGCCAAGGGCGCCGCGCTGAGCGACGCCGTGGCGGCGGCGCAGCGCGTGATCGACAACACGGAGATCCCCTCCACGCTCTCCACGGTGATCGCCGGCGACTATGAGGACCAGCAGGAGATGTTCGGCCAGATGCTGCTGCTAATCGTGCTGATGATCCTGCTCGTCTATATGGTGATGGCCTCGCAGTTCGAGTCGCTGATGGCCCCGTTCGTGATCATGTTCTCCGTGCCGTTCGCCCTGGTGGGCGTGCTGCTCGGCTTGCGCATCAACGGCCTGGCGCTCGGGGTGATGTCCATCATCGGCATCATCATCCTGATCGGTATCGTGGTGAAGAACGGCATCGTGCTGATCGACTACACGATCCTGTGCCGCGAGCGCGGGATGAACATCCGCGACGCTTCCACGACGGCCGCCAAGAGCCGTCTGCGCCCGATCCTGATGACCACGCTCACCACGGTCCTGGGTATGCTTCCGATGGCCGTCGGCACGGGCGAGGGCTCGGAGCTGTGGCGCTCGCTGGGTGTCACGGTGTGCTGGGGCCTGACCATCTCCACGCTCATCACCCTCGTGCTGATCCCGACGGTCTACTGCTCGTTCACCACCCGGATGGAAAAAAGGAGGAACAAGAAATGAAAGCCATGTTCATCGCCTACAACCAGGCATACAATGAAGAGATCGTGGACCTGCTCGCCGCCCACGGCCAGCGGGGCTTCACCCGCTGGGAGGACGTCGAGGGCAAGGGCGGCTTCAACGGCTACCCGCGTTTCGGCAACCACGCGTGGCCCGAGATGAACCACGCCCTGCTCGTGATGATGAAGGACGAGAAGGTGGAGCCGCTGCTCGCCGCGCTCAAGTCCAAGGACGAGGAAGCTCCGGACCTGGGGCTCCGGGCCTTTGTCTGGAGTATTGAAACTTTCTATTAATTTATTATCTTTGTAGTTGCTGCAAACCGTTTTGCAGCACGCATAATTAAAAGACAATCTTATGGAAATCGTAATCAATGAGAACAATATCGGAGAGGTGCTGGCATCGCCCGTGCCTGTCCTGATCGACTTCTGGGCCACGTGGTGCGGCCCCTGCCGTGTCCTTTCCCCGACCGTGGACGAAGTGGCGGCCGAACTGGACGGCAAGGCCGTCGTGGCCAAGTGCAATGTGGACGACTGTGAGGACATCGCCGTGCAGTACGGCATCCGCAACATCCCGACCCTGCTGTACTTCAAGGACGGCGCCCTGGCCGACCGCAGCGTCGGCGTGGTCTCCAAGCAGGAGATCGTGTCCCGCCTCGAGAAACTGATGTAACCAACCCATAGCATATTATGAAGAAACTCTTAGTCATCGTGGCTTCCCTGCTCCTGGCAGTGAATGCGCACGCCCAGTTCGGCGTCATCGCCGGCATCACTTCCTCCTCCTCGGATATGAAGACGGCGATCGGTGAGATCCAGAATATCACCCAGTATCACGCAGGTATCACCTATAAGTTCGGTTTCGGCAACTTCTTCGCCGTGCAGCCGTCCCTGATCTACAACATGAAGGGAGCCAAGCTTGCCGACATGGCCGGTGCCGGCGAGTTGGACTACAAGACCGGCTATCTCGAGCTGCCGCTTCAGTTCCAGGCAGGCTTCGGCTTCGGTGACGTCCTCCGGATCTACGGACTGGCCGAACCGTTCGTGGGCTACGCGATCTCGAACTCGGTCACCGTCGGAGAGAAAGCCACGGCCCAGCAGACCTGGGAGAACGTCAAGAACAAGGCCGAATACGGTTTCAGCCTGGGCGCCGGCGTGGAGTTGATCAAGCACGTGCAGCTGTCCGTCAAATACTTCTGGAACCTCGGTACGGTCTACAATGCCGATCTGGCGGGTGCCCAGAAGAAAGCCGAAGGCAATGCCAACGGCATCGCCGCTTCCGTCGCCATCCTCTTCTAGCGTTATGCCGGACAAAAGGGCAGTCATCTATTGCTCCTCCAGTCACGACATCGACCCGGCCTACAACGAAGCTGCGCGGCAGATTGTCCGCGCAGTTTGTTTAGCCGGATATGATATCGTCTCGGGCGGGTCGTGGCGTGGCACGATGGGCCACGTCTGCGACGAAGCCTTCCGGTGCGGGGCCCGCGTGATCGGGGTGATGCCCCGGTTCATGAAGGGTTTCGAGCATCCGGAACTGAAGGAGATGGTCTGGACGGACCGGATGTCCGAGCGCAAGGACGCGATGCGTGAGGGGACCACGCTGGCCATCGCCCTGCCGGGCGGGATCGGCACCCTCGACGAGATCGCCGAGACGTATTGCCTGGCGAGACTCGGCCGCTACCCCGGCCGGGTAGTCGCTTTCAACATTGACGGCTTCTACGAGCCGCTCAAACGACAACTGGACCTCTATGTGGAGCGGGGAATGCTGGACGCGCCGTCCCGTGCCCTGATCCACTTCCCGGAGTCCGTGGATGAATTGAAGGAACTTCTGTGAGCAGACAGGACATATTGGCGCTCCTCGGGACGGATTGGGACCGTACGCTGGCCCTGATCCGCGCCAGCCTGCACTCCGACGTGGGCCTGCTGGAGGAGACGAACGGCCGTATCCTGGCGAATTCCGGCAAGCTGCTCCGGCCGATGATGGCCCTGCTCCTCGCCCGGGCCGTCGCCGGGGCCGCCAGTGACGACAGCATCCGCTTCGCCGCCGCCACGGAGCTGCTCCACAATGCCACGCTCCTGCACGACGACGTGGCCGACGGGAGCGCCGAGCGCCGCGGCCGGCCCACCGTGGCGGCGCTGATGGGCCCCTCGGCCGCCGTGCTGGTGGGGGATTACTGGCTGGCGCGGGCCGTGGAGCTCGTGGTGGACGCGGCGCACTGCCGGGAGGCCATCCCAGTGTTCTCCCGGACGCTGACCGACCTGGCCGAGGGCGAGATGCTCCAGCTCGAGAAAGCCTCGAGTGCCGACACCACGGAGGAGGACTACCTGCGCATCATCCACTGCAAGACGGCCTCGCTGTTCTGCGCCGCGGCGCAGACGGCGGCCCTGTCCGTGGACGCGCCGGAGCCCCTGCGGCAGGCCGCCCGCGATTTCGCGTGCGCCTTCGGCACGGCCTTCCAGATCAAGGACGACATCCTGGACTATACGGGCACGCCCGAGTTGGGCAAGCCCGTCGGGACCGACCTGCGGGAGCGGAAGATAACCCTCCCGCTGCTGGGTGCGCTGCAGGGCAGCCCGCAGGAGGCGGAGATCCGCCGGATGGTGCGGGAGATCCCGGCACATCCGGACTATTGCGGGCAGATCCGCCGCTTCGTGGAGGAGCGTGACGGCATCGCCTATGCTGCCAGCCGCCTGGAGCAGTGGGTCGCCCGGGCCAGGCAGGCCCTTGAAGCCTTCGGGGATTCTCCCGCCCGGGATGCCTTGCGGGATATCGCGGATTACACGATCTGGAGGCAGGTATGACGTTCGCGCAGGTGCAGGGCAATACCGAGGTCAAGCGCGCGCTCGCCGGGATGGTGGACGCCGCCCGGGTGCCGCACGCCCTCCTCTTCCACGAAGACGACGGCGGCGGAGCCTTCCCGCTGACCCTGGCCTTCCTGCAGTATCTCTTCTGCCGGGAGCGCAGCGGCGGGGACTCCTGCGGGCGCTGCCCTTCCTGCGGCAAGATTTCCAAGCTCATCCACCCGGACGTCCATTTCGTCTTCCCCACGGCGGCGAACGCCTTGTCCGAGCAGTATATGGAGCCCCTGCGGCGCCTGGTGGCCGCGAACCCGTCGTTCCGCGAGGCCGAACTGGCCGATGCGTTGGGCATCGAGGGCAAGAATTCCCTGATCGCCGTGGCGGAGTCCCGCCGGCTCCTGGAGAAGCTTTCCCTGAGCGCCCTGGAGGGCGGATACCGGGCCGTGGTGATCTACCTGCCGGAACGGCTGAACGCCGAGGCGGCGAACCGCCTGCTCAAGATGATCGAGGAACCGCCGCCCCAGACGCAGTTCGTGCTGATCACGCACCAGCCCGACAAGGTGCTTCCGACCATCTCCTCCCGCTGCCAGCGCATCCGCATCCGTCCCGCCGGCGCGGCGGCCGAAGCGGAGTTCGCTGACTCCGGCCTGCTCGACGACCTGATGAGCGCCCTGCTGGACAAGGACCTGCTGCGGGCGCTGGAAGTCTCTGAGCAGATTGCCGCCCTGCCGTCGCGCGAAAATGCCAAAGCTTTTTGTATCTTTGCCGCAGACCGGTTCCGCCAGATGTTCCTCTGCCAGCAGGGGATCGAGGGCGCCGGGCAGATCAGCCCCCAGGCCCGCCGCTGGGCCGCCGGCTGCCGCAAGACCTTCCCGCGCCAGGCCCTCGGGGTGCTGGATCGGACACAGACCCTGATCGGCCGCAATGTCAACCTGAAGATCCTCTTCGCCGATATGGCCGACCGCTTGTTTTTATTGATATGACGACGAACGAAACCATCCAATACGATTGTTCCCGCGGCTGCGTGGTCACGCACGAGGAGCAGACGGGCGAGACCCGCTGCACCTACCGGGCCGGCTGCTGCAAGCTCGGGGATTACAACTGGCTCAAGGATGCCGCTGACGGTACCTACCGCAACCTGTTCGAGGTGCGCTTCAAGAATACCCGCAAGGGATTCTATATCAACGATTCCCCGCAGAATGTCCGCCTGGGAGACCTGGTGGTGGTGGAGGCCGTGACCGGCCAGGACCTCGGGATCGTGACCCTGGAGGGTCCGATCGTCGGGCGCCAGATGCGCAGCCGCGGGATCGACCCCGAGACGGCGCAGTTCCGCAAGATTTACCGCAAGGCCCGCCAGAGCGACATCGAGAAGTGGCAGGAGGCCATCGCCCGCGAGCAGGACACGATGATCAAGGCCCGCCGGATTGCGGCGGAGATGGGCCTGGAGATGAAAATCGGGGACGTGGAGTTCCAGGGAGACGGCTCCAAGGCCATCTTCTACTACATCGCCGACGGGCGCGTGGACTTTCGCCAGCTGATCAAGGTCTTCGCCGAGGAGTTCCGCATCCGCATCGAGATGAAGCAGATCGGCGCCCGGCAGGAGGCCGGCCTGATCGGCGGATTGGGCATCTGCGGCCGCGAGCTGTGCTGTGCCAACTACATCTCCTCGTTCCAGAGTATCTCCACGGCCGCCGCGCGCTGCCAGGACCTTTCGCTCAATCCCCAGAAGCTTGCCGGGCAGTGCGGCAAGCTCAAGTGCTGCCTCAACTATGAGGTGGCCAACTACCTCGACGCGCAGTCCCGCATCCCCAAGGTCACGGAGCCGCTCGAATTCGAGGACGGTCCGGCCTACCTGCGCAAGACGGACATCCTGCGCGAGGTGATGTATTTCTCGTATGACAAGACCTCCGACGCGGACCTCTATCCACTGGACGCCGCCGAGGTGTGGGACATCATCGAGATGAACCGCGCCGGCGAGAAGCCGGAGTCGCTGCGCACGGAGCCCGAGCCGTACATGCCGGAATTCGTGACGGCGGTGGGCGACGACAGCATCAGCCGTTTCGATGCGCCCAAGCGCAAGCGCTCGCGCGGCAAGGGCCGCAGTGGCAAGGGCCGCGGCGCCAAGGAAGGCGCGCCCGCGCAGGGCGGCCAGCCTGCCCAGGCGGCGCAGCAGCGTGGCCAGGGCCAGGGGCGCGGCCGGGGCCGTGGCCGCCAGGGTGGCGCCCAGGGCGCTCCGCGGCCGCCCAAGCCGCAGAAACCTTCTTCCGAATAACGATGGCGCGCCGGGCTTTCCGTGTGCTGGCCTTGCTGGTGGCGCTCTCCTGCGGGTGGGCGCTGGCGGGGTGTTCGGAGCCGGACGGCTTCGAACTTTTCGTCCGTCGGGATGCCGCCCGCGACGGTGTATATGTCTACCCGCTCCCGCTCACGGACACGACGGCGGCCTATGATTTCTGGTTCTACAGCCGGGCGTCCAAACATCCGTTGGAGAACCTCCAGCTCAACGTGCAGTGGCTGGCCCCTTCGGGCAACGGCTTCTCGGAGACGGTCTACATGCGTCGCGTGGAGACCGGCGGCACCCGGGAGCTGTACCGCAGCGGGATGGTCCCGGCCGAGGCGGGGGAGTGGCAGCTGAGCGTGCGTCCGGTGGGGGTGGATGAGGATTTCCCCGGGCTCGGGGTTGTTTGCAAGAGACACGATGGGACACGATAAACTCCGGAAATTCGCGGAGAACGAGACGTTCTCCTGCCTGCTCCAGCCTTCTGCGCAGGAGCTCCTCGCCGACGGCTACTTCCACCTCCGCGACCACGCCGTCAAAGGCCACTGGTCGGACTTCTTTTCCGCCTCCAGGGATATCGTGCTGGAGCTGGGATGCGGGAAGGGCGAGTATACCATTGCACTGGCGGAGCGGGATCCGGAGCGGAACTACATCGGGGTTGACATCAAGGGGGCGCGCCTGTGGAAGGGCGCGAAGTACGCCACGGAGCACGCGCTGCCCAACGTCGCCTTCCTGCGGACGCGCGTGGAGTTCATCACGGCATTCTTCGCCCCCGGCGAGGTCTCCGAGATCTGGCTGACCTTCTCCGACCCGCAGTTCCGCAGCGAGAACTCCCGCCTGTCTTCGCCGCTCTTCCTGGAGCGCTACCGCAGCTTCATGAAGCCCGGCGGCATCGTCCACCTCAAGACCGACTCCCGCTTCCTGCACGAGTACACACGCGCCCTCTGCGAGGTCAACGGCCTGCGCATCCTCGCCTGCACCACGGACCTCTACGGCACCTCCGCGGAAGTGCAGCCGGTGGTGCGGGAGGTGCAGACCTTCTATGAGCGTCTGTTCCTGGAGCAGGGCTATCCGATCACGTACCTCTCGTTCGTGATCGACCACGACGGGCCGTACGCGAGTCCGGTCGGGGCCGGAGCCTTCGACACGGACTACTGGCGCTCCGTCGAGGGGCCGCGCCTGCTCTTCGGCCACGACTCCGCCGAGACCCGCCGCCAGAAAATGAAGAAAGCGTGACCGCCGGGGTCACGCTTTCTTCCGCTTATCCGATACTTATTCGATCGTCTCGCGCTTGAGGCTCTCGATGTAAGCGTCGATGCGGCGCAGCTGGTTCGGGATCCGGATGTTCTGCGGACACTCCTTCTCACACTTGCGGCAGGCGATGCAGTGGTCGGCCTGGCGGACCGTCGGGATGGCCTTGTCGTAGGCCAGCAGGTAGCGGCGGCGCGCCCGGGCATAGTCCTTCTGCTCCTTGCTCTGCACGTAGGTGCCTGCGGTGACGTTGTCGTTGTAGAACTTGAAGATGCCCGGGATGTTGATGCCGTAGGGGCAGGGCATACAGTACTGGCAGGCCGTGCAGGGCACCAGCGGATAGTCCGTCATCCGGTCGGCGATGTCCCAGAGGAACTGCTTCTCATCGTCGTTGAGCGGCTGGAAGTCCAGGAAACTCTCCAGGTTGTCCTGCAGGTGCTCCATATAGGTCATGCCGCTCAGGGCGCACATCACGCGCGGGAAGCTGCCCACATAGCGGAAAGCCCAGGAGGCCACGGAGCGCTGGGGCTCCCGTTCCTTGAGCCGGTCCACGAGGTCGGCGGGGATGTTGGCGAGGGCGCCGCCGCGCAGCGGCTCCATGATCACGATGGGAATCTCGCGCTTGTCGAGCTCCTGATAGAGATAATCGGCGCGGGTGTTGCGTCCTGACGGGTGCTCCCAGTCGACATAGTTCATCTGGATCTGCACGAAGTCCCAGTGGTACTTGTCGTGCAGGGCCATCATCTGGTCGAAACCCTCCTGGTGTCCGTGGAAGGAGAAGCCGAAATGCTTGATATGGCCGGCTTCACGCTCCTTGACGAGATAGTCCACGATGCCGCTGTCCTCGAAGCGGGACTTGAAGTCGTCCCCGCTGCTGATGGAGTGCAGCAGGTAATAGTCGATGTAGTCCGTCTTGAAGATCTCGAACGAACGCTTGTACATCTCCAGGCATTTCTCGAAGGGGGTGGGGTTGAAGATGGACAGCTTGGTCGCAATCTTCCAGCTCTCGCGCGGATGGCGGTTGAGCGCCTCCGCGGTGGCGCGCTCGCTGTCGCCCCCCAGATACACGGGGGAGGTGT
Source organism: Bacteroidales bacterium (assembly GCA_017428725.1). GTDB lineage: Bacteria > Bacteroidota > Bacteroidia > Bacteroidales > UBA932 > Cryptobacteroides. The sequence goes on along the minus strand of JAFRQH010000030.1, from coordinate 36,581 downwards.
CGAAATAGTTGACGCCGTGGGCCAGCGCGAAGTCCACCATGCGGTTGACCTCGTCCTGGTCGATGTGGTTGCGGCCGTCCTCGCCGCGCTTCTGCGGCCAGCGCATGCAGCCGTAGCCGAGCGTGCCGATGCCGGGATAGTTCTGGAGCATCGAACCTTCGAGCTCCTTGTTGCCTTCGAAGGTGGAGGCAGCCACTTTTTCGGCCGCTCCGGGGGCGCAGGCGGCAACACCGAGCGCAGCGGCGCCCACACCTGCAGATTTCAAAAATTTTCTTCTGTCCATAGGGCTATGCGTTGGTGTGGTGAACGGGGATGCCGCGCACGGTGATGGCGCTGACCGGACGGGACGGGCAGAGGTTCTCGCAGGCGCCGCAGCCGATGCACTGGTTCTCGGTGACGGTCGGGATCTGGAACTGGGAGACCTCGCTCTTGACCATCCGGATGGCACCGGACGGACAGTGGTACGAGCAGTTGCCGCAGCTGTCCTGTCCCTTGGCGGCGATGCAGTGCTCGAGGTTGACGTGCGCAATGCCGATCTGGATCGTCTGCTTCTCGCCGGGGGCGACGGGGCGGATGGCGCCCGCCGGGCAGACCTGGCTGCAGGCGTTGCACTCCGGGCGGCAGTAGCCTTTGTCGTAGCCCATCTGCGGCTGCATGAAGTGGGCGAAGTCGGTGGAGGGGCGCAGCACGCCGTTGGGGCAGGCGCTCACGCAGAGCTGGCAGGCGGTGCAGTGGTCGTAGAACGACTTCACGCTCCCGGCGCCGAACGGCACCAGGCGCTCGCCGCGCTCGGGGTTCTGCTTGTCGATGACCTCGGCCAGCCCGCCCTGCATATGGTCCTGCGCCTTGGCGGCGAGGGCCGTCCCGGCGAGCACGGTCGTGGCAAGGAAGGCGCGGCGACCGCCGTCGCCCTTCTGTCCGGATGATGCAGGAGCCGCAGGCGCGGCTTCGATTTTAGCCGATTTAAGCCCCACGAAGCGGTACTTGAGGGCGTTCTCCGTACAGTTGTCCAGGCAGTCGAAGCAGACCACGCAGCGGGAGTAGTCGATCTTGTGGTTCTTGGTGTCGATGCAGGAGGCCTTGCAGCCCTTGCCGCAGCGGCCGCAGTTGATGCACTTGTCCAGCTCGATGGTGGGACGGAACAGCGAGAATCGGCTCACCAGGCTGAGGGTCGTACCCACGGGGCAGATGGTGTTGCAGTACTCGCGTCCCCACAGCCAGGCGCAGCAGAAGATCACGACGAGCGTCACCAGGCCCGTGACCAGGAGCGCAGGGACGATGGAACCGGAAGCGGCGCCCGCGATGCTGCGGACGATGCGCCCGTAGGCGCTGTACGGCGCGATCAGCGCAATCAGCATCTGGCCGCTGACGAAGATCGAGACGATGGAGAGGACCAGGACCGGGTAGCGTACCCACTTGTGCTCCTTGACATAGTCGAAGCGCTTGAGATACTGCTTCACCTTGGGCTTCCCGGTGGCGCCGCTCTCCTTGAGTTTCTTGAGGCGGCGGGTCTGGGCATTCTGCATCCACTTGCCACCGGCGCGGCGAATCCACAGGACCACGTCCTGGAAGACGCCCATCGGACAGATGACGGAACAATAGATGCGGCCGAAGACGAACGTGAGCAGCAGGATGCCTGCGATCACGGCGAAATTCAGGGTCAGGGCCGAGGGGAGGAACTGGAGCTTGGCCATCCAACCCCACCAGTCGTGGCCGATGCCCACGAAGAGCAGCGTGATCCCCACGAAGAAGACCGCTGCCAGGGCGATTCGGATTTTACGTAGCATATAGTGGATAAAACGGTGTGTAACGGTCACAAATATAAAGCTATTCTTCGAAAAATACTTTGCAGATTCTCCGGATTCTTTTACCAATTTTACTGTTTTCCGGGCTATGCGGCGCGCCAGGACTCCGGATCCCGGAAGCCCTTGAGGAAGTCGGCGGCGGCCATGCGTTTCTTGCCGGAAAGCTGCAGGTCGGTGATCTCCAGGGCGCCGTCGGCCGTGGCTACGGCGAAGTACGACTTGCCGTCGGAGAGGACGGTGCCCGGCGCTGCGTGCAGGTCCGGGCGCTTTTCCGTGCGGAAAACCTTCAGGGTTGTCGTTTCTTCAAGCCGCTGGAGCGTAGCGAAAGCGGCCGGGTACGGCGAGAGGCCGCGGATGAGGTTGTAGACCTCGTCCGTGGGGCGGGCCCAGTCGATGTGGCAGAGCTCCTTGGTGAGCTTCGGGGCGGGCTTGAGCTCTTCCGAACCCTGGATGAAGGAACGCTGGACACGCAGCTCCACGTTGTGCTGGATCAGGCCCTCGACCGTCTGCAAGACGAGGTCGGAGCCGATCGCCATCAGTTCGTCGTGCAGTTCGCCGGCCGTCTCGTCCGGCCGGATGCGGCACTCCTGGCGCAGGATGATCCCGCCGGTGTCGATGTCCTTGTCGATCATGAAGGTGGTCACGCCCGTCATCTTCTCTCCGTTGATGACGGCCCAGTTGATCGGGGCGGCGCCGCGGTACTGCGGCAGCAGCGCCGCGTGGAGGTTGAAGGTGCCGAGCCTGGGCATCGACCAGACCTGCTCGGGGAGCATCCGGAAGGCCACGACCACGAACAGGTCGGCCTTCCAGGCGGCCAGCGCCTGGAGGAACTCCGGATCCTTGAGCTTGACAGGCTGCAGCACGGGGATGCCGTGGGCCACGGCATACTGCTTGACGGCGCTTTCGTTCACCTTGAGCCCGCGCCCGCTGGGCTTGTCGGCCACCGTGACCACGCCCACGACCTTGTAGCCGCTCCGGATGAGGGCGTCCAGGGGCGCGACCGCGAATTCGGGCGTGCCCATATAGACGATGCGCGTGGGCCGGAAGATGCGCCGGATCTTGCTGGCGATCTTGCGTCGCCAGATCTGGAATTGGTCCATATTGAAGAGTTCTGCGTCCTTGAGGGCCTTCCAGGTCAGGAAAGCGCCGATCGGCGCGATGACCACGGACGATATGAACACCCCGACGGGGGTCTCGACCGCGCCGTCCCGCGCCAGTTTGTTGCCGGAGATGTTGACTACGTAGTAGATCACGAAGAACAGCACCGAGATGATCAGTCCCACGCCGAGCCCGCCGCGCTTGCTCTTCACGAGCGAGCCCACCGGCGCGCCGATGAAGAAGAGGAGCAGGCAGGCGAGGGCCTGGGCGGTCTTCTCGAGCAGGGAGAGGTCGGACTGCCGTACGTTGTAGCTCTGCTCGTAGGTCTCGAACTTGAAGTTGCTGATGTCGCCGGAGAGCTTCATCACGTTCTCGGCCGCCGCGGAATAAGCCTTCGCTTCCTCGTCGAGGTTGCCCCAGCGGAGATAGTCGGGATGGGTGTACAGCTGCCGGCCCGGGTTGCGGGTGGCGGTGTCCAGCTGCTTGGCCATAATCAGCGTGGGCGTCCTGCGGAGCATGTTGTAATGCAGGTCGTGCAGGGAGTCCAGATAGTGGTCCAGCGAGTCGCTCAGATGCCGCAGCTCGGCCATCTGCTTGGTCTTGATCTGGTCGTCGAAGCGGGCGGAGTCGGACTTCTCGAAGCTGTAGTTCTTGAGCGGGATCAGCAGCTCCTGGCGGACGAAGTTGATGTGCCGGAGGACCAGGGAGGTGTCGTTGTAGCGCATCGTGTTGTCCTCCACGTAGGTGGAGCCGTTGTACAGGGAGAAGGTCAGGTACTCCTTGCTCTTGGCCATCTTGATCACGGCGGAGTCGGCCAGGGTCACGGAGATGTTGCCCTTGCGGGCCGTGTGGTCGTAGACCTGCACGTCATAGAGCATCTTGGTCTCCTTGTTCTGGGCACCCACGCGCAGGATGTATCCGTCGATGCCGTCGTAGAAGGTCCCCGGCGGGATCTTGATCTCGTCCTTGGTGCGGGCGATGTCGTCGCGCAGGGTGTAGATCTGGTTGAAGGAGTAGGGGACCAGGCGCGAGCAGATGACATAGGTGCCGCAGGCGATGAGCGCGGCGGCGACCGCAAGCGGGGCGATGATGCGCCCGAAGGAGATGCCGGCGGACTTCATCGCCATCAGTTCGCCCTTCTCGGCGAGCTGTCCGACGGTCATCGTGGACGCCAGCAGGGTGGCGAGGGGCAGGGCGAGGGGCAGCGCCAGGCTGCATACGCCCCAGAACAGGAATTCCAGGATGGTACGCAGCCCGAGCCCCTTGCCCACCAACTCGTCGATGTAGAGCCAGAGGGTCTGCATCATCAGGATGAAGATCACGACGAAGAGGATCGCGACGAAAGGTCCGATGAATGCCTTCAGCGTATAGCGGTCGAGTCTCTTCATCCCGGCGGGTGGCTTTATTTGCGCGTGGCGGTGTCGATCAGGGCGCTGAGCGCCTGGTCCAGCCCGGCGGCGTTCTTGCCGCCGGCGGTGGCGAGGCCGCTCTGTCCGCCTCCGCCGCCCTGGATGAACTTGGCGACGTCGCGGATGTCCTTGCCGGCGTTGCGGCCCGCGGCCACGAGGTCGTCGGAGTACATCAGGACGAGCTGCGGCTTGCCGTCGTGGACGTAGGCGCCCACGAGGGCCGCGCCCTGCATCTCTTTCTGGAGGGCCAGGGCGGCCGTGCGGACCATCGCGGGATCGAGGTCCTGTCCGGCGCGGGCGGCGACGATGAGCTTGATGCCGTTCACCTCCTCGGCCTTCTCGCTGATCATCCGGGCGAAGTCGGCCGCCTTCTGGCGGGAGAACTCCTCCGCCTGCTTCTTGAAGGTGGCGTTGTCCTCGATCATCCGCTGGATCGCGCCGGCGAGGTCGGGCACGTTGTTGAAGAAGGAGCGGGCTGTCTTGATCAGACCCTGCATTGCGAACACGAGCTCCTCGGCCTGCTCGCCGGTCACCGCCTCGATGCGGCGGATGCCGGCTGCGATGGCGGACTCACCGGTGATCTTGAAGAAGCCGATGTTGCCGGTGGCGGAGGTGTGGCAGCCGCCGCAGAGCTCCACGCTGGGGCCGAAGCGGACTACGCGCACGCGGTCGCCGTACTTCTCCCCGAACAGGGCCATCGCCCCCATCTCCTTGGCTTCGTCCATCGTGGCGTCACGCTTCTCGGCGAGCGGGAAATTGCTGCGGATCAGCTCGTTGACGCGCTTCTCCACGGCCGCGAGCTGCTCGTCGGAGAGCTTCTCGAAGTGGGAGAAGTCGAAGCGGAAACCCTTGTCGTTCACGAAGGAGCCCTTCTGCTCCACGTGGGTGCCGAGGATCTCGCGCAGGGCCCGGTGCATCAGGTGCGTGCAGCTGTGGTTGTTGGCGATGCGCTGGCGGCGCGCGGCGTCGACGCTCAGGCGGAAGGCGCCGGTGCAGTCCTGCGGCAGGCGCTCGGCGATGTGGATGGTGAGGTTGTTCTCCTTGACGGTGTTGAGGATCCGGACCTGCTCGCCGTCGGCGGCGGTGAGGATGCCGGTGTCACCGACCTCGCCGCCCATCTCGCCGTAGAACGGCGTGCGGTCAAAGACGAGCTGGAGCATCTCCTTGTTCTTCTGGACGACGGTGCGGCTCTTGAGCAGCAGGGCGTCCCCGACCTCCGTGGTGTCGAAACCGACGAATGCCACGTCCTCGCCGTCGTGGTAGACGGTCCAGTCGCCGAACGTGTTGGCCGTGGCGTTGCGGGCGCGGTCCTTCTGCTGCTTGAGCTCGGAGAGGAACCCTTCCTGGTCCACGGTGAAGCCGTTCTCGGCGGCGATCAGTTCCGTCAGGTCGAACGGGAAGCCGTAGGTGTCGTAGAGCTTGAAGGCGTCGGCCCCGGAGATGACCTTGGTGTCCCGGCTGCGCTCCATGCAGTCGTCCATCAGGCGGATGCCGCGGTCGAGGGTGCGCAGGAAGGCCATCTCCTCCTCGCGGATGACGTTCTCGATGAACTTCTGCTGCTTCGCGATCTCAGGATAGGCCTCGCCCATGTCGTCCACGAGCTGCTGCACGAGCTGGCAGAGGAAGGGCTCGGACAGGCCGAGGAAGGTGTAGCCGTAGCGCACGGAGCGGCGCAGGATGCGGCGGATGACGTAGCCGGCCTTGACGTTGGAGGGGAGCTGGCCGTCGGCGATGCTGAAGCTGATGGCGCGGATGTGGTCTGCGATCACGCGCATCGCCACGTCGGTCTTGTCGGACTCGCCGTACTTGTGGCCGGAGAGCGCGCCGATGCGGGCGAGCATCCCGGTGAAGACGTCGGAGTCGTAGTTGCTGTTCTTGCCCTGGAGCACGGCGCAGAGACGCTCGAAGCCCATCCCGGTGTCGATGTTGCGGGCGGGCAGCGGCACCAGGTGTCCGTCGGCCATCCGCTGGTACTGCATGAAGACGAGGTTCCAGATCTCGATGACGTGCGGGTCGGATTGGTTGACGAGCTCGCGGCCGGGGATGCCGGAAGCGGCCTTCTCCTCCGCGGTGCGGATGTCGATGTGGATTTCGGAGCAGGGACCGCAGGGGCCGGTCTCGCCCATCTCCCAGAAGTTGTCGTGCTTGTTGCCCAGCAGGATGTGGTCCTCGGGGAGGTATTTGCGCCAGGCCTGCTGCGCCTCGGTGTCGAGCGTGGTGCCGTCCTCGGTGGAGCCTTCGAACACGGTGGCGTAGAGGAGGTTCTTGTCGATCTTGTAGACGTCGGTCAGCAGCTCCCAGGCCCAGTCGATCGCTTCGGACTTGAAGTAGTCTCCGAAGCTCCAGTTGCCGAGCATCTCGAACATCGTATGGTGGTAGGTGTCGTGGCCGACCTCCTCCAGGTCGTTGTGTTTGCCGCTCACGCGCAGGCACTTCTGGGAGTCGGCCGCCCGGCGGTAGGGGGCCTTGGCGTTGCCCAGGAAGATGTCCTTGAACTGGTTCATTCCGGCATTGGTGAACATCAGGGTCGGGTCGTTCTTGACGACCATCGGTGCCGAAGGCACCACGGTGTGGCCCTTGGATGCGAAGAAATCGAGGAATTTCTGTCTGATTTCCTTTGAGGTCATAAATTGCAAAAGTTATAAACGAACCACAAAAGTAGCAATTTTCCCGGAAATAATGAAACGCGCGGGCGCGAGGACTTTCGGTGATGCGTGCTAATGAGGTGTCGTTGAACGGAATAGAATTTGTTATTTAAAGCCGGAAACGCTATCTTTGCGCAGTTATGCCGAAGTATATCCTCAATCCTGAGACGCTGCTTTACGAGGCAAGGGACGAACCGCGGTACGTCAAGACGCTCCGCATCGTGGCGGCCATTGTGCTGGCCGCCGGTTTCGTGATGCTGTACTTCTGGCTCTACACCTCCGTGCTCCACTGGGACCTCCCCCGGACGGCGTATCTCAAGCGCCGGGCCGCGGAATGGGAGGCCCGGATGGCGGTGCTCGACAGCCGGCTTGACCTCTACGACCGCACGCTCACCGGCATCGAGCAGCGGGACGACGAAGTGTACCGCTCGATCTATGGCCTGGGGGCGATCCCGGACGAAGTCAAGAACGCCGGCCTGGGCGGCGTGAACCGCTATGCCGAGTTCGACCTGCTGGGGGGCCATTCCACCCTGGGCTGGTCCGTGCGCCGGCTGGACAACCTCACCAAGCGCGCCTACATCCAGAGCAAGGCCCTGGACGAGGTCGCCCAGCTGTCCCGCGAGGCGGGGGACATGATCTCCTGCGTGCCGAGCGTGCCGCCGCTGCTGCCGGACGCCTCCCGGGTCCACCTGTCCAGCGGTTTCGGCTGGCGCGAGGATCCGGTCTACGGCGGCAGCGAGAGCCACGGTGGGCAGGATTTCGCCACGGCCACGGGCACGCCGGTCTACTGTACCGGTGACGGCGTGGTGGTCTCGGCCCGCTTCCAGTTCACCGGCTACGGCAACGAAGTGGTCATCGACCACGGTTTCGGCTACCAGACGCGCTATGCGCACCTCCACACGATCATCATCGCGGAGGGGATGAAGGTCCGGCGCGGCGAGCAGATCGGCACCGTGGGCGCCACCGGCAAGGTCACGGGCTCCCACCTGCACTACGAGGTCGTCTACCAGGGCAACCGCGTCAACCCGATGAATTTCATGGATTTCAACATGCCGCTCGACGAATACCGCGCGATGATCGACAAGCGCAAGGAGGACTCTCCCGTCGGCAAGCGGTCCAGCACGACGGAGCTGCTCCGCCGCAGGAGGAACGGCGATGGCTAAGCACAGGCGTTTCGTCTTCGATGCCGAAAACTTCCATTTCGGCGAAGCCCCCCGCAAGATCTGGCGGGCGGTGCTCCGGCTCGTGCTGTACATGCTGATGACCCTCACGCTGGCCGTGTTGACCTACGGGGTTTTCGCCCTGTTCTTCCGGACGGACACCGAGCGCCGGCTCCGGCGCGAAATCCGTCTGTACGAACGGCTCTATCCCGAGTTGGAGGCGCGCAGCGGCCTGCTCGAGGACGCCATCGCGGACCTGCAGCACAAGGACGACCGGATCTACGACCAGGTCTTCCACGCCAGTGCGCCGGGCCTGGACCCGATGGAGGCGATGGAGGAGTCCTTCGCCGTCGCGGATTCCATCCCCGCCGGGGAGCTGGTCGGCTATACGGCGCATAAGGCGGACAGCCTGCTGGCGCACAGCGCCGACGTGGAGGCAGCTTTCAAGCAGATCTTCGGGATCCTCTCGGATCCGCAGACGTCCCTCCCGCCGATGATCCTGCCCATCAACGACATTACATACCCGCAGGTCGGCGCCTCCACGGGCCGCAAGATCAACCCCTTCTACAAAGCTTATGTCTACCACGAGGGCCTGGACCTGATCGTCACGCGCGGCACGCCCGTGCTGGCCACGGCGGACGGGACGGTGGTGACCGCCGCCTCCTCGCGGACCACGGGCAATACCGTCCGGATCCGCCACGACGGCGGCTACGAGACGGTCTACGCCCACCTGGAGAGCATGTCCGTACGGGCCGGGCAGCGGGTGCGCACGGGCCAGAAAGTGGGCGCGGTGGGGATGTCCGGCCAGGCCGTGGCCCCGCACCTCCACTATGGGGTGCGCAAGGATGGCGTCGCCGTGAATCCTGTCGGATGCTTCTTCGCCTCCGTGAGTCCCTCGGAGTTCGCGAATATGCTGTACATGTCCGTAAATACAATGCAATCAATGGATTAACTGTTATATGGAAAAGCTCTATTACTCGATCGGCGAAGTGGCCGGAATCCTGGGCGAGTCAGTGTCTCTGGTTCGTTTCTGGTCCAATTCCTTCCCCAAACTCATCAAGCCCCAGCGCAACGCGAAGGGCAACCGCCAGTTCTCGGCGGCGGACGTGACGACCTTCAAGCAGATCCACCACCTGGTCAAGGACCGCGGGATGACCCTGGAAGGGGCGGCCCAGCAGCTCGCCGCCGACCGCAGGCCCGTGGACCGCAGCGTCAAGGCGCTCGATTCGCTGAAGCAAATCCGCGCCCAACTTATGGAGATTAAGAAAAATATTTCCTAACTTTGCAGTTCATATCTTACTTGAATAATAATATCTAGATATCATATATGGCTACCACCAAGAAACCTACGAAAGTGCAGACGCCCGTCGACGAGCGCGAAACCTTCGTCTCCCTGCGCAAGACCTTCGCTGAGTCCGAGCAGAGCACCCAGGAGAAACTCAAGACCCTCTACGAACTCCAGGAAGCGGACATCGCCATCGACGAGCTGGTGCACCAGCGCGGCGAACTCCCGGCCGAAGTCGCCATCCTCGAAGAGGAACTCGCCGGCCTCCACGCCAAGTCCGAGCGGATCGGCCAGCTGATCGACGGCTACAACCAGAGCATCGATGCCAACAATAAGCAGATCGTCGAGCTGGACGCCGAGATCGAGAAATACCGCGCCCAGCTGGAGAACATCTCCAACAGCCGCGAGTTCGACTCCATCAACAAGGAGCTCGAGAACCAGGGCCTGCTGCGCGCCATCGCCGAGAAGAACATCCGCGAGGCCCGCGAGGCGATCGAGGACCGCAAGGCCGACCGTGAGCGTCTGGCCGACCGCATCCTGATCCGCGAGGAGGACCTCAAGGCCAAGAAAGAGGAACTCGCCACCATCGTCGAGTCCACGGCCACCGAGGAAGCCGCCCTGACCGCCAAGCGCGAGGCCTGCGCCGCCAAGATCGACGAGCGTACCCTGAGCGCCTACGAGCGCATCCGCGGCAACGCGCACAACCATCTCGCCGTGGTGACCCTCTTCCCGAAGAACGAAGACGGGACCTATGGCGACGCCTGCGGCGGCTGCTTCCACACCATCACCCCGCAGCGCATCATCGACATCGCTTCCGGCAAGAAGCTTGTCATCTGCGAGCACTGCGGCCGCATCATCGTAAACCCTGACATCTAACCGGCGATGCCTGCGCAGCGGACCGGCAACACTCGCAAGAAGGACCAGGCGGTCAGTCTCGAGAGCCTGGGACTGGAGATCGGCAACAAGCCGCCCCAGGCCCCGGACGTCGAGGAGGCTGTCCTGGGGGCGATGTTGCTGGAGGCCTCCTGCGTGGACTTGGCGATGGAGGAGCTGACGCCCTCCTGCTTCTACGATCCCCGGCACCGGATGATCTTCGAGGCGATGTCCCGCCTGGTGACGGACCACACCTCGGTCGACATCATCACGGTCAGCAGTGAGCTCAAGGCCCAGGGCAACCTGGAGGCCGTGGGCGGCACGGTCGTGCTGGCGAACCTCTCCGAAAAGGTGGGGTCCGCCGCGCACATCGAGTATTATATCAAGATCCTCAAGCAGAAGACGATCCAGCGTGACCTGATCTCCGCGTCGTACGACATCCTGCGGGATTCGTTCGACGACTCGATCAAGGTGGACGACCTGATCGACAAGGCGCAGAGCAAGGTCTACGATGCCATCCAGAGCAACGTCCGCCGCGAGGTCCAGGACATCGGCAGCCTGATCAACATGGCGATGACCGACATCCAGGATATGCAGGGCAGCACCGGCCTCAACGGCGTGCCGTCCGGTTTCCCGGCCATCGACCGCATCACGATGGGCTGGCAGAAGTCCGACCTGATCATCCTGGCGGCGCGTCCGTCCGTGGGCAAGACGGCCTTCTCGCTCAACCTCGCCCGCAACGCCGCGGTGGACCACCACATGGCCGTCGCCTTCTTCTCGCTGGAGATGTCCGCCATCCAGCTCGTCAAGCGCCTGATCACCTCCGAATCGGGTCTGTCCGCCGACAAGATCAAGGGCGGCACCCGGCTCGAGGATTACGAGTGGGAGCAGCTGGAGTACAAGCTCAAGGCCCTCTCCAGGGCCCCGCTCTACATCGACGACACCCCGGGCCTGCCCCTGATGGAGTTCCGCACCAAGGCCAAGAACCTGGTCAAAAACAAGGGCGTGCGCCTGATCGTCGTGGACTACCTCCAGCTGATGCAGGGCCCCGCCGAACTCAAGGGGATGCGCGAGCAGGAAGTGGCGGCGATCTCCCGGACCCTCAAGGCCACGGCCAAGGAGCTGGACGTGCCGATCATCGCGCTCTCCCAGCTCTCCCGCCAGGCCGTGCAGCGCCAGGGCGGCGGCGGCAAGCCGCAGCTGTCCGACCTGCGCGAGTCCGGCTCCATCGAGCAGGACGCCGACATGGTCCTTTTCATCCACCGTCCCGATTTCGTGGGCCTCAGCGAGAATCCCGAGGACCGGGAGAAGACGCAGATCATTATCGCCAAGCACCGCAACGGCGAGACCTGCGAGATAGAGATGCTCTTCAAGAGCGAGCAGATCCGATTCGTCGAACTCGACGATGCCCTCGACATCCGGGCAGGCTCGATGGAGATCGACTCTGCGATGAACAATATGGTCGGCGATGAGTTCCGTTAGCGAGATCAGCCACCGCGGACGGATCATCTCCGTCACGCCCGAGGTCACGACCGTGCAGATCGTGTCCGAGTCGGCCTGCGCCGCGTGCCACGCCAAGGGGATGTGCAGCCTCGGGGATGCCTCGCTCAAGGAAATCGAGCTCCCGACCCGCGGGTGGGACAATTACCAGGTGGGGGACGAGGTGTCCGTGGTCCTGCGGGCCTCGATGGGCCACAAGGCCGTCTGGCTGGCCTACGTGATCCCGCTCGTGGTGATGGTCGCCGCCCTGCTCGGCACGCTCGCCGCCGGCGGATCCGAACTGCTGGCGGGCGGACTGGCCATCGGCGCCGTAGCCCTGTGGTTCGGCGTGGTGTGGCTGCTGCGCGACCGTTTACGTAACGAATACATTTTTAACATTAAAGCATAATGACTCAAACGATAATCTGGACCGTCGCGATCCTGTCCGTCCTGGGCCTGCTGCTTGCGCTCATCCTCTTTTGGGTGGCGCGCAAGTTCCGGGTTGAGGAGGACCCCCGGATCGACGAAGTGGAGAAGGTGATGCCGGGCGCCAACTGCGGCGGCTGCGGCTTCGCCGGATGCCGCGCCTTCGCCGACGCAGCGGTCAAGGCCCCCAACCTTGACAACCAGTATTGTCCCGTGGGAGGAGATGAGGTGATGCAGAAAGTGGCAGCCATCCTGGGCTTCACCGTGGCGGCGAAAGCCCCGCAGGTGGCCGTGGTCCGTTGCAACGGGACGTGTGCCAACCGCCCCCGGACCAACGATTATGACGGTGCACAGTCCTGCCGCGTCAAGGCCGCTCTCTACAGCGGCGACACCGGCTGCTCCTACGGCTGTCTGGGATGCGGCGACTGCGTGGCCGCCTGCCAGTTCGGCGCCCTCTCGATGGACCCCGCGACCGGACTTCCCGTCGTGGATGCGTCGAAGTGCACCGCCTGCGGCGCCTGCGTCAAGGCCTGTCCCAAGCACATCATCGAACTGCGTAACCAGGGTCCGCGCGGGATGCGTGAATTCGTGTCCTGCGTCAATAAGGACAAGGGGCCGGCCGCCCGCAAGGCCTGCGCCGCCGCCTGCATCGGCTGCGGCCTGTGCGCCAAGACCTGCACGCACGACGCCATCACGGTCACGGACAACGTGGCCTACATCGATTTCACCAAGTGCAAGCTCTGCCGCGAGTGCGAGGCGGTCTGCCCGACCGGCGCCATCCACGGCGTGAACTTCCCGAAGGAGCTCGACAAGGACGCCGTCAAGAAGCGCATCGCCGACCGCAAGGCCAAGGCCGCCGCTGCAGCCGCAGCCGCAGCGCAACCCGTTGAAAAAAAGGAGGTAGCAAATGGGTAAACTGACTTTCTCGATGGGTGGTGTACACCCCCACGACAGCAAATTCGCACGCGAATGCGCCATCGAGGAGCTCCCGCTCCCGCCGACCGTCTACGTGTCGATGGCCCAGCACCTCGGCGCCCCGGCCAAGCCGGTGGTGGCCGTGGGCGACACCGTCAAGGTGGGCCAGGTGATCGCCGAGCCGGGCGGATTCATCTCCGCCTTCGTCCATTCGCCGGCTTCCGGCACGGTCAAGTCCATCGCCCCCCGCAAGGACCTCGCAGGCAATCCCGTGATGCACGTGGAGATCGCCGTCGAGGGTGACGAGTGGGATCCCGCGATCGACCGGACCAAGACCCTCGTGACCGCCATCCCAGAGGACAAGGCCGTGATCCTCGACAGGATCAAGGCCGGCGGCGTCGTGGGTCTGGGCGGTGCGACCTTCCCGACCCACGTCAAGCTCAGCCCGCCTCCCGGCAAGGTGGCCGAGTGCCTGATCATCAACGGCACCGAGTGCGAGCCGTACCTGACCAGCGACTACCGCATCATGCTCGAGCGTCCGAAGGAGATCGTCGTCGGCGCCGCCATCATGCAGAAGGTCCTGGGCGGCTGTCCGTGCGTGATCGGCATCGAGGAGAACAAACCCGAGGCCATCCGCACGATGGGCGCCGCCATCGCGGAGCTCGGCTATCCCGGCATCGAGGTGAAAGTGCTCAAGAAGCGCTACCCGCAGGGCGGCGAAAAGCAGCTCATCGACGCCGTGATGAAGCGCCAGGTGCGCTCCGGCGGCCTGCCGATCGACGTCGGCGCCGTGGTGCAGAACGCCGGCACGGCGCTGGCCGTCTACGAGGCCGTGCAGAAGAACAAGCCGCTCATCACCAATGTGCTGACCGTCACCGGAGACCATATCCCTGGCAACCTCCAGCACAACTACCTCTTCCGGATCGGCGCCCCCCTGTCCTTCATCATGGAGCAGGCGGGCGGTATCCCCCAGACGGCCGACAAGCTCGTCAGCGGCGGTCCGATGATGGGCAAGGCCATCAGCAACCCCGACGCCACCACGGTCAAGGGCTCCTCGGCCATCCTCTACCTCAGCGAGGCCTCCACCCGGCGCCAGGCCACGACCAGCTGCATCCGTTGCGGCAAGTGCGCGGATGCCTGCCCGATGGGTCTGGAGCCGTTCCTGCTCTACCGTCTGTACAAGGCTGCGGATCTCGACGCGCTCGAGAAACAGGCAGCCCAGGATTGTATCGAATGCGGCTGCTGCCTCTACAGCTGCCCGGCCCACATCCCCCTGCTGGACCACATCCGCCAGGCCAAGGGCCAGGTGATGGGTGTCATCCGTGCCCGCGCCGCGGCCGCCAAGGCCGCCGCGGAAGCAGCCAAAAAGTAACCGACTATGGACAAGAAGTATATCGTATCTCCTTCTCCGCACATCCACGCGAACATCTCCACGACCTCGATCATGCGGGATGTCATCATCGCGCTGTGCCCTGCGATCCTGGTCTCCGTCCTCGCCTACGGCTGGGCCGAACTGCTGGTCCTCGCCGTGAGCGTGGCCTCCTGCGTGCTGCTGGAGTGGGCGGTCACCAAGTGGATGCTGAAAAAGCCTTCCACCATCGGAGACCTCTCCGCCGTCGTCACCGGACTGCTGCTGGCGATGAACCTGCCGTCCGCGATTCCCCTCTGGATCGTGTTCATCGGCGCCTTCGTCTCCATCTGCGTGGCCAAGCTGTCCTTCGGCGGCATCGGCCAGAACGTTTTCAACCCGGCCATCACCGGCCGCGTGTTCCTGCTGGTGTCCTTCCCGGCCCAGATGACCGACTGGACGCCTACGCCCGGCTTCGTAGCCATCCCGGACGCCGTGTCCGGCGCCACGCCGCTCAGTGCGCTCAAGGAGGCCTTGAAGTCCGGATCGACCATCCCGCAGTTCATGGACGCGCACAGCTATGACCTGGCTTCGTTCCTGTGGGATGCCGGCGCCTCGGCCGGAGAGCTCTCTGCCGGTGCACTCCTGCTCGGATTCATCTACCTGCTGATCCGGCGTGTCGTCAAGCCGTGGATCCCGATCGCGGTGCTGGGCACGATGGCCCTGATCTCCGCCATCTTCCACGGGGTCAACCCCGACCTCTACACCGGCGTGCCGTTCAACCTGATGACCGGCGGTGCGATGCTCGGCGCCCTGTTCATGGCCACGGACTACGTCACCTCGCCGATGAGCACCCTCGGCGGCGTCATCTACGGTATCGGCATCGGCCTTATCGCAATGATGATCCGCTACTTCGGCTCCTACCCGGAGGGCATGTCGTTCGCCATCCTGCTGATGAACTGTACGGTGCCGCTCCTCAACATTTGGTTCCACCAGAAAAAATACGGGAGGGCATAGGTTATGGCAGCTGCATCTACACTCAAGAACATGGCACTCTGCCTGACGGCAGTGTGTCTGATCTGCTCGGCAGTGGTCGGCGGAGCCTACGTCGTGACGAAGGATCCCATCGCCGCTGCCGCCCGCGCCAAGACCACCGCTTCCATCGCCGCCGTGCTGCCGGAGTTCACCGGTGAGCCGGAGCAGGGGAGCGTGACCGTGGACGGCGTGGAATATCCTTATTATAAGACCGATACCGGCTACGCCATCATTTCTGCCACTTCCGGCTTCGGCGGCGTGCTCCGGCTGATGGTCGGCATCGCCGGCGACGGCACCGTCCACAACACCACGGTCCTTGCACACAGCGAGACGCCGGGTCTGGGTGCCAAGTGCACGACCGACGAGCACTTCATGGAGCAGTTCCGCGGCTTCAACCCCGCGGCGAAGACGCTCTCCGTCAAGAAGGACGGCGGTGACCTGGATGCCATCACGGCCTCCACGATCACCTCCCGCGCCTATGCGCTGGCGGTGGCCAACGCCGTGAAAGTCTACAACCAACTGACAGGAGGACAGGGCAATGAGTAAATGGCATTTCGTCACTGACGGGTTCGTCAAGAACAACCCGACTTTCGTGCTGGTGCTCGGTATGTGTCCGACACTCGCCACCACGACTTCCGCGCTGAACGGCCTGGAGATGGGTCTGGCGACGATGTTTGTGCTGATCCTCAGCAACATCGTGATCTCGCTGATCGCCCCCATGGTCCCGGACAAGGTGCGCATTCCGGTGTATATCACCGTAATCGCCACCTTCGTGACCGTGCTCCA
This sequence comes from Bacteroidales bacterium, assembly GCA_017428725.1. Taxonomy (GTDB): domain Bacteria; phylum Bacteroidota; class Bacteroidia; order Bacteroidales; family UBA932; genus Cryptobacteroides. The sequence continues at coordinate 20,317 of JAFRQH010000030.1, read as the reverse complement.
GCTGCTGATGCAGGCCTTCACGCCCGCCGCCTATGAGACGCTCGGCCTGTTCATCCCGCTGATCGTCGTCAACTGCATCGTCCTCGGCCGTGCCGAAGGCTTCGCCAACAAGCACGGCGTGGGCGAGTCCGCCCTCGACGGCATCGGCGTCGGCCTGGGCTTCACCGTGTCCCTGACGGTCATCGGCATCGTGCGCGAGATCCTGGGCAGCGGCTCGCTCTTCGGCTGGAAGTTCATCGCCGGCGACGGCATCCTCGCTTTCGTGATGGCCCCGGGCGCCTTCCTGGTCCTGGGCTACCTGATGGTCCTGTTCAACAAGTATCTCGCTAAAAAGTAGGTCGTTATGGAATACTTCCTCATCTTTGTCTCGGCGATTTTCGTCAACAACATCCTGTTGGCGCAGTTCCTCGGCATCTGCCCCTTCCTGGGCGTGTCGAACAAGCTGTCCACGGCCACGGGCATGTCCGGTGCGGTCTGCTTCGTGATCACGCTCGCCACCGTGGTGACCTACCTGTTGAACCAGTATCTTTTGGTACCCCTTGGCTTGGAGTTCCTGCAGACCATCTCCTTCATCCTGGTGATCGCCGCCCTCGTGCAGATGGTGGAGATCGTCCTGAAGAAGATCAGCCCCTCGCTCTACCAGGCGCTGGGCATCTTCCTGCCCCTGATCACCACCAACTGCGCCGTGCTCGGCGTGGCCATCACGGTGGTGACCAAGGAGTTCGCACTGGGCGGCGCCCCCCATATGCTCAACCTTGGCCAGGCGGTGGTCTACGCCGTCGCCACCTCGCTTGGCTACGGCCTGGCGATGTGCCTGTTTGCAGGCCTGCGTGAGCAGTTGGCCGGCAACGACGTCCCCAAGGCCTTCAGGGGCCTTCCGATCGCGCTCATCACCGTGGGTATCATGGCGATGGCGTTCCTCGGTTTCTCCGGAATCGTTTAACCTTTTTAATTCTTTTCATTATGAAAAAATTGCTTGTTTTAGTACTTTCCGTACTCGCGTTCGCGGCTGTGGCATCCGCCCAGCCCCGCGCCCTCGGTATCCGTGCCGGTTACGGCGGAGAAATCTCCTACCAGCACGGTGGCAGCGCCGGCTTCCTCGAGGCCGACCTCGGTTTCTGGGCCAACAACGGCTTCTATGTGACCGGTGTGTATGACTTCATCTTCGCCAACGCCGGCATCGTCAACTTCTATGTCGGCCCTGGTGTGCAGCTCGGTTTCTACAACCACGCTGACGCGAGCGGCTTCAACGCCGGTCTCGCCGGCCAGCTCGGCATGGAGTTCGAAATCCCGTCGGCGCCCGTCAACATTTCCCTTGACTGGCGTCCTGTCTACTACTTCAACTACGGCGGCTTCGGCTGGCAGGGCATCGCCCTCGGCATCCGCTACCGCTTCTAGCAGGCAGTCACTTCCGAAAGAGACTTCCCGGCCAACCGCCGGGAAGTTTTTTTTGCGCCATTTTTGTGTGCAGAACTGATTATATGAGACATTTTATTGACATAATTGCTATTTTTGTGGACCCATTGTTTTTAACACCACAGTTTAACCAAAAATCTATTTATGATGAAAACTCATCTTCGTATGGCTCTCGCGGCCCTGGTCCTCCTGTTGGGGACGGTGTCCGCGTTTGCCCAGCAGCAGATTTCAGGTACTGTCAAGGACCAGGCCGGAGAGCCGATCATCGGCGCCTCCGTCGTCGTGCCCGGCACCACCAACGGTGTCGTCACCGACATCAACGGCCGGTTCTCGATCCGGGTCACTCCTGGCACGGCCCTCGAAGTCTCCTGCATCGGTTATGTCACCCAGCGGGTGGCTGCGGCTTCCAACCTCGACATCGTGCTGCAGGACGACAGCCTGCTGCTGGAGGAGGCGGTGGCCGTGGGCTACGGCTCCATCACCAAGCGCTCCGTCTCGACGGCCATTTCTACGGTCAAGGGCAACAAGATCGCGGATATGCCGAACTCCACGATGGCGCAGTCCCTCGCAGGTATGTCCTCGGGTATCACGCTGCAGCAGGTGAACGGTGCTCCGGGCGCCGCCCCTGCGATCCGCATCCGCGGTAACGGCTCGGTCAACAGCGGCAACGACCCGCTGTACGTGATCGACGGCTACCCGACCACGGACGCGCAGCTGTTCAACAACCTCAACCCGATCGACATTGAGGACATCCAGATCATGAAGGATGCCGCTTCGTCCGCGATTTATGGATCCAAGGCGGGTAACGGCGTGATCATCATCACGACCAAGCAGGGCAAGGCTGGTAAGCCGAAAGTGAATTTCTCCACGCAGGTGGGTATCAGCCAGGCGCAGAACTTCGTGGACGTGCTGCACGCGGATGACTTCCTGGATATGATCATCGAGGCCCGTACAAACAGCGGCACGGTCGGTCAGTTCCAGAACCTTGTCGACTTGCGCAAGAGCGGCAACTATCCCGATACCGACTGGCAGCGCGAGGTGTTCCGCAATGCGCTGAACGCGCGTGCAAACCTGAGCGTGACGGGCGGCAGTGACCAGGTCCGTTATAACTTCTCCGTGGGTTACCAGAATGAAGACGGTATCCTGCTGAACTCCTTCTTCAAGAAGATTACGGTTAAGGGCGGCTTCGAAGCGAAACTGACGGACTGGATGAAATTCGGTGTGAGTTTCTCCCCGACCTACAGCTACCGCCGCAGCCAGTCCCCTTCGGGCGGCAACACCGAGGACCGCACGGGTATCATCGCCGAGGTGCTCACGGGCGCCCCGATCCTGCCGGTGTACCAGCCCAACGGTGACTACACCCAGACCCAGCAGCACTACAAGGCCTACGGCCTGAACAACCAGTGGCGCAACCCGGTGGCGAACCTGCTGGAGAACAACGATGACACCCACAGCATCCGCACGGTCAACAGTGCCTTCATCGAGGCGACGCCTCTCAAGGGCCTGACCCTGCGTTCCACGCTCAATTTCTCGACCAATTCCTCACGTGGCGAATTCTACCAAAGCGCTTATATGCTCGGCGGTGCGTACACCGGCAACAAGTCGACCCCGTACCTCAACTCCATTGACGCGAACCGGTCCTCCGGTTTCGGCTACAACCTGTACTGGTCCACGACGGCGACCTACAAGTGGGACATCGAAGACATGCACCATTTCAACTTCGTGGCCGGCTACGACTATGAATACAACAGTGGATTCTCCGTCAAGCAGGACGACCGCACCGACGCGGACAACCCGGTGGCTTACAACAATACGGCCATCACGAACGTCAGTGGCGCCAACCTCTGGACGGGTTCCTCCTCCTTCAGCGAGTACCTGTTCGACGCGATGTTCGCCCGTCTGATCTACGACTATAACAACAAGTACATCCTCTCCGCCTCCGTGCGCCGTGACCGTTCCTCGAAGTTCGGTCCCGACAACCGGGCCGGTATCTTCTGGTCCGTGTCGGGCGCGTGGAACCTCTCCGAGGAGGCGTTCCTGAAGGACGTGAGCTGGCTGAACATCGCCAAGATCCGCGCCAGCTACGGTGTGACCGGTAACGACCAGATCGGCAGCGGCAACTATTCCTGGCTGTCTTCGCTGAGCAAGAACCACGACGTCATCTTCGGCACCACGGCCGTCAAGGCCTATTATCCGAGCGCCTATTCCAACCGCAACCTGGGCTGGGAGAAGAACAACCAGGTGGATCTGGGCTTCGATCTCGGCGCGTTCGACCGCATCAACCTGACGGTGGACCTGTACCGTCGCGTGAGCGACATCGTGATGCCGGCGAACATCCCGAACTTCAACGGTATCGCGGGCAGCATCAGCATGAACTCGGGCCAGATCGAGAACAAGGGTATCGAGGTCCAGCTGACGGGTCGTCCGTTCAAGGGCGACTTCCAGTGGGAGACCACCCTCAACTGGTCGCTGAACCGCAACAAGATCCTCTCGCTGGCGGATGGCCAGGATCAACTGAGCAACCAGCGGGCCGGTACGAAGTGGAGCAACGTGATCCGCAACTATGTGGGCCGTCCGATGGGCGATATGTATATGTACAAGGTGATCGGCACGTTCAACACAGAGGCTGACCTGCAGAAGGCCCGCAAGGGCACGCAGGCCATCGGTGACCTGATGTTCGACGACTACAGCGGTCCTCAGGGCGTCCCTGACGGCGTAATCAACACCTATGATATGCAGCTGGTGGGCAACTATCAGCCGAAGTTCACCTACGGCTGGAACAATGTGTTCGCCTACAAGAACTTTGACCTGGCGGTGACGATCGACGGCCAGTACGGCGGCAATGTCATCTACGCTGCGGCCCGCGCCTTCACGCTGAACCGTTACGACGACAACGTGCTCGCCGAGTCCGGCCTCGGACGCTGGAAATCCGCTTCGGACCCCGGCAACGGCAAGTCCCACAAGGCGGGTACCAACAACCTGGGCTCCAACATCGACGCGAGCACCCGCTACCTCTACGATGCGAGCTACCTCCGCATCCGCAACCTGGCGGTCGGCTACACGCTCCCGAAGCGCATCTGCCAGAGGATCGGCATGGAGGGCGTCCGCTTCAGCGCGAACTTCCAGAACCTCTGGACCTTCGACAAGTATCCCGGCTACACGGTCGAGGCCAACTACTCGGGCAACTCCGCGACCAACAACGGCGTGGACTTCGGCGGCTACCCGCTGAACCGTACGATGACCTTCGGTGTCAACATCAACTTCTAAGCTATGGGAGGACAAGTTATGAAGACCATCAACAAAATAACGATTATTGTACTGGGCCTGGCGGCGCTGACCGCCACATCCTGCAGCGACAAGGCATTCGACAAGTATCCGACGGACTCGATGCAGATGGAGACGTACGTCAAGAACGACGCCGAAGCCCTCACGATCCTGTACGACGCCTACTACTATCTCCGGACGATCTCCTCGAGCATCATCACGATCAACGGGGTGGGCACGGACGAGGCGTACAACGGCAAGCGCAACAACGGCATCGATGCGATTGCGCTCAACGAGTGCACCTGGGACGCGACGTTCGGCATCTCGAGCGGCGTGTGGTCCAACAGCTATTATATGATCAACCGCTGCAACATCGTGACGGACCACGAGGCGGACCTCAAGAACGGCGGTCTGGTGGCTGAGGCGAAGTTCCTTCGCGCCTATGCCTACTTCAACCTGGTGCGTCTGTTCGGTGCCTGCCCGCTGACCACGAGCGTGATCGCCAACTACAAGGACCTCTACAACTATGACCGCGAGCCGGTCGAGTCCATCTACACCCAGATCGAGAGCGACCTCACCGCCGCCATCTCCGGCTTGCCGGAGAGCCGCAGCGGCGCGGAGGCCGGCCGCGCGACCAAGATTGCGGCCTGGACGCTGCAGGCCGAAGTGCAGATGACCCGCGGCAACTACAGCGCCGCGAAGTCCACGCTGGACAACGTGATCAATTACGCCAACGCCAATCCTTCCAAACTGGGTCTGGAGGAGCACGTGGCGGACATCTACAGGTCCACCAACCCCAACGGCAAGGAAATCATCTTCGCCGCGCAGTTCAACAACGGTGCGACGGTGGTGGCCAACGGCTTTATGAGTTCCTGCTACATCAACGGCGGCATGCCGGGCACCCAGCCGATCTACATCTACCCGGACGGGACGAAGTTCACGATCACGATCGGTGGTGGCGGCGGCGGCTTGCTGATGACCTGGGAACTGTGGAACAAGCTGCGCGAGAACCAGGGGGACGAGCGCCTGAGCGCGCTGGTCTATTCCGGCACTTATGATACGCAGGCGGTCGATATGGCCACGGACGAGGTGACGGTGTATACCGATCCGGACACGGGCGGCCACCACGCCAACATCCCCAACACGCTGAAGTACTTCGACTTCGAGAACATGGGCCTGACGACCTGCCGGTCGAGCTGCGACAACATCATCTACCGCTACGGCGGTGTGCTCCTGATGTATGCCGAGTGCCTCAACGAGACGGGCGGCGACGCCGTGAAGTACATCAACATGATCCGTGAGCGTGCGGGCATCGACCCGATCGAGGTGTCCGGCAAGGACGCCGTAAAGCAGGCACTGGAGGACGAGAGCCTCCGCGAGCTGTGCTTCGAGGGTCACCGCTGGTTCGACCTGCTCCGCAACAAGCGGCTGAAGGCCGTGATGACGGCACACTTCAACCACCGCACCCCGGGTCTGTCCCCGTTGCATCAGGGCAGCGACAACGGTATGGTCGTGACGGACGAGAAGGCCACCACCGGCACGGCTTCCGTGTGGCGTTTCGGCGATGACGTGCTCTTCCCGATCCCTTACGATCAGATCCAGCTGACCAGCTGGGACCAGAATCCCGGCTATTAGGATTCAATGCCCGGTTGTGAACCGGAACCTGATTTAAAAAATCCCGGCCTGTATCCGCAGGTCGGGATTTTTTGCGTATCTTTGAAGATATGTATCAGATACTGAAAAAAGAGATGCTGACTCCGACGATCTGTCGGATGGAAGTGAAGGCCCCGCGGCTCGCCGCAGCGGCGCAGCCGGGCCAGTTCCTAATCGTCCGTGCGGACGAGCAGGGGGAGCGGATCCCGTTGACCATCAGTGATTTCGATGCCGAGGCCGGCACGGTGACCATCGTCACGCAGGAGGTCGGCGCATCCAGTGCCGACATCATCGCGCTCGAGCCCGGCGAGGGCTTCAGCGACGTGGTCGGCCCGCTCGGCCTGCCCTCCGAGTTCATGGAGATGGGCCCGGAGCAGCTCTCGTCGATGCGCTATATCTTCATCGCCGGCGGCGTGGGCACGGCCCCCGTGTATCCGCAGGCCAAGTGGCTGCACGCGCACGGCATCCCCGTGGACGTAATCATCGGCGCCAAGACCAAGGACCTGCTCATCTACAAGGAGGAGATGGCCGCCGTCTGCGACAATCTCTTCCTCTGCACGGACGATGGCTCCGAGGGCTTCCACGGGATGGTGACGGCCCTGCTGGAGAAGCTCGTCGCCACGGATGGCCGCCAGTACACGCAGGCCGTCGCGATCGGTCCGATGATCATGATGAAGTTCACCACCCTGACCGCCAAGAAGCTCGGTCTTCCCATCACGGTGAGTCTCAATACCCTGATGGTGGACGGGACCGGGATGTGCGGAGCCTGCCGCGTGAGCGTGGGTGGCAAGACGCGCTTCGCGTGCGTCGAGGGGCCCGAGTTCGACGGCTACCAGGTCGACTTCGACGAAGCGATGCGCCGCCAGGGGCAGTACAAGGCCGAGGAGGCCGAAGCGAATGAGAAACATAAATGCAAAATAGGGAGGGGCAAGTAATATGGCAAACCGAATTCCCCGTGTGCCGGTCCGCGAGCAGGATCCCAAGGTCCGCGCGACCAATTTCGAAGAAGTGTGCTATGGCTACAACAAGGAAGAGGCGATGCTGGAGGCGTCCCGCTGCCTGAACTGTCGCAATCCCCGCTGCGTGACGGCCTGTCCGGTCGGCCTGCAGATCCCGCGTTTCATCGCGGAGGTCGCCGCCGGCAACATCGCCGGAGCCGCCGCCGTGATCGCGGAGGACTCCTCGCTGCCCGCCGTCTGCGGGCGCGTATGTCCGCAGGAGACGCAGTGCGAGGGCAGTTGCGTGCTCGGCGTCAAGGGCGAGCCCGTCGCCATCGGCAAGCTCGAGCGCTTCGTCGCCGACTATAGTCGCGAGCCTGCTGGCAGCTCCCCTCTGGAAACGTCCGGCTGCGCCGGACCCCTCCCATCTGACGATGGGTCCCTCCCTCTTACGATGCCGAGGGTGGCACGGTTTCCTGAGGGGACTGCCAGCCAGGCTTCGCGAAAGAAGGTAGCGGTGATAGGTTCCGGTCCTGCCGGTTTGGCTTGTGCCAGTGACCTGGCGAAGTGGGGCTATGACGTGACGATCTTCGAGGCCCTCCACAAGGCGGGCGGCGTGCTGGAGTACGGCATTCCCGAGTTCCGTCTGCCCAAGGAGAAGGTCCTGCGCCACGAGGTGGACGCCGTACGTGCGCTCGGCGTCAAGATTGAGACCAACGTCATCATCGGCCGCACGATCACGATCGACGCGCTGATGGACCAGGAAGGCTTCGAGGCCGTCTTCATCGGCACGGGCGCCGGCCTGCCCAAGTTCATGAACATCCCCGGAGAGAATCTCTGCGGCGTGTTCTCCGCCAATGAGTTCCTCACGCGCAACAACCTGATGAAGGCCTGGCGCGAGGATTACCTGACCCCGATCCATCCCGGCAAGAAGGTCTGTGTCGTGGGTGGAGGCAACGTGGCGATGGACGCCGCGCGTACGGCCCTGCGCCTGGGTGCGGACGTCCACATCGTCTACCGCCGCACCGAGGCCGAGCTCCCCGCCCGCCGCGAGGAGGTCCACCACGCCATCGAGGAGGGCATCATCTTCGATATGCTGACCAACCCGGTGGAGGTGTTCGGCGACGAGAAGGGCTGGGTCAAGGCCCTCCGGTGCATCCGGATGGAGCTCGGCGAGCCCGATGCCAGCGGCCGCCGCCGCCCCGTGCCCATCCCCGGCTCCGAGTTCGAGATCCCCACGGAGACGGTGATCATGGCCCTCGGCACCTCGCCCAACCCGCTGATCTCCAAGACCACCAAGGGTCTGGATACCAACCGCTGGGGCTGCCTGGTGGCCGACGAGGCCGGCGCCACGACGCGCCCGGGCGTGTTCGCCGGCGGCGACGCCGTCACGGGCGCCGCCACGGTGATCCTCGCGATGGGCGCCGGCCGCACGGCCGCCAAGGCCATCGACGAGTACCTGAAAGCGAAATAAGCGAGCGTACCATCTGCTATGAAACTCCAAGACATCACGGCTCTGCTCAAAACTTGGAAGTTCTGGAAGGAGCTGTTGTATATGACCGTCGGTATGTTCATCGCCGCCGCGGCCGTCTACTATTTCCTCGTACCGAGCAAGATCGTCGTGGGCAGCATATCCGGTCTGTCCATCGTTATCAGCGCCCTGTTCGAGAAGGCCGGCATCGCCATCAAGGTGTCCACGGTCGTGCTCATCATCAATGCCATCCTGCTGGTCCTGGCGTATTTCCTGATCGGCAAGGAGTTCGGCGCCAAGACCTGCTACACCGCCCTGATCCTGGGCCCGATGATGGACCTCTGGGAGAAAATCTGCCCTTACGAGCGGCTCCTCGAGCCCGGCGCCACCTCCGTGATGGGGGACCTGTGGTTCGACTTGATCTGCTTCGTGCTCATCCTGAGCATGTCCCAGGCCCTGATGTTCCGCATCAACGCCTCGACGGGCGGACTGGACATCCTCGCGAAGATCGTCAACAAGTACCTGCACTTCGACATCGGCCTGTCGGTGACGATCGCCGGGGTGATCATCTGCTGCACGGCCTTCACGGTCAACCCCTTCCGTCTGGTGATCATCGGCCTGATCGGCACGTGGATGAACGGTCTCATCGTGGACTACTTCATGGCGAGCCTGAGCCGGCGCAAGCGCGTCTGCATCATCTCCGATGAGCACGAACGCATCCGCGACTACATCGTCAACCAGATCTCACGCGGCTGCAGCCTGTACGAAGTCACGGGCGGCTACCACGGTGAGAAACGGATGGAGATCCAGACCCTGCTGACCAAGGACGAGTTCGCCGACCTGATGAGTTTCATCCGCGACAACAAGATCCAGGCCTTCACCACCGCCGGCAACGTCAGCGAAGTCTACGGCCTGTGGTCGCAGCATAAGCGGCATCACAGACAGGGCGTCTCCCGCGGGGAGTAGCCATACTGTCGCTTATAGGCGCGCGAGAAGGAGGCGGGGTCTTTGAACCCCGCCTCCGTCATTGCGTCGGCGACGCGGCAGCCGCCGGCGGACAGCAGCCGGTGCGCCTCCTGCAGGCGGCGGCGCAGCACCCATTTCTCGGGCGTCAGCGTACTGACCTTCTTGAAATCCCGCTTGAAAGCGGACAGGCTGCGGCCGGTGTAGCGTGCCAGTTCCGGCACGGACAGGTCGTAGAGATAGTTCTCCTCCATGAACCCCAACAGGTCCACCTTCCAGGGCTGGGCGAAGTCGAACAGCGAGGCATAGACATTGCGGTCGGCCGCAAGCACGAGGCGTGCGCCCTCCAGGCGCTTGAGCCATGCGACCTCCTCCGGCAGGGTGTCGGACGAATCGAGGTAGGGGGTAAGTGAGAGGAAGAGGCTCTCGAGCTCCGGGCCGGCCGGAATCTTCAGGACGGGCTCGCGGCCGCGCTGCGCGTCGCGGGGCAGCTCTTCCGGCCGCAGGGTGCGGTAGTAGGAGTGCAGGAACTTCCGGCAGAAGAACAGGGCGACCGACTGGAAGGGCTCGTCGCCTTCGGGCGCCCAGGCGTCCAGGACGAGGCGGTGGTCCTTGCGCAGGAACACGCAGTCGCCTGCGGCGAGCGGGATCCGGCGGCCGTCGCAGACGACTTCGGCCCGCCCGGAGCGGATGTAGAGCAGGGTATGCTCCTTGAGTTGCTGGGGACCGCGGACATCCTCCCGGTCCACCCGGGAGAAGACCACGCCGGAATAGTTGATGCGGCTGAATCCTTCCATGATGCAAAGATAAGCCAATTTTGGACTTTTCAGTCAAATAAACTGGACTTTTCAGTCAAAAGATTCTGCCCGGGATGTAGTTACTTTGCACCCGTCAAAAACCATCCGATGAAAAGTATCCTTTCCCTTCTCGCAGCGCTTTTGGCTGCAACCCTCCTGCAGGCGGCTCCTGCACAACCCGAAAAAGAACTTGTCGATACCCTGCGCGGCGCCGTCGTGACCGGCACCCGCGTGGCGATGGAGCGCGACCGTATGCCCGCTCCCGTCTCCGTGGTCCGGCGCGCACGGATTGCCACCAGCGACGAGAGTTCCCTGATGCCCTCCCTGATGGAGGAGGTCCCGGGCCTGTTCGTGACTTCCCGCGGGGTGACCGGCTATGGCGTGTCCGCCGGTGCAGCCGGCGGCATCTCGCTGCGCGGCTTCGGCGCCGGCAGCGGCCGGACCCTGGTCCTGATCGACGGACACCCGCAATATATGTCCATCTACGGCCACGCCGTGGCCGATGAATACCTCGCCGACCTGGCCGAGCGCGTGGAAGTCACGCGCGGCGCTGCCTCCGTCCTCTACGGCTCCAATGCGATGGGCGGCGCCATCAACATCATCACCCGGCGCCCCGACTTCCTGGGCAACCGCATCAATGTCAAGCTGATGGGCGGCTCCTACGGGACCTTCCGCGGCAACGTGACCGAGCAGTACTCCAACGGCCGCTTCTCGCTGGTCGCGAACTTCGGCCACGACCGCACCGCCGGCCACCGCGCGAACTCCGCTTTCCGCTCCACGAGCGGGATGGTCAAGGCCGCGTACGACCTCTCCGCCGAGTGGCGCCTGTCGGGCGACTTCAACGTGGTCCGGGCCTACTCGGAGAATCCCGGGACCGTGGACCGTCCGATGTTCGAAGGCACGGCCGACATCACCCGCATGATGTCCTGGCTCTCGCTGGAGAACCACTACGAGCGCACCGACGGCGGCATCAATTTCTACTACAATGCCGGCAAGCACGTCATCAACGACGGCTATGCCGCCGGAGGCACGCCGCAGCCCTATCTCTTCAACAGTACGGACTACCAGGGCGGCTTCAACCTCTTCCAGGCCGTCCGGCCCTGGGAGGGCGGCACCCTGACCGCCGGAATCGACCTCAAGCTCTATGGCGGCAATGCCTACCGCAACCCCACCACGGAGATCTATGCCGACCACAAGAAACTCCACGAGGAGGCCGGCTACCTGCTCGCACAGCAGCTGCTGGGCCCCGTCACCTTCGAGGCCGGCATCCGTGCGGAGCACCACAGCCTCTACGGGATGGAATGGGTCCCGCAGGCCGGCGTGAGCGTGCTGGCCTGGCCGGGCGCGAGCCTCAAGCTCTCCGCCTCCAAGGGCTTCCGCACCCCCAACCTGCGCGAACTCTATATGTATGCCGTGGCCAACGAGGACCTCAAGCCCGAGCGTTCCTGGAGCTATGACTTCACCTGGACACAGCACCTGCTGGACGGGCGCATCAACACCGAGCTGAGCCTGTTCTACACCAAGGGCTCCAACATCATCGAGGTCAACATCGTGGACGGCAAGCGCGCCAACCGCAACGTGGGTGCTTTCCAGAACAAGGGCGTGGAGTTCAGTGCCGACTTCCTGGCCACGGACCAGCTCAAGTTCAACGCCAACTACAGCTACCTCCATATGGGCACCGTCTACACCGGTGCGCCGGTCCACAAGGCCTATGTGTCCGCGACCTGGACCCCGGGCCGTTTCAGCGCCAACCTCGGTCTGATGGGGATCAAGGACCTGTATCTGTCCACGGGTGACAATGCCGTCAAGAGCAGCTACGCCGACCTCAAGGCCCGTCTGGCCTACCGGATCGCCGATTGGATCACGGTCTTCGTGCGCGGTGAGAACCTGCTGAACCGCAAGTATGAGACGATGCTCGGCTTCCCGGAGCCCGGCATCACCGTCCTGGGCGGCATCTCCCTCAACTTCTGATTGGATTTCCGTCAATAATCCGTATATTTGCACGCCGTTCCGCCCGATAGCGAGACGGCGTGCAGGTTTGTACTGGTCCCTTAACTCAGTTGGATAGAGTAACGGTCTTCTAAACCGTAAGTCGAGAGTTCGAGTCTCTCAGGGACTACTTCTCATAATGGGCTAACCTATGGCAGTTTGCACAGAGCAATTTGCACTTGGACAGCTCTTCCTGAATCCGTGAATCAGAGAATAGTCTGAGTTTTGTCCACATATACTCCTTCTCCTGGGGGTCTGTGTGGTGGAAGTCGAACACGCAATCATTGTCTGCTGTCAATTCTAGACCGCAGGATTGACACTTCCCTCCCAATTGTTTGATATACTTGATTTTTCTCTGTTTCCACCTGTCCTTGCAGAATTGATTAAAACAATCTTTACACAGGCTCATGACTCCGAGCTTGTGTCCGGGTTGTGCATAATACTCGGAAATCGGTTTTTCCTGCTGGCAGGATGAACATTGTTTTGTTTCCATTCTACAGCTAAACAAAAGGTGCGTTTCCATCCAAAACTTTTTAAGCTGTGGGTCCCGAGTTCGAGTCTCGGCGGAATCACAGGAGACGAGTGCTGCCAATGTCCCATTCTTCGGGACGTTGGCGACACCAGGGTTGCGTAAGGGAAGCAGGGCGTTTTGTGTGAATTATTGATTCTATTTGTTTTTCGGATGTAACATTCCGCCGGGGAATCCGTCAATTATTAGAGATGAAAAGACGACGGATTATCATAGAGGTGGCCGCCCTTGCGTGTGTGCTCGCGGGCGCGCCTGCGGGGGCGCAGCCGATGACGCTCGAAGAGGTCATCGGCGAGGCGCGGACGCAGTCCGTGCAGGCGCTGCAGGCACGCGCTGCCTTCGTGTCCGACTACTGGGCCTGGCGCTCCTATCAGGCCAGCCGGCTGCCCTCGCTCTCGCTCTACGGCACGCTCGGCTCCTTCGACCGGTCGCTGCGCCTGTTGCAGGACCCCCAGTCCGGCGAGTTGCTCTATACCTCCAACTACAACATGGAGAACAGCATCGGTCTGCGCGCCCGCCAGAACATCACCTTCACGGGCGGCACGCTCCAGCTTTATACGGACCTCACCCGCATCGACCAGTTCCGCTCCGGCGGCACGACCTGGTACGCCCAGCCCGTGACGCTCTCCTACAGCCAGCCCCTCTTCGCCTATAACCGCTTCAAGTGGGACAAGCTCATCTCCCCGAAGCAGTACGAGAAGGCCAAGCGGACCTACCTGGAGTCGATGGAGGATGTGACCCTGCGCGCCGTGGACCGCTTCTTCGGCGTGATGGAGGCGCAGAAACTTTATGACGTGTCCCGCACCAACTACGACAACACCTCCCGCCTGCTGGACATCGCCCGCGAGCGCCTCTCGCTGGGTTCGGTCAAGCGTGACGAGTTCCTCCAGCTGGAGCTGCGCATGCTCTCCGACAGCATCGCCGTCAACGAGAACTACGTCAAGCTGCGCGAAGCCCGGATGCAGCTCAACTCCCTGCTGGGCCTGGACGAGACGCGCGAAGTCCAGACCGTCCTGGAGGAGGACCTCCCTCCCGTGATGATGGACTACGACCTGGTGCTGCGCAAGGCCTCCGAGAACTCCTCCTTCCACCTCACCAACGACATCAACCTACTGAACGCCGACGCCGCCATCGCTCAGGCGAAAGCCGAGCGCGGCATCACTATGCAGCTCAACGCCCGTTTCGGTCTCTCCAAGACAGCCCCCGAGCTGCAGGGCGTCTACCGGGACCTGCTCAACCAGGAGGTCGTGGGCCTGACCTTCACCGTCCCGATCCTGGACTGGGGCGAGGGCCGGGGCCGTGTCAAGAAGGCCGAGGCGGCCGCAGAGGTCGTGAAAGCCCAGGTGGCCCAAGCCGAGAATGACAAGCGCATCAGCCTCTACACGGCCGTGGGCCAGTTCAACAACCAGCGGCAACTGTGCGACGTGTCGCGCCGCGCCGCCGCCATTGCCCTGGAGCGCTACGACCTGGTGATGGACAAGTTCCGCAGCGGCTCCGCCAGCGTGACGGACCTCAACACGGCCCGCACCGAGAGCGACAACGCCACCCAGAAGTATGTCCGGGACATCGCCAGCTTCTGGAGCTACTACTACACGCTGCGCAAGCTCACGCTCTATGATTTCCTCTCCGGAGATGACCTGGAAGTCGATTACGAAGAAATGACACAGTAACATGACACTGAAGAAGATAGCATGGGCGGCCCTGCTCACCGTCCTGTGCCTGCTGCCCGGCTGCAAGCAGAAGCCGGCTGCGGACCCGGAAGACGAATCCAAGCTGGCCTACGCGCCCGAGGTCAACGAGGTGGAGGTCATCACGCTGAAGCGGGAGACCTTCCCGATGCAGCTCGTCGCCAACGGCAAGCTTGCGGCGGCGCAGCGCAGCGCGCTGTATTTCCGCGAGAGCGGGCAGATCGTGGACATCCCGGTGCAGAACGGCACCGCCGTGGGGCGGGGCGCCGTGCTTGCGCGCCTGGACGATACCGAGCAGCAGGCTGCCCTGGAGACGGCGCGCATCGACCTGGCGCGCACGCGCCTGGAGTACCTCGACGTGCTGGCGGGCCTGGGCTACGCCGTGGCTGACACGGCGTCGGTCCCCGCCGAAGTGCGGGACCTCGCCGGCATCCGTTCCGGCTACACGGCCTCCCGCAACAGCTACGCCAAGGCGCAGCGCGCCCTGGCGGGCACGGTGCTGCGCGCCCCCTTCGGCGGCAAGGTCGCAGACCTGCAGCTCAAACGCTGGGACCGCACGGGGTCCGAGCCCTTCTGCACCCTGATTTCTGATGGTACATACGACGTGACCTTTTCCGCGCTGGAGTCGGAATACGGCTTCCTGGAGCGCGGCCAGAGCGTGCGCGTGAGCCCGTTCGGCTCCGAGCGCACGGTCTCCGGCCGCATCAAGAGCATCAACCCCACCATTGACAAGAACGGCCAGATCGCCGTCACAGCCACGATCCCCGGCGGGGCAGGACTGCTGGACGGGATGAACGTCAAGGTGACCGTCGACAAGGACATGCCCGCGCAGCTGGTCGTCCCGAAGAGCGCCGTGGTGATCCGCGACGGCCTGGAGGTCCTCTTCCGCTACGGTGAGGGCGGCAAAGCCGAGTGGGTCTACGTCCACACGGTCCGGGCCAACAGCGAGAGCTACGCCGTCACGGCCAACACCGACCGCGGTGCCACCCTCGAGGAGGGGGACCGCGTGATCGTGTCGGGCAACCTCAACCTCGCAGACGGCTCAAAGGTGGTCCTGAAACAGTAGTCCCATGCTGAAAAAGTTGCTGGACCGTCCCGTCTCCGTCACGATGATCCTGCTGGTCCTCGTGGTGCTGGGCCTCATCGGCATCGGTCGCCTGCCGGTGTCGCTGATCCCGGAGGTGGACATCCCTTACGTGACCGTCCAGGCGTCCGCGCCCGACCTGTCGGCGCGCGAGCTCAACGACGCCGTGGTGGGGCCGCTCCGCCAGCGGCTCGTGCAGATCGCCCACCTCAAGGACATCCGCTCCGAAGCCAAGGACGGCAGCGCCACGATGACCCTCTCCTTCGAGGAGGGGCAGGATCTGGACCTCTTCTACATCGAAGTCAACGAGCAGATCGACCGCGCGATGGGATCCCTGCCGCGCATCGACCGCCCCAAGGTCTTCAAGGCCGCCGCTACGGACATCCCTGCTTTCTACATCAACATGACGCTCCGCGACGAAGGAGGCAACTTCCTGCGGATGAGCGAATTCGCCGAGGATGTCATCGCGAAGCGCATCGAGCAGCTCCCGGAAGTGGCGATGGTGGACCTGAGCGGCGGGGTGGACCGCGAGATCCTCGTGATCCCGGACCTCGAGGCGCTCACGCGCCTGGGCGTGTCGCTGGGACAGTTCGAGCAGAGCATCTCCGCAGCCAACGTCAACCTCTCCAACCTCACGATCCGCGACGGGGAGTATCACTACAATGTCAAGTTCCATTCTTTCGCCTCCTCCAGCGAAGACATCGCCAATGTCTACTTCAAGGTGGGGGAGCGCGTCCTCCAGGTGAAGGACGTCGCCAGCGTGGTGGAGCGCGAGGCGGCCCGGACGGGCCTCGCGCGCAGCGACGGGCGCGACGCCGTGGTGATGGCCGTGATCAAGCAGAGCGAGGCCCGGATGTCCGACCTCAAGAAGGGCATCGCCGAGCAGCTGGACCATTTCCGCAAGGACTATCCGCAGATGGTGTTCTCGATGTCCCGCGACCAGACCGAGCTGCTGGACTACTCCATCCGCAACCTGCTCCTGAACATCCTGATTGCCATCCTGCTGGACATCGTGGTAATCTTCTTCTTCATGAAGGATTTCCGATCGCCGCTGCTGGTGGCGCTCACGATCCCGGTCTCGCTGGTGATCTCCTTCTTCGTCTTCTATGCCATCGGCCTGTCGATCAACATCATCTCCCTGTCCGGACTGCTGCTGGGCGTTGGCATGATGGTGGACAACACCATCGTGCTTACCGACAACATCACGGCGCGCTGGCAGCGGGGCGAGACCCTGCGCGAGGCGGTGGTGGAGGGCACGAAGGAGGTGCGCGGGGCGATGCTCAGTTCCGTGCTCACGACCTGCGCGGTGTTCATCCCCCTGATCTTCCTCAACGGCCTGGCGGGCCAGTTGTTCTACGACCAGGCCATCGCCGTGACTACGGTCCTGCTGGTCTCCTATGCCGTGACGGTGGTCGTGCTGCCTGTGTACTACTGGGCGCTCTACAAGAAGCTTCCGGCCTTCCGGCCGAGCCCGTTCCTGGAGCGGTTCCGCTTCGACGGGGCCATGCGCCTCTACGACCGCACCGTCACCTGGTGCCTCTCGCACAAGTGGATCGCCTGGGCGCTGCCGCTCGGCTGCGCCGCCCTGACGGCCGTGTGCGTGTGGGGGATACGCAAGGAGAAGCTCCCTCCGATCACGTATACCGACGCCATTCTCCAGATTGACTGGAACGAACATATTACGCTGGATGAGAACCGGGCGCGCATCATCGCGCTGGAGCAGGCCGTGGCCGATGCTTCGCAGCAGACCACGGCCCTCGTGGGCGTGCAGCAGTTCGTGCTGGGCCACAGCAGTGACCAGTCGATGAGCGAAGCCTCGCTCTATGTGAGCTGCGGCAGCGCGCGGGAGCTCGTGGCCGTGCAGGAGCGGCTCTCCGCGCTCGTGCACGAGCGCTGGCCGGAATCCATCTCCGCGTGGGGCTCCTCGGGCAATATCTTCGAGCTGGTATTCGCGGAGCGCGAGCCGCAGCTGCTCGCGCGCCTGCGTCCCGCGACCGACGAGGGGCTGACCGTGGCGGGCGTCCGCGAGGCGCTGGGCGCCGTGCGGACCGCCCTGCCCGGCGTGCAGGTCGACGAGATCCCCCTCAAGCAGGATGTCCTCTATGTCTCCGACCCCGAGCGGATGGCGCTCTACGGGGTCAGTTTCAGTGACCTGACCAATGTGCTGCGCAACGCGCTCAACGGCAACCGCCTCTTCGAGATCGTGCAGGGCGCGCGCTCCGTACCCGTCGTGCTGGGCACGGACGCGGAGGAGCTCGCGCAGATCCTCGCCCGGGCCACGGTGTCCGTCTCGGACGCCGAAGTGCCGGGCGGCCGGACCGAGATACCGGCGGCGGCGCTGATGAGGCAGACCTTCGAGCAGGACTTCAAGGCGCTCGTGTCGGGCGAAGACGGCAACTATTACCCCGTGGAGCTGGACATGCCGGCCCGCGACGTCCCGGGCGCGATGGGCGCGATCCGCCGCGCCGTCCGCGAGGACGGCCGCTTCGACGTGGCCTTCTCCGGGGCATGGTTCTCCAACCGGGAGATGATCCGGCAGATGCTGCTGGTGCTCCTGGTGGCCCTGGCGCTGCTGTTCCTGATCCTTGCCTCGCAGTTCGAGTCGCTCGTGCAGCCGTTCATCATTCTGTCTGAAGTGGTGATCGATATCGCCGTGTCGCTGGCCTTCCTGTGGCTGGTGGGCGTGAGCATCAACATGATGTCGCTGATCGGCCTGGTGGTAATCACGGGTATCGTGATCAACGACTCCATCCTCAAGATCGACACGATCAACCGGCTCGTGCGGGCCGGCTGGGAGGTGGAGGCGGCCGTCCATGAGGCCGGCCACCGCCGCCTCAAGGCCATCCTGATGACCTCGCTGACCACGATCCTGGCCGTGGCGCCCTTCCTGTCGCGCGGCAATATGGGCGCCGACCTGCAGTTCCCGATGGCCCTCGTGGTCATCGTGGGCATGGCGGCCGGTACGCTCGTGAGCCTCTTCTACGTGCCGACGGTCTACGCCGCCATCTATCGCAGGCGCGGCTGATGGCGGAGCGGCGGGGCATATCGTCCTTCTCGGTGCTGCTGCTGATGGCGGTGGCGGCCGTGGTGGGCATCGCGTGCTTCCCGCGGCTCAAGGTGCAGTATACCCCCTCGGCCGCCACGAGCAACATCACGGTCAGCTACAGCTATCCCGGCGCCTCCGCGCGCATCGTGGAGGCGGAGGTGACCTCCAAACTGGAGGGCGTGCTCTCCACGATCCGCGCCGTGGAGGCCACGAGCAGCGTCTCGCGCGACGGCAGCGGGTCTGTGACCGTCCGCGCCGCGCGCCGCTCCGACATCGAGGCCGTCCGCTTCGAGGTGGCCTCGCAGATCCGCAACCTCTATTCGAAGCTCCCGGACGGCTGCTCCTATCCGACCATCTCGCTGAACTCGCGCGGCGAGAAGACCCAGACGGCCATCACCTACAGCATCCGCAGCGCCCTGCCCTCGCAGGAGATCGCGGACTTCGTGGAGCGGGAGCTGCTTTACCCCCTGTCCATCGTGGACGGGGTGAGCAGCGTGAGCTTCTACGGCCAGACCCCCTTCGAGTGGGTGATCACCTTCGACGCCGACAAGGCGGCGGCCTCGGGGATTACCGCGAACCAGATCCGCAGCGCGTTCGCGAATTATTACTCCGAGCAGATCGTCGGGATGACGCAGAGCGGCGGGCAGGCCTACGGCGTGCGCCTGCGCAGCGCCGGGGCCGACACCGGGGCCGAGCAGCGCCGGATGGCGGAGATCCCCGTGGCGCGGGTGGACGGGCGCGTGGTGCATTTGGGAGACCTCGCCACGTTCCGCTACCAGGAGGCGCTGCCGGGCTCGTACTACCGCGTCAACGGGCTCAACGTCCTGACCCTGTCGGTGGAGGTGAGCGCCGACGCCAACCTGCTGGGCGTGGTCCAGGAGGTCAAGGACCGCCTGGCCGAGCTCCAGCAGGGGTTCCCGGAGGAGATCGGCATCTCCGTGACCTACGATTATTCGGAATATATCGCGGATGAGCTGGACCGGATCTATTTCCGCACGGCGCTCTGCCTGCTGATCCTGCTGGTGTTCGTGTTCGTGATGGCGCGCTCGTGGCGCTATATGCTGGTGATTGCCGTCACGCTGGCGGTCAACCTGCTGATCTCGGTCGCGCTCTACTATTTCCTGGGGCTACAGATCCACATCTACACGCTCGCCGGCGTGACGGTGTCGCTGGGAATCATCATCGACAACAGCATCGTGATGATCGACCACTACACCCGCTGCCGCGACCGGCGGGTCTTCCCGTCGCTGCTCTGCGCCGTGATGACCACGGTCGCGGCGCTGCTCGTGATCCTGCTGATGCCCGAGCAGGAGCGGGCCAACCTGTCGGACTTCACCTGGGTGATCGTGATCAACCTCTGCGTGTCGTTGCTGGTGGCCTACCTGTTCGTGCCCGCCCTGCTGGACTACTTCCCGGTGCAGGCGGCGGGGGCGGCTGCGCGCGGGCCGCGGCGGCTGCGCCGCCTCTCCCGCCGCCGCG
>JAFRQH010000029.1 GCA_017428725.1 Bacteroidales bacterium | reverse complement strand
GCGGTGATGAACCACCTCTACCCATTCCGAACAGAGAAGTTAAACTCACCAGCGCCGATGGTACTGCCCCACCAGGTGGGAGAGTAGGCCGCTGCCGCTTTTCGAAGCCCCGGACGACGATGTCGTTCGGGGCTTTTTTTTCGAAAAGCGGCAGCGCCCTACGGGACCCTATGCTCGAGGGGGTGCGCCCCCTCGAGCTCCCCTGTCTCGCTGTAGCATTCCGGCGGAAAGAGCCAGAAGGCGGCTCCTGCGAGCAGCATTCAGGGATACGCGGAATGGATCAGAGTTCGTCCTTGATGTTGTAGCGGTTGCGGTCGGACGAGGAGCGGGCGACCATCTCGCCGAGGAAGCCGGCGAGGAAGAGCACGACACCGAGGATGACCGCGACGAGGGCGAGATAGAAGAGCGGCTGGTCCGTGACGGCGCGGAACTTCAGGCCCTGCGCTTGGTGGATGAGCTTGGCGGCGATGATCCAGACGGTCATCACGAAACCGACGAGGAACATCAGCAGGCCGCTGTAGCCGAAGAAATGCATCGGATCCTTGCCGAAACGGGTCAGGAACCAGAGCGTCTGCAGGTCCAGGAAGCCGTTGACGAAGCGCTCCATGCCGAACTTGCTCTTGCCGTACTTGCGCTTCTCGTGGTGCACCGGCTTCTCCGCGATGCGGGTATAGCCCGCATTCTTGGCGAGATACGGGATGTAGCGGTGCATCTCCCCGTAGACCTCGATGCTTTTGGCGACCTCCTTGCGGTAGGCCTTCAGCCCGCAGTTCATGTCGTGGAGCTTGATGCCCGTAATCCGGCGCGCCGTGGCGTTGTAGAGCTTGGACGGGAGATTCTTGGTCAGGGCATTGTCCTGGCGGTGCTGCTTCCAGCCCGAGACCAGGTCGTTGCCCTCCTCCACGATCATCCGGTACATCTCCGGGATCTCCTCCGGCGAATCCTGCAGGTCGGCGTCCATCGTGAAGACCACGTCCCCCTCCGCGCGGGCGAAGCCGCAGTAGAGCGCGGCGGACTTGCCGTAGTTGCGCCGGAAGCAGATGCCGTGGATCCGCGGATCAACCGCGGCCAGCTCCTGCACCGTCTGCCAGGTGCCGTCCGTGCTGCCGTCGTCGACGAAGATCACCTCATAGCTGAAAGCGTGTTCCTGCATCACGCGGGCGATCCAGGCGGAGAGCTCCGGCAGGGATTCGCGCTCATTGTAGGCGGGGATGATGACGGAGATGTCCATAGGGGGCGCTTATTGATTGTCTGTGAAGGGATTCTGCGGCACGATCCGCGGGGAATAGATGGCTGCGAGGACCGTCCCGAACAGCCAGCAGTAGATCAGGTTCGCGAAAAAGGCGATCGTGGGCATCCGCGGGATCATCTCCTCCATCTGAGACAGGGAATTGTCGTCCAGGAAAGGATTGTCCCGCAGGGTCTCCATAGCCGCGTCGAAGGTGTCCGGCGCGATGAAGCTGGTGTAGGCCAGGTAGAAGGCGGAGTAGAGCAGCGCGGAGAGCAGGGCGGTGATCATCCCGAAGCGGAACACGCGGGAGGTGTCCGCCTCCGGGTCCGCCTGCGCGAAGCGCTGCATGAAGAGGCGCATCAGGTAGAGACAGGCCCAGAACTTGACGGCCCAGAGGGCGAAATTCAGGATCGCGACCAGGGCGACGGGGCCGGAGGCCTCCGCCCATTTGCCGGTCAGCATCGTGAGCAACAGATAGAGGATGGAAACTCCTCCGAGGACCAGGCCGGCCTTACCGGCGCTCTCCCAGATGATATTCTTCTCAGCCATACCTGACAAAGATACGAAATTAATTCCTATCTTTGTAGGCTGATTAAAGATTTACGCTATGTTGACGATTGCATTCACTGACGGCACCATCCGTCCCTGGGACGACGATGAGACCAAACACATCTTCTGGCACTCCTCCGCGCACCTGATGGCCGAGGCCCTCGAGGCGCTTTATCCGGGCGTCAAGTTCGGTGTGGGACCTGCCGTGGAGACGGGTTTCTATTATGACGTGGACCTGGGAGACCGGCAGATCTCCGAGTCCGATCTCAAGGCCGTGGAGGCCAAGATGATCGAGCTGGCCCGCACCAAGGAGACTTTCGAGCGCAAGGAGGTGTCCAAGGCGGATGCAATGGCCTACTTCACCGAGAAGGGAGACCAGTACAAATGCGAGCTGATCAGCGACCTCGAGGACGGCACGATCTCGTTCTATACCAACGGCGCGTTCACCGACCTCTGCCGCGGCCCGCACATCAAGCACGTCGACGACATCAAGGCCGTCAAGCTCACGGCCATCGCCGGCGCCTACTGGAAGGGCGACCAGAACCGCGAGCAGCTGACCCGCATCTACGGCGTCACCTTCCCCAAGAAGAGCATGCTCGACGAGTACCTCAAGATGCTCGAGGAGGCCAAGAAGCGCGACCACCGCAAGCTCGGCAAGGAGATGGAGCTCTTCACCTTCTCCAGCCGCGTGGGCCTGGGCCTGCCGCTGTGGCTGCCCCGCGGCGCCGTGATGCGCAACATCCTGGAGAACTTCCTGCGCCAGAAGCAGGCCGAGCTGGGCTACCTCCCGGTCGTCTCCCCGCACATCGGCAGCAAGGAGCTCTACGTCACCTCCGGCCACTACGCCAAGTACGGCAAGGATTCCTTCCAGCCCATCCGCACCCCGCAGGAGGGCGAGGAATACATGCTCAAGCCGATGAACTGCCCGCACCACTGCGAGATTTTCCGCAGCAGCCCGCGCTCCTACCGCGACCTGCCGCTGCGCTTCGCCGAGTTCGGTACGGTGTACCGCTACGAGCAGAGCGGCGAGCTCCACGGCCTGACGCGCGTGCGCGGCTTCACCCAGGACGATGCGCACCTCTTCTGCCGCCCGGACCAGCTCCAGGAGGAGTTCGAGAAGGTCATCGACCTGATCCTCTACGTCTTCAAGACGCTGAACATGACGGACTACATGGCCCAGATCTCCCTGCGTGACCCGTCCAACAAGGAGAAGTACATCGGCTCCGACGAGAACTGGGAGAAGGCCGAGCAGGCCATCATCGACGCCGCCTCCAAGAAGGGCCTCAAGACCGTGGTCGAGAAGGGCGAGGCCGCATTCTACGGCCCCAAGCTCGACTTCATGGTCAAGGACGCCATCGGCCGCCGCTGGCAGCTCGGCACCATCCAGGTGGACTACAACCTCCCGGAGCGGTTCGAACTCGAGTACACCGACGCCGACGGCTCCAAGAAGCGCCCGGTGATGATCCACCGCGCCCCCTTCGGGTCGCTGGAGCGCTTCACCGCCGTCGTGCTGGAGCACACCGCCGGCCACCTGCCGCTCTGGCTCTCGCCTGACCAGGTTAAGGTGTTGCCAATCAGCGAAAAATATGAAGATTATGCTGAAAAAGTTTGCGAATTGCTGAAAAATTCCGAAATTCGCGCTTCAATCGATGCCCGCAACGAAACGCTCGGCAAGCGTATCCGGGAGATTTCCCTCCTCAGGGTGCCTGTGATCGTGATCGTCGGCGAGAAGGAAGCCTCGGAGGGTACCGTCTCTGTTCGCAGGGAAGGTGTCGACCAGGGCTCCATGTCTGCGGAGCAGTTTGTACAATATTTGAAATCAGCTGTTGCTGAAGAACTTAAAATTTAGGAGGATTTAACCATCGCTGGACCTTACAGACCGAAGCCCTCGGGTTTCAAACCGGGCGGTCGCAGACCCGATCCTCGTCAGGCACAGAAGCGTGACGAGAATGAGTTGAACATCAACGAGCAGATCACCGCGCAGCAGGTGCGGCTGGTCGGAGACAACATCCCCGAGCAGGGTGTGTATCCGATCGCCAAGGCCCTGAAGATGGCGGAGGAGATGGAGCTGGATCTCGTCGAGATCAGCGGCAAGGCGGACCCGCCCGTGTGCCGCATCCTCGACTACCAGAAGTACCTCTACCAGCGCAAGAAGAAGGCCAAGGAGATGAAGGCCAACGCCGCCAAGGTGGTGATCAAGGAGATCCGCTTCGGCCCCAACACGGACGAGCACGACTTCCAGTTCAAGCTCAAGCACGCGCAGGAGTTCCTCCAGGAGGGCTCGAAGGTCAAGGCCACGATCTTCTTCCGCGGACGCTCGATCATGTTCAAGGACCAGGGAGAGAAGCAGCTCCTCCGTTTCGCCGTAGAGCTCGAAGAGTTCGGCCGTCCCGAGAACATGCCGGTGCTCGAAGGCAAGCGAATGACGATGATGATTGCCCCTGCCAAAAAGAAGTAGGGAATCATATATTACTAACAATTAATTATTTAAAACAATGGCAAAGCTTAAGACCAATTCCGGTGCCAAAAAGCGCTTCACGCTTACCGGAACGGGAAAAATCAAGAGGAAGCACGCTTACCACAGCCACATCCTCACCAAGAAGACCAAGAAGCGCAAACGCAACCTGGACCACTTCGCCCTCCTCGAGAAGGTGGATTACGGCCGGGTGAAAGAAATGTTGGTTCTCTAAAAGTATCGAATTATGCCTAGATCAGTCAACTCAGTCGCCTCCAGGGCGCGCCGCAAGAAGATTCTCAAGAGAACCCGCGGTAACTTCCTCTCCAGGAAGAATGTTTGGACCGTAGCCAAGAACACCTACGAGAAAGGTTTGACCTATGCCTACCGTGACCGCAAGGCCAAGAAGCGCAATTTCCGCGCTCTCTGGATCCAGCGTATCAACGCCGCCGCGCGTCAGTACGGTATGTCCTACTCCCAGTTCATGGGCAAGCTGAACGCCCAGAACATCGGCCTGAACCGCAAGGTCCTCGCCGACCTGGCGATGAACAATCCCCAGGCGTTCGAAGCGATCATCAATTCCGTGAAGTAAAACGCGCTGATGAGCCTGAAGGAATTCACCCAAAACCGCTGGACAAAGTTCTGTTTCTGGGCTTTGCTCTTTATCGCGTGGGTGATCTGGCTTGGCAACTTCTGGTGGCTTTTCGGCCTGGTGGTGATCTTCGATGTCTTCATCACCCGCAAGGTCCACTGGAATTTCTGGAAGAAGCGCTACAAGGAAGGAGAGAAGCACAGCGCGTGGAATGACTGGCTCGACGCCATCATCTTCGCCGTGATCGTGGTCACCTTCATCAACACCTTCTTCTTCCAGGCCTTCAAGATTCCTTCATCCTCGATGGAGAGAAGCCTCTATACGGGAGACCATCTCTTCGTGAGCAAATTGACATACGGTCCTCGGATCCCCCAGACGCCCCTGACGATCCCCTTCACGCACAACGTGATCTTCGGACGCGAGTCGTATTCGACCCTGATCCAGAATGATTACCGCCGCCTGAAAGGCTTCCGGGAAGTCCGCCGCGGAGATTGCGTGGTGTTCGGTTTCCCCAACGGAGACACCGTCCTGCGCAAGTACCCGGTCGAAGACTACCACATGCTGGTGCGCACCCTCGGCCAGGCGGCCGTGGACAAGCTGGGAGAGAAGATTGTCCGCCCGATGGACAAAAAAGACCATTACGTGAAGCGCTGTGTCGCGGTACCGGGGGACTCCCTCGAAGTCCGGGACGGCATGGTGTGGGTGAATGGCGAGCCGCAGACGGTCTATCCCGGCATCCAGCTCACTTATTGCATCCGCACCGCCGGCCAGAAGATCAACGCCAAGACGCTGGAGAAGCTCGGTATCGAGGCCGCGGAGGCCTGGTACGACGCCAACCTCCCCGGTTACCCCTCGGTCAGCCTGACCGCAGAGAGGGCCGACGAGGTCCGCAAGCTCCCCAACGTCGAGAGCGTGACCGCCAACCTGGAGACCGACCCGGCCGCCTGTGCGCAGGAGATCTTCCCCTTCACGCAGGACTCCGGCTGGACCCGCGACTACTTCGGTCCGCTCTGGATTCCCCGCAAGGGAGCCACGGTCCCGCTCACGCAAGACAATGTCGCGCTCTACGAACGCATCATCTCGGCCTACGAAGGCGGCGATGTGCAGCAGGCGCTCCGCGAGGGCTCATACACGTTCAAGCAGGATTATTACTTTATGATGGGAGACAACCGGCACAATTCCCTGGATTCCAGATACTGGGGTTTTGTCCCCGAGGACCACATCGTCGGCCGGCCGGTCGTGATCTGGCTCTCAACCGACGCCGGCAAGCGTTTCCCGAAGAACATCCGGTGGCGCAGATTCCTCAAGTTTCTCTAGGTTTCGATTTGGAAATCAGAAAATTAAAAGCGATATTTGCACCCCATTGTAAGAAAAAGAAATAAAAAGAGATACAACTATGGCAAAAGTTTGTCAAATTACCGGTAGGAAGAGGATGAAAGGCAACAACGTTGCCCATTCCAAGCTGCGCACCAAGCGCGACTTCTCCCTGAATCTCAAGAACAAGCGGTTCTGGAGCGAGGAGGAGCAGAGGTATGTGACCCTCAAGGTCTCTTGCAAGGGTATGCGCATCATCGAGAAGAACGGCCTGGAGGCCACCCTTCGTGATGCCCAGAAGAAAGGATTGATTAACCTTGTTTAATTTTTAGGACTATGGCAAAGAAAGCAAAAGGAAACAGGGTGCAGGTCATCCTCGAGTGCACGGAGCAGAAGGCCAGCGGCGTACCGGGAATGTCCCGTTACATCACGACCAAGAACAAGAAGAACACCCCGGAGCGTCTCGAGCGTCGGAAGTACAATCCGTACCTCAAGAAGGTCACCGTTCATCGTGAAATCAAATAATTCATAGGAGATTAGATTATGGCAAAGAAAGCCGTTGCAACCTTCGCAGCCAAGGCCGGTGCCAAGAGCATGGTCAAGTGCATCCGTATGGAGAAGTCCCCCAAGACCGGCGCTTACGTCTTCACGGAGCAGCTCGTCGAGGCCGACAAGGCCAAGGATTATTTCGCCAGCAAGAAATAATTTCTCCTGTACAGCATAAAGAGGGGGTTCCGCCTGTGCGGGACCCCCTCTTTATTTGCGTATATTTTTGTATCTTTGTGGACTATGGCAATGAGTTTCTTTCAGCGGATTTCGCGGGCCGTGATCGGCAAGTCGAGGGTGGACGATGACACGCTCGATGCGATCGAGGAGGCCCTGGTGGAGTCGGATATGGGCGTGGACACGACCCTGAAGGTCATCGACAGTCTCGAGGAGCGGGTCGCGAAGGACAAGTTCATGTCTTTCGACGAACTGGTGGGTTTGCTGCGTGAGGAGATCGGGGCGTTGGTGGACGAGAGCGTGGAGCCCTTCGACTTCAGCAAGAAGCCCTATGTCATCCTGGTGGTGGGCGTCAACGGCGTGGGCAAGACCACGACGATCGGCAAACTCGCCGCGATGCTGACCCGCCAGGGGCGCAAGGTCCTGCTGGGCGCCGCCGACACCTTCCGCGCGGCGGCCGTGGACCAGCTGACCATCTGGGCGGAGCGCGCCGGCGTGGACATCGTCAAGCAGTCCATGGGTTCCGACCCGGCATCCGTTGCCTTCGACACCGTCAAGGCGGCGGTGGCGCGCGGCGCGGACGTGGCGATCATCGACACCGCCGGGCGCCTGCACAACCGCGTGGACCTGATGAACGAGCTGACAAAGATCCGCAATGTCATCCGCAAGGTCGTCCCCGACGGCCCCCACGACGTGATGCTGATCCTGGACGCCTCCACGGGCCAGAACGCCTTCGCGCAGGCGCGGGAGTTCGCCCGGGCCACCGACATCACCTCACTGACCGTCACCAAGCTCGACGGCACCGCCAAGGGCGGCGTGGTCGTGGGCGTGTCGGACCAGTTCCACATCCCGGTGAAGTTCATCGGCGTGGGTGAGGGGATCGACGACCTCAAGGTGTTCAACAAGCAGGAATTCGTGGCCCAGCTATTCAGTCCCGACAGTTTGAAATGATAAAATAACAAGATATGAAGCTCAGTTACAATTGGCTCAAGGAGTATTTGAAGTGTGACCTCACCCCGCAGGAGGTTGCTGACGCGATGACCTCGATCGGCATCGAGGTGGACGGCGTCGAGGAGCAGGAGCAGATCCCCGGCGGACTCGCCGGCGTGGTCGTGGCGCAGGTGCTGACCTGCGAGCCGCACCCCGACTCCGACCATCTCCACGTCACCACGGTGGACGCCGGCGCCGGCGATCCGCTGACCGTGGTCTGCGGCGCGCCCAACGTTGCGGCCGGCCAGAAGGTCCTGTTCGCCCAGATCGGCACGGTCCTGCCCGGGGATTTCAAGATCAAGAAATCCAAGATCCGCGGGATCGAGTCGTTCGGTATGATCTGCGCCGAGGACGAACTCGGCATCGGCGAGGACCACGCCGGCATCATGGTCCTGCCAGAGGATGCCGTCGTGGGGACGCCCGCCAAGGAGTACCTCCAACTGGGCTCCGAGGCGGTGATCGAGTATGAGATCACGGCCAACCGCATCGATGCTGCTTCCCACTGGGGCGTGGCCCGCGACCTGTATGCCTGGCTTCGGCTCAACGGCCGCCCGTGCGAACTCGTGAAGCCGTCCGTGGATGCCTTCCGCGAGGGCGAAGGCGAGGGCGTCGCCATCGAGGTCCGCGACAGCGACGGTGCGCCGCGCTATACCGGCATTACGCTCAAGGGCGTGCAGGTGAAGCCCTCCCCGGAGTGGCTCCAGCAGCGCCTGGTGAGCATCGGCCTGCGGCCGATCAACAACATCGTGGATATCTCCAATTTCGTGCTCTTCGAGCTCGGCCAGCCGCTCCACACCTTCGACGCCGCCAAGATCGGCGGCCACGTGGTGGTGCGCCGCGCGGCCGAGGGCGAGCCCATCAAGACCCTGGACGGTGCGGAGCACAAGCTCTGCAGCCGGGATATGGTCATCGCGGACGAGCGGGTGCCGATGTGCATCGCCGGCGTGTTCGGCGGCGAAGACAGCGGCGTGACCGAGTCCACCACGGACGTGTTCGTGGAGAGCGCCTATTTCGATCCCGCCTCCATTCGCCGGACCTCCAAGACGCAGGGCCTGCAGACGGACGCGTCCTTCCGCTACGAGCGCGGCGCGGATCCCGAGATCCCCATCTTCGCGCTCAAGCGCGCCGTGACCCTGATCCAGGAGTGCGCCGGCGGCCAGGTCGTCGGCAAGATCCGGGAGTCGTATCCCCAGCCGGTCGCCCGGCGGGAGATCGACCTGGACTACGCCCGCATCGAGCGTTTCGCCGGGCAGCAGATCGGCTTTGAGACGATGGAGAACATCCTCACCTGGCTGGGTTACGACTTCCTGGAGAAGCGCCCGGGCGGCGCCCGCGTGGCTGCCCCGTCCTATATGGTGGACGTCTACCGCGAGTGCGACGTGGTCGAGGAGATCCTGCGCATCTATGGGTACAACAACATCCCCCTGCCGCACCATATGAAGATGTCGGTGGGCGCCACGCCCAAACCGGACCCGGAGGCGATCCGAAACGCCATGTCCAACTTCCTGGCAGCCAATGGCTTCGTGGAGATCATGAACAATTCCCTGACCAAGGCGGAGTACTATGCCGGCCTGCAGACCTTCCCCGCGGAGCGCTGCGCGACCATCGTCAACCCGCTCAGCCAGGACCTCAACGTGATGCGCCAGACCCTGATCCTCGGCGGCCTGGAGGTCATCGCATACAACCTCAACCGCCAGATCTCCTCGATGCGCACCTTCGAGTACGGCAGCGTCTACAGCCGCCGCCCGGAGACTTCCCCCGAGACGCTCGACGGTTACGAGGAGCACACCTGCTTCACGCTGATGCTCACCGGCACGCCGGAGAAATCCTGGCGCGAAGAGCCCGGCAAGAGCAACTACTTCCAGCTCAAGGGCTATGTGGAGCTGCTGCTGCGCCGCTATGGCGCCGACATCCAGCAGCTGTGGGCGGCTCCGGCCCCCGCGGACATCTTCTCCGAGGGGATGGTCTACTCGCTGCCTGGCAAGGGCGGCAAGCTGGTGACCCTCGGCACGGTCCATCCCGGCCTGGCGCGCAAGTTCGGCATCAAGCAGCCGGTCTTCGCCGCCGAGATCGAGTGGCCCACGCTCTTCGAGCTCGTCAAGCGCGACAAGGTGGCCTTCAGCGAGTTGCCGAAGTTCCCGGCCGTCCGCCGCGACCTCGCCTTGCTGCTGGACGAGCAGGTCAGTTACGCCGACCTGCGCGCCGCCGCCTTCAAGCAGGCAAAGAAACTGCTGCGCCAGGTGGGCCTGTTCGACGTGTACCGCGGCGACAAGATCCCCGCCGGCAAGAAGCAGTACGCCCTGAGCTTCGTCATCCAGGACCTGGAGCGCACGCTTACGGACCAGGATACGGAGCGGGTGATGGAGCGCCTGCTGACCACCTTCCAGAAGGATTTCGGCGCCCAGCTCCGCTAAGCGATGCGCTGTCCCGGTCCGGTTCTCCTGCTTGCGCTGCTGGCCGTGCTCTGCTGTACGGCCGGGTGCGGCCGCCGGGCCCGGGTGATCCCGGACAGCAAGATGAAGCGGATCGTCGCCGAGATGTACCTGGCGGACCAGTGGTTCCGGGACCACCCGAACCAGCGCTCCGCCGGAGACACCACCCTGGTCTTCGACCCGGTTTTCCGCCGGTTCGGCTACTCGTTCGAGGACTATGACAAGAGCGTCCACTACTACCTGGACCATCCCGACAAGTACAACAAGGTCCTCTCCGGGGCGTCGGAGCAGCTGCGCGCCCGTGGGGACCAGCTCCAGAAGGAGCTGGAAGCCTGGCGGGAGCACGAGCAGATGCTGGATGCCTTCCGCCGGCTGTACAAGCCGCAGGATTTCTCGGACGATTCCCTCCGATGGACCGGGAGGCGGATCCTCTGGCCTGAACGGACGACAAGAGACACTTTGGTAATAAAATAATACACTGATAACCTTATGGATTACTTGCTCAAATATGGCTATGCTCCCAATGGGGAGGAAATAGCAGCCCGGATCCAGGCCGTGGCCTCCAACCTGGACGGCCTCGCCACGCCGGAGGTGCTCAAGCGTTGTTTCTCCCTGATGGACCTGACCACCCTCAAGACCAACGACACGGTGGCGTCCGTCTGCAAACTGGTCGACAAGACCAACCGCCTGACCCGGGAGTTCCCGGATTATCCGCTTCCCGCCTCGATCTGCGTGTATCCCAACTTCGCGTCGGTGGTGCGGGAGCGTCGCTGCTCGCCCGAACTGCACGTGACCACGGTCTCCAGCTGCTTCCCTTCGGCCCAGAGTTTCCTGGAGGTCAAAGTGCAGGAGTGCATCCTGGCCGTCCGCGGGGGCGCTGACGAAGTGGATATCGTGCTGGCACTCAATTCCTTCCTGGCGGAGGACTACGAGGCGGCCTCGCACGAGATCGTGGAGATGAAGAAGGCTATCGACGCCGAGGCCGCCCGTCAGGGCCGCCCGGTCGTGCTCAAGGTCATCCTCGAGACCGGCCTGCTCGTCACGCCGGAGAAGATTGCGCAGGCGTCCTTCCTGGCGATGGAAGCCGGTGCCGATTTCATCAAGACCTCCACGGGCAAGGTCGAGGTCAATGCCACGCCTACGGCCGCCTACGTGATGTGCGAGTGCATCAAGGCCTTCCACGCCCGGACGGGCCGCAAGGTCGGCTTCAAGGCCGCCGGCGGCATCTCCAACGCCAAGGACGCCCTGCTGTACTACTACATCGGCGCCTCCGTGCTCGGCAAGGAGTGGATGGACAAGGCGTATTTTCGCTTCGGCGTGAGCCGGCTGGGCAACAGCCTGATGAGTGCAATTGAACAAAAGACAGTCAATTTCTTCTGATTTTTGTCTGTTTCTTATCGTTCGACAAATACCTGATTCGTGCCCCGTACATAGTTGTACGGGGTTTTTTCGATAATTAAACGTTTAATCGCGCAATAAAACGCTTTGCCTTCCCGAACTTTGCCGCTGAGAAAACGACAAAGCTATGAAAAGAAGAAGACAAAGACGCATTTTGTTCGATGCGCTCGTGCCGGTCCTGCTCGCCTCCTGCTCCGGACTGGGCCTCTCCCCGGGAGAGGTGAGCGTGGATGCGGAGGGGCGCCGGGTGGAGCACGGGATGATCGAGCTGGGCCGGCAACTCGACGATCCCTATTCCGTGGACAATATGACCCAGGCGCTGGCGGCGGTCTATCCGACCAAGGCGGACCGGGTCGTGGTCCCGACGACGCACCTCTATGTCCGCTTCCTGCCGGCGGACGAGGCGCAGTATGAGGAACTGGAGCGGAGCGGGATCCCGCTCCTGGACCATCCCGTAGACTACGAGATCACCCGCGAGGGGGATTACTATCACGATCCGGAAGTGCCCGAAGGCCGGATCACCTGGCAGTATTCCGTGGTGCCGAAGGGATATTCCTTCCCGCCCGGGATCCGGTACGAGGTGCTGGAGTCTTGCTACATCCCGCCGGACGGGCCGTCCACCAAGGGCGACGGCGTGGACTGGGCCGCCGTGGAGCGGGAGGCCTTCCGGCTGAGCGGCAACGCCGCGCTGCTGGATGCGGCGCCCGCGACGCGGGGCGAGTCCTCCGGCAAGCCCGCCGGATGCATCACCCTGCTGGACGATGCGCCTGGCCGGGAGCCGGAGGGCGTGCGGGGCGTGCGTGTCAGCTGCAATTCCTTCGTCAAGTTCGCTTATGCCTACACGGACGAAGAGGGGTACTACCAGATGGACAAGAGCTTCGCCTCGCGGCCGCGTTACCGGCTGATTTTCAAGAACTCCAAAGGGTTCGGAATCGGGCTCAACCTGTTGCTGGTCCCGGCTTCCGTGGCCACGCTCGGCCGGCAGGACGCCGCCGGGCTGGACTACGAAGTCTCGCGCAGTTCGGACCGCTGGCTCTTCACGCGTTGCGTGGTCAACAATGCCGGGTACGACTACTTTGCGCGCTGCGAGACCGTGGACCCGGCCCTCAAGGTGCCGCCCGCCAACCTGCGGATCTGGCTGTTCCAGCGCCTGTCCCTCAGTTCCGCCGTGATGCTGCAGCAGGGCGTCCTGGTCGAGCAGAGCCGCCTGGCGGATTTCCTCGGGGAGTATGTCTCGCTGCTGCAGATGTTCCTGCCGGACGTCACGATCGGCCTCAAGGGGAGCGACAGCTATGCCGACATCTACGCGATGGCCATCCACGAGTTCGCGCATGCGAGCCACTTCATGCTGGCGGGCCGGGACTACTGGAACCATTATGCGCGCTACGTGCTCAAGTCCTTCGTCACATCCGGATTCGTGACTTACGGCCTCGGGACCGAGGCGGACCACGGCTACTGCGAGGTGGGGGAGATGTGGGCCTACTTCGTCCAGACGCACTTCTACCGCGAGCGTTACGGCGAGTCGGCGCCGGGATTCGGCCTGTCTTTCTGGTTCCATCCCCAGATCCTGCTCCTACTGGAGGAGCACGGACTGGACTACAACCGGATTTTCCAGGTCCTGGGGGCCGATGTCACCGACCGGGAAATCCTGCAGAAAAAGCTGATCAGTTACTATCCGGCGTACAAGAGCGACATCAACCAGGCTTTTGCACGATACAACTAGACTATGAGAGACGCCGGAGGGATTGCAAAGAGTTGCAGATTTTTTTGTCGTTTTTCAGAAAAGTTGTATATTTGCAGTCCATTCGGGCGCGGGTGGCGAAATGGTAGACGCGCTAGTTTCAGGAGCTAGTGTCAATTGCGACGTGTGAGTTCGACTCTCATCCCGCGCACAGGAACCGGCCTCAGAGTATCTCTGAGGCCGGTATCCTTTTGTCCAGATCCCTCACTTTTTTTTCAGCTGGGTGTCGAGGAAGTCCTGGATGGTTTGTTGTTCGACGAGGCCGCAGTGGTGGGGACCGTCGAAGAACTCGGTGCGCAGGCGACCGGCGGCGTGTCTCTCCGCATAAATCGCCTGCATACGGTCAAAGGCAGTCTGGACCGCATCGACCGGGAATAGTTTGTCCTGCCGTCCGTTAAGGAAGAGGAAAGGCTTGGGCGCGAGCCAGCGGGCGATGTCGGGGAAGTCGTAGCGCTCGCGCATCTTCGGGATTAGCATCGAGTAATCGGAAGCCTTGTAGGGCTGGGTCTGCGTCTCCATAAGGGTCATCCAGCATAGGGCCACACCCGTACGGACCTGCTTGCAGAAGGCCGCCAACAGCCAGGCGCGGTGGGCTCCCATCGACCAGCCGAAACAGCCGATACGGCGCTTCTTCACACAAGGCAGGCGCTTCAGCAGGCGAGCGGCCGCAGCGTCTTCGTGCAAGGTCTGTTCCGCCCAGATGACGCCCTGCCGTGCCAGGCTGTCGTAGCAGGCCCGCTGGCCCTCATAGACCAGGGTCTTGAGCGAGTCAATGTTTCCACGCTCGCCACCGAACCTTATCCGGGACCACTGCTGGCAAAGAGCCGTGCTCCGGGAGCCCCAGTAGCGCGCTTCGGGCACAATCACCACGTATCCCGCAGCGGCCAGCTTGTCGGCGAAGTAAACCCCGTCGAAGCCATCGTCCACCCATTGCTGTGCCGAGGCCTTGATGTAGTCCGGGGCGGAGGACAGGGGGCGTGCCAACTTCTCCTTGCCGATGTCGAACCGGGCGCCGTGGTCGTGCAGCAGCACCAGAGCCGGCCGCCTGTGCCGACGGGAAGCACCATCCGGAATGAGCAGGTAAGATTGCACCCGTTCCTCATAGGAGACATTGTACTCCACCAGTTGGCAGGTGTAACCGTCGCGCTGCTCGCTCTCGAGCACGCGCATCGCCGGGCGCATGCTCCGGCCGGCCTGCAGCGGCCCCGCCGCCAGCAGGATCAATACAAGTAATCTCAGCATCATATACAAAGATACGGATTCTTGCGAATATTTGTTTTTTTGGGTAACTTGCCTTGGATTATCGACCAATTTCCATACCATGAGAAAAGCATTCCTCTTCCTGCTCCTGGCGCTGCTCTGTGTCGGTGCCGGTGCCGCTTCTCCCCAAAAGAAAGCTGTCAAGACGGACTACAGCCGCATTCACGGCGTCTGCCACACGGGCTGGCGCGCCGACGAAGCCACGGTTCGCCGCGAACTCGGCTACGGCCAGCGCATCGGCCTGAACAGTACCCGGATCTGGATGGGCCCCCGGCAGTGGGAGCGCGATCCGCAGGGCTTCATCAAGACCCTGAAGGACTATATCGCCATCTGCCACAGCATGGGCTATACGGTGATGCCCATCCTCTTCAACGGCAACGGCCTGGATCCCGAAATGATCAAGGAGGAGAACTGGCCTGCGGCCGAGAGATACATCCGCGCCGTGGTCGGCGCGGTAAAGGGCACTCCGGGCCTGCTCTGCTGGGACATCATGAACGAGCCCACCTGCAACGACTATCACAACCACGCCCCGGCCGAGCTCCGGGAGGAGCGGGCCGCCGAGATCTTCCGCTTCGTACGGAAGGCCTGCCTGACCTGCAAGGAAGTGGCTCCGGACGATGACATCACCGTGGGTGTGACCTATCCGAAGTTCATCGAGAGCGCGTCCCCCGACCTGGTGGATGTGATCTCTTTCCACGACTATCGTGAGACCCGCGCCATTATCCGGGAGAACTACGACATCGCCAAGGCTGCGGCCGAGAAATACGGCAAACAGATGATCAACAGCGAGATGGGTTGCATCGGCCGGTCCAATCCCTATGACCTGGCCCTCCAGATGGCGGATGAATACGGGACGGGCTGGTATCTGTTCGAACTGATGATCAATTATCCGGGCTGGGGCGAGATCCACGGCATTTTCTACCCCGACGGCACGATCCGGGATCCGTCCATCGTGGCCGCCTGCCTGGGCTTCTACCGCAACCGGGACCTCAAGACCATGGTCCGGGAGAACCCGAACCGGGAGGGCTATGCCGAGGAGGCGATCCGCCGGATCAAAGAGTCCTTCAAAGAGAACAAAGAAGTGTTCAAGACCACCAGCGCCTCCACGGACGACATCCTGGAGGCGGCGGAGTGGGCTGTCAACATCCTCGAGGCCGGGCAGATGGTCCCGATGCACGAACTGCTCTCCGCAAAGATCCTCTACTGGCGGAGCCAGGATCCCCGGGAGCGGGACACCAAGGCCATCCGCCAGTTCGCCTATCACCTGGTGGATCTCCTGGAGGAGAATTGCGAGATCTTCAAGTAGCGGAAGTCTCCTTTTTCCGTGTGCTAGTCGGGCCGCATCGCGGCCTTGAAGATGTCGTCGGTCTGAAGGAAGAGGTGGTAGTAGGCCTTGTCGCCGAGCTTGGAATAACGGCCCACAAGGGCCTGGACCTGGGTCATCATATACTGCCGGTCTGAGGCCCATTCGCCGTCCTTGGGGACGAGCCCGTCCTTGGCCCGGGCGAAGTCCAGGAACTTCTGCTCCAGGCCGGCGCGGTCCAGGTAGGAGAGCAGCTGGCCGTAGTCGTCGATGGCGGAGAGCTCGCGGCGGTGGCCGTCGAAGAAGGCCGAGGCGAAGCGCATCGCCGTGGCCTTGCGGTTGCAGGCCACGAAGAACTGCCCGGCGCGCGTGGTGTCCACGGGCACGAACACGTCCGGCAGGATGCCGCCCTTCTCGACACGCATGCTGTCGGCGTGGAACATCTCGCCGGATTCGTAGCGGCGCAGCACCTCGTACTCGTATTCGTCGGAATAAGGCTTCTGGATGCAGCGGCCGGAGGGCGTGTAGTAGCGCGCCACGGTGATGCGCATCCCGGAGTTGTCGCTGAAGAAGAAGGGCTCCTGGACGAGTCCCTTGCCGAAGGTGCGGCGGCCCACCAGCGTGGCGCGGCCGTTGTCCTGCAGTGCGCCGGCCAGGATCTCGCTGGCCGAGGCGCTGCCTTCGTTGACGAGCACCTTGACGTCCAGGTCCTGGAACGGCCCGCGCCCGTCGGCGCGGTATTCCTCGCGCTTGCGGTGGCGGCCCTCCAGGTAGACGATCAGCGCGCGCCGGGGCAGGAACAGGTTGGAGAGCTTGCAGGCCTGGTCGAGGTAGCCTCCGGTGTTGTCCCGCAGGTCGACCAGCAGTTCGCGCATCCCGCTCTCCGTGAGCTCGGCGCAGGCTTTGATGAACTCCATCTCCGTGGTGCGGGAGAACTTGGAGAGGCGCAGGTACCCGGTCGTGTCATTGACCATGAAGGCGGCGTCGACGGACCAGGTGGGAATCTTGCCGCGCGTGATCTCGAAGGGGATGACCTCCCGGTCGCGCTGCACGGTCACGAGCACTTTGCTGCCCGCCGCGCCCTTGATCCGCCGGACCATGCTGTCCTGCGGGAAGTGCACGCCGGCGATGTTGGTGGAGTCCACCTTGAGCAGACGGTCGCCGGGCTGGAGGCCGATCTTCTCGGAGGGGCCGCCCGGGATGACCTCGATCACCACGGCCGTGTCGTTGGGGACGTTGAACTGGATGCCGATGCCGTCGAAGTTGCCCGTCAGGTCGGCCTCCGTCTCTTCGAGGACCTGCGGGGGCATATACGAGGAGTGCGGGTCCAGGGCCGACAGGGCCGCGGCCGCCACGGCCTCGGTCACCTTCTTGCGGTCCACGGAGTCGACATAGTTGTCGTCGATGCTCTGCAGGATCAGCTCGACCTTGCGCCAGTCGGCGGCGCCCACGCGCATCGTGCGCTGGCGCCGTCCGAGCGTCTGGACGAGCAGGGCGATCAGCAGGCCGATGACGATGCCCAGCAGGGCCACCAGGAGGGAGGATCTTTTCATACTCAATCGATTTTTCCGACCTCGATGCCGGCCCGGCGGAGCAGGTCGACCCCGTCCGTGAGGCGGTACTCGTCGCGGTAGACGACCCGGCGGATGCCGGACTGGATGATCAGTTTGGCGCATTCCAGGCAGGGGGAGGCGGTCACGTAGAGCGTGGCGCCCTCGGCGCTGTTGCCGGACTTGGCGATCTTGGAGATGGCGTTGGCCTCGGCGTGCAGGACGTAGGGCTTGGTCACGCCGTTCTCGTCCTCGCAGATGTTCTCGAAGCCCGAGGGCGTGCCGTTGTAGCCGTCCGAGATGATCATCCGGTCCTTGACCAGCAGGGCGCCGACCTGCCGGCGCTTGCAGTAGGAGTTGGTCGCCCAGATGGCGGCCATCTGCATGTATTTGTCGTCGAACTTGTTCATGCTATCTCTGGTATAGGTAGCGCTTGATGCTGCGCTTGGGTGTGCGCTCGAAGTCCTCCGGCATGAACTCGATCCGGCGGATCTGGGCATAGGACGGTAGGAGCTTGTTGATTTCGGGGAGGCTGCCGTTGATGCGCTCCTCGAGGTCCTCGCGGGTCAGTCCGTCGAGCTCGCCCTGGTGGTAGTCGGGATAGATCAGGGCCGTCAGGCCGCCCTTGTCCTCGACCACGAGCGACTCCACGACGTAGGTGACGTTGTTGATGACGGCTTCCAGCTCCTCCGGATAGATGTTCTGGCCGCTGGGACCGAGGATCATGCACTTGGAGCGGCCGCGCAGGTACAGGTAGCCGTCGTAGTCGATCACGCCGATGTCCCCGGTCTTGAACCAGTTGTCGTTGGTGAAGCTGGCCTTGGTGGCCTGGCGGTTCTTGTAGTACCCCAGGAAGACGTTGTCTCCGCGGACCTGGATCTCGCCGGGCTCCTTGTAGGGGTTCTTGGAGTCGATGCGGACCTCGCAGCCCGTGATGGGGATGCCGCAGGAGCCCTTGCGGGTCTTCCACCACTTGGCGTAGGTGATCAGCGGGGCGCACTCCGTCATCCCGTAGCCCACGGTGAAGGGGAAGTGGATCTTGCGCATGAAGTTCTCCACCTCCGGGTTGAAGGCGGCGCCGCCGAGGATGACCTCCTCGAAGCGGCCGCCGAAGGCATCGATCATGCTGTTGCGGATCTTCTTCTGGATCACCTGGTCCACGATGGGGATGCGCATCAGGGACTTGTGGCGGTCCACCACCGGCTTGATCTGGGATTTGTAGACCTTCTCGATGATGAGCGGCACGGCGATGATGATGTCGGGGTGGATCTCCGAGAAGGCCTTCATGATGACCTTGGGGCTCGGGGTGCGGGTCAGGAAGTGGACGTGCGCACCGATCGTCATCTCGAAGAGGAATTCGAACATCATCCCGTACATATGGGCGGAGGGGAGCATCGCCACGACCTCCGACTCGCAGTTCATCTGCGGCTCGGCGGTCTCCCCGGCGAAGCGGATGTTGCACCACAGGGCGCGGTAGGGGATCATCACGCCCTTGGAGAAACCGGAGGTGCCGGAGGTATAGTTGATCAGCGCGAGCTCTTCGGGCTGGTCCTCGTAGTAGTCGAGGTGGTCGGCGGTGAAACCGTCGGGGTAGAGGGACTTGAAGGTCTGGGTGAGGTTGTCGCGCACGGACACGAGGTCCTGGTTCTTGGCGTAGATGTAGTTGAGGGTGTTCATCTGGACGATGACCTCCAGGCCCGGCATCTCGGCCTCGGAGAGGCCCTGCCAGATGACTTCGTCCACGAAGAAGACCTTGGCGTCGGAGTGGTTGACGAGGTAGTGGATGTTCTCGGGCTTGAATTCGTGCAGGATGGGCACGGGCACGGCGCCGTAGGTCGTGGCGGCCAGGAAACACACGCCCCAGTGGGCCTGGTTGCGGGAGCAGAGCGCGACCTTGTCGCCCTTCTTGAGTCCGCATTTGCGGAAGGCGATGTGCAGGTATTCGATGCGCTCCGCGACATCCTTGTATTTGAGGGTGACGCCCTGGTAGTTGGAGAGCGCGTCACGCTCCCAGTTCTCTCTGATGCTCTTCTCGATGAGCTTGTTTACCGATTGGAATTCCATTGGAGTCTGATGCCTTTTTTGTCCCAGGCAAGGGTTTTATCGGGTTCGTACACGAGGAGGCGGCAGCCCCGGCCCGGCCATCTGGTGCCGGTCCCGTCGGGCCGCCCGGCGTCGAGGAAGGCCCGGACGGCCGCCTCGCTGCCATATAGGTACCAGCCGCCGTATGCGGCCGTGTGACTGTCGTCGGGCAGGCTGAAGGCGCTGCCGTAGAGGATGGAGAGGAATCCGCGCCAGGGGTTCTCCGCGGGCTCGCGGTCCTCCACCGCCTTGGCGGGCCGCACCAGCGTGACGGCCCCACCGCCGAAGTGGACGAGGGCGATCTCCTTGATGTCCAGCTCTTTCTCCCACTTGAGCGGGTCCTTGCCGCTGGCTTTGCGGAGCTCCTCGAGCGTGCGCTTGTAGCGTGTGAGCTTGACGGAGGCGTCCTGCCAGCGCTCCACGGCCTGGCGCATCTGGGGCTGGGAGACGGGCAGGGCCACGGCCAGGCGGGTATCCTCCGGGAGGATGGCGCCCAGCCGGCTGTCCCCGAAGGGGAGCAGGGCGAGGATGTTGGCGTAGTATGTGTCGGAGTCACTGCAGACCGGGAGCACCGTGAAGCCGTCGGACAGGGGCTTGAGCACCGTCCAGTCGGCGACGCTGCGCAGGAATCCGGTCAGTTCGCGCCGGGGGAAGAAGCCCTTCAGCCAACTGGCGGGAGCGAGCCGCTCGGCGCCGCCGTTGCGCAGGATGACGAACTGGTCGTCATCCGCCGCCGCGAGCGCCTCGCGGAACCCCGGCGCGTCCAGGATGGAGGTGTGCTCGGAGAGGTGGCGCTTGACGGCCGTCAACTGGGCGTCGGAGGGGGTGATGAGCAGGAAGCCGTCGCGGTGGGCTTCCTCGTCCGGCGGGAAATAATCCGCGCGCAGCCGCAGGCTGGCCGCCTGGGCGAGCAGGCCGCTGACCGCCTCGGAGGAGTCGGCCGGGGCGCGTCCGGCGTCCAGCGCCAGCACGGGCACCAGCGAGCCGTTGTAGCAGAGCGACAGGGCCATCCGGGCATTCTTGAAGGCGGACAGGTCCAGCCGGTGCAGGACGCTCGTGGAATCATACAGCGACAGGCCCTCGGCGCAGCGGTCGTAGCAGACGACTCCCAGCGCGTCGGAGGGGACGGTCGTGATCAGCGCGGGGATGCGCCGCTCGGCGGGCGCGGCGTCGCGACCGCCGCTGCGGCCGCCGCAGGAGAGCAGGACCGGAAGGACGAGAATCAGGGCAAACAGGCTTTTTTTGCACATAACCCACAAATATACTAATTATTCGGTTTATGTTTTTCCGTGGAAATCAGTATCTTTGCACGTTTTTAGGAAAGCCGGGCTCCCCCGGAGTCCGCATCAGACACAGAATATGCAAGAAATCAGAAATATAGCCATCATCGCCCACGTCGACCACGGCAAGACCACGCTCGTGGACCGGATGATCTACCAGGCCAACCTGGTGCGCCAGCCCGAGAACCTGGGCCAGCTGATCCTGGACAACAACGACCTGGAGCGCGAGCGCGGGATCACCATCCTCGCCAAGAACGTCTCCGTGATCTACAAAGGCGTCAAGATCAACATCATCGACACCCCGGGGCATAGCGACTTCGGCGGCGAGGTGGAGCGCGTGCTCAACATGGCGGACGGCGTGCTGCTGCTCGTGGACGCCTTCGAGGGCTGCATGCCCCAGACGCGTTTCGTCCTGCAGAAGGCCATCCAGATGGGCAAGAAACCCATCGTCGTGATCAACAAGGTGGACAAGCCCAACTGCCGTCCCGACGAGGTGCAGGAGGAGGTCTTCGACCTGATGTTCAACCTCAACGCCACGGAGGAGCAGCTCGACTTCGTCACCGTCTACGGCTCCGCCAAGCAGGGCTGGATGTCGCTGGACTGGAAGAAACAGGGCACCGACATCACCCCGCTGCTGGACACGATCCTCGAGGTCATCCCGGCTCCGCCGGTGGTCGAGGGCACGCCCCAGTTGCTGATTTCCTCGCTGGAGTATTCTCCCTACGTGGGCCGTATCGCCGTCGGGCGCATCACCCGCGGCTCGCTCAAGGCCGGCCAGCAGATCAGCCTGTGCAAGCGCTACGACATCGTCCAGAAGCAGAAGATCAAGCAGCTGATGGTCTTCGAGGGCCTGGGCAAGACCAACGTGGAGGAGGCCCGTTGCGGGGATATCTGCGCCGTGGTGGGTATCGAGGGCTTCGAGATCGGCGACACGATCGCCGACTACGAGAATCCCGAGGCGCTGGAGCCCATTGCCGTGGACGAGCCCACGATGAGCATGCTCTTCACCATCAATAATTCTCCCTTCTTCGGCAAGGACGGCAAGTTCGTGACCTCGCGCCACCTCAAGGAGCGCCTGGACAAGGAACTGGAGAAGAACCTCGCCCTGCGCGTCAAGCCCGGCCTGACGGCCGACTCGTTCGTGGTCTACGGCCGCGGCGTGCTGCACCTGTCGGTGCTCATCGAGACGATGCGCCGCGAGGGCTTCGAGCTGCAGGTCGGCCAGCCCAAGGTGCTGGACAAGACCATCGGCGGCCAGCGCTGCGAGCCCATCGAGGACCTCTCCATCGAGGTGCCGGAGGAGTTCGTGGGTGCCGCCATCGAGATCTCCACGCGCCGCAAGGGCGCGCTGGTGCGGATGGAGCCGCGCGGCGACCGGACCCTGCTGGAGTTCGAGATCCCGACCCGCGGCCTGATCGGCCTGCGCTCCAACCTGCTGACCGCCAGCCAGGGAGAGGCCATCGTGGCGCACCGCTTCAAGGAGTATCAGCCCTACAAGGGCGAGATCGAGCACCGCAACAACGGCTCGCTCGTGTCCATCGAGACCGGGCAGTCCATCGCTTATTCGATGAACAAGCTGCTGGACCGCGGCCGCTTCTTCGTGGAGCCCGGCGAGGACATCTACGCCGGCCAGGTCGTGGGTGAGCACACGCGCGAGCGCGACCTCAACATCAATATCTGCAAGACCAAGAAGCTCACCAACGTCCGCGCCGCCGGCTCCGACGAGAAGATCATCCTCCCGCCGGCCATCAAATTCTCCCTGGAGGAGGCGCTGGAATACATCCAGGAAGATGAACTCGTGGAGGTCACGCCGCACTTCATGCGCATCCGCAAGATCCTGCTGGATCCGCTCGCGCGCAAAAGAAACAGCGACAACGAAGACTGATTTTAGTTGTTAATCGCGAAAAAATTGCTAACTTTGCAACCCTTTGTAGTCAAACTGACAAGTTTGGGCCCCGGAAAGAACCATTTTACGTGGCACGCCGGGCCTGAGTTCTTTGAGATATTCGGGAATGTAGAAATCCTCGATGCCGATCTGGAAGTGACGGCCCAAGTGTCCTATCACGGCCTGACGGCAGAAGCCGCCTGCGCAATCGCGGGCAGTGTGACCGTCGCTTGCGACAGATGTCTCGAGGACCTCGTGATTCCGGTGGAGACCTCCTTCGAGGAGAGCTACACGCCGGAGTCCGATGAGCTGGACCTGCGGCAGGACGTATACGACTTCGTGTGCATCTCGCTCCCGCTCCAGCGCGTGCACCCCGAAGGAGAATGCAATCAGGAGACTACAAAGTATTTGAGCAAATAATATTTAAAAAGATAAAGCAATGGCACATCCGAAACACAAACTTTCCAAGCAGCGCCGGGACAAGCGCCGCACGCACGACTTTGCGCCGGTCCCGACCCTCGCCACCTGCCCGAACTGCGGTGCGACCGTGATCTATCACCGTGTCTGCCCCGAGTGCGGTTACTACAGAGGCCGTCAGATCGTCGTCAAGAACGCTGAGTAATCTGTGAAAAGGCCGCCTGCAGCGGCTTTTTTTATCAAGGCCGGCCTTGTAGTTCAACGGATAGAACGTGGGTTTCCTAAACCTAAAATAGTGGTTCGATTCCACTCAGGGCTACGAAAACAGCGGACCAAACGGTCCGCTTTTTTCGTAGTCGGGCCGTTCCTTTTGCTATAGCATCCCGGCTTCGCGGGCCTTGGAGAGCATTTCGGCGGTGTTGCGGGCGCCGAACTTGGCCACGAGGCGCTGGCGGCGCCATTTGATGGTCTGCTCGGTGAGGAAGAGTTTTGCGGCGATCTCCTTGCTGGTGAGGCCCGCGGCGATCATCGGGAGGATCTTGGCCTCGCCTTCGGACAGTTGCGGGCGCTCTGCCTGACCGGGAACCTCCGGACGTGGTTCCAGCGCTTCGGCAAGGGCTTCGTC
The DNA here is from genome assembly GCA_017428725.1 of Bacteroidales bacterium. Classification (GTDB taxonomy): domain Bacteria; phylum Bacteroidota; class Bacteroidia; order Bacteroidales; family UBA932; genus Cryptobacteroides. The sequence goes on along the minus strand of JAFRQH010000029.1, from coordinate 38,306 downwards.
GGCGGCTTTGTGGCCCTTTCCCGGGCGGGCTTTCCGGCGGGAAATCAGGAGCAGGGCCAGCAAGGCGAGCGAGAGGATGGAGAGGATGATGCTGATGCGGGTGCGTTGTCTCTTCTGGAGGGCAAGGGCCCGGCCCCTTACGTCCAGGGTGCGGATCCGGTCCCCGTACTCCTGGTCTTCGTGTTTGGAAAAGTATTCGTCGGCCAGCCGGAGATATTCCAGGGCCTTGGTGGTGCGGCCCTCGTCCATATACACGGTGGCCAGGCTCAGCCGGGGCGCCGCAACCCACAGGGAGTCACCGGCCTCCTGGCCGAAACGAAGGGACTTCTCGTAGTATTCGATGGCTTCCTTGTCGTTCCCCTGCTCGTAGCAGATATCGCCCAGGTTGTGCCAGAGGATGGCGCTGCTTTGCTTCCAACCGTTCTTCTCGAAGATTTCTCCGGCTTTGGCGTAATACTCCAATGTTTTGGGAAGGGAATCCAGCGCGTAATAGACGTTCCCCAGGTCTCCGTAGAAACCGGAAAGGGCATCGTCCACATCCGCCTCAGAGTAAGCGCCTTCCCCGGCAGCCATCCGGTCCAGGAAGGTCTGCGCGATTCCGTAATAATGGAGCGTGCTGTCGTACTGCTCCTTGTTGTAAAACATCTGGCCGATGAAGCGGGCGGCGCGGAAGGGCATTTTGAGGGATCCCAGTTCCAGGCTGGTCTCATAGGCTCTCCGGGCACAGTAGACGGCCCGTTCCGGGTTGATGCGTTCATAGCCGTTCATCAGGTCTCCGTAGGCCAGGGAGACGGAGGCTCGGGTCTCATAAGGTGCCGTGGAGAGACGCTCCTGCGTCCAGCCGGCCACGACGTTTTCCAGCGAGTCCAGCCGGTAACCCCGGTGGTCGAAATACTGCGCGTAGGCAAGGTCTCCGAGCACGAGGAAGAGCAGAGTGAGGGCAGCATATCTCATAATGCAAATTTAACAAAAGGGGCGCATTCCCCCCAAGAAACTGACGCTTTCCCGGCCTTCCAGATGCATTTTTATACTTTTGTATAAGTCTGATTCGAAACGATTTGCCGACCTTTAGGTCCGTAAACCAATCCCGAGCATACATTATGAAAAAGTTATCAATCCTCCTTTTGTGCGTGGCCGCTCTTGCGCTGGTGTCCTGCGGCGGCAATGCCGACAAGAAAGGTAGCGGCAAGGCTGCCGAGACCAAGACTTCCGTGGCCGTTTCCGACGCCGTGGATCTGGGGCTCAGCGTCAAATGGGCGAAGACCAACCTGGGCGCCAGGGATGCATCCGATCCGGGCAACTATTACGCCTGGGGCGAGACCGATGCCAAAAAAGCATACGACGGAGATACGTATAAGTTCAAGGATGGATACAAGGTGAAAAAGTACTCCACCGAGGACAGTCACGCCAGTTCAGGAACCGCCGACAAACTGATCGTCCTGCAGCCCGAGGACGACGCCGCAACGGCTGCCCTTGGCAAAGGATGGCGTATGCCCACCCGCACCGAGGCGATGGAACTCTTCGAGAAATGCACGTTCAGCTACGATAAGCCCGGCCTGGTGACGGTGACCGGCCCCAACGGCAACAGCATCGACTTCCCCAAGACCGGCTATTATGTAGGCGACAAGCTCCAGGAGTCAAACTATCCTTGGTGCTGGACCGCTTCGATGGCGCTTGCGTCAGGCACCCCGGCGGGCAGTGAGGATGCCATCGAGTGGCACGAGCGCAAGCAAGGTGATGCGATGCGTTTCGGCCACACGGACTGCTACGGCCTGTACCGTGAGAACGGCCTGCCCATCCGTCCGGTCAAAGACTAATCGTGATGCTATGAAACAGCGTGTTCTTATCGTGGCAGCGTTGCTGACCACCGGTCTGGCCGCCCTGGCGCAGATTCCCAATCCTTATACCTACAACGATGTCCCCGACATCGCATCGGAGGTCCCTGTGGGGCTTCCGGCCCACGACAAAGACAACCAGCCTCCGCTCCAAAAACCGCGTCCGCAGGTGTCTTTCTGTGCCTACCGAATCAGCAACCACGGCACGCCGGCCAAGGTTTTCTTCGACGCTGCCAGCAAGCGGCAGTTCAGCGTATCCTCCGGCATCAATCCGGCAACGGGAGAGAACCAGGTCATCAAGACGCTTTCCATTCCGGACAGCCTGGCCATCTACAGGATTGACGACGCCACCCGCACCGTCACCAAGCTGCCGGGCGAGGGGATGCAGGCCCTCAACAACGTGGATGTCGCGTCCAAATCCGAGCAGATGACGGAGGAGGAAATGGCCTACAACAGCGACCGCTGGTGCTATATGAAAACCATCGTGACGACAGAGACTTTCGACGGCCCTTATGGCGCGGATACGGACGAGCATTACCGGACAAGTTATATCGATCCGGAGACCGGCATCACCCTCTGCGAGGATGCCGACGGGATCGTGACCTATATGCGCAACATCCACCTGGGCGTGCCCTATCCTGAAGTTTTCGAACTTCCTGCGGGCTACAAGTTCGTGGTCCAGGACCTGTTTTCCGGTCTGGATGCCTACAAGAAGTTTGAAGAGCAGATGAAGGATCGATACGAGCAGCTGCTGAACCGGTTCAAGAAGCAGTAACCGGCTTGATGCTTACATCGGCTTGATGCGGCGGGCGAGGCGGGCGCAGAGGCCCGGGAAGAAACGCTTGATGTAGGTCATCACGAGTTCGCCGCGGCCCACGAGCACCTCGCGGCGCCCGCGGCGGATGGCCCGCACGATCTGCTTCGCGGCAGCCTCGGGCGCGAGCCCCCCGGCCTGGCCGGAGTCCAGCCGCCCGTGCGGCACGCCGCCCTTGTCCAGGGCGTAGCGCGAGATGTTGGTGCGCACGCGGCCCGGACAGACGATCGTCACGCGGATCCCGCGGTCGTAGTACTCGGCCTGCAGGGTCTCGAAGAATCCGTACAGGGCGAACTTGGAGGAGCTGTAGCCGCAGCGCAGCGGGAAGCCGAAGCGGCCGGCGATGGAGGTCGTGACGGCGATGTGTCCGCCGCCCTGCTCCAGCAGGTGCGGGAGCAGCTCCTGCGCGATGCCTACCGGCGAGAAGTAGTTGACTTCCATAATCTTGCGGAGCATCTCACCGGAAGAGTCCTCCACGGTGGTGCGCTGGCTGATGCCGGCGTTGAGGAAGGCGGTGTCCAGCCCGCCGAAGGCTTCCCAGGCCTGCCGGGCCAGCGCCGGGATGCCGGCGGGGTCGGAGAGGTCATAGGGGAGGACCGTCACGCCGGCCGCCCCCGCCGCCCGGCAGCGTTCCGCTACGGGCTGCAGGCGCTCCGCCGACGAGGAGGTCAGCACCAGCGCGGCGCCCTCGGCGGCATAGCGCAGGGCGCAGGCCTCTCCGATGCCGGACGAGGCGCCGGTGATCCAGACCTTCTCCATCCTATTCGGGGCGCTTCTTGGCGCGGGACACCAGGCCCATCATCCGGAAGAGGAAGCGGGGCAGGGGCTTTCGCGGGTCGCGCTTGCGCATGTCGATGAACCATCCTAGTTTCTTCACCACCGGGATCTTGTGGGTCTCCACGAACTCGATCAGCGTGCCGTCGGGGTCCTCGATATAGGTGAAGTGGCCCGAGGCGTCGCCCATGTCGAACTGCTGACCGTCCGGACAGCTGTCCACGGTGAAGGGGTGCCCGTGTGCGGCGCAGAAGCGTCCGAGGGCCTGCATCCCCGTCACGTCGTAGCAGATCTGGATGAAGCCCGGGTCGCCCCAGAAACGCCCTTCGAAGATCTTGCGGGGCGTGCGGTCCAGCGCCTGCACCAGTTCGACGCAGTCGGGGCCGAACAACTGGGAGAAGGCGCCTGCGCGCGGCTGCGCGGGGCGCAGCAGCACGCGTCGGTAGCGCTCGCCGGCGCCGGCCATCGACCCCCAGTCGTCGAAGACGCCGGTGCGGTCGTAGACGACGGTGTCGTAGCCGAGGACTTCGTGGTAGAAGGCGATGGAGCGCTCCATGTCGGTCACGCCCACCAGGGCGCCGCCGATTCCGCCGCACAGCCGGCCCTCGTCGATGAAGACGTAGTCCTGCCGGACCACCTGGAAGGTGTTGCCGTACAGGTCCTTGACGCAGAAGCAGGGCGTGCCGTCGGGCAGGGCCGAGATGGCGCTGACGCCGGGCCATTTCGCGGAAATCTCCTTGTGGAAGGCCGCCACGTCGCGGCAGTTGACCTTGGCGGCGAAGACGCCCAGGTCGCCCACGGCCACCTCGAATGCGGCCGGGACGGGCTTGCGCTTCGAATACTGCCAGATCTCGAAGCCGCCGCCGCCCTGCAGGCTGACGTTGATGCTGGCGTGGCGCTGGTGGCTCTGGCCGCCGGTGTAGGGGAGCATCCGCTCCGCCACGGTGTCGTCCTCGAGGATCTTGACGTCGGCTCCGAAATGCTCGATGAGCCAGTTCCAGGTCTTGTTGAAATTCTCGGTCCCGACACCCACCTGCTGGATGCCGGTAATCATAAAGTTGTCCATTTCGTTCTTGGTGATTTTGCCCATTTCGTAGTACAAAGATAGGTATTCTCTTTGAAATAGCCTATCCGCACGTGGTTCGGAGCGGAGCGACGCAGGGGGTCTGGGGGAAACGTCCCCCAGACATGGGGCTCTGACGCCTGATCAACTGGCTTACCGTGCGGTAAGCCAGTTGATCAGGTGCGTCATATTCTGCATATAAGTCCATGTGGAGATGCACTCCGTCGGGAGGGGGGCGTCGGAGAACCCCGGGTTCTCGTGCGAGACGCCGGGCAGGCCGCCGGGCCAGTAGTCCTTGGCGGCGAGGGCGTCCACGAGCTTCTGGATGGCCTCCCTGTCCTCCTGCACGCCGCTGCCGCGCGAATAGTAGAGCGGATAGCGGCGCTGCTTCGCCTTGTCCCCGAGGAACGGCGAGTCCGCCGTGGCCTCCTCCACGCTCATCTTCAGCAGGGCCTCATATTGCTCTTTGAGCGGTCCGTAGTTGATGGTCCGGTAGGAGCGGTAGTGGGTGATGATGTTGTTCGGGTCGTAGTCCACCCAGTATTTGCCGTTCCCGCGATGCAGGTAGAGCGGCTTGCCGGTGCCCACTTCCACGAAGGTGGGGCAGAGGATCTGGCCCTCGCGCAGGTTCTGCTTGAAGAAGGCGACCATCTCGGGGCTGTATTCGATGCTCTTGAGGAACTCGAACGCATCCGGGATGCGGGCGAGGTACTTGGTGTCGCCCGTCCAGCGGTAGAACATCATCAGGTTGCCGATCATCTCGGCCGTGGCCGTAGAGGCGTAGCCGCGCGGCTCGAAGTCACGCGCGTGGCCCGGGCTGTAGGTGAGGTCCAGCTGGTGCTGCATCGCCCAGCCCGCCTGCGGCTTGCCGCCCTGCAGCACGAGCACGCAGCTCATCGCCCGCTGGATGGGCTCCAGCACGCGCTCCTCGCCCAGGATCTGCCAGCAGTCCAGAAGGAACCCGATGTTGCCGGTGTGGACGCCGTCGTTGATGGTGATGAAGGAGCTGTAGTCGGGCTTGCCCTCCTTGACGAAGTCATAGCGCAGGGGCCAGCGCTGCGGCCAGCCGCCCACGGGGTACTGGCTCTCGATCATGAAGTCGATGGCCTTGTCGATGGCCGGACGGTAGCGCGGGTCCCAGTGCTCGGCGTACATCCGGAGCAGGAAGCCGGCGGCGTCGATCGTGCCGTCGTCGAAGGTGGCGTTGCCGGAGTAGTGGAGGTGCTCCTGGGCGCAATACTGGTAGCCGCTCGCCACGGTCTTGTACCAGTCCTTGAGCGAGGCCTCGCCGGCGAAGTCGGCCATGTAGTTCCAGCCGCCGCAGGGCAGCTGGGACCAGACCAGCGCAGCCGCGGCCTCTTCGGCGGCGCGCAGGTAGTACTCGTCGCCGGTGGCGTGGTAGGCGTCCAGGAAGACGTTGCCCATCGCGGGCGTGCCGCGCTCGATCCACATCATGCTGGGCTTGCACTCCAGCTCGCCCCAGACCCGTGAGAAGTCGGGGGCGTAGTTCCACAGGTATCCGCCGTTGTTGGACACCTTCTCCACCATGAACTTGGTGGCTTTCTTCATCGTGGCGCGCACGACCTCGTCCGTGAGGCCCTTGGGCTTCGCCGCCTGCAGCGGCAGCGCCGCCAGGAGACAGATCGCAAACAGTATCTTTTTCATATTCAATTGTTTACGGCATAGATAACAAGCCTTCCCAGCGGACGTCCCAGGTGCCGTCCTTGGGGAAGCCCGGATTCTCGACCTCGCAGCCGTCCCAGCCGGCGCACATCATCCCCACGGCGAGCAGCAGGCCGCCGTTGCCGGGGAGGTACATCCGGAGGGACTCGGAGCGGTAGTTGTTGCCGCTGGGCAGCAGCAGGTCGCTGCGGTCGTCCATCGTGATGGCGCGCACGGCGATCTCGGGCCGCAGCAGGCGCGTGGCGTTCATCGCGAACGAGGGGTAGTTCCAGCTCCAGTTGCCGCGCTGCCAGCCCCAGCGTTCCGCGGCGCGGTCCAGGGTCTTCTGCATGTTCTCGAGGGTGAATAGCGGACACGCCGGCAGCATCCCGTAGGCCAGCAGGTTCTCCGTGGAGGTGCCGCTGACGCTCGTGCGGGCCGGGTCGAGCGGGACGACCTGGGCCGAGGTGCGGCCGCGCTGGCCGTCCTTGTACCCGCCGGCGGGCGCAGGCGGCGCAATCACGCGCAGGATCGTGCCGTTCTCGAAGTCCGGGATGCCCGGGCCCTTCTCGGCGGGGAGATAGATCCCTTCGGGGCTGGCCGTAAGCGGGGAGAGCTTCTGCAGGATCGTGTCCCACGCGGCAACGCGCTCCCGGCCCGTTCGCTCGCGCCACAGCTGGGCGACGCTCAGGCCGAAGTGCCAGTAGGACAGCTCGAAGGCCGGGTTGAGGGTGTAGTCCTCGCTCAGCGACTCCGTGGCGGCGCAGGCGCCCTCGATGACGTAGCGGTCGTGCGCCTCGTCATAGTTCAGGAACGCGGCCATGAACTCGGCGGACTGCTGCACGATGTCGTAGTATTTCTCGAGGATGGCGGGCGAGGGCGCGGCGCGGTAGACCAGTTCGGCCATATAGATGGGGTGCGGCTGCTGCCAGATGATGTAGGAGCCGATGTCGGAAGGCGCCTCGGTGGCGGAAGGGTCCGTCATCTTCATCCAGCGTACGCCGGGGAAGCCCTGGCGCTCGGCAATCTGCCGGGCGACGGGCTGCGCGGTCTTGTACCAGTCCAGCTGGCGGCGGAGCAGCTCGGGCTGGCCCCACGTGGCCCAGTGGAAGCTGTGCCACATCACCATCTCGAGGTGGAACTTGCCGTGCCAGGAATTGTAGGTCATTCCCGTCTCCGCCGGCGGGAAATGCTGGGCCTCCTGCACGCGCATCAGGTATTGCGAGAGCACGACGCGGCGTTCCAGCAAGGCTGCGCGCGCGTCGGTGCAGTGCGAGAAATCGATCACGCCCGTGGTCTGCCAGTAGCCGTTCCAGAGGGCTTTGGCGGACCGGGCCGCCGCGTCGAAACCAGGCGCGTCGTCCTCAGGCTGCGCCTGGCTGAAGCGCACCGTGAATGCCCATTCGCCGGCCTCCGGGCTCAGTTCCAGGCGGTTGGGCCCGGTCTGGGCGAGGGCGCCTCCGCCGGTCCAGCTGACGGACACATAATAGTTCACATCATCCAAAGTCCGAAGGATCAGGGCCTTGCCGGCCTCCTGCGAGAGGATCCGCGTGCTGTGTTTGTCGTCGGCATCCCAGACGGAGGCGTCGTCGGTGTGGACTCCGCTCGGGTAGGGGAAGCGCAGCACGACGGGCAGCGCCCGGTCCGCCTTCACGCGCGCGGCGAGCAGGTCCTCGCCCTCGCCGCCGCTGACGGTCTCCACCTCGACCGCGCGGCCCTTCCAGTTGAAGCGGGAGTGCAGCACGCCGTCCCACATGTCCAGGGTCTGGTCCACGGCGTTGACCTCCTCGGGGCGCATCCCGGCAAAGCCGATGTTGCCGAGGTGGATGCGGTGCGGGTTGGCGCGGATCCACGCGGCCGCGGCCTGGCTCCGGGGCGACTGGGCGAAGCCCATCTGGACGGAGTAGACGCCGTGCGGGTGTCCGGGCAGCGGATGGTCCTCGAGGGTCTCCTCGAAGCGGTAGTCCTCCGTGTTGGGGAAGGCGTGCCAGCCCCACTCGCTGTAGGTGCCCAGCGACAGGCCGTCCTTGCAGAACTCGGGGAAGGTCTGCAGGCCCGTGGCGTCCAGGGTCAGGGTGAAGGTCCCGTTGCCCAGGTTCAGGGAATTGAGCGGCGCCAGCGCGTCGACGTGGGGGTTGTTGCGGCGGACCAGGGCCTGCCGGTCGATCTTGTCAGGGGTGCAGGCAGATAGCAGGAGGGCGGTGGCGAGCACGGCGGCCGCACCGGGTCGGGAGAAACGCATAACGGTTGAATAAAATGGCTAATCCGGTTGTATCATTCGCAAAGATAAGCAAATAATCCCAAATAAAACGGCGGCCGGAATCACTCCGGCCGCCGCCCAACCAAAATTAATCAATGATGAAAAATGTCTCCCGACACTCTTTTATTCTGTGGTAGGATATCCAGGGTTCTGCTGGAGGACGCCGTTGGACTGGAGGATGATCTTGTGGGGGATCGGCATCAGGTTGCGGTAGTCGTTGGATGCCATATCCGAGATCTTCTGCAGGTCGTAAGCGCGCTGGACGAACATGGTGTGGCTGCCATCCTTGTTCATGAAGCGGTGCAGGTCCTCGTAGCGCTGGCCCTCGCCCATCAGCTCACGGCCGCGCTCCCACAGGATGAAGTGCAGGAAGGCGTCCTTGGAGACGGTCGGGTCGTTGCCCCAGAGCTCTTTGTAGTAACGCGTCAGGCCGAAGGTCAGGTCGCGGCCCAGGCCGGCACGCTCGCGGATGTCCGCGACGAGTTTCTTGGCCTCGTCGTTCACGCCGCTCTGCCGGACGATGCACTCGGCCAGGTAGAGGTAGACGTCGGACAGGCGGTATGCAGGCTGCTCGATCTGCCATTCGGCGCCGGAGTGACCCGCGGTCTTGTAGTTGGTGAACTTGTACGGGGCGGCGCCAGGCATGCTGAGTTCGCCGGCAGCCTCATTCGGGGTCTCGACCATCAGCGAGCCGGAACGGCGGTTGTAGCCCTTGATATAGAACTGGCGGACGCGGGTGTCCTTGTCGTAGGAGTCGTCACCCTCGTAGCCGAACAGGTCGTGGAAATGCTTCCAGGGGGTGTAACCCATATTCCAGGCGGCAGTCAGTTCGCCGGCGGAAGGGCCCGGGAAGTAGTAGAGGGAGCCATTGGTAATCTCCGTGATCCAGATGTTGCCGTGGTTGGTGTTGACCGGGCAGGAGAAGATGGTCTCTGCGTTGGGGCAGGTGTTGACGGCCACCTCGAACGGGGAATAGGTGTAGTCGTATTCGGGACCGAACTTCGCGGCACCACCGGCCACGCCGACCACATCGGCCGTCTGGACCGTGGCGCCGGGGGCGGTGATCAGCGAGTAGCGGCCGCTGTTGAGGATGGTACGGCAGAGCGCCTCGGCCTTGGCCCACTGCGCAGTGGCCATGTAGTAGCGGATGGCGCACATCCGGAAGAAGTCCATCGACACGTAGCCGTGCATGTCGCCCACCTGCACGTCGGGGAGCTTGGAGGAGAAGACGGCCTCGTAGTCGCTCTCGATGGCGGCACGGTATTCGGCGTCGCTCATGCGGGGCGTGTACTCGGTGGAGTTGAGTTTCGTCGGGTCGATGATGGTGTTGACCGGTCCGAAGAACTCATAGAGGGTGTACATATAGAAGGCGCGCAGGCCCTTGAGCTGCTTGCTGTACTCCTCGACCAGTTCGGGATTGCTCTCCGCCACGGGGCAGTTCTTGAAGTCCTCGAGCAGGGCCGTGATCTTGGCGACCTTCTGGTTGAACTGCCAGACGGCCCAGTTGTCCTCGGGACGGCCGGGGCCGTTGCCTTCGGCGCCGTGGCTCGGCGTCCACGTCCAGCGGGACCAGCTGGACGGCTGGCGGTAGAGCTCATCGGTCATGCTCAGGCCGTAGACCCGCGGGGCCACCCAGTGGGAGGTCCACAGACCATAGTCCGTGCCTTCGCCACGGCCGGAGATATAGATCATCATACCGGTGAGGGCGGCCTTGAGGTCGGCCTCGGTCTGGAAGAAGGATTCCGGTACGATCTGTCCGTACACCTTGGTCTCGAGCGCCTTCTCGCAGGAAGTGAAGGAGAAGGTCGCGCTGACGAGCAGGCTGGAAGTCAGTATAAGGGAAATGATCTTTTTCATATTCGATGCTTTTTTCATATTCTCATCAATCATTCATCAGAAGCTTGCCTTGACACCGATGGTGAAGGAGTAGCAGATCGGATACGGATAGTTGCCGCGCATCTCAGGGTCGTAGCCCACGAAGTTGGTGAGCGTGCCGAGGTTCTGGGCGTCGAGGGTGACGGCCAGGCTGCTGAGCTTCATCGCTTTCGCCGCGGCATCCGGAATCAGGTAGGAGAGCTGGACGTTGCGCAGCTTGGCATACCAGATCTTCTTGAGGAAGAAGTCGTTGCTGCCGCCGGTGCGCTGGGTGCTGGAGGTCAGGTCGTTGCCGATGCCCGGCCAGTCGCCCTGCTGGTTCTTCATGCTCCAGATGTGCTGGATACCGTTGACGAAGGTGTTGTGCTGCTCGGCGCCACCCATCGAGCCGCCGCGCTGGGCGGGCGTGTTGACGGTGTGGCCGGCTGCGCCGTAGAAATAAAGCATTGCGCTGAAGCGCTTGTAAGTGAAGACGTTGTTGAAGCCGAAGCGGAACGGGGGCGTGCTGCGGCCGAGAAGGTGGTTGTCAGCGTCGTCCAGGACACCGTCTCCGTTGTAGTCGAGGTAACGGATGTTGCCGGGGACTGCCTTGGGCTGCAGGAGCTCGCCGCGGGAGTTCTTGTAGGCGTTGATCTCGTCGTAGCTGTGGAAGATGCCGTCGGTGTTCCATCCGAAGATGGCGGACATCTCGTCGGTCACGCTCTGCCAGGAACTCAGCACGAGTTCGGGGTTGCGGGTCAGCCAGCGGTACTTGGTGTAGGAGAAGTTGAAGTCGGTCTTCCAGGAGAAGTCGCGGGTCCTGACGTTGATCGAGTGGAGTTCGAACTCGATACCCTTGGCCTGGGTGGAGCCGATGTTGGAGATGACCTGCGTCACGGGCTGGTCGTACGGGAGGGTCTTGTAGTCGATCAGGTCGCGGGCCGTGCGGACGAACCAGTCGATGCTTCCGGTCACGCGGGAACGGGCGAAGCCGAAGTCCAGACCCACGTTGACCGTCTCGTTGGTCTCCCAGGACAGGTTGGGGTTGGCTGCGGTGGAGAGCTGGATGCCGCCGATGTCTCCACCGGAGGTCATCACGCCGTAAGGCATCACGACGTTGGCACCCGTGATCTCGCCGGTGGCGTAGACCGACAGGGCGTTGGCCCGCTGGGGCTCATTGCCGGAAGTACCGTAACCGACACGCAGTTTCAGGTTGGAGAGCCAGCCCTTGCTGGCTTCCATCCAGGGCTCGTCCGAGATGCGCCAGGCGGCGGAGACGGACGGGAAGAAGCCCCACTTCTTGTTGGCGGCGAACACGGACGAACCGTCGCGGCGGCCAGTCACGGAGAAGATGTAGCGCTCCTTGAAGGTGTAGTTGATACGGCCGAACTGGGAGTACTTGCGGATCTCCGAACGGGAGGTGCCGGTGTAGCGCTGGTCGTTGTCGGAGCCGATGGCCATGTTGTCGGTGACGAAGGAATCCGTCCAGAAGTTGGAGGACTGGAGGATGTAGGAACGGAAGTCGGTCCCGTAGGCACCGAAGCCGAGCACGGCGTCGAGGCGATGGTCGCCGAAGACCTTGTTGTAGGTGAAGTAGCCTTCGAGGGACTTGTTGACGGACTCCTGGCCGGCTACCGTCGCCATACCGTTGGGGGCGAGGTAGTTGCCCGTGATCCGCGGGATGTAGTAGTCGCGCCGGCTGGTCTGGGTGTCATAACCGCCGACCAGCTTGAAGTTGAGGTCGCGGGTGATGTCGATGGTCAGGGTCGGGTTGATGAAGATACGGTTGTTCTTGTTCTTGTCCGTGATCTGCAGCTGGCCGGCCGGGTTGGTCTGCTGGCCGTCGATGGCGTGCGGATAGAAGCCGAGCTCGGGGTCGATCGTCGTGGAGCCGAAAGGCGGGAAACCGTAGGCGTTCTGCATCAACGAGGCCGTGCCGATACCGATGACGGCGCTGGTACCAGAGGACTGGTTGTTGGTGTTGATGTTGGTGTAGTTGATGTTGAGCCCGAGGTTGATGCGCTCGCCGATCTTCTGGTCGAGGTTGACGCGCACGGAGTTACGGGCCATCCGGGACCCCTTGAGGATACCGTCGTTGAGGTAGTAGTTGTAGGAGGCGAAGTAGCGCGTACCGCCGGTGCCGCCGCTCATCGAGACGTTGTGCTCGGTGATGTAGGCATTGTCGGTCACGTAGTCGAGCCAGTCCGTGCTGGAGGCAGCGGCGATCTCGGCCGGCGAGAACATGTCGGAGACGGAGTTGAAGGCGGCGTTGTAGTCATTGACGTCCACCACGCCGTCTCCGTTGTAGTCGACCTGGCCGTAGGGATAGGTGTTCGCCGTGTGGGCCACGCGCTCGTGGACCCAGAAGTTGTGGGTCTCCATGAAGGTCTTGGAGTCCATCAGCTTCTCCTTGTAGGGCTTCGGGACCTGGAAGGTGTAGGTGCCGTTGTAGGTCACGCGCGGCCGGCCTTCCTGGCCGCGCCGGGTGGTGATGATGATGACGCCGTTGGCGGAAGCGGATCCGTAGATGGCCGCCGCGGACGCATCCTTGAGCACGTCGATGGAGACGATGTCGGAGGGGTTGATGGTGTTGAGCGGGGACTGGTTGAGGCCGGTCGCCAGGGAGGCGGCGCCGTTGCCGGTGGTGCCCGCGATGTTGGCGGTGTTGGAGGTCATCGGCACGCCGTCGATGACATAGAGCGGCTCATTGTTGCCGTTGGGCGAGATGGAACCGCGGATGTTGACGTCGACCGAGGCGCCCGGCTGGGCGGAGTTGGACGTCATGTTGAGGCCGGCGACACGCCCGAGCAGCATATTGTCCACGCTGGCGATGGCGGTGTTGTCGATGTCTTCGGTCTTGACGCTCGACACGGAGCTGGTCAGGTTCTTGACCGTCGTGCTGCCGTAGCCGATGACGACGACGTCCTCGAGGCGGGTGGCGGACTCGGAGAATACGACATTGATTGTCCGGCGGGCACCGACTTTCTCCGTGACGGAGTCGTAGCCGATGAAGGAGAAGACGAGGGAGTTCTCTGCGCTCGGTACCGTGAGGGAATAGCGTCCGTTCTCGTCGGTGATCACGCCGATGGTGTTGTTCTCGACGACGAAGACGGATGCTCCGATGATGGGTCCGAACTTGTCAGAGACAGTACCGGACACAGTCACGTTCTGCGCAAAGACGGAGGCCGCGCAGAACAACATCAGGATGGTTAATAGTTTTCGCATAAATTAAGAGGAATATTGGTTGTGTTTACTGGTTGCTCTTGGAGGTCAGGTCATCTTCGTTGCCCTGCAGGCCTGCAGGGATGGTGGAGAAAGGTGCCTGTTTGCCGGAATGGACGAGATAGAGGTTCTCCGAGGCCGCCCGGATGCCCTTGGTGATGGGGTAGGGCTGGTCGGTGACGTCGATCAGGCCGATGTTGTAGCGCTCGCCGTCGCGGCGGCCCATCAGACCCTGGTCGGTGTACTGGAACCAGGCGATGCCCACGAGGGCCGGGTGCGCGAAGCCGTTCTCGGCGAAGTAGCGGAAGGCCGTGGCGCGCTCCTCCTGGCTGCCCACCTGGACGAGGCCGGGAGCCATCCCGCGGTCGATCGTGCCGAAGTGGAACTCGCCGTCGATCATCGGCATGTCGAGTGCCTCATAGACGGCGTCGAGATAGGCCTTGTTGGGGGCGAGGCGGTAGGTGTTGAAGGCGAAGACGTCGGAGTAGTCCTTGACAATCTGCAGGATGGCGGGGTGCGGGACGGAGGAGTGTCCGAAGCGGATGCCGAGCAGCAGGTGGTTCTTGTCGTACTTGCGCACGGCGCCCGCGAGGGTGGCGATGTGCTTGCGGAAGGTCTCGTGGATGAAGCGGGTGCGGGTCTCGTCGGTGTCGCCGTTCTTGGCGAGGTACTCCTGGAGGACGCGCTTGATGGGCCGGTCCGTCTCGTCATCGAGCAGGAGCTGGCAGACGCGCGGCTCGGTCTCGAGCCAGGAAGGCTCGTTCTGCAGGAAGTAGCCGATCAGGTAGCGGTCCTTGGCATTGGCCTGGACCTGGTCCTTGACGGAGGCCTCGAGGTTGCTGGCGTAGCCCGGCGCATAGACGTCCTGGATGCCGTAGATGGTCTCGGTGCGCGTGCGCAGGTGGCCCAGGTAGGGGAAGGATCCCGGGCGCGGGGAGCCGGTGTTGAGGCCCCAGGCCTGCATCCGCTTGACGGTGAGGTCGGCCCAGCGGTCGCGCCAGCCCTCGTCGAAGCCGAAGCGGCGGTGCAGGTTCCACTCGCCGAAACTCATCATCCGCGGCTGGTTCCCGCCACCGAAGCCGGGGGCGGCCGGAGCCGTGACCTCGGGTGGGAATGCGGCAAACATCCCTTCCAGGCCGGGGGCCTTGGAAGCTTCGCCGCCACCGCCGGCGGTCGGGCCGCCGCCGCTGATGGACAGGAAGAGGTAGCCGTCGGGATCGACGAACCACCAGCGGCCGTCGATCTTCTGGACGCGGAAGTAGCCCGTGGCCTTGACGCGCTTGTCCAGGAATCCGCCGTATTTGGAGCGGGGGAGGGCGTTGGCCTGGAGGGTCTCTTCTTCCTGCTTCCAGATAGCCTGGAGCTCCTCGAGGCTGTGGGCCTTGCCGGGGAAGTCGGCGAGGGCCCACTGGCCGAACTCGTCGACATAAGGCTCGTCACCGAGGTAGGTGGGCGTGACGGGTTCGTTGGTCAGCTTGAAGGAGCGGATCTCCACGGTGGGGTTGTCCAGCGGGGTGTAGTAGCGGATGCCGAGGCCCTGTACGCCGGTGAGCGGGCCCACGGTGCCACCTTCGATGTGCTGGAAGCCCACGCCGTTCTGCGGCTTGTTGACCGTGGCGGCCAGGTCGCCGGCGGGCTTGGGCTTCTCCCGGTAGTACTCGAGGGGGATGCAGAGGCGGACCCAGGCCTTGGGAAGGACGTGGGTGCGCTTCTCGTGGAGGCCGTTGTCGGTGTGGATGCCGAGCAGGAAACGCTGGGCGGTGCTGGACTTGATCTCGAGGACCATATACTGCCAGCCCTCCCAGTTGTCCACGCCTTTGAGACCGAGTTCGGCAAGGCTGAACTCGTGGTAGTCGATGCTCTGGGTGGAGTCGAAGGTGTGACTTACCGGCCCGCCCTTTTCGCAGGAAAAGAGCAGGGCCAGAGCCACGAATGAGAACAGGAACTTTCTCATAGCGGAATTTGTTGGAATTTGGTGGTAAAGGTTACTTGCAGGTGCTCAGGAAGTACTTGGCCCAGACGTTGGACGGAGTGATCGCCAGCGAGCGGGTGAAGCATTCTTTCGCGGTGGCTTTGTCGCCGCGTGCGAGGTACACCAGGCCCTGGGCGTAAAGGCCGCGGGCACGGATGGTGTTGTTGGTGCCGTCTTCGCCGAACTTGGAGTAGATGTCCACGACCGTGCCGGTGTTGGCGCTCTGCTGGTCCAGGGTGCGCTGCATCTGGTCGAGCGTGGCCTTGGCGGCAGCCTCGTCGCCGAGCGCTTTCTGGGACATCGCCACGAAGTAGCCGCTCTCGTCGGCGTTGCCGCCGCGGCGGCGCGAGAACTCGTTGCCGCCCGTGGCGGTCTCGATGCACTTGCGGAAGGCGGCTTCGGCCTCGGCCTTCTGTCCGAGCGCCTGGTAGGCGAGACCCTGGTGGTAGGCGACTTTGGCCACGGTGGGACCGGTGGAGAGTTCGTTGGTCTCCAGGTTGCGCGGGAAGGTGCCGGCGGCCAGGAAGTCGTCGAGGGCCTTCTTGTTCTGGCGTTTCTTCAGGAGGTTCAGGCCGTTGAGCAGGTGGGCGTCCACGAATTGGGTGTAGACCGTTTGGCCGCCTTCCCACACGCGGAAGTGGCGCGTGCCCAGGATGTCGAGCGCCTGCTGGTACTTGCCGTTGTCGACGAGCAGGTAGACGTAGCGGGAGGTGGCGTCGTCGGACTTGAAGACGGACTTCTTGTTCTTCTCCATCCGGGCGAGACGCTGGGCGGACGGGACCTGGAGGGCCTCCTCGAGGATGTCCAGCTCGGTGAAGAACTTGGGATCGGAGGCGTCGGCGGCGATGGCCTGGCGGTAGATCTCCGCGGCGGCCTGCTGGTCACCCAGGTATTTGTCGGTGGCGAAGCCCAGGTTGCGGTAGCTCATCCCGTAGGCGGGATCGATCGCGATGGCCTTCTTCCAGGCGTCGATGGCGAGATCCTTCTGGTCATAGTAGTACAGCAGGTTGCCCAGGTAGTAGGGTGCCTTGCCGTCGGCGGGGTTGGCCGCGATCACGTCTTCGAGCATCTGCTTCTCCTCCACGCGGAACGGGAAGCAGTAGTCGGGGGACATCCCGGCGGCCTTGCGGTAGTAGGCCAGGGCCTTGTCCTTGTCGCCGGCCAGGGAGGAGTACCAGCCGGCCATGTAGTTCAGCAGCGGGGAGGCCGTAAAAGGCTCCACGGCATTCTTCTGCATCGGCGTGGAGGCGAAAGGCGTGCCGTGTGCCATCACGTAGTCGAGGAAGGCGACGGCCTGGGGATAGGCGCCGAGCGCACCATAGAAAGTGGAGATCTCGAGGGCCTCCTGCAGGGGAATGCCCATATGGGCGAGCACGTGGTCCACACCCCTGTCGTTGCGGTCCAGGCGGGCCAGCTCGACCTGGCTGAGCCAGTCGATGGGATCGAAGGCGAGGTTCTCGCGCAGGAGCTTGCGTGCCTCGGCGGGCTTGCCGGTCTCGGCGAGGAAGAAGGCCTTGACGAACTTGCCCTGCGTGCTGGAGCCGCTCAGGTCCAGGCTGCGGTCGATGGCGTCGAGGGCTTCGGCCTTGCGGCCCTGTTTCCAGTACATCTCGGCGAGATAGAGGTAGGACGGGGACTGGAAGCCGGGATACCAGGTGGACTTCCAGTAATAGGTCTCGGCTTCCTTCTCCTTGCCGAGGGCCTGTGAGACGACGCCGAGGTAGTAGAGCATCTCGCCGTCCTTGGGGTTGGTCTGGTAGATGGCGCCGGTCTTGTCGATCTCCGGCATGAAGTGCAGGCCGGTCAGGCGCTTGTAGGCGCGCTGGAGGTGCTTCTCGGCCTCGGCGTAACGGGCGTGGCGGGCGTAGTAGATGCCCAGGTTGACGTTGACGCGGGAGTCGAGCGAGTCGCGGCGGAGCGCCTCTTCATAATAAGGGAGCGGGTCGACGCGGGCATTGTGGAACTCCTCGAGACGCTGGGCGGCGAGCAGGAGCTCCTCCACGCTCTCGTACTGGGCGGGTTCGAGGGGACGGTCGGCGGGATGCGGCCGCTCGAGTTTGTCCTTGACCACGGGCGAGTAGCTGACGAGCTCCCGGCCGTCGCGGTCATACAGGCCGGCGAAGATGTCCGGATCCTGGACGGAAGGGTCCACGGCGATGTCCTGCAGGAAGGGGGTGTTGGGGTCGATGTTGAGCGTGCGCTCCAGCAGGACCTTGTCACCGGCCTTGACGAGCACCTTGGCGCCCGGGTAGGCGGCCGTGGCGTTGAAGCCCACCATCACGGTGCGGGGGTCCTTGCGGACCACGTTGACGGCACCCTCGAGGGTGACGTTCTTGGCTCCGCCGATCTTCTTGACGGGATACCAGTACTGCTTGGTGACGCGGACCTCGTTGGGACCGATCCAGCTGTAGTCGGGCTGGTTGTCGGAGTAGGTGCCGACCATCAGCTCGAGATAGGCACCGTCCTCTTCGGTCAGCATCTCGTTCCAGACGCTCTCCGTGCCCCACAGGAAGAATTTCTTGCCGGGGACGAGGTGGTGGTTGGCCCAGTGGGCCGTGCCGGCATCCTGGCCGAAGTCATAGCCGACCAGGTAGTTCTGGTCGTAGTTGACGGCGAAGGTGGAGTTGGAGCCCTTCCAGTTCTTCCACCAGCTGGTGTCCCAGGCTTCGCGGCTGCCCGCGGCGGCCGTGAACGGCCAGTCGGAGTAGTTGGTCTTGCTGTGCGTGGTCCCGAAGACGGTCTGCGGCGGGAACTGCACCTGGTAGTTCTCGTTGGCGTGGACGGATACGTTGGCCCAATACAGGAAGGACTGCATCATCGGGGTGCGGTTCTGGATCTTGAAGGTGGCCTCGACATAGGACTTGCCGGGGAACATCGTCAGGCCGATCGACCATTTGAGCCGCTGGCGGAGTTCGGTCTCGCCAATCCAGATGGTCTTGCTGCCATCCTCGTTCTCGACCACCTCATAGCCGGCGTTCAGCGTGGAGGAGGCGCGGTGGTGGTGCGGGATGTTCCACTCCACGCCGCCCGAGATCCAGGATCCGATCATGCCGATCAGGGCGGGACGGATGACGTGCTGGCGGTAGAAGAAATTGTAGCCCGTCTGCTTGTCGCTGGCGGAGAAGATGCGGCCGCCGATCTCGGGGAGCACCCCGATCTCCGTGTACTCGTTCTCCAGTTTGAGGTACTTGTAGTCCCGGTCCACACGGTCGTCGGTGAGGATGTCGTAGATCGGGTAAGGATATATGTGGCCCGCTGCGCCCTGGTAGGTCCGGCCGGTGAAGAAATAGGGATCCGTCTCAGGATCTCCGACCAGGTAGGTCGGGATGGTGGTCTGGGTCTCGCTCACCTTGACCTGGGCTGACAGACCTGTCGGCAGACCGAGGGCTGCCAGACAAGAAAGTAGGAAAACAACTGGTTTTTGCATAATGAAAATATTTAAAAACAAGATCTCTCTTCTTTGCAAAAGTATAAGAAAAGAGATCTTGTTAATAAAAACTATAGACCAATTTTTGTCAATAATCAGGTCTGCAACCGCGTCCCTCCGCTCTTGTGTCCTTCACGGACCTGGCGGACGAAATCCGAGGGAGAGACGTTGAATTGCTTCTTGAAACTGGCGGTGAAATAGGAGGCGGAAGAGAACCCGACCATGTAGACCACCTCGCCGATCTTGTACTTCTGTCCGGCCAGGAGTTCCGCCGCTTTCTTGAGGCGGCAGAGCTTGATGTATTCGGCGATGTTGAGGCCGGTGTTCGCCTTGACCTTGCGGAACAGCGTGGACTTGCTGGTGCCGAGCGTGGAGACCAGCTCGTCGATGCTCAGGTCGGGATCCGACAGGCGTTTCATCACCTCCTTGTGGAGGCGGTTCATGTAGTCGTCGTCCATATTTCCGACCTTCAGCCCGTTGAAGTGGGAGAGCGGGGAACTGGTGAACTGCTTGAAGGTCAACTCCCTGTTGTCGAACAGGTTCTGGATGTTGGCCTTGAGCAGGGAGATCGGGAAAGGCTTCTCCAGGTAGCCGTCGGCGCCGACCTGCAGGGTCTCGATGTGGCGTTCCATCCCCACGGCCGCGGTCAGCAGCAGGACCGGGATGTGGCTGTACTCCAGGTTGGTCTTGATGATGTTGCAGAGCGCGCAGCCGTCGAGCCCGGGCATCATGATGTCGCTGACCAGGATGTCCACCTTCTGGGTCTTGACCGTCTCCAGCGCTTCGTCTCCGTTGAATGCCTGCAGGATGTTGTAATCGGTGCTGAGCTCCTTCTTCAGGTAGTTGTTCAGCTCCACGTCGTCTTCGGCGATCAGCACGGTGTGGCGCCCGGAGGGAGCCTGCTCCACCGTCTCTTCCACCGCCTGCTCGGGCTCCGGCGCCTCCGCCTGCTGGCGGATCAGGCCGACCGGCTGGTCCTGCTCCTTGGGCAGCTCCAGCACGAAACAGTTGCCCGGTCCGCCGGAGTCGTCGAGGTACAGGCGGCCGTTGTGCAGCTGCGTCAGCATCCGGGCGAAAGGCAGGCCCAGCCCGGTCCCCTTGCTGCCGATGATCTTGATCTGGGTCATCCGCTCCTGATAGAAAGGCTCGAAGATCCGCTCCCGGTCAGCCGCGGAGATCGCCTGTCCGTCACTGGTCACGCGCAGGACCGCGCCCTTGCCGTCCGCCGTCTCCGCGAGGGAGAGGGCGACCCGTGTCTGGCAATACTTCAAGCCGTTGGAAATCAGGTTGCTGATGATCTTCTCCACGCTGGCGGCAGCGCACATCACAGGGATCTCTCCCTCCGGGATCTGCGTTGAGAAGTCGATGTGGTGCTCCTGCGCCGCGTGGGTGAAATACCCGCAGACCCGGCGGGTCAGCGCGCAGAGGTCCTCCGGCAGGAAGTTGAGCTTCATCTGCTTGCTCTCAATCTTGCGGAAGTCCAGCAGCTGGTTGGTCAGGGACAGCAGCCGGTCCGTGTTGGCCTTGACGGTGGCCAGGTCCTCCCGGTCTTCTTCGGAGAAGCGACGCTCCTCGAGGATCTTGTCCACGGGCATCTTGATCAGCGTCAGCGGGGTGCGGATCTCGTGCGCGATGTTGGTGAAGAAGTTGATCTTGGCATCATAGATCTCGTGCTGCTTCTCGTCCTCGAGGCGCTGCAGGTACTGCTCGCGCTCGAGTTTTTTCCGCCGGCCATAATTGTGTACTACCCAGCCGCCTCCCGCCAGGAGCGCAAGCAGGTAGAAGATGCGCGCCGGCAGGGAAGCCGTGAGTGGCGGCCGGACGCGGATGGTGAGCTCCCGCTGCGCCTGGGGAGAATCGGCTCCGTCCACGCAGACGCGGAACGTATACCGCCCGTTGCGGATGCCCGCGAAGGTCACGGAATTCTCTTCCGTGACGGATTCGACCGTGTTGTGGCGGCGCGTGAAGCTGTAGCGGTACCGCTGGTGGTGCCAGTCGTCGCTGGCGATGTTGGCGAAACGGAAAGTCAGGTAGGCGGCATCCCGCCGGCGGACCGTGATCCGGGAGGAAGTCAGGGCGGAGTGCCCCGGTTCGTGGAGACGGAGGGTCTGGTTGGCGCTTCCGGCGAGGATGTCGGTCAGCAGCAGGAGCGGCTCCCGGCGTTCACGCAGCACGCTGGGCCGGAAGGCCATCATCCCGAGCGTCGTGCCCAGGTAGACCTTGCCGGTCTGGTCCGTCATCACGGACCCGTAGCGGAAATAGTTGCCGACCGTGCCGTTCTTATCGTAGTAGGAATCCGTCAGCCGGTTGCGCTCCGGGTCGAAGGAGAAGAGCCCCTTGTCCGTGGAGACCCAGAGGAGCCCCTCGCGTCCCTGGACGATGGCGCAGGTGACGTTGCTCGGCAGCCCGTCGGCGAGCGTGAACTGGGCGGTGGCGAATCGGTTCGGGTCCACGGGATCGGCCTGAGCCCGGCACAGGCCGTCCCCTTCGGTCGCCATCCAGATGACGCCGTTGCGGTCTTCGGCCAGATGCGTGATGCGCGTCCTGTCAAGGGGGACGCCGCCCGGGGTGGTGGCCATCGGGGCGCAAGTGCCGGCTTCCCGGTCGAAGATCCAGGGGCCGCCCCCCAGGGTGCCGATCCAGATCCTGCCCCGGCGGTCTTCGCACAGGGTATGCACGAAATAGGAACCGAGCCCCTCGAGCCGCTCGAACTGGCCGGACTCCGGGCTGAAGGAATAGACTCCGGAGCCGGTCCCGGTCAGCACCTGCCCGTCCCGCGTCTGCAGCAGGCAGATGAAATTCTCGCCCGGGATCCCGTAGTGCGCCGTGACCCGGAGCCGCTCAGGGTCGAACAGGAAGAGCCCGTTGTCATACGAGGCGATGATCAACTGGCCGCCGTGCAGCAGCAGGGAATGGTAATTCGCCATCGGCGGGAGACCGTGTTCCGTCCCGACGGACAGCACGGTCCCGTCAGGGCCGATCCGGTTGATGAAACCGTCCTCCGTGCCGATCCATATATGGTCTGCATCGTCCTGGCAGATGCTGCGGACGGTGTTGCCCCGGATGGACAGGGGGGAGGAATCGGAGAAATTGCGGTAGAAGCTGATTTCGGACTGCTGCCAAAGGTTGATGCCGCTGTAGAAGGTGCCGATCCAGACCTGGCCGTCCCGGTCCTTGAAGAGGGCGCGGATGTTGTCGGTGGACAGGGACAGCCGGTCGGCCGGGTCACTGCCGATCTCGCTGACGGAGCGCGTCCCGCTGTCCAGCAGATACAGGCCTTTGTTGCTGCCGACGAGGTATTCGCCGCTGCGGTTCTCGAGCAGGCACAGGATTGCGGCTTCGTCTTCCAGCCGGTCGGCGGTCATCAGCCGCTCGGACGATCCCCGGGCGGGATTGGTCTCCCAGACTTCGTTGTTGCTGGTGGCAATCAGGAAATTCCCGTCGGAGAGCGGGATGAACATCCGCGGGTAGATCCCCTCGGCGAGAGTCTGCCGGGGCAGGATCCGGTACTGCTCGAAACTGTCGCTCTCCGGCAGATAACGGTACAGCTGGCCGTCGCGCGAGGAGAACCACATCTGCCCTTTGCCGTCCGGACAACACCGGTAGGGGTAGAAACTGTCCTGGCTGGCGTAGCGGTGCTCCTCGCCGCTCTCCGGCTCGATCATCCGGATCTCCCCGTCCAGGATGCACCAGAGCCTGCCACCGGCGTCGCAGTGCAGGTCCCGTGCACCGTCGTATGACGGCCCGAGGGAGCGGAGGCTGCCGGTGACGGGATCATAGCTGCAGATCCCCCGGACCGTGGACATCCACACCTGTCCGTCGGCGGCGATGCAGATGGAATTAATGGCCCCGCTGAGGAGTCCGTCCGCGTCCTGGACCACCGGCGCGTTGAAGCGCTCGCCGTCGAACCAGCACACGCCGTTGCGGGTGCCGGCCCACAGGATGCCCAGCTTGTCCTGGGTCATGCACAGGATGCTGTTTCCGGCCAGCCCGTCATCCGTGGTGTAGTGCCGGAACAGGTACTGTCCGGCATCGGCCCGGGCGGCCGCGAGCGGCAGCAGGGCGGCGAGCAGGAAGGCGGTGAGCCTGCGGAGGGGAGAGCGGGTCATCTCAATGCGGAATACTAGCGGGGACGCTCGCCCTGTTCAAAATCCCAGATGCGCGGATTGCCGTCCGTGCGCTCCAGCGGGTAGGCGTATTTCTCGAAGGCTTCCACGATGGGCTTGGCCACGTGGGACTGGTCGTCGAAGCTGCCGCGGCCGCGCTGCATCGGCTCCCACCAAAAGACGCCGCGTCCGAGGTTGTACGGAGCGGCCATCACGATCTCGTTGACGGCCTGGAACCACTGCTTCTGGCCCTCGGGGGTCTCGGGATACGGCGCACGGATGCCCTTGCGCTCGAAGTACTGGGACGGGACGCTGTAGAAGCCGGTCTCGATCACGTAGCAGGGCTTGCGGTACTTCTCGATCACGTAGTAGAGGTTGTCCCGCAGGTCCATCAGCGTGCCGTGAGACCAGGGATAGAAGGAGAATCCGATGCAGTCGTAGCCCACCTTGTACTGCTTCATCTTGTCGAAGAAGATCTCGCTCATCTCCAGGTCGCCGCCGAAGTCCACGTGCAGCATCACCTGGATGGCGGGATCCACGTCGCGGATGGCCTTGATGCCGGCCTTGATGTACTCGGTGAACTCCTTCCAGTGGCTCAGGGCGCGCTTCTCGGGGCCGTAGTAGACGCGGCCGTCCGGCCAGAAGGCGCCGTTGCTGATCTCGTTGCCCACCTGGACGATCTCGGGCTGCACGCCCTCGGCGCGCAGGGTCGCGATCACGTTGTGGACGTAGTCGTAGAAGGCGTCTACCCGCTGCTTGTGGGTCATCTCGCGCATGCTGGAGGGCGTGGGCTGGGTCATCGGGTTGGACCAGCCGTCGGCCATCATGAAGTCGAGGGCGAAATGGGTGTTGTTCTCCTTGAGCTTTTTGGCGCCCGCCACGACGTAGTCGAGGGTCTGGCCGAGCCGCGAGGGCTCGTTGCAGATCATCAGGCGGGCCCAGTTGTAGCCGTGCTCGCGGAAGATCTGCCACACGCTCTTCTGCGTGCCGTCGGTGTCATAGAAGACCGCTCCGCGCTGCTCGTTCTGCAGCACGAAGGACAGGTCGTTGCCGAAGGCGTAGGGATTGTCATAGGGGAGCTGGCCCTGGGGGAAGGCCGGCTTCTGGGCGAACAGGCTGCCGGACAGGAGGACGGCCGTTGCGAGGAGGAGGATTCTTTTCATATTGACTGTTCGATTACTGGTTGCTCTTGGAGGTCAGGTCGTCTTCGTTGCCCTGCAGGCCTGCAGGGATGGTGGAGAAGGGCGCCTGTTTTCCGGAATGGACGAGATAGAGGTTCTCCGAGACGGCCCGGATGCCCTTGGTGATGGAATAGGGCTGGTCGGTGACGTCGACGAGTCCGATGTTGTAGCGCTCGCCGTCGCCGCGCCCCATCAGGCCTTGGTCAGTGTACTGGTACCAGGCGATGCCCACGAGGGCCGGGTGCGCGAAGCCGTTCTCGGCGAAATAGCGGAACGCATTGGCCCGCTCGTCCTGGTTGGCGACCTGGACGAGGCCGGGGGCCATCCCGCGGTCGATCGTGCCGAAGTGGAACTCGCCGTCGATCATCGGCATGTCGATGGCGGCGGAGACCGCGTCGAGGTATTCCTTGTTGGGGGAGAGACGGTAGGTGTTGAAGGCGAAGACGTCGGAGTAGTCCTTGACGATCTGCAGGATGGCGGGGTGCGGGACGCTGGAGTGTCCGAAGCGGATGCCGAGCAGCAGGTGGTTCTTGTCGTACTTGCGCACGGCGCCCGCGAGGGTGGCGATGTGCTTGCGGAAGGTCTCGTGGATGAAGCGGGTGCGGGTCTCGTCGGTGTCCCCGTTCTTGGCGAGGTATGCCTTGAGGGCCTGCTTGATGGGCCGGTCCGTCGGGTCATCGAGGAGGAGCTGGCAGACGCGCGGCTCGGTCTCGAGCCAGGAAGGCTCGTTCTGCAGGAAGTAGCCGATCAGGTAGGGGTCTTTCGCGTTCGCCTGGACCATCGGCTTGATGGATTCTTCCAGCTTGCGGGCATAGTCCGGCGCGTAGACGTCCTGGATGCTGTGGATGGTTTCGATGCCCGGACGGAGGTGGCCCAGGTAGGGGAAGGATCCCGGGCGCGGAGAGCCGGTGTTGAGGCCCCAGGCCTGCATCCGCTTGACGGTGAGGTCGGCCCAGCGGTCGCGCCAGCCCTCGTCGAAGCCGAAGCGGCGGTGGAGGTTCCACTCGCCGAAGCTCATCATCCGCGGTCCGTTGCCGCTCATCCCATAGCCGGTCAGCTGCGCTTCCGTGGTTTCGGGCGGGAATGCGGCGAACATCCCTTCCAGGCCGGGGGCCTTGGAAGCTCCGCCGCCACCGCCGGTGGACGGGCCGCCGCCGCTGATGGACAGGAAGAGATAGCCGTCGGGATCGACGAACCACCAGCGGCCGTCGATCTTCTGGACGCGGAAGTAGCCCGTGGCCTTGACGCGCTTGTCCAGGAATCCGCCGTATTTGGAGCGGGGGAGGGCGTTGGCCTGGAGGGTCTCTTCCTCCTGCTTCCAGATGGCCTGGAGCTCCTCGAGGCTGTGCGCCTTGCCTGCGAAATCAGAGAAGGCCCACTGGCCGAATTCATCGACATAAGGACGGTCTTCGAGGTAGGTCGGAGTCTCAGGCTCGTTGGTCAGCTTGAAGGAGCGGATCTCCACCGTAGGGTTGTCGAGCGGGGTGTAGTAGCGGATACCGAGGCCCTTGACACCGGTGAGCGGCCCCACGGTGCCGCCTTCGATGTGCTGGAAGCCCACGCCGTTCTGCGGCTTGTTGACCGTGGCGGCCAGCGAACAGGCAGGCTTGGGCTTCTCCCGGTAGTACTCGAGGGGGATGCAGAGGCGGACCCAGGCCTGCGGGAGGACGTGGGTGCGCTTCTCGTGAAGTCCGTTGTCGGTGTCGATGCCGAGCAGGAAGCGCTGGGCGGTGCTGGAGCGGATTTCGAGGACCATATAGGTGTAGTCCTCCCAGTTGTCCACGCCTTTGAGGCCGAGTTCGGCGAGGGTGAACTCGTGGAAGTCGATGCTCCGGGTGGAGTCGAAGGTGTGGCTGACCGGTCCGCCCTTTCCACAGGAAAGGAGCAGGAGCAAGGACAGGAAAAGGGTTGGTTTCAGGTTTTTCATGCGGTATCCGATAATGGTTTTCTCAAAGATAGCATTTTCCGGCAGGAAAAAGTATCAGCTCCCGGTCAAACTTTGTCAATAACGCAGAAACGACGGCGCCGGCCACAGGGTCGGCGCCGCGCGAAAAGGTATAGCTGAGCGGCCCGGAGCCGCTAGACGACCTTGACCTTGAAGATGGCCTTGTGGATCGTGCCCTCACCGATGAGCGGCGCGTGGGCCGTGTCCGGGTCGAAGGTGACGGCCTGGCCCACTTCGACCGTGATGGTCGTCCAGTCCTTGTCTTTGTAGAAAAGGATGTCCTTCTCGGCGTTGAATTCGCCGTCGGGCTCCACGCACTCGTGGCGGGGCTTGACGCCGAAGCTCTCGGCCTTGGACAGGGGGACCTGGATGTCGATATACTTGTCGTGCACCTCGAGCCGGGCCTGCTCCGGGGTCTTCATCTGGGAGTCCACGATGTTGACGAAGAGATTGTCTCCGTCGAGCAGGTGCTTGCCGGGTTCGAGCTCGGAGAGGTCGGTGTCGGCGATGTACTGCAGGGCCTGCTGGTAGTATTTGTTGTTGTCTAAGTCCATGATCTAGAATTTGAAATAGTTCTTGGCATTGTTGTAGGAGATGTCCTCGATCATCTGGCCGATGCGGTCCATCTCGGAGGCGGGGAGCTTGCCGTTCTCCACGTCGGTGCCGACCACGTCGCAGAGGATCCTGCGGAAGTATTCGTGGCGCGGGTAGCTGATGAAGCTGCGCGAGTCGGTGAGCATGCCCACGAACCTGCTGAACAGGCCCAGGACGGACAGGGCGTCCATCTGGCGGCGCATGCCGACCTCCTGGTCGAGGAACCACCAGCCGGAGCCGAACTGCATCTTGCCGGGCATCGTGCCGTCGTTGAAGGTGTAGGCCATCGTCATCATCACCTCGTTGTCCTTGGGGTTGAGGCAGTAGAGGATGGTCGGTGCCAGCTTGCCGGCGGCGGTGAGCCGGTCGAAGAAACGGTGTCCGGCGGCGGCGATCTCCAGGTCGTGGATGGCGTCGAAGCCCGTGTCGGGGCCGACCTTCGCGAACATCGCGGAGTTGTTGTTGCGGATGGCGCCGATGTGGAACTGCTGGGCCCAGCCGGCCTCGGCATCCATCACCGCCTGGTCGAAGAGGAAGGCGCTGCGGAACTTCTCCAGCTCCTTGGCGTTCGGGGCGATGCCCATCAGGACCTTCTTGAAGATGAGCTCGATCTCGATCTCCTTGTAGTCGCAGGAGTAGAAGTTCTCCAGGCCGTGGTCGGAGAGCTTGCAGCCCATCGAAGCGAAGAAATCGTGGCGCTTCTGGAGGGCCTCCTGCAGGTCGGCGTAGGAGTCGATCTCCATGTCGGCGGCCTCGCCGAGTTTGACGAGGTATGCCTTGTAGAACTTGGGATCCTCGATGGCCATGGCCTTGTCGGGACGCCAGGCGGGGATGACCTTGGTGCCGAACGGATGCTCGGCGATCATCTTGTGCCAGCGCAGGTCGTCGGCCGGGTCGTCGGTGGTGCAGACCGTCTCCACGTTGAACTTGCGGATGAGGGCCTGGCCGCGGAACTCGGGCGTGGCGAGCTTGGCGTTGCACTCCTCGAAGATCTCGCGGGCGGTCTTGGGGGAGAGGAGCTTGTCGATGCCGAACACGCGGCTGAGCTCGAGGTGCGTCCAGTGATAGAGCGGGTTGCGCATCGTGTAAGGGACGGTCTCCGCCCACTTCTCAAAGGTCTCCCAGGCGCTGTACTTGCCGCCGGTCAGGTAGTCCTCGGACACGCCGTTGCCGCGCATTGCGCGCCACTTGTAGTGGTCTCCGTAGTGGCCGTCGACGAGCCAGAGCTGGGTGATGTCCCGGAACTGGATGTTCTCTGCGATCTGCTGGGGGACCAGGTGGCAGTGGTAGTCGATGATGGGCATCTTCTCTGCGTGCTCGTGGTACAGGCTCTTCGCGGTGGCGTTGGAGAGCATGAAATCTTCGTTGATAAATGACATATCGGTGATGGTTTATTAGTTTTGATTTTATTCGAATCCTCCAAATTTAGCAAATTAATCGCAATAATGAAAGCGGGAAAATGCGTATCTTGGTCCCGAAAACCCGATTCCTTATGTCTGCAGCCGTCATCATCCTCTGGGTCCTGTTCTATCTCCTGGTTCCCGCCGCCGTCGTCAGACTGTGCCGGCGCGTGCCGTTCTTCGGCAAGGTCGGAGCCATCCTGACGCTCTATTTCCTCGGGGTCATCGCGGGCAACTGCCTGATTTATCCCTTCAAAGGTGCGGCGGAACTCCTGTACCCCGTCCAGGACCTGCTGACCTCGCTGACCATCCCGCTGGCCCTGCCGCTGATCCTGTTCGCCTGCGACTTCCGCCGCTGGCCCATCCGCCGGGCGCTCGGCTCGCTGCTGATCGGCATCGCGGCCGTGACGGCGGCCGTGGTGGCGGGATTCTTCCTGTTCCGCGCTCACCTGGGCGCCGACCCCGCGTCCGTCGCCGGGATGGCCGTGGGCGTGTATACTGGCGGTACGCCCAACCTCGCCGCCATCAAGATGATGCTGGGCGTGGACGAGCAGACCTACCTGCTGGTCAACTCCTTCGATATGCTGGTCAGCTTCCTGTACCTGACCTTCCTGCTGGCCGTCGGCATCCGGCTGGCCCGGCGCCTGCTCGGCGGCGGCCCAGCCACGGCGGCCGGCGACGCACCGGAGGCCTCCGCGGACTCCCGGATGGCGATGGCGGAGTCCGAGATGTACCGCGGGATCTTCTCCCGGGCGCATTTCCTCCCCACGCTGAAGGCGCTGGGCCTGTCCGTGCTGATCGCGGGCATCGGCCTTGGGCTGTCTTTCCTTATTACGGGCGAGGTCAACATGATCGTGCTGATCCTCACGCTCACGACCCTGTCCATCGCCGCCTCCTTCCTGCCGGCCGTGCACCGGTGGGAGAAGAGCTACGACGCCGGGATGTACCTGGTGCTCGTCTTCAGCCTCGTGGTGGCCTCGATGGTGGACCTGCGCAGCCTGGACCTGCGCACGGGCGGCTGGCTGCTCGCCTACATCGCCTTCGTCATCTTCGTCTCGCTCTTCGTCCAGCTGTCGCTGGGCCGCCTCTTCCGCCTGGATGCCGACACGAGCGTCATCACGTCCGTGGCGATGATCAACTCGCCGCTCTTCGTGCCGATGATCGCCGAGGCGATGAAGAACCGCCGGGTCATCCTCACCGGCATCACCATCGGCATCGTGGGCTACGCTGCCGGCAACTACCTCGGCGTGCTCGTTGCACATCTGCTGGGCTGACCTGACCCTCCCTGAAAAAGAATCAACCCCCTGCCGGGCGGCAGGGGGTTGATCCGAAAAAGCCGTTGCCAGTCCGGAGCCCGGACTGGCAAGCGGATTACTTGTTGGAGAAGCCGTAACCGTTGGTAAGACCGGGGATGGTCTTCATCGAATCGTGGCTGACCGGGAGGAGGTAGATCGGAGCGGATTCGTAGTCGAAGCCCTTGAAGAAGTTGTCGACATACTCCTGCTTGTTCTTGGCCAGTTCGAGACCGTATTCCACCTTGGTGTAGCCGTCCGCCTCCAGGGCCTTGGCTTCGTCGGATTCGGGATCGATGTGCTTGAAGAGACCCTTGATGGCGAGGTTGGTCATGTCGCCGGCCTTGAGGTTCTTGGCGATGTTGGCATCGGACACGCCGATCTCCTTGGCCACGGTGGCCCAGTCGTCGTTCTCACCGCGCCAGCCGGGGTACAGGACGGGATCGTCCTCCTTCCCTTCAGGGCACTGCGTGGTCAGGCGGTAGCCGTAGAGCGACTTGGCGTCGACCGTCTTGGTCCAGACATAGGCGGGGAACTCGTTGCCGTTTTCGAAGACATAGTAGCCATTGGCTTCCACGCCTTCGATCATGGCCTTCTGGAGCTCCTTGGTGCGCTTGATGCCCTTGAAGACCTGGCCGCTGCGGATCAGGGTCCAGCGACGGTCGCCCTCGCCGGCGAACTCGAACAGGCGCTCGTCCAGCACAGCCTCCACGAGGTTGTCGTGCGCGGCCACGAAGGCCTCGGTGCCGGCCTGTCCGGCAGGGAAGGAGCGTTCGCGGACCTTCTTGAGGTAGGTCATCGCATTGGCATTGTCGCCCAGCATGGCGCAGGCCTCGGCATAGCCGAGATACACCTCGGAAATACGCATCCAGGGACCGTTGATGCCGGACTTGCGCTGACGGAGCGCATTGGGCCGGACCTGGCGGGCTTCATCCCACTTGTTGTTGGTGAGGCCGCCGCCGCTCGCCTTGGAGTTGGGGGTGAACGGGATCAGGATCTCAGCACCGCCGCCGGTATGCCCGGTGACGCAGGCGGAGACGTCGCGACGCATATCCTTCGGGTCGAAGATGCCCCAGTAGAATGCCGGATTGATGCGGCCCTGGCCATAGGCCTTGCAAGGGAAGTTGTTGGAGCCGCTACCGTTGGAGACGCGGCCGTTGGAATAGGGACGCTCGCCGTTGGAGACCTCCCAGGTCAGCGGATACTCGAAGATGGACTCGTCGGCGTAGCCGATGTCATTGTCCATCGTCTGCTGGAAGAAGTACTGATAGGGGTTGTTGAATTCCTGGCCGAACTTGGTCGTGGCGCGCGGGTCGGTCTCGTGGAACACCACGTTGCCGGGGTTGTCGATCACGGCCTTGAAGTACTTCTGGGCCTTCTCGACATACGGTTTCCAGTCGGAACGGCGGGCATAGAAGGCCTTGTCGGCGTTGGCGTTCTCCTTGCCGAGTTTCTCCCAGGTGAGGGCCTTGCCGGAGCCGTCCGTGTAGGTCAGGTCGGAACGGCGGGTCTGGTACCCGGCGGCGTCCATGCAGATGACCGCGAGGGAAGCCTCCGCGAAGGTGCGGGAGAAGGCGTTCTTGTCAGCACCGTATCCCGGCACGGAACCTGCGCGGTACATGTGCGGGATGACCTTCTCCAGGTCGGCGATGATGACATCGTAGATGGAGTCGCGGGGGGCGATGCCCGTCGCGGCCACACCGGCCTGGTTGGTGAAAGGCACGTCGCCCCAGTAGCGGATCAGCATTTCGTAGATGGTGGAGCGCGCCACGACGGCCTCGCCATAGAGCTGGCTCAGCTCGGTCGGCTCGCTGGCGGACATATACTTCTCGAAGTCTTCGGAGCTCTCCATGGCGCTGATGATGGTGTTGGCCGTGGCGATGACGGCATAATAGCTGGAGAAGTTGCCGTACTGCTCGTCGATGTTGTATTCGGAAGTCTTGGTGCCGTTCTCGTAGAACCCTTCGGGAACGTGGCGCTGGAGCTGGTTGTTGTATGCCTCGGGGTGGCGGCTGTCGTCACCGCCCGGGAGGTTGACGGCGTAGAAGTTGCCGTTGCCGTAGAAAGAGCCGTCCGCAACGCCCTGCCACTGGGAGTAGACATTCTTCATTGCGGCCTGGGTGTTGGCGGTGCTGGAGAAGACGAATTCCCGGTCGACCAGACCATAGTCCTTCGGCTCGAGGAAATCGGCGCAGGATGCGACAAGCAGCAAGCTTGCAATGCTGGCGATGATATAAAGTATCTTTTTCATAATCACTCTAATTTAGAAAGTCACGCTGAGTCCTGCGGTAAGCATAAGCGGCCTGGGGTAGTTGCCGTTGTCGAAACCGGGACGGAGGTCACCGGAGCTGCCGCCGACTTCCGGATCGAGTCCGGAGTAGCGGGTGAGGGTGAAGAGGTTGGTCCCGGTCACGTAGACGCGGAGGTTGGTGATCCGGATCTTGTCCAGGATGTTCTGGGGGATCGTGTAACCGAGGGTCAGGTTGTTGAGCCGGAGGAATCCGCCGGGCTCGATGAACTGCGAGGTGGTGAAACCGGCCTCGGACAGGGCCACGGGGTATTTGGCGTTGGCGTTGAGCTTGTTGAGCTCGGCCGGGTCGGTGACCATATAGATGTTGCCGCTGGCATCGACATCGTAGATCTTGTAGCAATCGTTCACATAGGCGAGGCGGTTGCGTCCGAAGTAGGTGTCCTTGTTGCCGAAGTTGGTGGCGGACATGGCCATTGCGTTGTAGATGTGGCCTCCGATCTGGTATGCGAAGTTGGCGTTGAGGTCGAAGTTCTTCCAGTTGGCCTGGATGCCGAAGCCGCCGGTATGGTGAGGCTGCATCTCGGTGATGATCCGTGCGTCGGCGGAATTGGCGATGCCGTCACCGTTGAGGTCCTCGAAGCGGACGGCACCCGGGAAGGCGACCTGTCCGTTGGGACGGATCTTGTCCAGGTCGGTGCTGGCATACTTGGCCACGCTGGTGTCGTGGATGCCCGGCTTCAGGGTATAGACGCCGTTGGCGTAGTCGAAGTCGTTGACGGTGTAGAAACCGACACCCTCGGCGATGTAGCCGTTGACCAGGCCGATAGGACGGCCCACCTCGATGAGGTAGTCGTAGTTCGGCAGCATGTCGGAGCCGCCCCAGCCCGTGCGCTGGTTGGCATTGGCGCTGGGATCGATGTCGTCAAGCTTGTTGTAGTTGACGGAATGGTTCCAGTTGACGGCGAGCTGGAAGTCCCGGTTGCGGACGATGCCCGCGTTCAGGGAGAGTTCGACACCCTTGTTGGAGGTCCGTCCGACATTCTGGAACTGGTTGGTGAAACCGCTCGTGGAGTTGATAGGCATGTTCATGAGCAGGTCCTTGGTGGTATTCCAGTAGAGGTCGAGGCTACCGCGCAGGCGCGACTTCAGGAAGCTGAAGTCAAAGCCGGCATTGCGGGAAATGGTGGTCTCCCACTTGAGGTCCGGGTTGGAGAGGAGGGGATTGGGTTTGTAGACGTTGTAGTCCACGCCGTCCATCTTGACCACGTCCGTGGTCCAGGTCTCTCTCCAGAGATCGCCGCTGATGCTGTCGGAACCGGAGGTACCGTAGGAAAGGCGGAACTTGAGTTCGTTCATCCAGCCCTTGGCGCCCTGCATCCAGGGCTCGTCGGAGACGCGCCAGGCGAAAGCTGCGGCAGGGAAGTAGCCCCAGCGGTGGTTAGGTGCGAACTTGCTGGATCCGTCAGCACGGAACGTGACGGTGAACAGATACCTGCCCATCAGGGAGTAATTCAGCCGGCCGAAGAACGAGAGGGTGTTGGACGGCAGCGTCATGGAGCTGCTGAACGAGTTGAAGTTGGTGAGCGAGGTGTCGTACTTGAACTGGGCGAAGGCCTGCTCGTAAGTCAGGTCGGAGGAGAAACCATAGGCCCGGAGCTCGCGGCTGGAGCCCGTGTTGGTCATCATCTCGTGGCCGAGGAGGAAGTTGAGGCTGTGGTTGTCTCCGAGCCCCGGGACGGTATAGTTGATGGTGTTGGTCCAGCGGGTACTGGTGCTGAAGCTGTCGTTCAGGCGGGCGCTGTTGCGGGAGGAGCCGCCGATGCTGTTGCCGCCGTCCCAGCGCTCGCGCTTGGACCAGCCGCGGCTCAGCGTGACCTCGGTGTGGGCGATGAAGCCATTGAACGCGTTCCAGGTGAGTCCGCCGGTGCCGCGCAGGTTGTGCCTGCGGTTGAAGTCCTCCAGGTTGTAGGTGACCAGGAGCGGATCGTAGTTGGTGTTGACGTTGGAGTCACCTTGGCCGAGCAGGGCCGGATTGTCCTCTCCCAGCGGGTGGAGGACCGGACGGTAGTAGTAGTTCGAAGAACCGGTGTTGTTGCCGTCGCCCCAGCTGTAGTTCTCGAAGTAGCGGACGTCGAAGGCGGCCGACAGCTTCTCGTTGATCTTCTGGTTGAGCTTGAAGGTGATGGTGTAACGCTCCCGCTGGTTGCGGATGTGCGTGCCGTTGTCATTGAGGTAGCTGAATCCGATATTATAATTGGTGGATTCGCTGCCGCCGGACATCGAGATGTCGTGGTTCCACGTCCCGGAGGATTTCAGCACGTCGTCCATCGAATTGTGGAGCGCGATGTTGGCGTAGTCCTTATAGTGGTTGCCATTGTCGGGACCGAGGCCGTAGTACTTGGCGACGTTCTTGCCGTAGGATGAGCCGTAGAAAGTGGCGTAGGACCACTGCCAGAGGACGAACTCCTGGGTGTCGAGCAGGTCGTAGAAGCGCGGGTTCTCGCGGAACTGCCAGTACATGTTATAGCGCACGTGCACGCGACCCGATTTGGCGCCCCTGGTGGTGACGAGGATGACGCCGTTGGCACCGCGGGCACCGTAGATGGCCGTGGAGGAAGCGTCCTTGAGGACGTCGATCGACTCGATCTGGTCGGCGGGGAGGTCCGAGAGGGATCCCGGCACGCCGTCGATGAGGACCAGCGGGTCGTTGCTCTGGGTGATGGAGTTGCCGCCGCGGACGCGGATGGTGGCGGAGGAGCCGGCCGCGCCACTGCCCGAAGACACGCGGACGCCGGGGAGCCTGCCCTGGAGGGCCTGGACGGCATTGGCCACCGGCATCTCGGCAATCTCCTTGCCGGTGATGGAGGCCACGGAGCCCGTGAGGTCGCGGCGCTTGACGGTCTGGTAACCGATGACGACCACGTCATCCAGGAAGGTGGTGTCCTCCTCGAGCGTGACGTTGAGCGTAGGGGCTGCATTGACGGAAAGGGTGGCATAGCCGATGCTGGAAATCTCCAGCCGGGTACCGGGCTCGACGCGGAGTTCGAAATTTCCGTCGATGTCGGTCACGACACCGGTCGTCGTGCCGGGAATGACCACGGACGCGCCGATGACAGGCTCGCCGTTGGCATCCACGACCTTGCCCCTGGTGATGGATTGTGCGAATGCCGCTGCTCCTGCCAACAGGAAAAGGATGGCGGCAGACGCCAGTCTGAGATGTTTTTTCATCATTTGGGATTTTTGGTTAAACAATAATAATGGTTAGTTTGATGGTATCTGTCATTAAACTTTCAAATATAATAAATATCAAACGATTTGGCTAGGGTCGGACGTATAATTCCTCATCAAATACTGAAAAAAGTGTATATTATAGTTAAAATCCAGTATGATTGGATAATACAAGAGGCGGAACGCAACAAAAGCGTTCCGCCTCCTGCGTTCAGTAGACTTCGACGGATCCGCCGTCGTTGCGTTGGATGTCGGCGATGGCGAAGTAGCCGACCTTGGCGCCGATCCAGTCGCCTTCGCGGCCGGTGAAGGGCGGCCCGACGGGCCGGAAACGCCGGCCGTCCAGACTGTAGGAGAAGGTGCAGACCACGGCGTCCTTGACATCCACCCGGATCCAGACGGTGTTGAAGGCCTGCTTGTCGAGCGGCAGGGACGCGAGCGTCTCCTCCGCCTTGCCCTGGTTGGCGTCGATGCAGTCCTTGCGCACGAGCGCGAGCCGCTCGCCGTCATAGTCCAGTTCCAGCGTGGCGTAGCTCCGTCCGGTCACGACCACGCCCACGCGCTCGCCGGCGTAGGACGGGCGGTAGACGAGTTTCGTGGTGAAACTCATCGCTGGCCCTACCACCTTCTGTGCGAGGATGTTGGGCGTGTCGCGCAGGTTCCGCCAGCCGTCCGCTTTCTTGATGCAGTGCAGACGCAGGCAGCCCAGCGACGGGTTGGTCATGTACCAGTGGAACTTCGGATTGGCCTCCCACTGCCAGTTGAGCGGGATGGACGCGCCGGTGAAGCCGGTGGTGGTGGCGAGGGCGGAGACTCCCGGCAGGGGAGCGTCGGAGCCGGCCGGCCGGCGGAACGAGCTCACCGGTTCGCCGATGCCGTCCCCGTCCACGTCCTGCCCGATGATGCACCAGCCGTCCTCCAGCCAGGTCATCGGCTGCAGGTGGCATACGCGCCCCCAGGCGTAGCGGTCCTCGAAATGCATGAACCAGCTGTCGCCGGCCGTATCCGTAACCCAGCCGCCCTGGTGCGGGCCGTGGATGTCGGTCGGGCCCTGGTGGAGCACCGTGCGGTGCTCATAGGGGCCCAGGACGTTGCGGGAGCGCAGCACCAGCTGCCAGCCGGTCTTGACCCCGCCCGAGGGGGCGAAGATATAGTACCAGCCGTCCCGTTTGTAGAATTTCGGGCCCTCCACGGTGTCGTTACCGTTCTTCTTGCCGTCGAACACGAGCACCTGGTCGCCGATCACGCGCGTGCAATCCTTGTCGAGCTCGCACACGCTGAGGATGCTCTTGAAGCCGGCACGCGAGCCCGCCCAAGCGTGGACGAGCCATACGCGGCCGTCGTCGTCCCAGAGCGGGCTGGTGTCGATCAGGCCCTTGCCGGCCAGCACCAGGTGCGGACGGCTCCAGGTCCCGCGCGGGTCGTCGGCGTGGATCTGGTAGATGCCGTGGTCGGGGTCTCCCCAGAAGATCCAGTAGGTCCCGTCGTGGTAGCGGATGCAGGGCGCCCACACGCCGTTGCCGTGCGCCGGAATGTCGAAATCCTCTTCCGGGTCCATCCACGGCAGGCCGGCACCCACGATCTCCCATTCCACGAGGTTCGTGGAATGCAGGATCTGCAAGCCCGGGAAGCAGGTGAACGAGGAGGCCGTCATCCAGTAGTCCTCCCCGACGCGGATCAGGTCCGGGTCGGAGTAGTCGGAGAACAACACCGGATTGGTGTAGGTCTTGGCCGGCGCCAGCATCAGCAGCAGGGCGCCGAACAGTGCGGGAAGGGTCATCTCTTGCGGATCTTGATCTTGCGGAGCTGGTGGTTGTCGGCGCTCGGACCGTAGTAGAGCGTGAAGTGGCCGGGCGTGGCACGCAGCTCGCCGGCGGCCTCGTCGTAGGTGGCGAACACGCTGTCATCCAGTGGAATGCGCACGGTGACACGCTGCCCGGCGGGCACGCTCACGCG
Organism: Bacteroidales bacterium; assembly: GCA_017428725.1. Lineage (GTDB taxonomy): Bacteria > Bacteroidota > Bacteroidia > Bacteroidales > UBA932 > Cryptobacteroides. Next base: position 1,470 of record JAFRQH010000029.1, on the reverse strand, counting down.
GCGGAATGCGCGCAGGGCCTTCTGCGGACCGCCCTTGTCCTCGCGCTTGGCCATATAGACCTGCACCACCTCGTCGCCGTCCATCCGGCCCTTGTTGCGCAGGGTCAGCACGAGCTCGCCGCCACGCACGCGGGCGCGGCCGTACTTGTAGGTCGTGTAACTCAGGCCGTGGCCGAAGGGGAAGAGCGGCTTGCCGGTGAAGTAGCGGTAGGTGTGGCCGGCCATGTCGTAGTCTTCGAAGTCCGGCAGGTCCTCGTCGCTGCGGTAGAAGGTGACGGGCAGGCGGCCCGACGGGTTGCAGTCGCCGAAGAGCACGTCGGCGATCGCGGTACCGCCGGCCTCGCCGGGATACCAGGCCTGCAGGATGGCCTCGCAGGTCTTCGTCTCGGGGAGAAGGCCCATCGCGGAGCCGGAGTAGTTGACGAAGACGATGCGCTTGCCGGCCTTATAAAGGGAGTCCACCTCCGCGCGCTGGGCGCGGGGCAGTTCGATGGTGGTGCGGTCGCCGCGGTTGAAGCCCTCCGGGCTGTTGCGCATTTCTTCACCCTCCATGCGCGGCGAGATGCCGCCCACGTAGATGACCACGTCCGCCTCGTCCACACCCGAGAGTGCACCCACCTTGGCGGTGATGCCCTCGAGGGCGGTGACGGTGCGGACCGGGAAGCCGTTGTAGTTGCCCCACATCGCCACGGAGTCCGCGGCGTTGGGTCCGGTGACGGCCACCTTGATGTCCTTGCGCAGCGGGAGGATACCCTTGTTCTGCAGCAGTACGAGGCTCTCGCGGGCCATCTGCAGCGCCTTGGCGCGGTGCGCGTCGCTGGCGAGCAGCGCCTCGTCGAGGCGGTTCCAGCTGACGGACTCGTCCGGGTCCATCTCGCCGAGCCGGAAGCGGGCGATCAGCAGGCGCCGGAGCGACACGTCGATGTCGGCTTCGGTCAGCTTGCCCTCCGCCACGGCGTCGAGCAGGTGGCGGTAGGAGCTGCCGCACTCCAGGTCGGTGCCCGTACGCACGGCGCGGGCAACGGCAGTGGTGGGTTCACCGAGGTACGTGCCGTGGCGGCCTTCGCGCCAGAAGTCGTCGATGGCGCCGCAGTCGCTGACCACCAAGCCCTTGTATCCCCACTTCTCGCGCAGGAACTGGATCAGCAGCTGGTCGGACCCGCAGCAGGGATCGCCCTCGAAGCGGTTGTAGGCGCACATCACTTCCTGCACGTCGATCTTGGAGATGATGTCCCCGAAGGCGTAGAGGTAGGTCTCGGCGAGGTCGCGCCAGGAGATGTCCTTGGCGTCGAACTGGTGGCGGATCCCCTCCGGGCCGCTGTGCACGGCATAATGCTTCAGGCAGGCGTGCAGCTTGTCATAGTCGGCATCCTCCGGGCCCTGGAGGCCCTTGACCACGGCGTAGCCCATCCGGGCGGTGAGGAAGGGATCCTCCCCGTAGGTCTCCTGGCCGCGGCCCCAGCGCGGGTC
>JAFRQH010000028.1 GCA_017428725.1 Bacteroidales bacterium | reverse complement strand
GCGGTGATGAACCACCTCTACCCATTCCGAACAGAGAAGTTAAACTCACCAGCGCCGATGGTACTGCCCCACCAGGTGGGAGAGTAGGCCGCTGCCGCTTTTCGAAGCCCCGGACGACGATGTCGTTCGGGGCTTTTTTTTGAAAAGCGTCAGCGCCCTACGGGACCCCATGATCGAGGGGGCGTACCCCCTCGAGCTCCCCTGTGTCGCTCCGCTCCGAACCAATATGTAAAGACCGGAATGCTGCTCGCAGGCAGGGATCCTTTTCGTCGCACGCGCCACCACTCATCGCGGACTTCGTCACGCGCTGCTGACTGCGGCCCTGCCCGGGCAAAATGCTCCTCAAAGGACCCTGCCTGTCTCGCTGTAGCATTCCGGTCGGGCGAAGGTTGATTCGGAGCAGTGCCGTTCTTGTGTTTCAGGCGAGTCAGGCAGACCCCTGGAAAACCGTGGCCGCCCGTGGCCTCGTGAACGGGAGGGGCCCGCCGGCCCGAAGGGACGGTGGGAGGGATAGCGCGAAGCGCGTAGTTTTCCGGGGGTCTGCCTGCGAGCCTACGAGAACGGCACAGCTTGCGAGCAGCATTCAGGAGGGAGAAAGCATCGGGTTTTGCGGAAAAAGTCGTATATTAGCAATTCGAAACTAATTCTAAGACCAAGATGCCTGCGATCACGGGACATATTTCTCAGATTATCGGCCCGGTGGTGGACGTGCACTTCGACCTGAAGAACCTCAAGGACGAGAAGTCGCTCCCCGCCATCCACGACGCCCTCAAGGTACAGCGGCCCAACGGCCGCGAGCTCATCATCGAAGTCCAGCAACACATCGGCGAAGACACCGTCCGCTGCGTGGCGATGGACTCCACCGACGGCCTCAAACGCGGCCTGGAGGCCGTCTGCCTCGGATCGCCGATCGCGATGCCGGTCGGCGCGCAGATCCGCGGCCGCGTGATGAACGTCACCGGAGAGACCATCGACGGACTGGGCGACCTGCAGACCGAGGGCGCCCTGCCGATCCACCGCGAACCCCCGAAATTCGAAGACCTGACCACCTCGCAGGAAGTCCTCTACACCGGCATCAAGGTCATCGACCTGCTGGAGCCCTACCTCAAGGGCGGCAAGATCGGCCTCTTCGGCGGCGCCGGCGTCGGCAAGACCGTGCTCATCAAAGAGCTCATCAACAACATCGCCAAGAAACACAACGGCTTCTCCGTCTTCGCCGGCGTGGGCGAGCGTACCCGCGAGGGCAACGACCTGCTCCGCGAGATGATCGAATCCGACGTGATCAAGTACGGCGACGCGTTCTCCAAAGCGATGGAAGAAGGCCATTGGGACCTCTCCAAAGTAGACCGCGCCGAGCTCGAGAAGTCGCAGGTCGCGATGGTCTTCGGCCAGATGAACGAGCCGCCGGGAGCCCGTAGCTCCGTGGCACTGAGCGGCTTGACCCTCGCCGAATCGTTCCGCGACAGCGGCAGCGCCGACGGCCCCAAGGACATCCTCTTCTTCATCGACAACATCTTCCGATTCACGCAGGCCGGCTCCGAAGTGTCCGCCCTGCTGGGCCGTATGCCCTCCGCCGTGGGATACCAGCCCACGCTCGCCACGGAGATGGGCCAGATGCAGGAGCGCATCACCTCCACCAAGAACGGCTCCATCACCTCCGTGCAGGCCGTCTATGTGCCTGCCGACGACCTTACCGACCCCGCCCCGGCCACGACCTTCTCGCATCTGGACGCCACGACGGTGCTCAGCCGCAAGATCGCCACGCTCGGCATTTACCCGGCCGTGGACCCGCTGGAGTCCACCTCCCGCATCCTGGACCCCAACATCATCGGCCAGGACCACTACGACACCGCCCAGCGCGTCAAGCAGATCCTCCAGAAATACAACGAGCTCCAGGACATCATCGCCATCCTCGGCATGGACGAGCTCTCCGACGAAGACAAGGTCACGGTGAACCGCGCCCGCCGCGTGCAGCGCTTCCTCTCGCAGCCCTTCTTCGTGGCCGCAGCCTTCACCGGCTGCCCCGGCGTGATGGTGGAAATCGAAGATACGATCAAAGGCTTCAAGATGATCCTCGACGGCGAGGTGGACTACCTCCCCGAGCAGGCGTTCCTCAACGTCGGCACGATCGAGGACGCCATCAAGAAGGGCGAGGCCCTGCTGGCACGCGCCAAATAACCCGATATGAAAGACAAGAACCTGACCATCCAGATCCTCACCCCGGAGGGCTCCCTTTTCACAGGGACGGCGGACGCCGTCTTCCTGCCGGGCGTGGTCAGCCCCTTCGAGGTGCTGCCCGGCCATGCGCCGATCATCTCCGCCCTGGAGGCCGGAGAGATCCGCGTCGTGGGCGCGGCGGAGGGGGAGCGGGAGCAGCGTTTCCCGGTCCTCGGAGGCGTGGTCAAGGTCAAGGACAATGCGATAACCGTGTGTGCAGAGATAGCGTGAAAAGGCTGATTCTCATAGGGTTCCTCTTGCTGCTGCCGCTGCTGCTGCCGGCGCAGGCTCCCGCTGAGCCCGGGGGTGGCGCGGTGCCGGCCCAGGCGGCGGAAGAGACTGCCCCGGCGGAGGATTTCGACGTGTCGGAATTCCTCTTCGGCCACGTGGCCGACGCCTACGAGTGGCACATCACCACCATCAACGGCAAAGAGATCGCCATCCCGCTGCCCTGCATCGTGATCGAGGACGGCTTCCACGTGTTCACCCTCCACCACGCCGCCGAGCACGGCTACAAGCTCAACGAGAACGGCAAGTTGGTGAATGCCGCCACCGGCAAGCGCCCGCTTGACATCTCCATCACCAAGAACGTCGTAGGCCTGCTGTTCAACGGCGCCCTGCTGGTGGTGCTCATCCTGCTCTGTGCGCGCTGGTACAAGCGCCACGACGTGCTGAAGGAGAAGCCCACGGGCATCGCCGCCCTGCTCGAGCCCGTGATCGTGATGATCGAGCAGGACGTCATCAAGGACGCCGTGGGCCCGGAATACAAGAAGTTCTCGCCCTATCTGCTCACGGCCTTCTTCTTCATCCTGATCAACAACCTGATGGGCATCGTCCCCTTCTTCCCGGGCGGGGCCAACATCACGGGCAACATAGCGGTGACGGGCGTGCTGGCCCTGTTCACCTTCCTGATGGTCAACCTGTTCGGCAACAAGCACTACTGGAAGGACATCCTCTGGCCGGACGTGCCGATCTTCCTCAAGGCCATCCCCATCATGCCGCTCATCGAGATCCTTGGGATGTTCACCAAGCCCTTCTCGCTGATGATCCGACTCTTCGCGAACATCCTCGCGGGGCACATCATGCTCCTGAGCGTGGTCGCGCTGATCTTCCTCACCGCGGCCCTCGGGCCGGTGCTCAACGGTTCGATGACCGTCATCGCAGCGCTCTTCGGCGTCTTCCTGGACTGCCTGGAGCTGCTGGTGGCCTTCCTGCAGGCCTATGTGTTCACGATGCTCTCGGCCGTGTTCATCGGCCTGGCGCATCAGCATCCTGAGACAGAAACCAACTAAAAATGATACAATTATGTTAGGAACCCTTCTTCAAGCAGCAGCGCTCGCCAAGTTCGGCGGCGCCATCGGAGCCGGCATCGTGGCCCTCGCGGCCGCCTTCGGTATCGGCAAACTCGCCCAGTCCACGATGGAGGCCTCGGCCCGCCAGCCGGAGATTTCCGGCGGCCTGCGGACCACGGCCATCATCATCGGCGCCCTGATCGAGGGCGTGTGTCTGTTCGGTGTCCTCGTCTGCCTGCTGGCAGTCCTGCGTTCGTAGCATATGTCGCTGATCACACCGGATTTCGGACTCCTCTTCTGGATGGTCGTCATCTTCGGCCTGGTGTTCTTCATCCTGGCGAAGTTTGGCTTCCCCGTCATCACGCAGGCCGTGCAGAAGCGCTCCGACCACATCGCCGAATCGCTCAAGGCCGCGGATGAGGCCGAGGCGCGCCTGGCGGGGATGGCCGAGGAGCACGCGCGGATGCTGGAGGAGACCCGGCTGGAGCAGAGCCGCATCCTCAAGGAGGCTTCCGAGGCGCGGGCGAACATCATCGCCCAGGCGCGCGAGGAGGCGCAGCAGGAGGCGGCCAAGCTGCTCGAGCACGCCAAGGTGGAGATTGCCGCGGAGCGCGAGAGTGCCATCCGCGACATCCGCCGCCAGGTGGCGATGATCTCGGTGGAAGTGGCGGAAAAGATCGTACGCAAGGACCTCGGCGACGGGGCGGACCAGCTGTCCCTGATCGACCGGATGGTCGACGAGGCCTCCCAGGCCCAGATTCCCAACTGACCGTAGGATGAATACCGGTATCATCTCCTCCAGGTATGCCACCGCCCTGCTCCGCTACACGCAGGAGACGGGCGGCGGGGAGCGCGTGTGCGCCCAGGTGCGCCGCCTGCTCGACCACCCGGAGCAGGATCCCGGTCCGCTCGAGCCCGAGCTGGAGCGTCTCATCCGCCTGCTGGTGCAGAACGGCCGGATGGAGGACGTACGGCTCATTCTCCGCTCTTTCCTCACGAAGTACTACCAGTCCCTGGGCGTGAAGGTGGCCGTGCTGACCACCGTCGTGGCCTCGGAGGAGCTGGAGCACAAGGTGCGTGCAATGCTGGAGAAGCAGTTCGGCGGCGAGGTGCTGATCGAGTCCCGGGTAGACCCCGCCCTGGTGGGCGGCTTCACCCTGGAGGTGGGCGACTACTTGCTTGACGCAAGCGTACGCCGCCAGATCGAGACCATCCGCCGGCAATTTGTCATCCAAAACAACAGAATCGTATAATGGCGCAGAATACAATCAAGGCGAGCGAGATTTCCGCGATCCTGCTGGACCAGCTCCGGGGGATCGACAATTCGCTCAAATACGAAGAAGTCGGCCACGTGCTGACCGTCAGCGACGGTGTGGCGCGTATCTACGGCCTGGCAGGGGCCGAGGCCGGCGAACTGCTCGAGTTCGACAGCGGCGTCAAGGGCGTCGTGATGAACCTTGAGCAGGACAATGTCGGAGCCGTCCTGCTCGGTCCCACCGACCAGGTGGGCGAGGGGATGGGCGTGCGGCGGATGAACCGCATCGCCGGCATCCCCGTGGGCGAGGGCCTGGTGGGCCGCGTGGTAGACCCGATCGGCACGCCGCTGGACGGCCTGGGGACCATCCAGGGCGAGACCGTGCGGATGCCGCTGGAGCGCAAGGCCCCCGGCGTGATCTTCCGCGAGCCCGTGACGGAGCCGCTCCAGACCGGCCTCAAGGCCATCGACGCGATGATCCCGATCGGCCGCGGCCAGCGCGAGCTGATCATCGGCGACCGCCAGACCGGCAAGACCGCCGTCGCCATCGACACCATCATCAACCAGCGCTCCGAGTACCTCAAAGGCAAGCCCGTCTACTGCATCTACGTGGCTGTCGGCCAGAAAGGCTCCACCGTGGCATCCATCGTCCAGACCCTCCGCGCCAAGGGTGCGATGGACTACACCATCGTGGTGGCCGCCACGGCCGCCGATCCCGCCGCCCTGCAGTACTACGCGCCTTTCGCCGGCGCCGCCATCGGCGAATATTTCCGGGACACCGGCCGCCACGCGCTCGTGGTCTACGACGACCTCTCCAAGCAGGCCGTGGCCTACCGTGAGGTGTCTCTGATCCTGCGTCGCCCGTCCGGTCGCGAGGCCTATCCGGGCGATGTCTTCTACCTGCACTCCCGCCTGCTGGAGCGCGCCGCCAAGATCATCGCGCAGCAGGAGGTGGCCGAGCAGATGAACGACCTGCCGGAGTGCCTCAAGGGCAAGGTCAAGGCCGGCGGCTCGCTGACGGCCCTGCCGATTATCGAGACGCAGGCCGGGGACGTGTCCGCCTACATCCCTACGAACGTGATCTCCATCACGGACGGCCAGATCTACCTGGAGTCTTCGCTTTTCAACGCCGGTTTCCGTCCGGCCATCAACGTGGGTATCTCCGTGTCCCGCGTGGGTGGTGCCGCGCAGGTCAAGTCGATGAAGCGCGTCGCCGGTACGCTCAAGATCGACCAGGCCCAGTACAACGAGCTGGAGGCCTTCTCTAAGTTCTCTTCCGATATGGACAAGGTCACGGCGATGACCCTCGACAAGGGCCGCAAGAACAACCAGCTGCTGATCCAGCCGCAGTACAGCCCGATGCCCGTGGGCGAGCAGGTGGCCATCCTCTACTGCGGCACGCACGCGCTGATGGCGGATCTGCGGATCGACCAGGTGATCGAGTTCCAGAGCCTGTTCCTCGACCGGATGCGCGCTTCGCACCAGGCCCTCCTGGATGACCTGGCTCTCGGCAAGATGCCGGAGGAGGCGCCGAAGATCTTTGAAGAAGAGGCGGCGGGTGTGTGCCGCCTGATGACGCAGAAAGCATAAAGACAGGGCGCCGTGGCTTCACTTCGGGAGATCAAAGACCGGATCGCGTCGGTCCGCAGTACGCTGAAGATCACTTCGGCGATGAAGCTCGTGGCTTCTGCGAAGCTGCGCAAGGCGCAACGTGCCATCGAAGGAATGCGCCCGTATGAGCGCACGCTCGCTGAAATTCTTGCTGCTGTCGGACCCATGCAGCCAGACAGTTCAAGCGAAACGAAGCCCACAGAGGGTTCGGGGGATATGCCCCTGTGTAAAGCACCGACGGCAGTCGTGGCGATTGCGTCCAACAGTTCGCTGTGCGGGGCGTTCAACGCCAATGTCATCCGCAAGACCCTCGAGACGCTGCGCGCCTGCGAGGGTGAGGTCGAAGTCTACCCGTTGGGCCGCCGGATGGCGGAGGCCCTGCGCAGGGCCGGTTACACCTGCCCTGCCGACTACAACGACCTCATCGGCCACCCGTCCTATGACAAATCCGCCGCCCTGGCCCGCTCGCTCGCAGAGCGTTACCAGGCCGGGGAGCAGAGCCGCGTCATCCTCGTCTACAACCGTTTCGTCTCCACCACGTCCCAGCTGCCCACCGTGGAGCCCTATCTGCCCTTCTCCGCCGACAAGCTTGCGGAACTGGGCGCCGACGCGGCGCCCGAGGCCCAGGACTACATCCTGGAGCCGGATGCGCAGGCGCTCGTCGACCAGCTGCTCCCGCAGGTGATGATGCTGAAGTTCCACGCCGCCATCCTTGACTCCGCCGCAGCGGAGCAGGCGGCCCGCACCATCGCGATGCAGACCGCCAGCGACAACGCCGAGGACCTGCTCGGCGAGCTCACGCTCGAATACAACAAGGGGCGCCAGCAGAAGATCACGGCCGAGATCCTCGACCTGCTCGGCGGCGCCGCGAATTGATCAGAAGGAGTAGGAGAGGCCGGCGCTGAGGGAGCTGCCCAGGGTGGGCGAGCCGAAGAGGACGGCCAGGTCAATAGTCAATCCACTGAAATACAAGCCGATGCCGGCAGAGCCGAAGGCGGGGAGCCCCCGGTCTGCCGGGCCGTAGTGGTAGGCTGCGCGCAGCGCAAGCCAGCTGCGCGGCTGCCCTGCCTGCTCCAGCGGCCGGGCCTCCACGCCGGCCGTGGCCATCAGGCCGGCCTGGGCGAGGTAGGTCACCTCCCCGGTGACGTCCGCCCAGAGCGAAGTGTACGTGACGCCGCCCCGCACCAGCGCGGGCAGCGGCGTGGCCACTTCTCCGAAACGGATGTTTCCGCCCAGATTTGCTGCCGCGATTCCGGCCCGCACGGGGCCGGAGGCGTACTGCAGCGCAATGTCGGCGCAGAACGCCGTCCCCGTCAGGTTTTCGGCGAGGGCGGAGGAGACGATGCGCGCGCTCGCCGAGAAGGCGAGGCCCGGCACGGCCATCCACGCGGCGCCCAGCGCCAGCGCGAGGTCGTACGGGGCGAAGCCCGCGAGCGGCTCGCCGGCCGGCCCGGCGCCTTCGG
>JAFRQH010000027.1 GCA_017428725.1 Bacteroidales bacterium | reverse complement strand
GATGTACAAACATAATGAATTTTAGACAAACAAACTACTATTTTTAGCGATTTTTAGCTATTTAGACAAACAAATTCGGCAAACAAACGCCCTAAAATGACAGCGAGACAAACAAATTATTTTTGTTCATCTCGCTGTAAATCAGTATTTTAAGAGTAAATCTTTCTCTTAATACTCTTCCTCGTTAAAGAAGAAGTCGTCCTTGGTGGGGTAGTCGGGCCAGATGTCTTCGATGGTCTCGTAGATCTCGCCTTCTTCTTCCAGTTCTTCCAGGTTCTCTATGACTTCCTCCGGAGCGCCGGAGCGGTTGGCGTAGTCAATAAGTTCTTCTTTTGTTGCCGGCCACGGAGCATCGTCCAGGCTGCTGGCTAGTTCGAGTGTCCAATACATAGTTGTACTTTGTTAATTTTGGCGCAAAAATAGGAATTATTTTCATATATGGTTCGCTTTGCGTCAAAAAGTTATTAACAGGGGGTGCAACTAGTTGTAATAAGTGTCTTAATCTCCTGATTTCAAGTATTTTTCCAGCTTATCCGAAAGGCGTCGCCAAGTTCCTCGCGAATGGCCTGCAGCAGCGCGGGAGCAGGTTTTCGGGCAGCCCAGGCGATGTTGGAATGCACGTTCTCCGCCCGGGTGGTGGAGAAGAGCGTGGAGGCGATGCGAGGCTCCTGCACGGCGTATTCGATGGCCAGGCGCTCGATGGGGTAGCCGGCGGCGGCACAGCGGGCGGCGGCCCGGCGGCAGGCGTCCTGCAGGGGCGCCGGAGCCGGGTGCCAGGCGGGGGCGCCGCGCGCGGACAGCAGTCCCATCGACAGGGGGCTGGCGTTGATCACGCCGATGCCGCGCTCCTCGAAGAAATCGAGGAAATCCAGCAGTTTGTCGTCGCACAGGCAGTAGTGGCAGAAATTGAGCACGGACTCGACCGTGCCTTCGGGCACGTGCTCCACGACATAGCGGAGATTCTCCAGCTGCAGGTCCGTGATGCCCACGTGCCCGACCACGCCCTCTTCACGCAGTGCCACGAGGGCGGGGAGGGTCTCCCTGCAGACCTGGTCGAGGTCGGCGAACTCGATGTCGTGGACGTTGATCAGGTCGATGTAGTCCACCCCGAGCCGCTCCATGCTCTCGTAGACGCTCTCCCGGGCCCGCTTGGCGGAATAGTCCCAGCTGTTGACGCCGTCCTGTCCGTAGCGGCCCACCTTGGTGGAGAGGATGTACCTGTCGCGCGGGATCTGCCGAAGGGCCTTGCCGAGGACCTGCTCGGCCTTGTAGTAGCCGTAGTAAGGGGAGACGTCGATGAAATTGATGCCGCCCTCGATGGCGGCGAAAACGGCCTGGATGCCGTCTTCCTCCCGCAGGGAATGGAAGACGCCGCCGAGGCTGGAGGCGCCGAATCCGAGTGCGGACAGGCGCAGGCCGGTGCGGCCCAAGGTTCTCATTTCCATTGTGTCAGGATTCTATAGACCTTGCCGGGATCGGCATCCCAGCGCTCGAGTGCGGCCTGCGCTTCGTCCGGCTTGACGATGTCGGAGATGAAACGGTCCAGGGGCAGATCGCCCTCCTTGAAGCAGCGGATGACCGCCGTGAAATCGGAAGGTGTGGCGTTGCGCGAACCGAGCACCGCGAGCTCCTTCTTGACGATGAGGCCGGTGGGCAGGGCGACGTCGCTCTTGGCGTAGCCGATACAGACCACGCGCCCGCAGAACGCCGCCACCTCGATGGCGAGGCGGTAGGTCTGGGAGGAGCCGACGGCTTCGATGACGACATTCGGGGTGGGGAGCCCCTCCCAGCCGTCCTGGGTGTTGTAGGTGAAAGCCGCTCCGAGCTCACTGGCGAGGGCAAGCTTGCCGGGGTCGACATCGGCCGCGATGACCGTGGCGCCGCGCCGCAGGCAGCGCACCACGGCCCCCAGGCCGACCATCCCGCAGCCGAGCACCAGCACGGTGTCGTTGTCGCCGACATCGGCGCGGTCCACGGCGTGGAAACCCACGCTTATCGGCTCGATCAAGGCGGCGTCCCGGATGGAGATCCCTTCCGCCGGGATGACCTTCTGCCAGGGGAGTGCGAGGTATTCGCGCATGGCGCCGTCGCGCTGGACGCCCAACGTCTCGTTGTGCTCGCAGGCGTTGTAGCGCCCGGCACGGCAGGCGGCGCAGTGGCCGCAGTTGGTGTAGGGATTGGCGGTGACGACCTGTCCGGGACGGAGGTGCGCAGGCACGCCGGAGCCGATGGCGGCGATCACGGCACCGGTCTCGTGGCCGGGGATGACCGCCGGCTTGGCCATCGCGTTGCGGCCGCGCCAGGTGTTGAGGTCGCTGCCGCAGAAGCCGACGTAGTGCAGCTCGAGGAGGACTTCGCCGGGGCCGGCGGTGGGAACCGGCAGTTCGATGAGCCGGACTTGGTGTGGGAAGGGGATTTGCAGGGCTTTCATCATTCGGACATATTCTTGATGTAGGGGAGTTCGGGGAGGTCGCGGAATCCGTAGAAGGACCGGGCATTGCCGCCGAGGAAGGCGGCCTTGTCCTCCGGGCTGAGTTCCGGGCTCTTGAGGATGAAGTCGCAGGACATCCGGTAGGTGATGGCGGTGATGGTGCGCGGGTAGTCGCTGCCCCACATCAGCTTGTCCATCCCCACCTCGTCGGCGGCCCAGCGGATGGCACGCACGGCGCTTGGGAAGGGGTAGAACTCGTCGTTGTAGAGCCAGGTGATGCCGCCGCTCTCGATGCGGACGTTCTCCGCGCGGGCGAGCCGCACCTGCTCCAGCCAGTGCTCCGAACGGGCGAGTCCGAAATGGCCGATGGCAACCTTCAGCTGCGGGCATTCCCGGATGACCGTGGCGAACTGCGCGATCTGCCGCGCATCGTCCGCCAGGCACATCGAGAGGATGATCCCGCGGCGCTCCAGCTCCTTGAAGGCGGCCATCATCTCCGGCGAGTCGAGCGCGCGGCGCATCCGGTGCCCGGGGATGGCCGCTGCGCGCCATCCATCCGGCACCGTGAGCCCGCCCCGGTCGATGTCCAGCATCGCGCAGCACAGGAAGCGCTCCGGGTATGCCGCCTGCACTTCCTGCAGATAGGCATCCTGGTTGCCGTCGATGATCTCCTGGACCACGACGGCGGCGCCCACCTGCGCGTAATCCATATTGGAGAGGAAGACCTCCGCGCTGTTGCACCCGTCAATCAGGAAAGGCGGGAGCATCTGGCGCTCCTCGCCGAAGAAGAGGGCGCGTCCGCCCGGCAGCGCCCGGATGGGCTGCCCGTCTACAACGGCCTCCTGCCGGAGCCAGAGGTGGGAATGTGCGTCGATAATCGTCATTGCAGGGTGATTCTGAATACGGTGATACCTTCCTGACCCGCCGGCAGGTCGAGGAACTGGAGCGCGTCCGCGCTCTGGCGGAAGCGGACCGCCCCGCCGCCCAGTTGTTCGACGCGCAGCACGCGGCCGGCCTGGCGGCCGAGCGCGCTGATGTCCGGCATCTGTCCGTCCAGCGCGAAGGCATAGACGGTCTTCGGCCCCTTGCATGTGAAACGCCAGGCGTCGCCTTCGCCAAATACCTTCCAGACGCGTGAGGCGTAGACGGCTTCACCGTTGGTGCGCAACCAGGCGCCGACAGCCCGCAGCACCGCCTGCTGGTCATCAGGGATGGTCCCGTCGGACTTGGGGGAAATGTTCAGGCAGAGGTTTCCGCCTTTGGAAATGTTCTCGACGAGACTACGGATCACATTCCCGGGTTTCTGCAACTGGAGGCCTTCGACGTAGCCGAACTTGTGGCCGATCGGGTCGTCGACCTGCCAGTAAGGCGTCTCGATCTCTTTGGGTGCGCGGCTTTCGCGCTCATAATCCTTGATCGTACCAGCCAGGTAGGCATCGCTCTTGGTCTGGATGGAGACGGCTTTGCCCCACAGGACGGCGCTGTTGTAATAGTATTGTGCGAAACGGAGTTTCCAAGGGTCGAGACTGCGGGAATTCACGCCGTTGTCGAAATAGTACAGGTCGGGCTGGTATTTGTCCACGATCTCCTCTGCACGGGCGAGCCATTCCTCGAGGAAGGCATCGCTCTGCGGGTGGGCCGGGCGGCCTTCTGCATCCTTGCCCGCCCCCATCGCGGAGCCGATGGCGGAGGGTTTCTGCGGAGGACCGTAGAGGCCGGCGTAGGCGGGGTCGAAGAGGTCGTGCTCCTTGGTGCCGGCAGGATACATGAAGTCCCAGTTCTCGATGCGGTGGTTGGAGATGCCGAATTTCATCCCGCGCGCCCGTACTGCCTTGGCAAGGTCGCCCAGCAGGTCGCGGTGCGGCCCTTTGTCCACGGCGTCCCATTCGGTGAGGTCGCTGTCGTACATGGCGAAACCATCGTGATGTTCAGCCGTGAGGATGGCGTATTTGGCGCCGGCTTCCTCAAAGAGAGCCGCCCAGGCGGCCGGGTCGAATTTCTCCGCACGGAAGAGCGGGATGAAATCCTTGTAGCCGAAGTCCTTGGGATTGCCCCATTTCTCAGTATGATGCTTCAGCATGCCGTTGTACATGTGTTTGGGATACCATTCGCTGCCGGCAGCCGGTACGGTATAAACGCCCCAATGCATGAAGATGCCGAATTTGGCGTCCTCGAACCATTCAGGGGTGCGGTAATGCGCAGCGACGGACTCCCAGGTGGCTTCGTAGGGGCCGGCGGGTGCGGCCGGAGCCTTGCCGCCCGGCAGGGTGATTGTCACGCGGGCCGGGGCATCCTCGTCATTGACCGCCCTCGAAAAAGACGGAGGCAGGACGGGCTGCACGGCCGGAGCACCGACGGCCTGCTCCCAAAGGTCGGCCATGCGGCGGTGGCCGGCGGGCGTGGGATGGATACCGTCCCAGATCCACCAGGTCGGCGTGGCGCCGGCGGGCAGACTCGCGAACAGTTCGTCAAAAGACACCAGGACAGTCTGGAACTCGGCCGCGAGTTCCCGCACGGCAGCAGCCATTTCCTTCACGCGTGCAGCACGTCCCGGGTAATCCTCGCGCGTACCGAAGCGCCCGACGGGGGCGAGGAACGGCGTACAGAGGACCAGTTTGCAGCCTGGCAGGGCTTCCCGGGTTCGGGCGAGCAGTGCGCGGTAATCGGCCTCCCAGGCCTTGAGGTTGATCGCTTGGGCGGAATCGTTGACGCCGACCAGTATTGAGAGGACGTCGGGTTTGAGGGCGAGGATGTCAGTATCCCAGCGGGCGGAGAGCCCCGCGAGCGTGTCGCCGCTCAGACCGCGGTTGTGGAATTCCAGCCCGGAAGCCGGATACGCCGACTGCCAATCGCTGGCGACCAGCATCATGTAACTGTGGCCATAGATGTGGTTGAGGTCCGTGAGGTTGCGCTGGGCAGCCGGGATGCCCCGGCCGCCGCTGGCCCCCCAGCCGCCGTCGGTGATGGAGTCGCCGGCGAAGACATAGGTCTGGGCGTGGGCGGAGGTCGCAGCCAGCAGGGCGGCTGCTAACAGGGGAAGCAGGAGGGAATGGAATCGCATAGGGAAATCTGTTTTTGCAAATGTAGTGAATCTGCTGGCCGGCAGCCATCCACGATGTTGTCCAGATATTGCACTTTATCGACTTTTTTGTATTTTTGCATCATGATCAACTATTTGGGAATCAACGCGACGCCGGTACTGCTTAATGTGGGCGAGGCCCACCACGACGGCGACTGGAACTTCCGGGACGTGTCCAGCCCTTTCACGCGGATCCACTTCATCAGAAGCGGCTCCGCGCGGATGGACCGGGGCGGGGAAGTGCTGGCTCTGAAGTCCGGATGTCTCTATCTTACACCACCTTATACGAGGCATTCCTATGCCAACGAAGGCCCGCTGGACTTGGTCTATGTGCATATCTATTTCCAGGATGCGGGGTCTGCCTCCCTCTTCGACCTGCTTGAACTGCCCGCGGAGGTGCCTGCTGACCGGGCGACGGAGACCGTCCTGGAGCGCCTGCTGGCGCTGCACCCGGATCGGGCCTTGCTCGATTTCGACCCGCGGCGGTATGATACCGGTCCGGGGCTGGCGCGGATCCTGGCCGGCGGAGCCTCGGACGACCTGTCCGTGGCGATGGAGACCGAGGGTCTGCTGCGCCTGCTGCTGGCGCGTTTCCTCGCCGGAGCCTCGCCGCGCGAAGGATGCCGGGACGAGCGCGTGTTCGCGGCTGTCCGCCATATCGGAGCCCATCTTGGCGAGGCGATCCGGCTGGACGACCTCGCCTCGGCAGCGGCGGTCTCCAAGGACCATTTCATCCGGTTGTTCTCCCGTGAACTCGGCATTACGCCCGGACAGTACATCAACCGCAAGAAGATCGAGGCGGCACAGCTGCGCCTGCTCCTGCATCCGGGCGAGAGCGTCAAATCCATTGCCTACTCGCTTGGTTTCGACAACCTGCCGTATTTCAACCGGCTTTTCCTGAAACTGACCGGGGAAAGCCCCGGCCGCTACCGGGAATCCCGTCGCGCAGCTGGGCGGGCATAGGGCCTTCGAAAAGAAAAACCCCGCTAGAACTATCTCTAGCGGGGTTTTCAGTGACTCCAACAGGACTCAAACCTGTAACCTTTTGATCCGTAGTCAAATGCTCTATTCAATTGAGCTATGGAGCCAGGTCAACCGGTACGGGACCGGTGTATTACTCTGCCGGGTTCTTCACCACGCGCTTCGCTTCCTTGATGCGGGCCTTCTTACCGGCGAGGTTGCGGAGGTAGAAGATGCGGGCGCGACGGACTTTACCGACTTTGTTGAGTTCAATCTTGTCAATGGCAGGGGACTCATAGGGGAAAATCCTCTCGACTCCGATGCCGTTGGAGACCTTGCGGATGGTGAAGGTCTTGGTGTACGGGGTGGATCCGCAAATCTGGATCACCACGCCACGGAAGCTCTGGAGTCTCTCTTTGTCGCCTTCCTTGATCCGGTAGGTCACCGTGATGGTGTCACCGGCCTTGAACTGCGGGGAGGAAGCGGTCTTGTTCTGGGAGAACGACTGCTCCACTAAGTTAATCAAATCCATAATGTCAATTGCGTTATTCAATCGCAGCGTCATCAAACCGTTCGAAGAGAGGCTGCTTTCTTTTGGGATTGCAAAGATAGGAACTTTTCCCAATTGTGCAAAATTTTTTCAGCTTTTTGTTTAAATTTGTCTTTTGATAACAAATGAATCTTCGATAGCCATGAGAAACATCTTTGCCTTGTTCTGCGCCCTGTCCCTGCTGGTCGCGTGCCAGCCGAAAGATCCCGTGCGCATAGCCCTGGAGCAATATGCCAAAGAGCATATGGAGAACCCCTCGACCTACGAGTTCGCGAACATGTCCATGCGGCACAACTACACCTACCTGGAGGACCTGGTCACGTATAAGGTGGGTCTTGAAGGTCTGGCCGCGAAGGCGGCCGACAAGACTCCCTACGAGAAGGAGATCGAGAAGGTCGAAGATCTGATGTTCGACCTGGGCAACGAGGTGGCCTGCTTCGACCAGACGCTCTACTACTGGTTCAAGGGCGGTTCTTCCGGCCAGATGAAACTGCAGAGTTTCGTGATCGGGCGCTTCACCCCCGACGGGGAAGTGATCACCATCACGACGGACTCCAAGACCCTGCCGACCTATCCGGCGCTCCAGATCCTCAAAGACCGCGGCGATCTGTAATATGCGCAAGATATTATTAGCCATAGATTTACAGAAGGACTTTATCTACGGAGCCCTTACTGTGCCCGGCGCCACCGCCGTCCTGCCGGCCATCAATGCCGTCAAGGACCGTTTCGACCTCGTCTATTTCACCCTCGACTGGCATCCGGTCGACCATTGCTCCTTCCGTGAGCAGGGCGGCCCCTGGCCTGTGCACTGCGTGCACCACACCGAGGGTGCCGCGCTCGACCCCAGCGTGCTTGCCGGCCTGCCGGAAGAGAAGATGCGCTTCATCCTCAAGGGCCGCGTCCAGGCTCCGGAGGAGTACGGTGCTTTCGTTGGCTTCGACTTGCAGGACCAGGACCTCTTCGCCCCCGGCGACGAGGTCGTCATCTGCGGCATCGCCGCCGAGTACTGCGTGCTCGAGTCGCTCAAGAACCTTTATGCGATCAGTCGGAAGATCGGTTTCACCGTCAAGGTCTACCTCGAGGGCACGGCCCGTTTCGACAGCTATGACACCGTCCTCGCCTTCATGGCGGAGAACGGCCTCTCCGAGTACCGCAAATAGGCTTTGACATTCTGTCAATGGCAAGTGATTTGCTTCCTACAGAGGCAAACGATCGATTATTATGTCAGAAGAGAAAGATATCAAGCAGGAAACACAGGTGGAAGAGCCTGTGGAGCAGACTCCCCAGGCTGAAGAGCCCAAGAAGAAGCAGAAGAAAGAGCAGCGCAAGGAAGAGGCCCTGCGCAAGGAGATCGCCGAATTGACTGACAATTTGGCGAAAGAGAAGCAGCAGGTGGCCAAGGAGAAAGAGAGCTACCTGCGCCTGATGGCCGAGTTCGAGACCTTCCGTCGCCGCTCCGCCGAGGACCGGCTGAACCTGATCTCCTCCGCCTCGGCCAAGACCATCGAGGGGCTGCTCCCGGTCCTGGATGACTGCGAGCGCGCCCTGGAGATGCTCTCCAAGTCCTCCGACGAGGCCGCAAAGGAAGGAACTACGCTGATTTACAACAAGTTGATGGATTACCTCAAGACCCAGGGTCTCGCCCGGATCGAGGCCAAGGGCGAGGTGTTCAATACGGATTTCCACGAGGCCGTGACCCAGTTCCCCGCTCCGAGCGAGGACCTCAAGGGCAAGGTCATCGACGTGGTCCAAACCGGCTATACCCTGGGCGGCAAGGTCCTGCGGTATGCCAAAGTCGTGGTAGGAGCATAAGCCTATGGCCGGAAAGCGCGATTACTACGAGGTCCTCGGGCTCCAGAAGGGAGCCACGGCGGACGAGATCAAGGGCGCTTACCGCAAGGCCGCCCTCAAGTGGCATCCTGACCGCTGGGTCAGCGGTACGGATGCCGAGAAGAAGACCGCGGAGGAGAAGTTCAAAGAGGCCTCCGAGGCCTATTCCGTGCTGAGCGACCCGGACAAGAAGGCGAAGTACGACCAGTTCGGATTCGCCGGCGTGGACGGGGCTGCCGGCCAGGACTGGAGCCAGGGCTTCGGCAACCTCAACGACATCCTCAACAACCTCTTCGGGGGCGCGTTCGGCGGCTTCGGCGGCTTTGGCGGTTTCGAGGGATTCGGTGGTTTCGGCGGCCAGCAGGGTCCCCGCACCCAGCGCGGCCGCGACATCCGCACCCGCGTCAAGGTCACGCTCGAGGAGATCGCCAATGGCTGCGAGAAGGAAGTCACCATCGAGCGTAACCGCCCCTGCCCGGACTGCGGCGGGCGCGGTGCCAAGAATGCCTCCGACATCAAGACCTGCCCGACCTGCAAGGGCGCCGGCCAGGTCCAGCATGTGACCAATACCCTTTTCGGGCGCACCATGACGTCCTCCGTCTGTCCGCAGTGCGGCGGTATGGGCAAGGTCGTCACCAACCCCTGCGGCAAGTGTAAGGGCACGGGCGTGGTCCGCCAGAAGGAGACCGTCAAGGTCCGCATCCCGGCGGGCATCGAGGACGGTATGCAGCTGACGCTGCGCGGCGAGGGCCACGCCGCCCCGCAGGGCGGGGTCAACGGCGACCTGCTCGTCATCGTGGAGGAGCTGCCGCACGCCCAGCTCAAGCGCGACGGCAACAACCTCTTCTACACGCGCGTGATCAGCGTCGCCGACGCGATGCTCGGCTGCGAGATCCAGGTCCCCGGCATCGACGGGCCGCAGCGCATCAAGCTCGAGCCAGGCACGCAGTCCGGCACGGTCCAGCGCCTGCGCGGCAAGGGCCTGCCGTCCGTCAACAACTACGGGTTGAGCAACAGCCGCGGCGACCTCTATGTCAAGGTCCTGGTCTGGATCCCGCGCAAGCTCAGCCGCAGCGACCGGGAGGCGGTGGAGCGGATGCGCGACGCCGTCCGTCCCGATCCCAACCGGGAGGACAAGGCGCTCTTCGAGAAGGAGAGCCAGTACTTCTAGCGGAAGAATTTGTCGATCTCCTTGATGGTCTCAGGGAGTGCGAAGATGGCGACGCGGTCATAGGGCTCTATGACGGTGTCGCCAACTGCTATGAAGGCGTCGCTGCCGCGGATCACGCCGCCGATGATGGCGTTGCGCGGGAAGTCGATGTCCTTGATCGGGCCGGCCGTGATGGAGGCGCCGGGCGCCACGGTGTATTCGATGACCTCGGCGTTGGTGCCGGTCATATAGCGCACGATGCGGGCCTTGCCGGACAGGGTGAACTTGAAGATGCGCCCGGCGGTGATGAGTTTCTTGTTGATGACGTTGTCCACGCCCATCTCCTCGGCGATGTGGATGTACTCGATGTTCTCCACCTCGGCGATCGTGCGCGCCACCCCGAATTTCTTGGCCACCACGCAGGACAGGACGTTGCTCTCGTCGTTGCCGGTCAGGGCCACGAAGGCGTCGTAGTCCTGGATGCCCTCCTCGTAGAGGAAATCGGAGTTGCGGCCGTCCCCGTTGATGATCCGGATGGTGTCCGGGAGCGTCTCGGAGAGCTCGATGCAGCGGTTCTTGTCGCTGTCCACAAGCTTGACCTTGACGCCCGAGCGGTCCAGCGTCTTGGCGAGCATCTCGCCGATCGGGCCGCCGCCCAGGATGAAGACCTTGCCGATGGTGATGTTGGTCTTGCCGAAGTGCCGGTAGAGCGCCGGCACGCCCTCGCGGGTGGTGATGGTGAAGACGAGGTCGCCGTAGAGGAACTTGGTCTCGAGGCGGGGGATGATGGTCTGCTCGTCGCGGGAGATGGCGATCACGCGGAACTGCCGCAGCTCTTCGGCGGTGGAGTCCTTGATGAACTCAAGGAGCTTGAGGTCCAGGATGGGGGAGTCCTCCGTGAGCTTGAAGACGGCGATCTGCAGGCGGCCGCGGGCGAAGTCCATCGTCTCGGCCGTGGAGTTGTGTTTGAGGAACGCTACGATCTCGTCGGCGGCGCTCTTCTCGGGATAGAACATCAGCTCGATACCCAACTCCTTGAACAGCAGCCGGTTCTCTGCATTGAGATAGTCTTCGTCATTGATGCGGGCAATCACCTTGGCGGCGCCCACCTGCTTGGCGAGCAGGGCGCCCACGATGTTGACCTCCTGCGTGGCGTACGGGTACACGGCGATGAACAGGTCGGCCTTGCCCACGCCGGCGTCCCGCAGGACCTGGATGGACGAGGGGTTGCCGAGGACCGTCTCGACGTCGGCGTACGCCGTCAGCGCGTCGATGCGCTCGCTGTCATCGTCGATCACCGTGACTTCGTTGGCCTCGGCGCGCAACATTTTGGCCAGGTGGGAACCGACCTCTCCGGCCCCTTCAATAACGATCTTCATAACGTCTCAAATAATTAAAAACCTTGTCCCCGCGCAGGGCGGCCTGGAGGAGGATCCGTATGGAATACAGGCCCTTCGGGGCGGCCTTGGCGGCGGGTTCGGGATGCAGGGGCGCCGCCCCCCGCAGCGTCCGGTACCCGCGGTGCGCGTCCCGGACCGCCCGTGCATAAGCGGGCTTTCCCGACAGCAAATATACGATTGCCGCGCAACAATCCAAAATCTTGCGTACACAGATACGCCTGCGGGCGCGGGCCGCGCCCAGCGTGGCGGGCAGGTTGTTGTCCAGCATGAGCAGGCCGTTGCGGTAGTTGAGCTGCAGTTTGAACGGCGAGGACGGCGCCAGGGTGCCGCCGCCGAGGTGCCACACGCAGCTCTGCGGCACCACGCCCACGCGCCAGCCGGCGAGCTGGGCGCGCCAGCACCAGTCGATCTCCTCCATGTGGGCGAAGAAGCGGTCGTCCAGTCCGCCGAGGGTGCGCCAGCAGGCGGCGCGGACGAGCAGGCAGGCGCCGGACACCCAAAGCACGTCCGCCGGGCGGTCGTACTGGCCCGTGTCCGGCTCGGTGCGGGAGAGCACGCGTCCGCGGCAGAAGGGGTAGCCGTAGCGGTCCAGCAGGCCGCCGGCGGCGCCGGCGTACTCGAAGCGGTCCGTGCGGCGGAAGTCCGCCCCGTCCGGGACGAGTGCGTGCAGTTTGGGGCCGCAGGCGGCATAATCCGGGTGCGTGTCCATCCAGTCCGTCAGCGGCTGCAGCCAGCCGTCCTCTACCTCGATGTCGGAGTTGAGCAGGACGAGGTACTCCGGGGCGTCCGGCTCGCCCAGCAGGCGCTCGAAAGCGCGGTTGTAGCCGCCTGTGAAGCCGAAATTCTCTTCGAACAGCAGGGTCCGTACCTGCGGGAAACGCTCTGCGAGCAGCGCGCGGGAACCGTCGGTGCTGGCGTTGTCCGCCACCACCACGCCGGCATCCAGCCCGCGCAGGCTGGCGAGCAGCGGCGGGAGGAAGCGCCCCAGGTAGTCCCGAGTGTTCCAGTTGAGGATGACGACGGCGGTCCGCATAGGCGCTTACAGTTTTCCGGGGACGATGATGTGGTGGTTGCCGATGGGGGTGCGCAGGAAATAGCCCGCCGCGCCGGGGGCTTCCACGACCACCTGCGTGCGGCAGAGCTTGTCGCCGTAGGAGTTGGCCACCAGGCGGGCCTCCTGCCGGAACATCCGCCGGCAGTCCGGGGACAGCTTGAAGAGCGTCACCGGCCCCTCCGGGAGCTCGCCGTGGACGGCCACGCCGATGCCGGATTCGAAATGGGTGTCGTAGCAGTAGCCGCGGACGATGCTGAGCGGCACGGTGCAGTGCGCGAAGAGCAGGCGGTCGCCCTGGATCCGGGACAGGTTGACCTGGAAGGAGGCCTGGCCCGTGCGCTCCCGGGCGGCGGCCATCGAGAGCATCGCGGGGATGTCCCCCTCGCAGGTGGCGGTGATCCCTTCGGCATTGAGGATGGCGAGCCCCAGGCAACCGGTGTTGTGCAGGGCCGTCAGCAGGTCGAAGCAGCGCAGGGTCAGTCCGTCCAGCCGGTAGCGGCCGGCCAGGCGCTTCAGGGCGCCGTAGATGGCCAGCGCGCCCTGCCAGTCGTCCGCGTCGAGCTTGCGGCCGTAGCGTGGCGCATTGAGGGCCTGGAGTGCGAACGGCGGTTCGCCGCCGCCCCGGGCGGCCTCTTCCACCAACTCGCGGATGGGGATGTCGACCAGCTCCGCGCCCAGGGCCTCCCGGACGGCCGCGTAGTCCACCCCGCTGGAGATCAGCCAGTCCGAGGGCTGCCCGATCACCCCGAAGCGCTTGCCCGCGAGGATGGGGCCGAAGGAACAGGGCTCAATCCAGCTGTCCGGCTGCGGACCGGCCGCTGCCGCGCTCTGTCCGGATGTGAGTAGGGTCCGGATGCGGTCGGCGATGCCGTCGGTGCTGCCGTGGAGGATCTCCCCGTCGATGCCCCGTTGGCGCAGCCAGGAGAGGATCTCCATCGAGGCCGCGAGCGAGTTGCTCAGGCCGCTGGTGAGTAGCAAGATCTTGTGGTTGAAGCTGTTGGCTCCAAGCTGCTCCAGGAACAAGCCTTCCGTGCCGCCGGTGCGCACGTAGATCAATTCCGGCGCATCCTCCTGTCCGTAGCCGCTGAAGTCGGCGCCCCGGCAGTCGAAGGGCACGCCCAGGGCGGCTTCGATCTCCCGGATGAACGGCTCCTGCCGCGCATCGGGAATCATCCCGGCGTGCAGCCCGGAGGTCAGCGTGTAGAGGACGGGCCGGCGCATCGGATTAGTCTTTGTGGCAGTGGCCTTCGCCCTTGCCGCAGCACTCGCCGTCGCCGTGGTGGCCTTCGCCCTTGCCGCAGCACTCGCCGTCACCGTGGTGGCCTTCACCCTTGCCGCAGCACTCGCCGTCGCCGTCTTTGTGGCAATTGCCCTTACCGTGGCAGCATTCGTGCTCCTCGGGCGGGAGGTACTCGCCGTGCAGGCCCTCGGTCAGCTCCTTGTCCGTGGCGCCGCGCACGCTCTCCACCTTGCCGGTGAAATGCAGGGTCTTGCCGGCCATCGGATGGTTGAAGTCCATCGTGACGGCCATCTCCGTGACTTCGGCCACGGTGCCCTGGACCACCTGCCCGGCCTGGTTGAGCATCGGGATGGTGCGTCCGACGACCAGCAGGTCCTCGCGAACCTTGCCGTCGATGGCGAACGCCGTCTTGGGGAGGTCGATCTTGTAGCTGGGGTCGTATTTGCCGTAGCCCTCTTCGGGGCTGAGGACGAAGTCGAAGCCGTCTCCGGGCTCCTTGCCCGCGAGGGCTGCCTCGAACTTGGGCAGCAGCATGCCGGTGCCGTGGATGTATTCCAGGGGGCGTCCGGGCGCGGACTGGTCCGCAATCTTGCCTTCGACTTCCAGTGCGTAGCTCACCGCCACGACTTTGTTGTTCTCTACTTTCATTTCGTTATCTGTTGATTATTGGATTCTTATCCGCTGAAGTCCACCTCGGCGAACGCGAGGGTAGGGATCAGTTTGGTCTGGCAGGGGCGCGCGTCGTCGCCCGCGGCGAGCAGGCGCGACCACAGCGTCAGGAAGTTGCCGGTCATCAGCATCCCGCTGACCGGGCGCGTGATACGGCCGTCCTCGAAGAGGTAGCCCTCGATCCCGTAGGAGAAGTCCCCGGTCACGGGGTTGCTGTTGCCTCCGTTGAAATCGGTGACCAGGATGCCGCTGCCGCAGCGCGCCAGGATGGCGGCGCGGTCCAGCCCGGCGACGGGCCAGGGGAGGACCTTCGGGCGCGTGGCGTCCTCGATGGTGGGCGCCATCTGCATCTTGTTGGCCATGTAGGTGTTGATGAAGTACTGACGGACCACGCCCCGCTCCACGATGGGGGCCTCGCAGGTGGCGACGCCCTCGGAGTCGAAGTACTTGGAGCAGGTCTGTCCGGGGATCCGCGGAACGTCCAGGATGGTCAGCCCTTCGGGGAAGCGCTGCTGTCCGAGGCTGTCCATCAGGAAAGAATTGTTCTGCTGGATGGAGTAGCCGCTCAGGGCACGGAGCAGGGGAGAGACCAGCTTGGAGGCCATCTCGGCGTCGATCACGGCGGTGTAGCGGCCGCCCGGCGCAGGCTCGGAGCCGATCTGGCCCACGGCGCGCCCGAGCGCCTGCCGCCCGCAGGCGGCTGCATCCAGCCCGTCCCGGTGCGAGGCGGCGTCCCACCAATACCCGCTGTACTTCTCCCCGTCGCTCTCGACGGTGATCTCCACCCCATAGTCGAACGAAGTCTCGCTGTGGCGGCAGCACACCCCGTTCGTGTCCATCACCACCGTCTCGTAGATGCTGTCCGAATACTCTCCCTCCTCCGAGATAATCTGATAATCGCGCTCCGGCGGAACGTCGGGGGAAGTCGCCTCGGTCTTCTCCTGCGGAGTGGAGTCGGCAGCAGCCTCCGGAAACCGTGCCACCCTCGGCATCGTAAGAGGGGGGACCGCAAGCGAAGCGCAGCGGTGGGGTCCGGCGCAGCCGGACGTTTCAGGAGGCTGGCTGCCGCGCAACGAAGCGGAGAAGACAGACGCTGCTAAAGCTATTTGTTGCCGATCCGCGGGAGAGAGGTCGTCGCGGGCAGGGTCGACGAGACCGAGCTCGTCGCCGGTCAGGGCGTCGCTGCAGCAGCGCGCCGGATCCGGCAAGGTCCGGCAAGGATCCACCGCGAGCAGACGCGTCGCCGCCACGGCCCGCCCGATGAAACCCTCGAGCGCCGCACGCTCCAGCTTGTTGGTCGAATAACTGCCGAAACGCCCGTCCACGAAAAGCGCCAGGCTCAAAGAACGGTCAGCACAGTGCGTCACCCGGTCCACCTCGCCGTCCAGCGTGGCCACCAGGTCCTCCTCGCTCTTGGAGAGCGTCGCGCGCGCATGCTGCGCACCAGCGCGCCGCGCCAATTCCAGCGCCTCCCGGACAAAATTCAACTCATTGTCAGTGATCATCTTACTCACCTCCCACCGTTAAATTCCCGATCAAGACAGAAGGAATGCCACACGAGACAGCCGCGCTCTGCTCCTTGCCGCAGGTCCACGTCCCCTCGTCCACCTTGAGATCGCCCGCGACCGCCTGGATGTCCGCCAGGGCCTGCGGACCGTTGCCGATGATGTTGATGTCCTTGACCGGCATCGTCAGCCGGCCGTTCTCGATGAGGAAACCGCTCTTGACGAAGAAAGTGAAATCCCCCTCGCCGATCTTGACCTGCCCGTTGGCGAACTGGTCCACATAGATGCCCCGCTTGACGGACGCGATCAGGTCCTCGCGCGTCCCGTCCGGGCCGCTCTCCATATAGGTCGCCCGCATCCGCGGGATGGGATTGTAGCGGAACGACTCCCGGCGCCCGTTGCCGGTGGGCGCCACACCGTAGAACCCCGCGCTGATCCGGTCGTGCAGGTACGAGGTCAGCACACCGTCCGTGACCATGTAGGTCTTCTGGCCCGGCACCCCCTCGTCGTCGACATTGATCGCCCCGCGGCTCGCCGGGAGCGTGCCGTCGTCCAGGATGTTGATCCCCGGACGACAGATCCGCCGGCCCATCTTGTCGCTGAAGATGGACTGGCCCTTGCGGTTGAAATCCGCCTCGAAGGCGTGGCCCATCGCCTCGTGGAGCAGGATGCCGGAAGCCCCGGCGCCCATCACCACGGGCATCTGCCCGCCCTTGGGCCGCCGCGCCTCGAACCGGGCGTCCATCCCCTCGACAGCACGGCTGACAAGGTCCTCCAGGACCTGGTCGTTGATCATCTCGGCCCCCATCCGCAGGCTCCGCGAGACGGTGTTGTTCTCCGTGCGGTCCCCCTGCCGGAAGATGACCTGCACCGACAGGCTCCCCAGGGGCCGGTGGTCCGAGGTCAGCTCGCCGAGCGAATTGAACATCAGCACGTCGCTGACCGAGTACGACAAGATCGCGACCACCTTCAGCACCCGGCTGTCGCGCGTCCGGATCCCCGCCTCGATCCGCTGCAGGAACGGCACGAACCGGCTGACCTCCGCCTCCTCCCACGCCATCCGCTCCGGATAGTAGTTCGGCAGCACCGGCGGAGTGGAGTCGGCAGTCGGGTCTGAAAACCGTAGCCACCCTCGGCTCCGTAAGAGGGAGGGGCCCGCAGCCGAAGGCTGTGGGAGGGGTCCGGCAACGCCGGACGTTTTCGGACCCGAGCTGCCGCGCAACGAAGCGGCGCTGCCGGCTGCCGAGGAAATCGCTCCGGCAGCCCTGGCAGCTTGTTTCAGCGATGCGAAGTCCGTAGACTCCGCGTAGGCGTAGCCCGTCTTCTCGCCCTTGAGCACCCGGATCCCGCACCCGAAATCCACGTGGTAGCCCCCCGACCCGACCACGCCGTCACGCAGCAGCAGATCGTGGTAGGAAGTGTCCTCGAAATACAGGTCGCACCAGTCGCCACCCTCCCGCAGCCCCTCGGCCACGAGCGCCAGCAACTGTTCGCGAGTCACACCGAAATGCTCACAATTCATCATCAGGATGCGCAATGTTCCAGATCAAGCGATATTTCTCGCTGTCCTTGATGTAACTGACTTGTTTCGACCCCTCGGCAACGATGGCGAACGGCGGCTTGGAATTGTCCGCCAGGATCCACCGGTCGATGACCGGGAGATAAGCCTCGAAAAAATACTGAAGCCCCATCACATAGCGGCGCCGCACCACCGCCTCGGGAATGTTGTGCCCGCCCGTCCGCACCCGCTCGCGCACCCGCTGGATGGCGAGCTCGGGCGAATTGAGCCATAAGTACAGGAGTGTGGCCTCGTAGCCGAGTCCCTGAGCTTGCTGGACGATCTTGAGCAGCGAACGCGTCGCGAGCGTCGTCTCCACGGCGAAATCCGCACGCTTGTCCAGCAGGTAGTTGATCTTCATCAACATATACCGGCTGGCCGTGACGGAAGCAGCGCCCGGGTCGAAGGGTGAGAGACTCTTGGCGAACTCGTCCGAATTGACGAACTCCCGACAATTCAACAAATCCGGCAAGAGGGTGTATGACGCCGTGGTCTTGCCGGATCCGTTGCAGCCCGATATGATGTAGAGCTTGGGCAAATCCTACTTCTCGGGGATGTTCTCCAGGATGGCCTTCAGCAGGTCCCAGGTCCGCTGGACGGACGGGATGTGGCAGCGCTCATCCGGGGAGTGAGGATACAGGATGGTCGGACCGATGGACACCATCTCCCAGTTGGGATACTTGGCGCCGAGCAGGGCGCACTCCAGGCCGCCGTGGGTGGCGAGGACGTTCATCGGCTCGCCGAACATCTTGACGTGCAGGTCGTTGATCAGCTTGTTGATCGGCGTGTCCGGTTTGGGCGTCCAGCCCGGGTAGCCGCCGAAGAACTTGATCTTGGCGCCGGCGAACTCGAAGATGTAGCGCACGCGCAGGGCAAGATCGTTCTTGGAGGTGTTGAGGGCGCTGCGGAGCAGGGAAGCCACCCGGATGTGGCCGCGCTGGCAGCGCACCACGGCGAGGTTGATGGACGTCTCGGTGAGGCCGGCCATCGTCTGGCTCATCCGGATCACGTTGGACGGGCAGGCGGCGATGGCCTTGCAGGCGTTCAGCATCACCTTGCTCTCGATGAAGCGGACGGGCTTGTTGACCCTGGTCACGATGCACTCCATGCCCGGGTCGCTCTGCAGGTAGCGCTCCTTGGCGATCTTGAAGATCTGGGTGATGTAGCGGATGGCCTTGACAGCGTTCTCCTTGGGGATGGCCACGACGGCGTCCGCCTCGAAGGGGATCGCGTTGCGCAGGCTGCCGCCGTTGAAGGCCGCCACCTTGGCGCCATAGCGCTCGATCAGCGGGATCAGGGCGCGGACCATCACCTTGTTGGCATTGGCCCGGTAAAGGGAGATGTCCATGCCGGAGTGGCCGCCGGACAGGCCCTTGACCTCGATCTTGTACCCGACGTGGGCACGCGGCACGGGGAAAGTCTTATACTTGAAGTCCGCCACGGCGTCCAGGCCGCCGGCGCAGCCGATGCAGAGCTCCCTCTCGTCCTCGGAGTCGAGGTTGAGCAGGATGTCGCCCTTGAGCACGCCCGGCTTGAGGGCGTCCGCACCGGACATGCCCGTCTCCTCGTCGTAGGTGACGAGCACCTCGAAGGGGCCGTGCTTGACGCTCTTGTCCTCGGCGACGGCCATCGCGAGGGCGACGCCCATCCCGTTGTCGGCACCGAGCGTCGT
The DNA here is from genome assembly GCA_017428725.1 of Bacteroidales bacterium. GTDB lineage: Bacteria > Bacteroidota > Bacteroidia > Bacteroidales > UBA932 > Cryptobacteroides. The sequence continues at coordinate 26,023 of JAFRQH010000027.1, read as the reverse complement.
GCCCTGGGCCTTGACCCACTCGCCGTCGATGACGGTCTTGATCGGGTCCTTGAGGAAATCGTGGACGGTGTCCGCCGTCTTCTGCGGCACCATATCCATGTGGCCCTGCAGGACCACGCCCTTGCGGTTCTCGAATCCGGGTGTCGCGGGCACGCGCATGATCACGTTGCCTCCCTCGTCGGCGAAGGCCTCGATGTCGTGCTCCTTGGCCCATTTGAGCAGGTGCGCACGCACGATCTCCTCGTGCTTGGAGGGACGCGGGCACTGGGTGAGTCCGTAGAAATTGTTCCAGACGACTGCTGGCTGAAGATCTTTGATGGTCATAATCTATGAATTTTTAGTGTTACATCCTGGCAAAGCGCTGGTGGCTCCAGAGGTAGTACCCGGGTTGCTCCCGGACGTCCTGCTCCAACAGCGTGTAGAATTGTTGCATGATATCCTGGACGCTCATCTGCGAGGCGTCCTCGCAGATCGTCGTGTAGCGCCACACATAGTGTCCCTGGCGGTCGGGGAGCATCGACTGGAACACGACCGCCAGGCCCAGCTTGCGGGCCATCGCGGCCGCGCCCGCCATCGTCTGGATGCGCTGTCCCATGAAGTCCACCTCGATGTTGCCGGGCGAGGCGAAATAGGGCCGCTGGTCGATGTTGACGATGTAGACCAGCTTCTCGTCGCGGTGCGTGTAGGCGTGGCGGATGAGGTCCCGGGACTCGACGTAGCCCGGGTAATGCTCCGAGTCCTCCAGCGGAGCGCAGCGGTTGTCCCGCAGGATCGCGTCCCACATCGGGCTGGACTGCCTGAGGTAGACCGCACAGACTTCTTTCTCGGTGAAGGGGAAGGGCGTGTCGGCATAATTGTAGGAGATGATGCCGCCGGTGAGCTCCCAGTTGCCGTAGTGGGAGTCCAGGATCATCACGCTGGGCGCCACTTCGTACAGGTGGGAGAGGAGCTCGGGATTCGCGATCTCCACGAGCCGCTGGCGGTGCAGGCGCTCCGGCGTGCGGCAGCCGCCGAACCAGACGGTCTCGGCGACAATGTCCCCGAAATGGCGGTAGAACTCCTTGCGGATGGGCTTGAGGTCCCAGACGTTGCGGTCGGGGAAGCACTTGGTCAGGTTGTGGACCACCACGTCGCGGCGGTAATGCAGTACGCTCTCCGCCAGCCATGCCACGAAGCGCCCGAGCGCGTAGTGGACGCGCAACGGGAGCAGCCCCAGCAGCCGGAGCAGCCCTTTCATCAACCAAGTACCGATCTTTTGCATATATGCAAATATAACGAATTCTCCCGACTCCGTCAACAGGTTCACAAGGAGGACAAGATGCCCGCGACTGCGCTGAGGATGATCATCGCGGCGAGGATGCCGGACCAGGCCTGCGTGGTGGTCCGGGAGTCGGGCCAGTCCAGGCGGCCCAGCACCAGCAGGGCCAGCGTGACGGCCGCGCCGATCCAGAGCCCGGCGCAGCTGCGCAGCCCGCCCGTGGCGAACACGGCGGCGAAGATGCCCGCCGGGATGAACGCCACCGAATAGGAGATGAGGTTGCGGTGCCGCGTGGGGAGCCAGAGCAAAAACTGGAAGAGCGTCAGCCCGGCGGCCACGATGAGCGCGGCGCCCAGGTTGTGGGAGAACCTGACGCGGAAATACAGGAATATCCCGGTGAAGAACACCAGGGATATTCCTGCAGCGAAGTATTTCTGGAGGCGCGTCATCATTCGGCCGTGGCCGCGTTGATGCGCTTGAGCATCGCGAACATGATGCCGCCGGCAATCACGCAGAGCGCCATCAGGATGGCCCAGTTGGCCCACAGCGGGACGTTCATCCACAGCAGGCCCGGGATGGAGCTCAGGTAGTTGCCGACCGCGGTGGAGGCGAACCAGAGGCCCATCATCAGGCCCTTGAGCTTCGGCGGGGCCACCTTGGACACGAAGGAGATGCCCATCGGGCTGAGGAGCAGCTCGGCGAAGGTCAGCACCAGGTAGGTGGAGATCAGGTACATCGGCACCACGGGATCCGGGGAGACCGTGCCCTGCAGCGCGGCGGGCGAGGGCTGTCCGAGAGAGCCCATGATCATGATGAGGTACCCCAATGCGGCCACGAACATGCCTAGGCCGATCTTGACCGGGGCGGAAGGCTCCTTGCCCTTCTTGGCGAGGGCGCTGAAGATGGCCATCGAGATCGGGGTGAGGAAGACTACGTAGAACGGGTTGAACTGCTGGAAGAGCTGCGGCTGGATGTCCAGCACGGCGGGCATGCCCTGATAGAGGGCGAAGGCGCCGGCCCAGAGGGCGAGCGTGACGAGCCCGCAGATGAGCTTGCTCTGCGTCCGCTCGGACTGGAAAGCGCCGAAGAGGGTATAGATGGAAGCGGCCAGCAGGGCCAGGATCCAGATGTTGAAGCCGAGCTTGGGCCAACCAGCCACCGTGCTCTGGGTGTAGTCGCGGGCGAACCAGGTCAGGGACTGGCCGTTCTGGTGGAACGCCATCCAGAAGAAGATGACCACGGCGAACACCATGATGAGGGCGACCACGCGCTCGCGGGTCTGCTTGGGCGTGAGCTCGACCACGTGGGTGTTGCCCTGTGCGGCGGCCTGCTTGGCGTTGACGTCGACGTGCTTGAACCAGCTGCGGCAGCCGAAGTAGATGGCAATCGAGAGGATCAGGGACACGCAGGCGACGGCGAAGCCCATGTTGTAGGCGGAGGACAGGTGCTCGATGTAGAAGGAGCTGAATGCGGCGGGATCCATCGCGGCGATCTCCGCGCCGGGCATCTGGCCCTGCAGTTCGACGAGCTTGGCGGCGTTGTCCGCGGAGATGGTCCCGTCGAGGAACTGGTGCGCCAGAGCGGGGATGTCGGCCTTGTAGATGAGGCCGGCGCCGGACAGGGCGCGGTTGGTGATGGCCGTGGCGGCGCTGGGTGCGAACATGGCGCCGATGTTGATGGCCATATAGAAGAGGCTGAACGCGGAATCGCGCTTGGCGGAATACTTCGGGTCGTCATAGAGATTGCCCACCAGGACCTGCAGGTTGCCCTTGAACAGGCCCGTGCCCACGGAGATGAGCAGCAGGGCTCCGATCATCAGCGCGACGCCCAGGCCGTTCGCCGCTGTGGGGATGGACAGGGCGAGGTAGCCGATGAACATCACGCAGATGCCCGTCACGACGCACTTGCCGTAGCCGATCTTGTCGGCCAGCCAGCCACCCACGACCGGCATGAAGTAGACGAGTGCGAGGAAGATGGAATAGAGCTGGCTGGCTGCGGCCTGCTCCCAGCCGAACTTGGCCTGCAGGAACAGCATGAAGATGGCCAGCATGGTGTAGTAGCCGAAGCGCTCCCCGGTGTTGGCGAGGGCCAGGGCGTAAAGACCTTTGGGATGACCTTTGAACATATTGCGTTTGATTGGTTTTACACGTTCTGACAAAGATAATAAAAATAACGATAAAAAAGGCAGGCCGGCTGATCAGCCGGCCTGCCCTGCAGTCTCTTGCTCCGGTCCGGGATTACTCCGCGGCGGGAGCCTCGTTCTCCACGAGCACCTTGACGTTGGCGAAGACGCCCTTGTAGCACTTCACCTTGGCCTCGTACTCGCCGAGTTCCTTGATCTCGGGGACGGTGACGTTCTTCTTGTCGACCTCGATGCCGGCGGCGGTGAGGGCCTCGGCCACCTGGGCGGCCGTGACGGCGCCGTAGAGCTTGCCGCTCTCGCCGACCTTGGCGGTGAGCTTCACCACGTTGGCCTCGATCTTCGCGGCGAGGGCCTGGGCGTCAGCAACCAGCTTGGCCTCCTTGTGGGCGCGCTGGCGGAGGGTCTCGGCGTGCTGCTTGAGCGCGGACGGGGTACCGACGGCGGCGAATCCCTGGGGGACGAGATAATTGAGCGCGTAACCGGTCTTGACTTCTACCACATCTCCGGCCTCGCCGAGATTGGCAACTTCTTTCTTAAGAATGATCTTCATAACGCTTCAATTATTTGAGGAGGTCAGTGACATACGGGAGAAGGGCGAGGGAGCGGGCACGCTTCACGGCCTGGGCCACCTTGCGCTGGAACTTGAGGGAAGTGCCCGTGATGCGGCGGGGAAGGATCTTGCCCTGCTCGTTGAGGAACTTCTTGAGGAACTCAGGGTCCTTGTAATCGACATACTTGATACCGGCCTTCTTGAAGCGGCAGTATTTCTTCTTGCGAACCTCTACGGTAGGAGGGTTCAGATAACGGATTTCGTTGTTGTTTGCCATAATGATTCCTCCTGATTATTCTGCATTGACTTCTGCTTCGGCCTCTGCGGCGGGAGCTTCCTCGGCCTTCGGGGCGGCAGCGGCTGCGGCCTTGGCGGCGCGGGTCTGGCGACGGTGCTCGGCGTAGGCGACGGCGTTCTTGTCCAGGGATACGGTGAGGTAGCGGAGGATCCGCTCGTCACGGTGATACTGGGTCTCGAGGGTGCCCACGAACTGCGGGTCGGCCTTGAACTCGATCAGGTAATAGAATCCTGACGTCTTGTGCTGGATGGGGTACGCAAGCTGCTTGAGACCCCAGTCCTCTTCGTACACGATCTCTCCGCCGTTGTCGGTGATGAGCTTGGTGTACTTGGCAACCGCTTCCTTCATCTGGATGTCAGACAAAACGGGAGTTGCAATGAAAACGGTTTCGTACTGTTTGATCATTTTGTTAATGTTAAATAGTAAGTAAAAGCCCCTTTACGGAAAGGGGCTGCAAAGATAGTAACTTTTTCTTGGAAAACAAATATTTGGCGGAGCCTTCGGGAACTCAGTCGAAGAACTTGCCGTCCCGGTCGGAATCCAGTGTCTGGGCCAGTTTCTCGATGTTGAGGCTGCGGGCCGAGGCGTCCACGATCTGCTTGTAGATCCCGCCGGCGCGGTAGACCTCGTCGGGATTGCCGGATTCTTCCACCCGGCCCTGCTGCAGGGCATAGACGAAGTCGCTGTCGATGATCTGCGAGATGGAGTGCGAGATCATGATCACGGTGCGGTCTTTCTTGATGGCGTCGATGCTGGCCTTGATCTGCTCGGTGGCGATGGCGTCGAGACTGGCCGTTGGCTCGTCCAGGAAGATGATGGGCGGGTTCTTGAGGAACATCCGCGCGATGGCGATGCGCTGCTGCTGGCCGCCCGACAGGTCGGAGGCCTTGTTCTGAAAGCCCTTGGGCAGGGCGACGACCTGGTCGTAGATGTAGGCCTTGCGCGCTGCGTCCTCCACCTCCTCGAAGGTGGCGTCGGGCTTGCCGTAGCGGATGTTCTCCTCGATCGTGCCGTCGAAGATGTGGTTCTTCTGGAGGACCAGGCCGATGTTGTCGCGCAGGTAGTGCGTGTCCCAGTCGCGCAGGTCCACCCCGTCCAGCAGGATCTCCCCGGTCTGGGGCGTGTAGAACTTGTCCAGCAGGTTCACGATCGTGCTCTTGCCGGCTCCGGAGAGTCCGACCAGCGCCGTGATCCGGCCCGGGGCGATGGTCATGTTGATGTCGTAGAGGGCCTTGTTGCCGTTGGGGTAGGTGAAGTCCACGCCGCGGAGCTCGAACCGGCCCTCCACGCGCTCCGGACGGTAGTCGCCGGAAGGCTCGACCTCGCCGTCGGAGTTGAGGATGCCGAAGAAGCCTTCGGCGTAGATGAGCGCATCGTTGACGTCGTCGAAGATGCGCTGGAGCTGCGTGATCGGGGCGATGACGTTGCTGAAGAGCATCACGTGGTACATGATCTTGCCGATCGTCATCCCGGGATACTCTTTTAGGACCAGGAAGGCCGTCAGGATGATGACCAGCACCGTGCCGACCTGCTTGACGAAGCTCTTGAGCCCGTTGTAGTAGAACGCCACGCGGCGGGTCTTCATCTGGTTGTCGGTGACCTGGTTCTGGATGTCCAGCTGCTTGCGGGCCTCGATCTGCTCGCGGTTGAAGCTCTTGATGACGTTGATCGAGTCGATGATGTTCTTGATGCCCTGGCTCTTGGTCTCGAGGTGCGAGCGCATCTCGCGGCGCCAGCCTTTCAGGCGCCGGGCCTGCCGGTAGGTGATCCAGAAGTAGACCGGCACGATGCCCAGGGCCACCAGGCCCACGTAGACGTTGGCCGCGAACATCAGGATGAGCGCGAGCAGGGCGCTCGTGAAGAGCGGCAGCAGGTCGATGAAGAAATTCTGCACCGTGCGCGACAGGCTGCTCACGCCCTGGTCGATGCGGGCCTGGAGCTTGCCGGTGGCGTTCTCGTCCGTGTTGAAGTACGCCATCCGGAAGGTCAGGACCTTCTCGATGACGCTCTGCGAGAGGTCCCGCGAGACGAAGATGCGCATCCGCTCGCCGTAGTAGTTCTGTGCGAAAGTGATCAGCGCCGACAGGAGTTCCTTGGCCAGCAGCACGATGCTGATGACGGTCAGGATGCGGGCGGCCTGGGCCCAGGTGAAGTCGGTGCCGATCAGCGCATTGATGGCGTCGACGGTGCGGTCGAGCACGATGGCGTTGACCTGGGCCATGAAGGACCCGATCAGGGTGAGCACGAGGGTGATCACCACGAGCCAGCGGTAAGGCCGCACGAAGGGGCGGATGTTCTTGAAGAGTTTGACGAGGTTCATGACGCCAAAGATACGAAAAAGCGGGACTATCGCACCACCGGCGGGTGCGCTTCATAAAGCGCTGCGCACCAGTCCTTGAAATCGCTCCACTTGTAGTAGGGGCCGCTGACCGGGGTCAGTTGCGGCAGGGTGGCTTCGGCCCCGTTGTGCAGGACCTTGAAGAGGATCTCGCCGCCCGCCCGCCGGGGCCGGTAGAGGATGAACTGGATGTTGGAGGCCATCGGGGTGCGGTAGGTCTGGTACCAGTACTTGACCTCGTCGGCCGTGTCGGGCATATGGCCCGTCCCGTTCAGGTTCAGCAGCGGGAAGAAGGCGTTGAGGACGTGGTCGTGACCGAAACGCAGGTCGGCGCAGGGGCCCTGCCCGGCGATGGCCTCGTCGGCCAGCCGCTCGAAGTCCTTGAGCAGGTCGATGTGGCGGTAGCGGTTGAAGCCGTGGTCGGTGTAGTCGCGGTAGTTGGCCACCTCCCAGAGCGTGGCCTGCTGGTCGGGCGTGAAGAGGTCCTCGAGAAAGTCGCTGTCGGTGTAGTTGTGGTATCCGCCCCACAGGTCGTACAGGTCCATCACAAGGCGCATCCGGCCGGCCGCGCCGCCCAGGAAGGCGTCGTCGGTGAAGAGGCGCCCCAGGATGCCCGGGTAGTCGATCTTGCGCGCTGCGAAGGCGGGATAGGTCTCGCCGCCGGGCAGGGTCGGCCGCCCGGCGTACTCCACGGCGAGCTGGCGCGGCGCGTTCAGCCGGGCCGTGACGGGCAGGTTGGTGTGGTAGGAGTCGGCGCTGATCTCCAGTGCCGGGTACATCTTCTGCAGGGCCAGCGTGAAGGAGTTCATGCTGACGAGGGCGCGCGTGGACACGGACCCGCGGGCGCGGACGGTGCCGCCCCGCCGGAACACTTCAGGGTAGTCCCGGCCCATCGTCTCGGCGATGCGGCGGTGCTGCTCCCAGCCCAGCGGCACGAGGTCGCCGGTGTTGATCAGCGGGATCTCGTAGAACGCCTCGAAGTCGGCGAGCAGCTGCCGGCCGCGCTCCGTCAGGACGCCGGCGCCGGAGGCGGCCAGCAGCCGGTCGTGGATGCGGGTGTAGGTGCCGCTGTCCCAGGCATAGCGCGAGCCGTGCCGGCCGTAGTGGCTGATATAGAAGGGTTTGTACCCTCTGGGTGCGGGCGTGGGGGCCGGCGCGTCGAAGCGGTAGGGGCCTTCGCAGGCCGAGGCCTTGTCCCTGTCGTTGCGGACGATGTCCATCACATCAAAAGTCTGGGCGCTGCCGCACAGCGCCCAGAGACTCAGGAGGAGGGCCGATAAGGTCTTTCTCATATTCGGTATGTCGTTTGGATCAGATGTTCACGTCCTCGAGTTCCTCCTCGGAGCGGAGGTTGGCGCGGATGAAGTTCTGGCGCTCCAGCGTATTGTCCCCCATATAGAAGGACATGATGTCGGCGATGGATTCCTCTTCGGCGAGCTTGACCAGGTCCAGGCGCATCTGGGGCCCGATGAAGTTGACGAATTCGTCGGAACTGATCTCGCCCAGGCCCTTGAAGCGGGTGATCTCCACGCCGGACTTGAGGGCGGAGATGGCTTTCTCCTTCTCCTCGGGGGAGTAGCAGTAGCGGTTCTCCTTCTTGTTGCGGACGCGGAAGAGGGGCGTCTGCAGGATGTGGACGTGGCCGCGCCGGATCAGGTCCGGGTAGTACTTCATGAAGAAGGTGAGGACCAGCATCCGGATGTGCATCCCGTCGTCGTCGGCATCCGTGGCCACGATGATGTTGTTGTAGCGGAGGTTCTCCAGGTCGTCCTCGACGCCGAGCGCGGAGATGAGCAGGTTCAGCTCTTCGTTCTCCGCCACCTTCTTGCGGCTCTCCTTGTAGCAGTTGATCGGCTTGCCGCGCAACGAGAAGACGGCCTGGAAATTAGCGTTGCGGGCCTTGGTGATCGTACCGCTGGCGGAGTCGCCCTCGGTGATGAAGATCGAGGAATTCTCGATGTTCTCCTGCGTCTTTTCCGTCACCTTGTCGTTGTAGTGGTAGCGGCAGTCGCGCAGCTTGCGGTTGTAGACGTTGGTGCGCTTGTTGCGCTCGCGGGTCTTCTTCTGGATGCCGGAAATCTCCTCGCGCTCCTGCTGGGAGGCCTTGATCTTGTCCTCGATCACGGGGACGATCTCCTTGTGGATGCGCAGGTAGTTGTCGAGGTTCTTGGCCACGAAGTCGTTGACGTAGGAGCGGATGGTGGGGCCGATGTCGGTGCGCAGCGCCCCGGACTCGTCGTGGACCTGCTTCTCCCACATATAGTTGGAGCCGAGCTTGGTCTTGGTCTGGCCTTCGAAATTGGGCTCCTGGATCTGGATGCTGATGGCGCCCACGACGCCCTGGCGGCAGTCGGCGGGGTCGTAGTTCTTCTTGAAGAACTCCTTGAGCGTCTTGGCGATGGCCTCGCGGTAGGCGGCCAGGTGCGTGCCGCCGTCGCGAGTGTTCTGCCCGTTGACGAAGGAGGAGATGTTCTCGCCGTAGGCGTTGCAGTGGCTCAGCACGATCTCGATGTCTTCGCCCTCCAGGTGGATGGGCGGGTAGAGCGGCTCCTCGCTGAGGTTCTCGTTGACGAGGTCCAGCAGGCCGTTCTCGGATTTGTAAGCCGTGCCGTTGAGGTTGAGGGTCAGCCCTTTCTTGAGGTAAGAATAGTTCTTGACCATCGTCTCCACGTAGTCGAGGTTGAAGGCGTACTCGCCGAACATCATCGTGTCCGGCGTGAAGGTGACCAGCGTGCCGTTCTTCTCGGTCGTGCGGTCCTTGCCGCTGTCCTTGAGCTCCCCGCGCTCGAAGCGCGCCCAGGAGCATTCGCCGTCGCGGAACGAGCAGACGTAGAAGTTCTCCGACAGCGCGTTGACGGCCTTGGTGCCCACGCCGTTGAGTCCGACGGACTTCTTGAAGGCCTTGTCGTCGAACTTGCCGCCGGTATTGAGGATACTGACGGCCTTGACCACGGAATCCAGGGGGATTCCGCGGCCAAAGTCGCGAACGGTCACTTCGTTGAGGCGGATCGTGATGCGGATCTCCTTGCCGAACCCCATCGCGAATTCGTCGATGGAGTTGTCCACGATCTCCTTCAGCAGGACATAGATGCCGTCACCGGGATTGTTGCCGTTGCCCAGGCGCCCGATATACATGCCCGGGCGCATCCGGACGTGCTGTACACCTTCGAGGGTGCGTATGTTGTCGTCAGTGTAGTTGCTATTTGGCATTCTTTACGACGGCGCCCTTGAGGTGCAGGATGATCGGTTTCTTCTGCGCGGAGGTATAGACGGTGAGGGTCTTGTCGAAGGCGCCCGCACCCTCGTCGTTGGAGTACGTGGCGGTGATCACGCCGGTCTTGCCGGGGGCGATCGACTCGCGCGGCCACACGACGTCGGTGCATCCGCAGGAAGGAACCACGGCAAAGATGGACAGGGCCTCGCTGCCGTCATTGGTCACGGTAAAGGTGCAGGTCTGCTTGCCGGCCTTGGTGCTGATCTCGCCAAAGTCGTGGACAGTCTTGTCGAACTGGATGGGTGCTGCAAGTGCTGCAGCAAGCAAGATGGTCAAAATTGTCTTCATAGCTGCAAATTTATGAAAAAATGATTACTTTTGTCACTGCTTTTGCAAATAACACGCCGAAACACACACTAAATTTTATTGAATATGGCTTACAAGATTAATCCGGACACCTGTGTGGCTTGTGGAACTTGCCAGGGTGAGTGCCCTACTGGTGCTATCCAGGAGGGAGATGTCTACACGATCGACCCGAACGTCTGCATTGATTGCGGTACCTGCGCCGATGCCTGCCCGATGGGCGCCATCGCTCCGGCCGAGTAATCATCCTGCGATGAAAAGGTTTTTAATGGGGGCTCTTGCAGCCCTCTTTGTGTTTCTGGACGCGGCTGCCTTCGAGTTCCCGAAGCCTGCGCTGACCGTCAAGCTCTACCCGGAGGGGCAGGGCGTGGACAAGGGCATCGTGGAGGGGGGCCGCGCCGTGACCCTCGGCCCGCGCGAGTCCAACGGACTCAGCGGCGAGGTGACGGACCGCGGCGGCCACCGCTTCGGCAACATCGGCGACGATGCGTGGATCGAGATCTTCCTTCCCGCCAAGTGCAACGGCCAGATGATCGTGGTCTGCCCGGGAGGCGGCTACTCCTACTGCTCCTATGAGGGCGAGGGTGCCCTGGTCGCTGACTGGTGCCTGCAGCGCGGCATCGCCGTGTGCGTGGTGCTCTACCGGATGCCCAACGGCCATGCCTATGTGCCCCTGACCGACGTGCAAAACGCCTTCCGCTACTGCCGTGCGCATGCGGCGGAGTGGGGTGTCAAGCAGATCGGCGTGATGGGGTTCTCGGCCGGTGGCCACCTGGCGGCGTCCGCCTCCACGCTCTTCGTGGACGAGGCGACGCGCCCGGACTTCTCCGTGCTGGTCTATCCGGTGATCACGCTCGAGGAGTTCACGACCCACGCCGGGACGCGCTCCAACCTGCTGGGCCAGCGCGTCTTCCGCGAGCAGGTCGAGGCCTGGTCGCTGGACACGCGCGTGGGTGCGCAGACCCCGCCCGCCTTCCTGGCGTGCAGCGCTGACGACTTCGCCGTGCCGCCCGAGAACAGCATCCGCTATTTCCGGGCGATGCAGCGTTTCCGCGTGAGCGGCGAGCTGCACATTCTGACCAGCGGCGGTCACGGCTGGGGCTTCGGCACCGTCGAGACGGTCGGCCGGGATGCCCTCGGCGACCAGCGTGCGGTCTTCTCGCAGGCGCTCGAGCGCTGGCTCGCCGCCCGCCTGCCCAAGTAGGCAACCTTTAAAACAGCACACATCCGGCACATAGCGTGTGCCGGATGCAGGAAGAATCTGCGGAATAGACCCAGTTGGAGACCAGGTTGTGGAGCGGCTGCATCCGCGGCTCTCCCAGGTCCACCAATATGGCGTCCGCCTGCTTGCCGGCAGCGATCTCTCCGGCGTCGATTCCGAAGAAATCGGCGCCGTTTTTCGTGGCCCAGCGGAAGACCTCCGCCGCAGGGAGCAGCGAGGCGTCGCCGCCGAGCTTGGCGAGCAGCGCAGCGAATTTCATCTCCTCGCGCAGGTCCAGGTTGTTGTTGGAGGACACACCGTCCGTGCCCAGGGTGATGCGGCAGCCCGACTCCAGCGCCAGTTCGTAGGGGAAGCGGCCGCTGCCCAGTTTCATGTTGGAGCAGGGGCAGTGGGCCACGGTCACCCCCCGTTTGGCCAGGATCTTCCATTCTTCGGCATCCACGTGGACGCAGTGGACGGCGAGGACGTCCTGTCCGAGGAATCCCAGCTTGTCGAGGTAACGGACCGGGGTGGTCCCGTGATCCCGGATGCAGTCTTCCACCTCCTTGCGGGTCTCGGCGAGGTGGATGTGGAGCAGCATCCCGTGGCGCCGGGCGAATTCGGCGCAGCGCTTGAGCCGCTCCGCGCTGACCGTATAGATGGAATGCGGGGCCATTACGAACTGGATGCGCCCGCCGCTGGGATCCCGCCAGTTCTTGATGTAGTCCTTGATGGCTTCGGTCTGGGACTTCGGGTGTCCGTCCAGCAGGGTGATGCCGATGGCAGCGCGCATTCCGGAGGCCTCCACGGCCGCGACGCACTCCTCGAAGTCGAAGTACATGTCCGAGAAGAAAGTCGTGCCGCCCGCGGTCATCTCCCTGACGGCGAGTTCACACCCGTGCCGGATGTCTTCCGGCTGCAGGTTCTCCTCGAAGGGCCAGATATGCTTTTCGAGCCATTCCTGCAGGGGGAGGTCGTCGGCATAGCCGCGCAGCAGGGTCATCGCGGCGTGGGTGTGGGTGTTGAAGAGGCTCGGAAGGATGGCCATCCCGTCCGCCTCGAGGATGCGGTCGGCCGGGGTGTCCTCCGGCGCGTCCAGGTCGGCGAAGCGGTCGTGGAGGATGAGGATGTTGGTCTTGCGGCCTTCGTGCAGCACCCCCTTGATGAGGACGCTCTCGGGCGTGCGGAACGTGCTGTCCAGCCGGCGGTACCCCTCCAGGATGGGCTCGCACTGCTCCAGGAAAAGCCGGCCGCGGGCGGTGAGCGCCACGTTGCCGCGCCGGCGCTCGAAGAGTTTGCCGCCGGCGGATTTCTCCAATTCGGCGATGTGCTGGCTGATGGCGGGCTGGCTGACGCCCAGGGCCTTGGCGGCGGAGGTAAAACTGCCGGTGGCGGCCACCTGGGCGAATGCTTTCAAACGGAAGTCTTCAAACATCTTTGCGATAATTTCAGGTTATCGCAAAGATAGCAAAAATTTCAGGAATAATCCCTATTCTTTCACTGCACGGAAGGCAGAGAGGTCTTCCACGGAGAAATTCTCGATGTACGCGGACTTTCCGATAACATTTTCTTCTGCCATGCGGACATATACGCGGGCGCTGTCCGCGAACAGGTCCGGGGCGAGGGAGGCGTCGTGGAGCAGGAGCAGCGACATCAGCAGTTCGCCGGTCATGTCGTACAGCCTGCGGGCCAGGAAATCCTGGGCCTCCTGGCTCTCCAGCGCCTTGACGGCGTCGATGCTCCGGGCATAGCGCTCCACCAGGCCGGCGACCTTGTCCTTGAGCGCCGCGAATTCCGGCGCGACGCCCTCTTCCAGCATCTCCCGGAGGATCCCCAGGTAGGTGCCGTTCATCATATAGCGGGAGGCGGCGACCACCTGCAGCTGCGTGGTCCCCTCGTAGATCGAGAAGATACGCGCGTCACGCATCAGGCGCTGGCACTTGTATTCCATGATGAAGCCGGAACCGCCGTGGACGGAGACGGCGTCGTAGGCGTTCTGGTTGGCGTACTCCGAGCTCATCCCTTTGCAGATGGGCGTGAAGGCGTCCGCCAGGCGGTTGTACTTCTTGCACTCCTGGCGCTGCTCCGGCGTGAGCTTGGTGCCACAGCGTTCTACGTCCTCAAGTGCCTTGTATACATCCACATAGGCGGCGGTCTTGTAGAGGAGCGAGCGGCTGGCGTCGAGCTTGGCCTTCATCCGGCTCAGCATGTCGTAGACGCCCGGGAAGTGCTCGACCGTCTGGCCGAACTGGGCGCGCACGGCGGCGTATTGCCTGGCTTCGTTGTAAGCTTCCTGGCTGAGGCCCGTGCTCTGGGCGCCGATGCCCAGGCGGGCGCCGTTCATCAGCGCCATCACGTACTTGATCAGGCCCAGGCGCGTGCTGCCGCACAGCTCCGCCTTCGCATCCTTGTACGTCAGTTCGCAGGTCGGCGAGCCGTGGATGCCGAGCTTGTGCTCGATGTGGCGGACGTTGACCCCGCCCTGGCGCTTGTCGTAGATGAACATCGACAGGCCGCGGCCGTCCCGCGTGCCCTCTTCGCTGCGCGCCAGGACCAGGTGGACGTCGGAATCTCCGTTGGTGATGAAGCGCTTGACGCCGTTGAGGCGCCAGCAGTTCTCTTTCTCGTCGAAGGTGGCCTTGAGCATGACGCGCTGCAGGTCCGAACCCGCGTCGGGCTCGGTCAGGTCCATCGACATCGTCTCGCCGGCGCAGATGCGCGGGATGAAACGCTCGCGCTGGTCCTCGCTGCCGAATTCGTACAGGGTCTCGGCGCAGCTCTGCAGGCTCCAGATGTTCTGGAAGCTCGCGTCCGCCGCGGATACGAGCTCGCTCGCCATCGAGAAGACCACGGCCGGGCAGTTGAGCCCGCCGTAGCGGCGCGGCATCGTGATGCCCCAGAGGCCGGCCTTGCGGGTCGTTTCGAGGTTCTCGAGGGTCTTGGAGGCATATTTCATCCGGCCGTCCTCGAGGTGCGGGCCCTCGAGGTCCACGCTCTCGGAATTCGGCTCGATGACATTGGCGGCCACGTCGCCGACGATCTCCAGCAGGCGTTTGTAGTTTTCGATGCAGTCCTCGTGGTCCACGGGGGCGAAGTCGTAGGTCTCGCTCTCGCTGTATCCTTTCTCGCGGAGCTCGGTGATGCGGCGCATCAGCGGGTCCTGCAGGTGGAAAGCAATCTCGGGATGGTCCGTAAAGTAGTTAGCCATAGTTACTTGCTGTTCTTTTTGTAATACTTGATGAGCTTCGGGACGACTTCTTCGACGGTGCCCGTGATGACGTAGTCGGCGATCTGGTTGATCGGGGCGTCCGGATCGCTGTTGACGCTGATGATGATCTTGCTGTCCTGCATCCCGGCGATGTGCTGGATCTGTCCGCTGATGCCGCAGGCGATGTAGACCTTGGGGTGGACCGTGACGCCGGTCTGGCCGATCTGGCGGTCGGGCTCGCAGAAGCCCGCGTCGACCGCCGCGCGGCTGGCGCCGACCTCGGCGTGGAGGACCTTGGCGAGTTCGAACAGGGTGTCGAAGCCTTCCTTGCTGCCCATCCCGTAGCCGCCGGCTACGACGATCGGAGCCCCCTTGAGGTTGTGCCTGGCGGCCTCGACGTGGTGGTCGAGGACCTTGACGACGCAGGCCTCAGGGCTGACATACTTACTGACCTCGGGATAGACGACTTCGCCGCGGGCGCTGCCCGCATAGACGGCTTTCTGCATCACGCCCGAGCGGACCGTGGCCATCTGGGGGCGGTGCTCCGGGTTGACGATGGTCGCCACGATGTTGCCGCCGAAGGCCGGACGGATCTGGTACAGGAGGTTCTTGAACTCGCGCCCGGTCTTGACGTCGGTATAGGATCCGATCTCCAGCTGCGTGCAGTCGGCGGTCAGGCCGCTGGTCAGCGAGGAGGACACACGCGGGCCCAGGTCGCGGCCGATGACCGTCGCGCCCATCAGGCAGATCTGGGGATGCTCCTCACGGAAGAGCCCGACGAGGATGTCGGTGTGGGGGGCGGAGGTGTAGGGGAATAGGACGGGATCGTCGAAGACGAAGAGCTTGTCCACGCCATAGGGGAGGATCTGGGACTCCACTTTGCCCCGCAGGCCGTCGCCCGCGGCGATGGCGTGGAGTTCGACGCCGAGCTCGTCGGCCAGCTTGCGGCCCTTGGTGAGCAGTTCCTGGGATACTTCGGCGACCTGTGCGCCTTCGGTTTCGCAATATACAAATACGTTCTCCATAGTCATCAGCCAATGATTTTTTCTGCGAGCAATTCTTTGACGAGACCCTCTACGTCGGCATCGGATGCAGTCAGGGTCTTGCTTTCCTTCGCCTGGAAGACGATGTTCACGACGGACTTGACCTTCGTCGGCGAGCCGGCGAGGCCGCACTGGGCGCTGTCGCCGTCGATGTCGGCGACATTCCACTGCGTCAACGTAAGGTAGGGCTTCTGCGCGTAGAGGTCCTTGCGGGGGTCGTCCGCAGGGCGCTCCAGCGGGCAGCTGGCGTACTTGTATTTCATCACGAGCTTCGCGTTCTGCGGGCGGCAGGGCGCGGCGCTGCCGTTCACCGTCACGAGCAGCGGAAGAGGCGCTTCGACTGTCTCGGTGCCGCCGTCGATGTGGCGGCGGATCGTGGCCTTGCCGTCCGCGATCCCGAGGATTTCCTCGGCGTAGGTCACCTGGTTCAGGCCCAGTTTCTGGGCCACCTGGGGCCCGACCTGGGCGGTGTCTCCGTCGATGGCCTGGCGTCCGCCGATGACCACGTCGACGTCGCCGATCTTGCGGATGGCCGTCGCGAGGGCGTAGGAAGTGGCCAGCGTGTCGGCGCCGGCAAAGAGCCGGTCGGTCAGGAGCCAGCCCGTATCCGCACCGCGGAAGAGTCCCTGGCGGATGATTTCGCCCGCGCGGGGCGGGCCCATCGTCAGGACGCCGACCGTGGAGCCGGGGTTCGATTCTTTCAGGCGCAGGGCTTGCTCAAGGGCATTCAGGTCGTCTGGGTTGAAGATGGCAGGCAGCGCGGCGCGGTTGACCGTCCCTTCGGGGGTCATCGCGTCTTTCCCCACGTTCCGGGTATCGGGCACCTGCTTGGCGAGGACGACGATTTTCAGTTTCATGGTTTCAGTATGCTTGTAATTCAATTCTCGGGGTATTTGCGGAAAGCCAGGCAGGCATTGTGGCCCCCGAAGCCGAGCGAGTCGGAGATGCCGAGGGTGAGTTCGCAGTGCACTGCCGTGTTGGGGGTATAGTCCAGGTCGCACTCCGGGTCGGGTGCGTCGAGGTGGATGGTCGGGGAGACGACCCCGTCCCGCAGGGCGAGCAGGGTCGCGATGGCCTCGGCGGCGCCGGCCGCGCCGAACATATGGCCGGTCATCGACTTGATGGAGGAAATATGGGCTTTGTAGGCGTCCTCCCCGAGGGCCAGCTTGTAGGCCTGGGTCTCGGCGAGGTCGTTGAGGTGCGTGCCCGTGCCGTGGGCGTTGATGTACAGGCTGTCCCGCCGCGGGTCGTAGCCGGCTTCCTGCAGGGCGAGGCGGATGCACTCCGCCTGGGTCGTCCCGTCGGGCCGCGGGGCGGTGGCGTGGTGCGCGTCGCAGGTGTTGCCGTAGCCGACGATCTCGCCGTAGATGCGGGCGCCGCGGCCCAGCGCGTGAGTGAGCTCTTCGAGGATGAGGACGGCGGCGCCGTCGCCCATCACGAATCCGCCCCGGCGGGCGTTGAACGGCAGGGAGGCGTATTGCGGGTCCTCCGCGCGGCTGAGCGCCTTGGCGTTGGCGAATCCGGCGATGCCCAGCGGGGTGACCATATGCTCGCAGCCGCCGGCGATGATGGCGTCGGCGTAGCCGTGGCGGATGGCGCGCATTGCCTCTCCGAGGCAGTGGGACGAGGTGGCGCAGGCGGTCACGATGTCCAGGCAGGGACCCGTGGCGCCGTGGCGGATGGCTATATGCCCGGCGGCGATGTTGCTGATCATCGTGGGGATGAGCAGGGGGGAAATCCACTGCCCGGAGGGGTCTTCGACCATCTTCGCCGCTTCGCGGTACTGCGTCTCGAATCCGCCGATGCCGCTGCCCACGTAGACGCCGAGCCGGCCGGGGTCGATGTTGCCGCCGTCGGGAGCGGCGTCCAGCCCGGCATCGCGCATCGCCTGCCAGGCGGCCGCCACGCCGTAGAGCGTGAAACGGTCCTGTTTCCTGGCGAAGGCCTTGTCCATCCCGTAGGCGAGCGGGTCGAAGTCCCGCACCATCCCGGCGATCCTGACGGGAAGCGCCTCTGTCGGGAACTCGCGGATGAAATCGATGCCGCAGACGCCTGCGACCAGGTTTTTCCAGAAGGTATCGACGTCGTTGCCCACGGGGGAGACAACGCCCATACCGGTGATGACCACTCTTCGGTTACTCATATTGCCGTGCAAAGGTAAGGAATTTTTTACCATTCCAATACCGCTGCGGCCGAGAGGAGCCCCGCGCCGAAGGCGCTGAACACGAGAATGTCGCCGGGCTTGAACATCCCCTTGCGGTTGCATTCGTCCAGCAGGATGGGGCAGGAGGCCGACGAGGAGTTGCCGTGGTCGGCGATGTTGGTGGGGAAGCGTCCCTGCTCCACGCCGAGCCCCTCGCGGATGGCGTCGACGATGCGCAGGTTGGCCTGGTGGATCATGAACCAGTTGACATCGTCGAGGGTTAGGCCGCTCTTCTCCACGAGTTCCCGGATGTCGCGCACGGACGTGGTGACAGCGAAGCGGAAGACTTCGCGGCCTTTCATCAGCAGCGGGGAGTCGTGCTCCTCCTTCGTGACGAAGGGGGTGGGCATCAGCCGCCGGTATTCGCAGATCTTGTCGGGCGAGGGCTCCGCGTTCAGCTTGGTGGCCTTCAGCTTGTCGCCCTTGGTGAAGACGGCGGCGCCGGCGCCGTCCCCGAAGAGCACGCAGGTGCTGCGGTCCTCCCAGGAGGTCATCCGGGACGGCTCTTCGGCGCAGACGATCAGCACATTGCTCACCTTGCCGGCCTGGAAATAGGTCTCGGCGATGTCCATCGCGTAGATGAAACCCGGACAGGCGCAGTTGATGTCGATCATCGGGCAGACGAGTCCCATCTTGTGGGCGATGATGCAGCTCAGCCCCGGGGTCATATACTCGTTGACGACGTTGGAACAGATGAAGAAGTCGATGTCGGCGGGCGTGAGCCCGGCCATCTCGAGCGCTTTGCGCGCAGCTTCTGCGCCGAGGTCCTCAAGCTGCTCGTCCGAAATGACGTGGCGCGAATGGATGCCCGTGCGCGGGCAGATCCAGGCGTCGCTGGTGTCGAGGAACTGCGAGATCTCGTCGTTGGTCACCTGCCTGTGCGGCAGGGCGCTTCCGGTTCCGATGAGTTTCATAATATGCTGGTTTTAAGGCTTTTTAATATGATTGTTTCTGATATTACACCCTATACAGAAGACCGTTCTTGAGGTCTTCGAGGGCGATTTCCTTGATCTTGACGTGCAGTTTCTTGCCCGTGGCGTTGAAGGGAATCTGCGGGACGAAGCGGTAGTAGCGCGGGCGCTTGAAATTGGACACCTCGGGGCTGTGCTTGCAGAAATCGTCCAGTTCCTCGCTGGTGAGGGAGTCGTCCTTGCGGACGATGTAAGCGGTCACGATCTGGCCGCGGATCTTGTCCGGCACGGAGGTGACGATGCAGTCCTTGACCTTGGGATGGGTGTTCAGCACTTTCTCGATTTCGGTGGGGTAGATGTTCTCGCCGGACGAGATGATCATGTCGTCCATGCGGCCGATGATGGTGATGAATCCCTTCTCGTCCCAGGTGGCCAGGTCGTGCGTGTACAGGAATCCCTTGTAGTATTTCTCTTCCGTTTGCTCCGGGTTGTCGACATAGGTATACGGCGACTTGGCCGGCGAGCAGATGATGACTTCGCCGACCTCCCGCCCGTCTTGCGCGGCCAGTTCGTCGGGTTCGCCCCGCCGGTCTTCGTGGATCTTGACCACGCGCACGTCGTCGTCCACGCAGGAGGCTCCGGCCGTGCCGGCGTTCTCCGGCAGGTCGAAGGGGCGCAGGAAGGTGTTCCAGAAAGTCTCCGTCGTGCCATAGCCATTGTAAATATTGGGCGTGAGCACGCGCTGGTAGCGGATGCAGGCCTCCCGCTCGAGCGGGCTGCCCATCGTGACGATGCCGTGCAGGGAGGACAGGTCCCAGCCCTTCTTCTCCTGGGTGTCGGCCAGCGCTTCGAGCACGGTGGGGACGCCGATGATGAAACTGATCCCGTAACGGGCCACGTAGCGGAGGGTGGTCTCAGCGTCGAAGCGGCGCATCACCACGAGCGTGGCGCCGGCGTAGAACACCGGGCACGGACCGGCGCAGTGCAGTCCGCCGCGGTGGAACCACGGCGTGGTGTTGATCGTGACGTCCTGGTGGCTCATCGGGAAATGGATCATCACGTCGTGTGCCGAGAGGACTTCGTTGATGGAAGTCAGCGGCACGGCTTTCGGCCGGCCGGTGGTACCGGAGGTATAGAGCCGCGTGGTCTCGTCGAAGGTGCTGTAGGGAACATCGGGGATGATGGGGGAGGCGTCCCGGCAGCAGGTATAATCCGCATAGGAGGTATACGCTTCCGCGCTCGCTCCGTCCACGATCACCAGCCGGGACGGGCGGTGCGACGCCATCCGGAGTGCCTGCCGGACGCAGGGCTCGAATTCGGCGCCGAACACCAGTACGATGGGGCGGGAGTTGTCGAGGCAGTAAGCCATCTCGCCGGCCGAGACCCGGAAGCTGACGGGGCAGCATACCGCACCCAGTTTCTGGGTGGCGATGTATGAGAAAGCGAAAGCGGGGCAGTTGGCCAGAAGCAGCATCACTACGCTGCCGTGTCCTGTCCCGTCGGCGTGGAAGGCCCGTGCGAGCCGGTTGCATTCCTGGTCCAGCTCGCCGTAAGTCCAGGTGCGGGAGGTGTCGGGATCGATCATCGCCGGCTTGGCGGCGAAGCGGCGCACGTTGCGCATATAGCCTTCGTGCCAGGTATAATAATGTTCGAAAACTTCTTTGAATGTGTCCATAGAGTGCTCGGTTTTGATGATTTCGGTTGCAAAATTAGAGCACTCGCGCGTGCGGGACAAACATGTGTGGCTGACGGCCGCCGAAAGTGACGAAAAGCCGATTTGGCGGGCAAATCGGCTTTTCGTTGGGATAAAAATCCGTGTTTTCGTTTTTTCGTCCCGGATGGTCCGGGACGAAAAAGTGGCGAAATCCGGCTATTCGGGGCGCATCACGATTTCGATGAGATTGCCGTCGATGAGCTCCTGCGCGGCGGCCTTGACCTTCTCGGGCGTCAGCGCGTTCACGGCGGATTCGTAGTCCTTGTCGTAGTCGATGCCGTCGCGGAGGTTGCGCAGGATGATGGAGTTCCAGTAGGCATTGCGCAGACGGCTCTCCGGAATGTTCTTCTGCAGGTTCTTGACGGTCTTGTCGAACTGCTCTGCGGTCGGGCCGTTCTCGGCCAGGTTCTCAAGCCCGGACTTGGCCAGGTCGCGGAGTTTGTCCGCAGACTCCACGTTGGTCTGGAAGACCACCTGGAGCATATGGCGCTCGTCCGGTTTGCGGCCGACCTCGGCCGAGGTGCTGGCGCCGTAGGTGCCGCCCTCGTCCTCGCGCAGGGTCTCCGTGTAGACCATGTCCAGGATGTAGGACAGGGCATCGTAGGCGGCTTCCGCCTCCACGGAGTAGGGCTGGACGTTGTCGTAGACCTGCAGGACCGTGACCATCGGGGTCTGCATCTGGGCCTTGAAGTCGTAGATCCGGTTGGCCGTGCTGATGCCGTCGTCGCGGTAGGTGGCCTTGGTGGCGGACTTGCCCTTCGGGAGGGATCCGGCGTACTTGCGGATCAGCGGGAGGATCTCCTCCTCCTTGAAGTCGCCCACCACGACCATCCGGACACCGGCGGCGTCGGCGAACAGGCGCTTGTAGGCGCGCTCCATCGTGGTGAGGTCGGCCTTGGCGAGCGTCTCGTCACTGATCATGAAGCGGCGCGGGCTGTCATAGACGTAGTCGTAGAGGGCCTTGTTGAGCTTATAGTTCGACTGGGTCATCAGGTTGGGCAGGACGGCCTCGATCTGGCTCCGGCCCTGGTTGTACTCGGCCTCGTCGAAGCGCGGATCGGTGAAGTAGAGGAAGGCCATCTGCAGGGCGGTCTCGAAGTCCTTGACGGTGCTCGAGCCGCTCACGCCGTGGGCATACTCGTTGATGTACGGGCTGGCGGAGCACTGCTTGCCGGCCAGCATCTTGCGCACGGTCGTGGCGGGGAATTCCGCGATACCGGTATTCTGCTGGTAGAGCTGCCAGATGTTGGAGTCGAAGGAGTAGAGCTCCTCGTCGGAGAGCAGGCTCCTGCCGCCGTCCTTAGTGATGTTGAAGATAATCTGGTCCTTCTCGTGGTCGGTCGGCAGCAGCCAGACGCTCACCCCGTTGCGGAGCGTGAAGGTCCTGGAACCATAGAAGCTGTTCTTGACCTTGCCGTTCTTGCTGCCCTTGAGCGTGGCGGGGTCGAGGAAGGCCTGCGGGACATCCTCGCCGGCAGCCTGCTCGAGCTGCGCATTCTCGACCTGGTCGATGACGGCCTGGATCTGCTCGGCGGTCGGATGCGTCAGACCCTCCTTCTGGGGAGCCTGGTAGAGGACCACCATATTCTCACGCGTGATGATCTGCTGCGCCAGCTGGTTGATCGTGTCGCTGGGGAGCTGCTGCAGGATCATCTGAACCAGCTGGTACTCCATCTGCGGGTCCATGAAGGGCTCGTTGTCGAAGAAGTGGCTGATCATCGGCATCACGAACTCGGTGTTCTTGCGGGTGTCGGCCTGCTTGGCCGCCGTCTCGTACTGCGAGAGGATCTCGGTCTTGGCACGGTCGATCTCAGCCTCAGTCAGGCCGAAGCGGTGGAGCTTCTCGGCTTCCAGCAGGCCGGCGGCAAAGGCGGGAAGCGCCTGGCCGTCCTTGCAGGCCACCTGGGCCATCACCACGTCCGCGGTCTCGCAGAGACTGCCGGTCCCGAATCCGCCCGCGATGAAGGGGGCGTCCGGCCGGGCTGCGATGTCCTCGAAGCGCTCGTTCATCGCGATGCTCACGATGCTCTTGACCAGGTCGGTCGTCAGGCCGATGGCCGTGTTGTTGAACTCCTCGGGCATCGCTTCGGAGCGCCAGTAGGTCACCACTGAGGTGTTGTTCAGCTCCGGGTCGGTCAGGATGCCGATGGCGGGCTTCTCGTTGTCCGGGATGCGGATGACGTCCTTCTGCTTGGGGTTGACCGGGGCGGGGATGTCGGCGAAGGTGCTCTTGATCTTGGCTTCCACCGCATCCACGTCGATGTCGCCCACGACCACAAGTGCCTGCATGTCCGGGCGGTACCAGGTATGGTAGAAGTTGGTCAGGCTCTCGGGCTTGAAGGTCTTGAGGTTCTCCTCCGTGCCGATGATGCTCGTGGTGGCGTACTTGGTGTCACCATAGAGATAGGGGCCGCTGGCCTCGCGGATGCGCCACTGGGCGGTGTTGCGTGAGCGCTTCTCCTCCAGGATGACGCCGCGCTCCTTGTCGATCTCGGCCGGGTCGCAGGTCACGAAGTGGGAGTAGTCGTGCATGATGAGCAGGCACGTATCCACCACGGTGGGGCGGATGAGCGGGATGTTGTTGAGCAGGTAGATGGTCTGCTCAACGCCGGTGGAGGCGTTGACGTTGCCTCCAAAGGAAGCGCCGATACTTTCCAGCCAGTTCAGGATCCCCTTGCCGGGGAAGTTCTTGGTGCCGTTGAAGCACATATGCTCCAGGAAGTGGGCCAGGCCATCCTGGTCCGGGGTCTCCTGCAGGGCACCGACGTTGGTCGCCAGGTAGAACTCCGCCCGCTGGGCGGGCTTGTCATTGTGGCGGATGTAATAGGTCAAGCCGTTGTCCAGCTTGCCGACCCGGGTGGCCGGGTCGTTGGGAAGCGCCTGCATCTGCTGGGCGTATCCCAAAGCAGCAGCGCTGAAGAGCGCTGCTGCCAGGATGAAGATTCTTTTCATAATCAGGGTCATTGATTGCTCTTTGGATGCAAAGATAATCAATTTTATTGAAAAACAATAATTAAATATTGAAATTTACAAATTAATTATTCTTTTCCAGCCAGCCGCTTGTAGGTCCCGAGGCGGACCTTCGCAAACTCCTCGGTCTTGGCGAGCAGCTCGCCCGCGCTCTCCGGGAAGAGTTTGTAGAGGGACGCGAAGCGGACCTCGCCCTTTAGGAAGTCCTGGAACTTGCTCCAGTCGGGCTCCTTGGAGTCGAGCGTGAACGGGTTCTTGCCCTGCTCCTCGAGCATCGGGTTGTAGCGGTAGAGGTGCCAGTAGCCGCACTCCACGGCGAGCTTCTCCTCCTTCTGGCTCAGACCCATGCCCGCCTTGAGGCCGTGGTTGATACACGGGGCGTAGGCGATGATCAGGGACGGGCCGTCGTAGGCTTCGGCTTCCTTGATGGCGTTCATGTACTGGACCGGGCTGGCGCCCATTGCCACCTGTGCCACGTAGACGTAGCCGTAGCTGATGGCCATCATGCCGAGGTCCTTCTTGCGGATCTTCTTGCCGGAGGCGGCGAACTTGGCGATGGCGCCGACCGGGGTGGCCTTGGAGGACTGTCCGCCGGTGTTGGAGTAGACTTCGGTGTCGAGCACGAGGATGTTGACGTTCTCGCCGCTGGCGAGGACGTGGTCGAGTCCGCCGTAGCCGATGTCGTAGGAGGCACCGTCACCGCCGAAGATCCACTGGCTGCGGGCCGGGATGTAGGCCTTGAGCTGGAGCAGCGACTTGCAGATCTCGCAGCCGCAAGCCTCCATCAGCGGGACGAGCTTGTCAGCGACCTCGCGCGTGCAGGCGTAATCCTTCTTGTTGTCGAGCCAGGTCTGGAAGAGGGCCTTGATCTCGTCGGAGCAGCAGTCGCAGGTGAGACCCTTCTGCATCAGGGATGCGACCGTCTCGCGGATGCGGTCGGAGCCGAGGTGCATACCGAGGCCGAACTCGCAGAAGTCCTCGAACAGGGAGTTCTGCCAGGCGGGACCGTGGCCGTGTGCGTCGGTGCAGTACGGGGAGGCCGGGAAGGAGGCGCCGTAGATGGAGGAGCATCCCGTGGCGTTCGCGATCATCATGTGGTCGCCGAACAGCTGGGTGATGTTCTTGATGTACGGTGTCTCGCCGCAGCCTGCGCAGGCGCCGGAGAATTCGAACAGCGGCTGGGCGAACTGGGCGGCCTTCATGTTGGACTTGGGATCGAACGGGGTCTTGTAGCCCACCTTGGCGTTCAGGTAGTCGAACGCGGCCTGGTCGGCTTCGTGGTCCATGTACGGCTCCATCGCGAGGGCCTTGTCCTTGGCGAGGCAGACGTCCACGCAGTTGCCGCAGCCGGTACAGTCGGCCACCGACACGGAGAGGGCGTACTTGTACTGCTTGAGGTTGGCCTTGCCGTCGGCGAGCTTCACGCCCTGGGCGGCGGCAGCGGCGGCCTCCTCGTCGGTCAGCAGGAACGGGCGGATGGCGGCGTGCGGGCAGACGAAGGCGCAGGTGTTGCACTGGATACACTTCTCAGGATCCCAGACGGGCACGGTCACGGCCACGCCGCGCTTCTCATAAGCGGCGGTGCCGGCGGGCATCGAACCGTCCTGGTAGGGGAGGAAGGCGCTCACCGGGAGGGTGTCGCCGGCCTGGGCATTGACCACGTCGGCGATCTCCTTGACGAACGGGGTCGCGAGGCGGCCGGCGTTGGGATTCGTGAACTTGGCGTTGATGTCGGCCCACTCGGCAGGCACGTGCACCTGGGTGTACTCGCCGCCGCGGTCGATGGCCGCGTAGTTCATGTTGACGACGTTCTCGCCCTTCTTGCCGTAGGACTTGAGGGCGGCGTCCTTCATATACTTGATCGCGTCGTCCACCGGGATGATGCCGGTGATGCGGAAGAAGGCGCTCTGCAGGATGGTGTTCGTGCGGCCGCCGAGTCCGATCTCACGGGCGATCTTGGTGGCGTTGATGATGTAGAGCTTGAGGTGCTTGCGCCCGATGACGGCCTTCACGGCGTCCGGGATGCGCTTGACGGTCTCCTCTTCGTCCCAGAGGGAGTTGAGCAGCAGGCTGCCGCCATCCTTGATGCCCTTGAGCACGTCGTACTTCTCCAGGTAGGACGGGACGTGGCAGGCCACGAAATCGGGCGTGCCCACCAGGTACGGGGCCTTGATCGGCTTCTTGCCGAAGCGCAGGTGCGAGCAGGTGTAGCCGCCGGACTTCTTGGAGTCGTAGTCGAAGTAGGCCTGGCTGTAGAGGTCGGTATGGGAACCGATGATCTTGATGGTGTTCTTGTTCGCGCCCACGGTACCGTCGGAGCCGAGACCGTAGAACTTGCACTCGGTGGTGCCGGGCTTCACGATGGAGACCTCGCTCTTGATCGGGAGGGACTTGAAGGTGACGTCGTCCACGATGCCGATGGTGAAGTCGGCCTTGGGCTCCTTCATCTCCAGGTTGTCATAGACCGCGACGATCTGGGCCGGGGTGGTGTCCTTGGAGGAGAGACCGTAGCGTCCGCCTACGATGAGGGGAGCGTTCTCCTTGCCCTGGAATATGGACCTCACGTCGAGGTAGAGAGGCTCGCCGGGGGCGCCGGGCTCCTTGGTGCG
>JAFRQH010000026.1 GCA_017428725.1 Bacteroidales bacterium | reverse complement strand
GGAGCATTTAACTATCATTCTGAGCGCTATTCTGTCATTCTGAGCGAAGCGAAGAATCGATAAAGAAGGAATAATGAAAGTATTCAGAAAAACAGGCGTTTCCACGCTGATCAATATCCTCGGGATGAGCGTGGCCTTTGCTGCGGCGATGATCCTGATGGTGCAGGTGCGCTGGGATGCGACCTATGATGCCAATTTCGAAGGACACGAGCAGGTGTTCCGGATGGAGAACAACTGGATGGACCAGGGGCTTTTCAGCACACATATCGGCCGGCCGTTCATCGAAAGGGCCCGTGATGCCAGCCCGAATATTGAGGCCGTGTGCACTTGGCAACCTTTAGGCCTCAACGTGCTGTACAAAGAAGGAGACCGGGAAAGCCCCATCACCATCCCGATGGCCAGCGTGGATTCCTCCTTTTTCTCCGTCTTCCCGGTGGAATGGGTGGAAGGATCAGCGCGGGAGTTTGACGCAGCCCGGACGTGCGTACTCAACGAAGTCTTTGCAAAAATGATATTCGGCGAAGAGAGTGCTGTCGGGAAGATCCTGGAAAACGGAAGCGGTGCGTCCCGACGCATCATCGGTGTCTTCAGGAACACGCCCCGGAATTTCAGTGCGCATATCGGCACGCTCCTGGCTATGGGAGATACCGACCGTGAGAACTTCAATGAGTGGTCCTACGCTGCCTATCTCAAACTGAAGGACCCTTCCATGGCTAAGGAGACGGAGGATGCGATATATACGGCTCTTGGGGAATACATCTCTTCCGATGAGCAGGACCTCGCTGAATGGCGCAGTGGATTCAGGATTTCCCAAATCCACGAAGCCCACTTTGCAAGGGATGTGTGGGCCAGTGTCCCTAGTGCAAACAAAGCCATTACCATTACGCTGGCAGCCATTGCCATCCTGCTCATCCTCATCGCCATTATCAATTTTATCAATTTCGCTTTCGCGGAGATTCCCTTCCGCATCAAGAATATCAACACCCGGAAAGTGCTTGGAGAGAGCCGAGGCTCTTTGATTAGACGCCAACTGATGCATGCCGGGTTGATTGCTTTGGTGGCTTTCGCCATTGCTTCTCTCATCATGCATGTCATTGCCGGAACGTCCTGGGCATCGTATGTCTCAGATAGTATCGCACTGAAGGATAATATCGGTATTCTGATCCTGATGCTTGGCATTGCACTGATCTCTGCCGTGATTGCCGGAATTGCTCCGGCACTCTATTCCACGGCCCAGCCCGCCGCGCTTGTGCTGAAGGGCTCCTACGCGATGAGCGTGAAAGGAAAGACGCTGCGCAATGTCCTGGTAGGCCTCCAGTTTGTGCTGTCGTTCCTCTTCATCCTGATGGCACTGTACGTTCAAGTGCAGACCAGGTTCATGATGAACAAAGACATGGGCTTCCCACAGGAAAATATCCTGCAGGTCTGGTGCGGCCATAACGCCGGAGGAAAGCACAACGCACTGAAAGACAAACTGTTGCAGAATCCATCCATCAAAGATGTTACTTTTGCCGACAATACGATTGTCTCCGACCAGAAAATGGGCTGGGGTAGAACGGTTGACGGAGTGCAGATTTTTATGGAAGTTCTCCCCGTCACGGATGATTTCCTGCGGTTCTTCGGCCTTAAGATGCTCGACGGACGCGACTTCCAGCCGTCGGATAATCAAAGTGAAACGGGCTGTATGATTGTCAATGAGACATTTATACAGATGTATCCTCAGTTCCATGTGGGCAGTCTGGTCGGAGGACATGTGGGCGATACCGAGATTGTAGGCATCGTGAAGGACTTCAATTTCAAGAGTCTGCAGCATGCGATGGGGCCTCTGGCACTCTATATCTGGGGAAAGACGCAGTGGAGAAACTTCAGCTTTATGTATGTAAAGACAGCTCCCGGAACCAACTTCAAGGAAGTTTCCGACTACATCAAAGAAGCGGTATGTACCTTTGACCCTACCCGCGAGCCGGACCAGATAGAGGTCCGACATCTCGACGAATGGATCGGGAACATGTACCAGAGCGAGCAGTCGCTCGGGAAACTCATCGCCATCGCCTCCCTTGTGGCTCTGCTGATTGCCATCATCGGCATCATCGGCCTGGTGTTCTTCGAGACGCAGTTCCTGAAAAAGGAGATTGCCGTGCGGCGGGTGAATGGCGCAACCGTGGGCAGTATCCTAAAGATGATCAATAAGAAATACCTCGTTATGGCAGGTGCCAGTTTCATGATTGCAACGCCCGTCGCTTACTGGCTGATGACCGCCTGGCGCAAGGGCTTTGCCTACCAGGCCCCAGTACCGGCGTGGATATTCCTTGTGGCGCTGATCGCGGTCGCCGCCATTACCCTGGCCGTCGTTACGCTCCAGAGCTGGAGAGCGGCCAATGCTAACCCTGTAGATAGTTTGAAGAATGAATAGATTCTTCGGGCTACGCCCTCAGAATGACAAGAATAGCCTGGATGATATCCTCCTGTCATTCTGAGCGAAGCGAAGAATCTAAAAGAGCGAAGAATCTGATAAATGAAATATTAACGAATTAAATAACAACACATTATGATTAAAGTTTCCAACCTTTGCAAAGTCTTCCGGACGGAAGAGATCGAGACCACGGCCCTCAATGGCGTGTCGTTTGAAATCAAGGACGGCGAGTTCGTCGCCATTATGGGCCCTTCGGGCTGCGGCAAGTCCACGCTGCTGAATATCCTCGGCCTGCTGGACAATCCTACCGGCGGCAGCTATGAACTCCTCGGCACCGAGGTGGCGAACCTCAAGGAGAAGGAGCGCACCAAGTTCCGCAAGGGCAACATCGGCTTCGTGTTCCAGAGCTTCAACCTCATCGACGAACTCAATGTCTATGAGAACATCGAGCTCCCGCTGCGCTACCTGAACATCAGCGCGGCCGAGCGCAAGCAGAAGGTCACGGACATCATGAAGCGGATGAACATCAGCCACCGCGCTGGTCACTTCCCGCAGCAGCTCTCCGGCGGTCAGCAGCAGCGCGTGGCCATCGCCCGTGCCGTCGTCGCCGGCCCGAAGCTGATCCTCGCGGATGAGCCTACCGGTAACCTCGATTCCAAGAACGGCAAGGAGGTCATGGACCTGCTCACCGAACTGAACCGGGAAGGCACCACCATCGTGATGGTGACCCACTCCCAGAAGGACGCCG
Organism: Bacteroidales bacterium; assembly: GCA_017428725.1. Classification (GTDB taxonomy): domain Bacteria; phylum Bacteroidota; class Bacteroidia; order Bacteroidales; family UBA932; genus Cryptobacteroides. The sequence goes on along the minus strand of JAFRQH010000026.1, from coordinate 42,177 downwards.
CCTGCGCCCAGCGTACGATCGATCTTTTCGATGGCCAGATTGTCTCCGATGTCAAGAACGAACTTTAGATCCTTCGCTTCGCTCAGGATGACAGTGTTATCATTCAGGATGACAGTGTTGTCATTCTGAGGGAGCCGATGGCGACCGAAGAATCTGATAATGAAGAAAAACTCAGATATACTGATCAAGGTACTGTCCCTGGGTGTGGGGCTGGCGGTTGGTATCGTGCTCATTGCCAAGGTGTTCTTTGAACTGAGTTACGACAGTTTCTACAAGGACATCGACCGGGTGTACACAATCAACACCTGGTACTCGCAGCACGGGGACGAGAATGATTACGGGCAGGTGAGCGGCGCCGTGGCCGTGGGCTTCATGGAAGAGGTCCCGGGCGTGGAAGTGGGTACTCGTACCACGTCTGTCTTCAATGGCGACACCTACCTGGATGAGAAAGGGTACAAACTGAAGGCCACGCTTGTCTGCGCCGATACCTGCTTCTTCAAGGTATTCGACCGGCCGATCCTGGCCGGCGACCCGGTGAAGATCCTGGGGAAATGGGGCGGTGTGATGGTCAGCCGGAGCTTCGCGGAGAAGCTTGTAGATTCTTCGGCTTCGCCTCAGAATGACAATGTCATCCTGAGCGGAGCGAAGGATCTGTCCTCTGTCGTCGGCAAGCAGATTTACAACGAGGATATGGAAGGCTTGAAACTGACCATCGAGGGCGTGTTCGAGGACTTCCCGAAGAACGGCAGCCTGAGCTACGACATCCTGCTGTCGATGGAGACCTACGGCAAGCAGAGCACCGACAACTGGCTGGGCAACGACCGGTATAAGGGCTATGTGAAGCTGATGCCCGGCGTGGACCCGAATACCCTTTCCGATGCGATCCGTAAGATGCAGGAGGCCCATCAGCCTGTGGCGCAAATGGAGGCTCAGGGGATGCGGATGACGTATTTCCTGAAACCTTTCTCCAAGATGCACACGTCCATGCCGGAGGTGAAGTCCCAGATAATCCTGCTGTCCATCGTGGCGGCGCTGCTGGTGCTGATCAGCCTGCTGAACTACATCCTCATCGTGATTTCATCCTTGGTGAAGCGTTCCAAGGAAGTGGGGGTCCGGAAGTGCTATGGTGCGGAGGGTAAGCACATCTATGTCATGCTGACGAAGGAAGCATCTATTCATATCGCGCTCTCGCTGATCCTCGCAGTCCTGATTATCCTGGCCGGCCGCAGTATCATTGAGAACCTGTTGGGCGTGCCGTTCCAGACGCTGCTGGTGCCCCGGAGCATCGTGGCCATCGCCGCTGTGGTTGTGTTTGTGCTCATCATCTCCATTGTAGTCCCGGCAGAGCTTTATCAGCGGATTCCGGTGCATGCAGCCCTGAAAAACTTTACGGAGAACTCCCGCAACTGGAAACTGGGTCTGCTGGGTGTCCAGGTGCTCATCAACGTGTTCCTGGTGGTGATGATGCTCGTCATCGGGCGGCAGTACCAACTGGTGAATCATAGCAGTCCCGGGTATGACTATGAGAATTTGTTCTATATCAACATATTCGATGGCGACCGCCAGGCTCAGGTCCGTGCCGTGGAGACGCTCCGGAGCCTTCCGGAAGTCTCCGGTGTTGCGGCGAGCTACAATCTGCCCTGTGAAGGCTCGAACGGGGATAACATCTATCTGCCGCATGACGAGCGGGAATTGTTCAACGTTGCCGACCAGTACGACTGCTCCGACGGCTTTTACGACCTGATGGACATCCGCTTCGTGGATGGCAGGGCGCCGAGGGATTCCACCGAAATGGCCGTGGACGAGAAGTTCGTCGCCCGGATGGCCGAATTTGCCGACTGGTCCGACGGTGCCGTGGGCAAGCAGGTGTACATCACGGGTCATGACCATCCCATCGTCCTTGCCAATGACATGGGCGTGACCCCTTATACCATCTCCGGTGTCTATAAGAGCTATCTGATCGGCAATTTGGTCCGGGTGGACCCGCGCCCCAGCGTCCTGTTCCGCGCCGAGATCGGGTCGATGTCATCCTGGATGCCGCACATCCTGTTCAAGGTCGATCCCGATGCGCTGCCAAAGGTTCAGAATGCATTGACGCAGGCCCTGGAAGGGCGCGAGATCAACATCGTCTCCTACGAAGAACAGATGCGCGCGGCCTACGACGACAGCAAGAAGATGCGCAATACAATGGCGTTGGGGGCCGTTTTCTCCCTGCTGATCGCCCTGCTCGGCCTCATCGGCTTCATCCGCGACGAATCCCTCCGTCGCAGCAAGGAGATGGCCGTGCGCAAGATCAATGGTGCCACCACGCAAGATATCCTGGGCGTTTTCGCCAAGGATATCATGAAACTGTCCGCCGTAATGGCCGTCATCGCCTGCATTGCCGCCTTCTTCGTGGCCCACAAATGGTTGGAGCAGTTTGCCGAGAAAGTGTCCCTGAATCCGCTCTATTTCATCAGCGGCGCCGTGCTTGTTCTGCTGATTGTCCTGGGCGTGGTGGTCCTGAACTGCCTGCATATCGCCCAGGCCAATCCAGTGGAATCCCTGAAAAACGAATAGTATGAAAAGTTACCTGAAGTTCCTGTCCCGCAACAAGTTATACACCGCCATCGAGGCGGTGGGACTGATCGTCAGCCTGGCGTTCGTGATACTAATCGGCACCTCGATTCGGGACCAGCTCGGTATCGTCAGAAGCGTGCCCGAGCACGGGCGGCTCTACTTGGCCGGGCCGAATGGGACCGGCGGGGAGTACCGCGTTCAGGAGGCGCTTGCCTCGATCCCGCAGATTGAGCAGATGGCCGCTTTCGATATTTTCCCTGGGCTGCTGCAAGTCGGGGGCGACAACCAGACCGTTCAAGTCGGCCTGATGGATCCGGCATTGCTGCAAATGATACCCCTGGCGGTGATTGGCGGTGCGGCCGATCCCTTTGCCGGTGGCGAGGGCGTCGCCATCACGGCCTCGGCTGCCCGCCGTTTCTTCCCGGACCGCGACCCGGTGGGCCAGACGGTGGGGTATCTGGAGGAACCCGGCAGTACGCCGGTGCCGGCTACGATCACGGCCGTGCTGGAGGATCCCTCCTACACAATCCTGGCGGATTTCGATTTCGCTGTCAGCCTGCAGTCCCGTCTGTGTCCGCTCGCGACCAAGGTGCGCGAGTCGGACCTGCACCGCCAGGGCCATGGTATGACAGCCTTGCTGTTCACCCGCCTGTATCCCGGGGCTGATGTGGATGATGCTGGGATGCGTGGGCTGATTGCGGCACAGACGGTTCTGAACCCTGACGAGAAGGACGCGCCGATGCTCGTTCCCTATGATGATGTATATCTGTCCGGGCAGGGTTATTCTGCCCTGCGACAAGGCAAGCGGGTCTACGTGTCCGTGCTGGTGGCATTGGTCGTTCTTCTGTTGCTCTCAGCGCTGCTCAGCTATATCAACCTGAGCCTGGCCGTCACGGGCGACCGTGCCAAAGAGATGGCCACGCGCCGGCTGGTCGGCGAAGACCGCAGCGCAGTCCTGCGCCGCGTGCTGGGCGAGTCGCTCGTCTTCGCGCTGGTCTGCTATCTGCTGGCCATCGTGTTGGCAGCCTGGATTGCGCCCGGGCTGGACAGCATCCGTCCCACGGGACTGAACGTGCCGTTCCGCCTGCGGTTGGACGGCGGCTTCTGGCTGCTCTCGGCCGGACTGGTCCTGCTGGTGGGCCTGCTCTCCGGCATCGTTCCGGCGGCCGCCTGCGCCTCTTACCGCCCGCTGGACGTGGTGTCCGGCAAGATCCGGCGCAAGCGCAAGATGTTCTTCGGCAATATCTGCATCGTCCTGCAGAGCGTGCTGGCCGTGGTGCTGATCGTCATGGCCATCACGCTGGAGCGCCAGCTGCACTTCCTGCAGCATGCGGACCTGGGTGCGGATCTGCAGGAGAACCTGTATTTCTTCATGTCGCCGGTTGTGACCGACGGTGACGAGATGCTGCCGCTCGCGCGCCAGATCAGCGCCTCTCCGCTGGTGGAGGAGATCGGCTATACCAACGGGTATCCGACCTTTATCACGATGATGCAATTAGGCAAGCATGGCAGTTTGCAACCGATCACTTGCGATGCTGTCGCTTTCGAAATGTTAGGCTTCCGCGTGGCGGAACGATTCGCGCAGGTGGAAGGCTCCGTGATGCTCACGCGGGCGGCCGCCAATGCCTGTGGCATCACACGGGAGAATGCTACGCCGGCCGAAGTTTACTGGGGCTATGAGCGTCACCCGGATGATTATCCTTCGGTGGTAGGAGGGATTCTGGAGGATTTCCGGAGTGTGCCGGTCAACGGTACGTCGCATTGGGGAAGGGAAGCGATCCCGATCGTCGAGGTCAACCCGGCGGGTGTCCCGCCGAAGTACGGCGGTGCCTTCCTGATCCGGACGGGACCGGACCACCGCGCCTTCGAACAGTGGTTCCGCCCGATGATGAATGCCTGGCACAAGGAAGTGGCCGGCATCCCGGATGTGTTCCATTTCGAGCGGGCGCACAACGGCTATATCGAGGACTTGATTGCCGCCGACCATGACGACATGCGGCGCTACGTGCGCCTCGTGGAGATTTTCTGCCTGATCTCGATCCTGCTGGCGCTGCTGGCCCTCGTGGCGATGAGCTCCCACTATGCCGGCGCCAATGCCAAGAGCATCGCCATCCGCAAGGTCTTCGGTGGCACGATTGCGACGGAAACCCGCCGAGGGGTGTTGACCTATATGCTCTGGATCGGTATCTCGCTCTTGATTGCAATCCCGATTGCCGTACTGGCCTCCGAACGTTTCCTGCAGGGCTACGCCGAGCATATCACAGGTTATTGGTGGATCTTTGTCGCCGCAGCTTTGCTGACCGTACTGCTGTCGCTCGCATCCGTTCTTTGGCAGACGCTGAAAGCCGCCAAGACTGACCCGGCGGTGGAGTTGAAGAAGGAATAAGAGGGATTCCCGGTCAGGCCGGGAATGACGAAAACGAAGACGATAATATGAATAGTTACTTGAAGTTTCTCTCCCGCAACAAGTTATACACCGCCATCGAGGCGGTGGGGCTGGCCGTCAGCCTGGCGTTCGTGATCCTGATCGGCTCCTATGTGGTGCAGCAGTATGAGGTGGCACACGAGTCACCGGAGTGGAAACGCACTTTCGTTCTGGGTAGCGACGAGTTCCTGGGCCTGACGTATTGGGACAAGGAAGAACTGGAGATGAACATCCCGGAAGTGGATGCCGCCACGCATGTGGCGCTGCTGTGGCAGCCGGTTATCCAAATCGGAGAGCAATCCCTCCAGGCCTCCGGCATGGAAGCCGATAGCGATTTTTTCCGTGTGTTCCCGCAGTACAGCCTTTTGGAAGGAAGTTTGGGGGACTTTGTGGGAAAGGACGATATCCTCATCAGTGAATCGCTGGCGCGGAAGATTGCCGATCAAGTCGGCAATGACATTATCGGCCATACGCTCAGGGTGGATAAGGCTGACTATACCGTCAAAGGCATCTTCGCTGATTTCAACAGGACCTTCTTCATGCCCGTGGACATCATCACGAACATCTCGAATTCCTGGGCGGCCGGTCAGGAGAAAGCTTTCAACAGCATCGGCAATTATACCACATGGTTCCGCGTGCGGGAGGATGCCGACCTCAGGGAGGTACTAGCCAAGGTAAAAGCGCTCCTGCATCGGAATTACGATCCCTCATGGCGTGCGGAAACAGTGGACACCTGGGATGCTTTCCGGATGGACGACGCCTTCTTCTCGAAAAGAAACGGCGGAGGCCTCACCCGAACGGGAAATGCCCGGATGCTCTGGCTCCTCACCCTCGTCGTCCTGCTGCTACTGCTGTCGGCCATCTTCAACTATGTGAACCTGAGCCTGGCATTGACAGGCAAGCGGGCCAAGGAAATGGCAACCCGGCGTCTGCTGGGTGCCGATCGAATCGGCATCCTATGGAAATACATCGTAGAATCTGTCGCCTTTACGGCAGTCTGCTTCGCGGCGGCTTTCCTGCTGGCCGACCTCCTGGCACCGATGGTAAACAATCTGGTCTCTTCCAGTGATCCGGATGACATGATGCTGGGCATCAGCGATACCAGCGTCTCTCTTTCGCTGATGATGACGCCCGCCTATGTGGCTGTTTACCTGGCTGGCATTCTGATCCTGGGAGTCATCAACGGACTGCTCCCGGCTTTCGCAGCTTCCCGCTATCAACCCATCGATGTTATCAAAGGAACGCTCCGGCGCCGCAACAAAATGGTCCTGAGCAAGGTTTTCATCGTCGTGCAGAACGTACTTTCGGTCTTCCTGATTGCCCTGGCCCTGGTGATGGAAGTGCAGATGCGGCATATGATGACGCGCCCGATTCATGCTGTCATGGATAACCGGTACTATATCGAGTATTCTGCCCGGAACCTCGACGAGATGAAACTCTTCAGGGACAAAGTCGAGCAACTGCCCTTTGTGACAAAAGCAGGGGTCGGGCGCGGAATCCCAGGCCTTATCAACATGACAATGGGGATCTATCTGGACGACGAGCATCACGTGGACATGCCTGTCATTCTCTGCGATTCCACTTATTTTCAGTTGCTGGGACTGGAAGTGGAGGAAGACTTCGGCCATCCGTTGGTACATTCGCTTTGGATGAGCCGTTCTGCTTTCAATGCGGCCGGAGTGTCAGATACTTCTACCGTATTTCCGCGGAAAATCAACATGAACGGTGCCCAGCCGGAGTTTATCGGCGGCGTGGTGACGGATTATCCCAACCGCCCGGCATCGGAAAGCAACATCAATATGAACGGTGGCGTCATCGTGACCCGGGCTGAAGAACTTCGGTATGCCAATTGCCTGCTCATCGGGACAACCGGAGAAGATCCGTCCTTTGATGCGGCCATCCGGCAGGCTTACCGGGAATACCGGCTGGAGACTTCCGGCGTTGAAGAGCCTGCCTGGCGGTACGGTTTTGTGCGTGATATCAACAAGAAGATGCTGGCTCCTGTTCAGAGGACGCTGCGTCTGGTGGAGCTTTTCGCGGTCCTCGCGGTGCTTATCTCCCTGCTGGGCCTGCTGGCTATGAGCACGTATTTCGCCGATGAAAACACCAAGCACATTGCCGTGCGTAAAGTCTTTGGAGCCGATGTGAACAGTGAGACATGGCGGAATGTCCGCAGCTATATGCTGCTCACGGGCATCGCCTGCGCCATTGGCATCCCGCTGGCAATCTGGGCTTCCCGCATCTATCTGGAGCGCTTTGCCTATCGCGTCGAGGGCTATGGCTGGGTGTTTGTGGTTGCTGCGGTGATTTCGCTGACCATCGCCTTTGGAACCGTCCTCTGGCAGACGATCAAGGCCGCCCGGACCAATCCGGCGGTGGAACTGAAGAAAGAATAGAAAAGGATTATTATCGGATGGAAGCAAATTGGTCCAAGTACCTGTTGGCCGCCGCCAATTCGGGGAGGTTGCGCGCTTCGAAGGCAGCGCAGTACAATTCCCGGAAACGGCAAAGCTCTTCCCACATGGCGCTGCGGGCCGATTTGCTTTCGCCCAGCCTTCCATATTGGATGGTTAGATCTATAAGTTCCTGGAAACGGACAAACGCGCTCTGTGCACGGCTTTCCTTCCCGGCTTCCAGCGCCTTATATACGCGGGAGGTTTCGCTGCCGATGTTAGCCATCTGCTGCGGAAATGAAAGCGCGGCCCAACGGCCGTTTTCAAGCCCCCTGTGCTGCATCTATTCTGTAATATACTGCCCGACAATGTTTTTTATTGACTCCCGCACTTGCGGATCACTGACATCCCGGGAAGGATTACCCTGCCAGGACCGGATGTTTATAAGCGAATCGTATTCAATGAAATCCTCGCCTTCTTCCTCCACCCACAGGTTGAATCCCCACAGATCCTCCTGGGCAGAACCATCCTCCAGCAGCAAACGCTCAAGGTCGGCGTGTAAATCGGCATCCAGGGCCAGAAGCCCGCGCTCCACATCGGCCACACATTTTATCATGTCGCCGAATGTGTTGTGCGCCAGGGTTTTAAGCTCTGAAAGGGTAATGGGCTGTTGAAGAATCTGCATAAGCATGCGTTTTGACAAAGATACAAATAAATATGAAATCATACCTCAAATTCCTGTCCCGCAACAAGCTGTACACCGCCATCGAGGCGGCGGGGCTGGCCGTGAGTCTGGCGTTCGTTATCATCATCGGTTCCTATGTATGGCAGCAATATGCAGTGACACGGGAACATCCGGACCGGGAAAGAGTATATGTGCCCGGAACGCCCGAATTCCCGGCGCTGACATACGGTTTCCCTGGTGCTATCGGAGACATTCCGGAAATAGAGTCTGTTTCCAGGATGTGCAATGTGGTTGTACATCCTGCCATACGGGGAGAGCAGACGGAGGCAGAGAGTGTCGGAGTGGAACCGGAGTTCTTTGAGATATGTCCGGAGTTTCGCTTTGTGGAAGGCTCGGCAGATGTGCTTTCCGCTCCGACCAATGTCATTCTTTCAGCCTCTTTTGCAAATAAATACAGCCTTTCGATGGGTGATGTCCTTGACATCAGCGGGAGCAGCTATGTGGTGGGTGCCATCTTGGAGGACCTGAAAGGCACGGTCATTAAGCCTTATGATATATTCCTCAACGCTTCCGTTTACAAGGATGAGTGGCAGCCGTTCGATAATTATGGCAGCACGGTCACACTACTCAAGGTCCGTCCCGGAACAGACAGGAAAGTACTATATGACAAATTGGAAACCGTTTGCAAGGATGTTTATTCAAGCATCTATGGGCAGGCTTTCTTTGAGCATCTGGAACTCTCACGTTACGATGAGCTGTTTTTCAAGGAGACGGACGGGTTTTTCCGGCACGGAGACAAAGGAACCCTAAGAGTTCTGTCGCTGGTTGGACTTCTGCTCCTTCTGTCGGCCATTCTGAACTATATCAACCTGTCTGTCGCACTCACCGGAAAGAGGGCAAAGGAAATGGCCGTGAGGCAGCTGTCCGGAGCATCCAGGGGCGGTATCATCTGGAAGTACGTGGCTGAATCCGTCGCGTTTACCGCAGTATGCTTCGCGGCTGGCCTGTTGCTGGCGGAAGTCTTCTGTCCGGCCATGAATGCGCTCTTGAACAATCCGGATATTCCGATAAAAGTCATCTGGTCTCCGGGGTATGTGTTTGCCTATATCGTCATTATTCTGGTGGTCGGTGCCCATTGCGGCATCTTCCCGGCCATGATGGGTGGCCGCTACAAACCCGTGGACGTGATGAAAGGCGGATACCGGCGCCGGAGCAAGATGGTATTCAGCAAGGTATTCATCGTGTTGCAGAATGCATTGGCGGTCATCCTAATAGCGTTGGCCATCACGATGGAGGCACAGATGCGAAAGACACAGGAACGACCGATGAACTGCAACATTGAGAATATCTTCTTCCTCAAAGATTTTTCCGGTGAAGACGATGCTCCTTTGAAAGATGCCCTTGAGGCGCTTCCCTGCGTGAGACGGATCGGAAGAAGTTCGGGAGTGCCCGGCAGTATCAATATGGGGCAGTATAGCACCACCCGGGATGGACAGGACATTCTCTACAAACTGATCAGGTTGGACAGTACTACTTTCTCGATGTTCGGATTTGAGGTTCTTGAGGACTTCCATACGCCACAATTCAATAGCGTCTGGTTCTCGGACAAAAGTTTTACTGCTACCGGTTTTGACTCGGACTATCATGACATCAGTAGCACGCTGAACATACGGACGAAGGGATGCGAGCAGGTTGCCGGAGTTTTCAAATCTTTCCCGACCAATAATGCTAATATTGGTGAAGAAGACTATGCCATCGTTTCGCTGATGCGTTCTGAGGACATTCCTTTCGCCGGGTTGGTCATTGAAACCATCCCGGACCGGAAAGCGGCGAAAACGCAGATCATGGAAGCTTACGATAACTACATCAAGGGCAAGCAGATCTACGGAAACCTGGCCTTCTGGATTGACGAGAACATCGCCGAGGCCTGGAGACCGGCCCGTAATAATATGAGGCTGGTGGAAATCTTCATGCTCCTATCCATTCTCATCGCCTTGCTTGGCCTGGTGGCCATGAGTACCTACTATGCCGATGAGAAATCCCGGGATATCGCTGTCCGGAAGGTCTTCGGCGGCACAGTGGACACGGAAGCCTGGCATACGATCCGGGACTATATGGCGCTCGTCGGCATTGCGTGCATCATCGGGATCCCTGTCGCCGTCTACGCTGCGCAGGAGTACCTCAAGGATTTCATCTACAGGCTGGAGGGCTATTGGTGGATCTTCGTGGCCGCGGTCGTCGTCACCCTGGTCTTCTCCATGCTCTCCGTATTATGGCAGACGCTGCGCGCAGCCCGGACCAATCCGGCGTTGGAGTTGAAGAAAGAGTAAGCGGCGGGGCTAGCGGTGGCGCAGGGCGAGTTCGTGCTCGAGCTCGGCGAGGCTGACGCCTTGCTGCTCGAGCAGGACGAGCAGGTGGTAGATGAGGTCGGAGGCTTCGTAGACGAAGCGGTCGCGCTGGCCGTCGACGGCTTCGATGACGGCTTCGCCGGCCTCTTCGAGGACCTTCTTGCCGATGACCTTGGGGCCCTTGATGAAGAGTTTGGTGGTGTAGGAGCCGTCGGGCATCTGGGCGTGGCGGCCGGCGATGACGGCCTGCAGGGTGCGGATGAAGCCTTCGTCCTCCGGCGTGTCGAAGCAGGCCGGGGTGCCGCGGTGGCAGGTGGGGCCGTCGGGCCGGGCCTTGATGAGCAGGGTGTCGGCGTCGCAGTCGGCGAACATTTCAACGACGTGGAGATAATTTCCACTGGTCTCGCCCTTGGTCCAGAGGGCCTGGCGGCTGCGGGACCAGAAGGTCACGAGGCCGCTCGCGACGGTCTTGTCGAACGCCTCTTCGTTCATATATCCCAGCATCAGCACCTTCAGGGTGCACGCATCCTGGATGATCACCGGCAGTAGTCCGTCGCCGGTCTTATCTAACTTGAAATCAGTGAATTTCATATTCTATTCTTTTTTGTCTGCTACCCCTGTGCCTCCGGATGCCGTCCTGCTGCGCAGGACCCCTCCCAACCTACGGTTGGGCCCCTCCCTCTTACGATGCCGAGGGTGGCACGGGCCCCGGAGGCACAGGGTAGCAGACAAATCATAATCTTACATTGATGCCAGCGTCCTTCAGGGCGCGTTTGAGGTCGGGGATGGGGATCTGGCCGTAGTGGAAGATGCTGGCGGCGAGGGCGGCGTCGGCGCGGCCCTCCGTGAGCACCCGGCGGATGTCCTCGATGCTCCCGGCGCCGCCCGAGGCGATGACGGGGATCGAGAGTTCGCCGGCGAGCCGGGCATAGACCGCGTCGGCATAGCCGGCGCAGGTGCCGTCGTGGTCCATTGAGGTGAAGAGGATCTCGCCGGCGCCGCGCTCCTGCGACTCGCGGGCCCAGGCGAAGAGTTCCAGGTCAGTCAAGCGCGAGCCGCCGTGGGTGGTGCAGGTCCAGCGGCCGTCGATGCACTTGGCGTCGATGGCCACCACGACGAACTGACTGCCGTACTTGCCGGCGATGCGGCTGATCAGGGACGGGTCGGCGATGGCGGCGCTGTTGACGGAGATCTTGTCCGCGCCGGCGTCCAGCAGGCGCGCGGCGTCCTCGACGGAGCCGATGCCGCCGCCCACGGTGAAGGGGATGTCGATCCCGAGGGCGATGCGCTGCACCAGGTCCACGAAGGTGCGGCGCGCCTCGCGCGAGGCGCTGATGTCGAGGTAGACCAGCTCGTCGGCGCCGTCGCGGGCGTACTGTACGCCCATCCCGACGGCGTCCCCGACCTCGCGGAGCCCCTCGAAGTTGATGCCCTTGACGACCTGCCCGTCCTTTACATCGAGGCAGGGGATGATGCGCTTTGCGACCATAAAGCGATATCTTTCAGGGTGATACGGTTCTCGTAAATGGCTTTCCCGACGATGACTTTCTGCAGGTGCAGGGCGTCCAGCGCGCGGATGTCGTCCATCCCGCTGATGCCGCCGCTGACCGTGAAGCCGACCTCGGGGAAATCCCGCTGCAGACGGACGTACAGGTCCGATGCCGGCCCCTGCAGCATGCCGTCGCGGGAGATGTCGGTGACGATGCACTCCTGCATGCCCAGCGGCCGGAAGCGCTCCACCATCCCGTCGATGCTGACCGGGGCGGTGTCCAGCCAGCCCCGGACGGCGACCAGCCCGTCGCGGACGTCGGCGCCGAGGATCATCCGGGCACCGAAACGCTCCAGCCAGGCGGCGAACAGCTCGGGGTGCAGGGCGGCCACGCTGCCTGCGATGGCGTGCGTGGCGCCGGCGTCGAAGACGCTCCGGAGCGCCGCGTCGCCGGCCACGCCGCCGCCCCATTCCAGTTCGCAGGACACCGCCGAAGCGATGGCCTCCAGCGTGCGCAGGTTGCGGGGCTCTCCCGCCTTGGCGCCGTCCAGGTCCACGAGGTGGATGCGCTCCACGCCGCAGTCGGCATAGCTGCGCGCCACGTCGGCAGGGTCTCCGTCGTAGACCTTCTTCTGGCCGTAGTCACCGCGCGTCAGGCGCACGCAGCGCCCCTCGATGAGGTCGATGGCAGGGATGATGCGGATCATAGCGCGAGGAAATTCTGGAGGATGGCCGCTCCGACGGAGCCGCTCTTCTCGGGGTGGAACTGCGTGCCGTAGAAATTCTCGTACTTGAGCGCGGCGCTGAAAAGCTGCGCGCCGTGGCGGCAGGTGGCGATGGTGTCGGGGCCGAGGCCGGCGTAGTACGAGTGGACGAAGTACACGAAGCTTCCGCCGGGCAGGCCCCGGAACAGCTTGCTGTCCAGGTTGCCCAGGGCGTTCCAGCCCATATGCGGGACCTTGGCGTCGGGAGCTTCGGCGAAGCGCCGCACGTGGGCGTCGAAGAGGCCGAGGCCTTGCGTGGGGCCTTCCTCGGAGTCGCGGCACATCAGCTGCATCCCCACGCAGATGCCCAGCACCGGGCGGCGCAGGCCCTTGATGAGCTCGCACAGCCCGCGCTCGCGCAGGTTCTCCATCGCCCGGGCGGCGTTGCCCACGCCGGGCAGGATGACCTTGTCTGCCGCGAGGATGCGGGCCGGGTCCGCGGTGAGTTCGTACTGCGCGCCGAGGCGCTGCAGGGCATTGCCGACCGAACGGATGTTGCCGGCGTCGTAGTCGATGATCGCGATCATAGCAGGCCTTTGCTGGAAGGGAGGTCGTAGCTGAACACGTCGCGCCGCACCGCCTGCTTCAGCGAGCGGGCGAACGCCTTGAAGATACCCTCGGCGAGGTGGTGGTTGTTCTCGCCGCGGGCCTGTACATAGAGGTTGGCGCGCATCGCGTCGGACAGGGACTTGAAGAAATGCCGGAACATCTCCGTGGGGGTGTCGCCCACGTACTCGCGGGTGAACTGCACGTCCCAGACCAGCTCGCTCCGCCCGCCGAAGTCCAGCAGGACGATCGCGCGGCTCTCGTCCATCGGCAGGGCGAAGCCGTAGCGGTCGATGCCGCGCTTGTCGCCCAGGGCCTGCCGCAGGGCTTCGCCCAGGGCGATGCCCACGTCCTCGATGGTGTGGTGTTCGTCCACCTCCAGGTCGCCCTTGCACTTGATTTCCAGGGCGATACCTCCGTGGTGGATGAGCTGCGTGAGCATATGGTCGAAGAACTTCAGGCCGGTGTCCACGCCCGACGGGCCCCGGCCGTCCAGGTCCACGCGGACGTAGATGTCGGTCTCGGCCGTGCGGCGCGCGACCACGGCGCTGCGCTCGGTGCTGCGGATGGTCTCGACGATCTGCGCCCAGTCCAGTTCGCCGACCAGCAGCGCCCGCGCGCCGAGGTTCTCCGCCAGCTTGCGGTCGGTCTCGCGGTCGCCGATGACCCAGCTGGCCGCCAGGTCATAGGAGCCGTCGAGATACTTGCCGAACATCCCCGTGCCGGGCTTGCGGTTGGGGGAGTGCTCTTCGGGCATCGACGGGTCGATCAGGATGTCGTCGAAGACGACCCCTTCGCCCTCCAGGGTCTTCAGAAGCAGGTTCTGGGCGGGCCAGAAGGTCGCTTCCGGGAAGGAGGGCGTGCCGAGGCCGTCCTGGTTGGAGGCCATCACGAGTTCGTAGCCAAGGCCCGTCAGGGCCCGCAGGCCGGAGATGGCGCCGGGCACGAATTCCACCTTCTCGAGCGCGTCGACCTGCTCGTCGGCGGGCTCGCGCAGCAGGGTGCCGTCCCTATCGATGAATATCGCCTTTTTCATATCGGTCGAGAGATTGGAGGAGTTTGTCGTTCTCGGAGGGGAGTCCGATGGTGATGCGCAGGCAGCCCGCGCAGCCGCGCACGCGGGAGCGGTTGCGCACGATGATGCCGTCGGCAAGCAGGTGCGCATAGAGTGTGTCGGGCTCGTCCACCTGCACCAGCAGGAAATTGGCGTCGCTCGGGTACACCCGGCGCACGAAGCCGTAGGCGGGGAGCGCCGCGGCCACGCGCCCGCGCTGCGCCACGGTCTCGGCGACCTTCGCGTCCACGGGGGTCGCGAGCGCGCCGCTGACCAGCTCCAGCGCCGCCTGGTTGATGTTGTAAGGGTACTTGACCATCGACATCAGGCGGATGACGTAGGCGTCGGCGAAGGCCATCCCGAGCCGCAGGCCCGCCAGGCCGTAGGCCTTGGAGAGGGTCTGCAGGACGATGAGGTTGGGGTACTCCAGCACCTTGGCGCGCAGGCTGCCCTTGGCGCTGAAGTCGGCGTAGGCCTCGTCCAGCACCACGATGCCCGGGAAGTCGCGCACGAGCGCCTCCAGCTCCGCCGGGTCGAAGGCATTGCCGGAAGGGTTGTTGGGGCTGCAGAGGAACATCAGCTTGGTGTGTGCGTTGCAGGCGTCCAGCAGCGCCTGGGAGGGAAGGCTGAAGTCCGGCCCGAGCGGCACGCTGCGCACCGGGACGTCGTTGATGTCGGCTGCCACGGCGTACATCCCGTAACTGGGGACGATGGCCACGGCGTTGTCGGCCCCGGGCGTGCAGAACACGCGGAAGCACAGGTCGATGGCTTCGTCGCTGCCGTTGCCCAGGAAGATGTTCTCCGCCGGCAGGCCCTTGATGGCGGAGATCTGCGCCTTGAGCGCCTTCTGGTGCGGGTCGGGATAGCGGTTGTAGCCGGTGGGATAGGGGCTCTCGTTGGCATCGAGGAAGATGCCCAGCGGACCCTGGTATTCGTCGCGGGCCGTGCTGTAGGGGCACAGGGCGCGGATGTTGGGACGCACAAGCGCCTCGATGTCTTTAGGCGTTCTCATCTTGCAAGCGGATTTTGACGGCATTGGCGTGGGCCTGCAGGCCCTCCGCCTCCGCCATCGTGACGATGGTCCCGGCGAGGCCCTCGAGGCCCTCGCGCGTGATCTCCTGCAGGGTCATCCGGCGGTAGAAACTGTCGAGATTGACCCCGCTGAAGGAGCGGGCCCAGCCGCAGGTGGGCAGGGTGTGGTTGGTGCCGGAGGCGTAGTCGCCCGCGCTCTCCGGGGTCCAGAGACCCACGAACACGCTGCCTGCGGCCGTGATCCTGTCGGCGATGCGCCAGGGGTCCTGCGTGGCGAGGATGAGGTGTTCGGGGGCGTATGCATTCGCGAAATCGATGATGTCTGCCTCGCTGTCGAAGACGAAACTGCGGCTCTTGCCGAGCGCTTCCAGCGCGAAGGCGGCCCGGGGGAGCAGCGCCGTCTGGCGCTCCACCTCGGCCTGGATGGCCGCGGCCGTCCGCTCGCTCTCACAGACCAGCATCACCTGGCTGTCCGGTCCGTGCTCGGCCTGCGAGAGCAGGTCGGCCGCGGCACAGGCGGGCGGCGTCTGCGCGTCGGCAACGACCATCACCTCGGACGGCCCGGCGGGCATGTCGATGGCCACGGTTCCGGCCGACAGCAGCTGCTTGGCGGTGGTCACGTATTGGTTGCCGGGGCCGAAGATCTTGTCCACCTTGGGGACGCTCTGCGTGCCGTAGGCCATCGCTGCGATGGCCTGGGCGCCACCGAGCTTGAAGATGCGCTTGACCCCGCAGAAGGCGGCCGTGTAGAGCACCTCGGCATTGACCTGGCCGTCGCGGCCGGCGGGGGTGCAGAGCACCACCTCCGGACAGCCGGCGATGGCGGCCGGCACGGCGAGCATCAGCACCGTGGAGAAGAGGGGAGCTGTGCCTCCGGGGATGTAGAGGCCCACGCGCTGGATGGGCACGGGCCGCTGGATGCAGCGCACGCCCGGCGCGGTCAGCACGCTGACCTCCCGGGGCTGCTGCGCTTCGTGGAAGGCGCAGATGTTGTGCTCCGCCGCGGCCACGGCCGCCCTGACGGCGGGGCTGACGCGCTCCGAGGCCGCGCGGATCTCCTCTTCAGACACCTCGACCGCCCCGAGCGGCCGGCCGTCGATCTCCAGCGAGAGAGCGCGCAGCGCCTCGTCGCCCTGCTCGCGCACGCGCTGCAGGATCGACTCCACGCGTTGCCGCACGACGGGGTTGTCGCTCGCGGGTCGGCGGCAGAGGGCCTCCCAGCGGTCCCTGGCGGGATTGATGAATAGCTCCATATCGCGTTACGGGATGATTTTGTCGATGTTCAGGACCAGGATGCCCTCGGCGCCGATGGCCTTGAGCTGGCGGATCTTGTCCCACAGGTCCGCTTCGTCCACCACGGAGTGCATCGAGCACCAGCCCTCGGCGGCGAGCGGCATCACGGTGGGGCTGCGCATCGCCGGCAGGATCCGGCAGGCTTCCTCCACGGAGGCCTGCGGGAGGTTCATCAGGATGTATTTCTTGCGGCGGCTGATCTGGGCGGAGCCGATGCGGAAGAGCATCTCGTCCAGCACGGCCTGGTCTTCGGGACCGAGCTGTCCGTTGGAGATGAGCACGGCCTCGGAGAAGAAGACCTTCTCCACCTCGCGCAGCCCGTTGGACACCAGCGTGCCGCCGGAGGACACGATGTCGAAGATGGCGTCGGCGATGTCTGCCGCCGGGGCGATCTCCACGGAGCCCGTGATCACCTCGATCCGGGCCTCGATGCCCTGCTCCTGCAGCCAGCCGCGCAGGATCCTGGGGTAGGACGTGGCGATGCGCTTGCCGGCGAACCACTGCGGCCCGTCGTAGTCCGCGCCCTTGGGCACGGCCAGCGAGATCCGGCAGCCGCCGAAGCCGAGCTTGGCGACCACCTGCACGTCGAAGCCGCGCTCAGCGACCTCGTTGAGGCCCACGATGCCCAGCGCGGCCGTGCCGCTGGCGACGACCTGCGGGATGTCGTCGTCGCGCATATACAGGAGTTCCAGGGGGAAGTTCGGGGCCTGGGCGAGGAACTTCCGGCGCGACTCGTCGATGTCGATCCCGATCTCGCGCAGCAGGGCGGTGCTCTCCTCGTTGAGGCGGCCCTTGGATTGGATGGCTAATCTTAACATATCTTCTACTAACTATAAAAGAGGCTCACCGGACACACCGGCAAGCCTCGCTATCGCGTCACGCACGTACGCACCGACCTACCGGATCTGTCAGACTCGGTGGTGATGGTGGTATGCACGGTACATCTTCATACTTCACAAAGGTATCAATTAATTTTGTAAATGCAAACTTTTGTCAGTCCAAGATGTCCAGCAGGGCGGGGAAGCGGTCGATGATCCAGTCGGGCGAGGCCGTCCCGATCTGCTCGCGGGGCTGGTTGCCCCAGGTCACGCCGACGGTGCGGCAGCCGGCCGCCCGGCCCATCTGCAGGTCGAAGACCGTGTCGCCGATGACGACGGTCTCCTCCGGCCGGGCGCCGAGCCGCTCCATCAGCAGGAGCGCGAGGTCCGGGGCCGGTTTGGGATGCTCGACTTCGTCCGTCGCCGCCAGTTCGCTGAAACAGTCCCGGATGCCCAGCACGTCGAGCAGCATCCGCAGGGTGCGGCCGCTGCGCGAGGTGGCGATGCCGAGCTGCAGGCCGCGCTTACGCAGGGCCTCCAGGGTCTCGGGGACCCCCTCATAGAGGGTGGTGCGCGGGACGGCGATGCCGTCGAAGAGGCGGCGGTAGACCTCGGCCGCCTCGTCCAGGCGCTCCTCCGGGGTCTGGGTGCCGTACCGGAAACAATCCTTGAGCGACAGGCCGATCACGGGGCGGAAACGCTCCGCCGACACCACCGGGAGCCCCATCCGCCGCAGGGTCTCCTGCGTGGTGATGATGATGCCCTCGGTGGTGTCGGCCAGCGTGCCGTCGAAGTCGAAAACCAGGTATTTGGTCATTCGGTTGAGCTAGAAGGACTTGTACCAGGCCTGCAGGGTGTAGAAGGCGTCCTTCTTCTCACCCTTCTCGGAGAGTAGTCCCTTGCGGTTGAAGTCGTCCTGGATGCCGTCCAGCGCCCGGCGCGGGGAACGGAAGTCCTTGAGGATCCAGGGCGTGCAGCCGGCCAGGCCGGGGATGTTCTTCATCATCCGGATGTTGGCCTCGTAGAGGCGTACCAGGTACTCTTCGGTGAAGCGCTCGTTGGGGCTGCCGTGGCGGCCGTATTTCGCGCCGCCGCCCAGTTCCGACAGGATGACCGGCTTGTCCACCGGGAAGGTCCACTTCACGCGGTCGCACTTCTCGACGTTGCCGTCGTACCAGCCTACGTACTGGTTGAAACTCAGCAGGTCGGTATGGTACATCAGCTCGTCCACCAGCGTCAGCTGGTCGGGGCCGGTCTGGTCCTTCTCCATCGCCGCGGAGACGAGGCGCGTGGGGTCCAGGGAGCGGGTCTTGTCGATGAGTTTGGTCAGGAAGGTGAGGCGCTGCGGGGAGCGCGGCGTCTCGTTGGCCACGGACCAGATGATCACGGCGGCGCGGTTGTGGTCGCGGCCGATCATCTCGCAGAGCTGGTTTTCGGCGTTGGCATAGGTCTCGGCGCTGTCCCAGGCGATCGTCCAGTAGACCGGGATCTCGGACCAGACGAGCATGCCCATCTCGTCCGCCATCCGGACCATCTGCTCGTTGTGGGGATAGTGCGCCAGGCGCACGAAGTTGCAGCCCATCTCCTTGGCCCAACCGAGCGTGGTGCGCGCGTGCTCCGCGCTGAAGGCGCGGCCCGCCGCGGCGCCCGGCCGCTCGTCGTGGATGGAGATGCCCCGCAGGAAGATCTCCTTGCCGTTGAGCAGGATCTTGGATCCCTGCGTGGTGACGGTGCGCAGGCCGATCCGGTCGGTCACGCTGTCCGTATCGGAACTGACCTTGACGTCGTAGAGCTTGGGATCCTCGGGACACCACAGGCGGATGCCGGACTTGCGGGGCAGGGGGACGATGAAGCTCGCCCGGCCGTCGCCGCCGGTGCGCACCGAGGCGCTCACCTTCAGTTCGGGAATCTCCACGCGCACGGTCTGCACAAGTTCGCTGCCGTCCAGCTGGACCCAGCCCTCGACGGAACCACCGTCGGTGCTCAGGCGGACGGTGTAGTCCCGGATGAAGGTCGCGGGGACTTCCACGAAGTGCACGCTGCGGGTGATGCCGCCGTAGTTCCACCAGTCGGTGTTGATGGTGGGCACGCCGTCGACGTGGCGCTTGTTGTCCACCTTGACGATGAGCGAGTTCTGCCCGGCCTTGAGCTGGTCCGTGACCTCGAAGTCGAAGGCGGTGAATCCGCCGACGTGCTTGCCGAGGATGCGGCCGTTCAGGCCGGCGATGGTCTCGTAGTTGGCTCCGTCGAAGTGGATGAAATAGCGGTACCCCGGCTTGGGGGCGGCGTCGAAGAGACGACGGTACCAGATGGTCCCCTCGTAGTAATAGAGCTTCTCACGCTGGGTGTTCCAGTCGCCCGGCACCTGCAGGTTGCCGGCCACGTCGAAGTCGTACTCGATCAGGCGCGTCTGGTCCGCGAAGAAGTGCAGGTCCGCAAAGAAGGTGGACCCGGGAGCCATCGGCTGCATCCGGTAGTTGTAGTAGCCGTTCTCGTAGGGGTCCACGATGGCTTTCCACGTCCCGTCGAGGGACTGCGCATTCCGTCCGGCGATGTTGTGGATCGCCGGGGCGGCCGCCGCGCAGAAAGGCAGCAGCACCGCGATGGCGATGCTGCTGAGAAGGTTCCTATTTGACATATTTCGCTAAAACTGTGTTCTGATCCTTGAGGGCCTTGGCGAGGACCTGGCAGTAGAGACGGGCGCCCTGCTCACGGGTGTGTACGCTGTCCGCGAAGTACTCCTTCTGGGCCGTGGTGCGGCCGATCCGCTCATACTCGGCGGCGCAGATGTCGTTGAAGTCGATGAAGGGGACACCCTCCTCCTGGGCGACCTGGCGGCACCAGGCGTTGAAGGTCTGGTCGAAACGATTGATCTTGCGCTCGCCGGACCAGTTGTTCTGCGGCGTGGGGGAGACCACGATCGGGAGGGCGCCGCGCATCTTGGCCTGGCGGACCATCATCCGGATGTAGTGGCCGTAGGAATAGACGTCCTGGTGGGAGCCGTTCCGCTCCATCACTACGGTCTGCGGCTGGTCGTCCGTACCGCTCAGCGAGCCGCGTGCACGGCCTGTCCCGAGCGGGGACATGTCATTGTGGCCGAACTGGATGAGCACGACGTCGCCCTTCTGGACGTGGTCGCGGATCAGGGGCCACTGCGTGCCGTTGTAGAAGGTCCGGCTGCTCAGCCCGCCGACGGCATCGTTCTCGACCGTCAGGCCATCCAGGTACTCGGCGAAGAAGCTGCCCCAGCCCCACTGGCCGTTGTCCCCGCGGCCGGAGCCGTTCTTGCAGGTGGAGTCACCGGCGAGGTAGACCGTCGGCTTGCCCTCCTGGCGGAGGGGGGCCATCATACCCCGGGAATCGGTGGCGAACTGACCCGGCTGCGGCTGCGCAGGGGTCTTGAGCATCTTGACCAGCTCGGCGGCGGCCAGCAGGACCGGGCCGTAGCCGTGGGCGGCGAAGACGTTGACCGGACGGCTCATATAGAAGGTGTTGGTCCAGCCCAGGCCGGTACCGACGCAGGTGTTCTCCACCTGGCCCTTCTCGTTGACCTGCTTGGCCACGCCGTTCCAGCCGGAGCGGGCGATGTCCTGGTAGGCCGTGCGGTCGATCCATCCCTTGTTGATGGCGTGGGCGTAGCCGTAGACGAACATCGCCGAGGCGCTGGTCTCCAGATAGGACTCGGTGTTGTTGATCAGCTGGTGCCAGGTCCCTTCCGGAGACTGGTAGGCGGCGATGCCGCGCAGCAGGCTGACGAGCAGGTCCTTGACCTCGTTCCAGCCCTGCGTGCTCGGCGGCACGACGTCGAGCACGTCGCACATCGTCAGCACGGCCCAGCCGTTGCAGCGGGCCCAGTGGTAGTTGGGGTGCTCGGACATCCCCTCGATCCAGCCGTGGCGGAAGAGGTTCATCTCGGGGACCCAGAGGTATTTCTTGAAGAGGAGGACCTGGTTGATGGCCTCGTTGTAGAATTTCTGCGTGAGGTCACCGCGCTCGACCTGGCTGAGCCGGCCGCGGTAGGCGATCGGGGTGATGCCCATATACATGTCGTCCAGCCACACGGAGTTGGTGGTCGGCCGGTTGCGGGCGAGGATGCCGTCGCCGAGGCGGTACTCTTCGTACATCACGAACTCGATCCAATTGTCGAGCAGGGCACGGAAGGCGCGGCTGTCCTGCGGGTTGGCGAGCGTGGCCTTGATCATCGCCGCGGCCATCGAGCCGCAGTCGTCCAGCCACTTGGGCTTCTCCATCGCCCCGAGGCGCATCTGGTAGCCCGTCTCGTCGTAATACTTCTTGACGTAAGGGTAGACCTCGCCGAGCGCCTTCATGCGGTCGTAGGCGTATTTGCTGTACTTGGGATTGCCCGTGACTTCGCTGGCAAGGAACATCCCGGAGTAGGTGACGCCCCACTCATAGGTGTTGATGCCGAAGTCGCCGCGCTGGAAAGAGCTCCGCTCGTCGATCTTCTTGAGGTCCCGGATGGCCTTGCCGTCACCGTCCACGAGGGTGGTGGGGGTACAGCCGTCAAGGTAGTTGTAGATCCGGTCGATGACTTCCAGCATCGAGGCGGTGGGGTCCGGGCGCTGGGCGCGCTGCTGCTGGGCCTGGGCGTGCAGGGAAAGGGCTGCGCAGGCGCTCAGGGCCGCGCAGAGGAGGAGTTTTCTGAATAACGGTTTCATTTCGGGAAAAGTAAACAAGCAATTGTATGCAAAAGCCGAATATAGCAAATAATCTCGGAAAACGCAAATCCGCTGCCCCCGGAGGCGCCTTACAGGCGCTGGTAGGCCAGGCGCTCGTCGCCGTTGGCGAGGTAGATGATCCCGCAGTAGCTGAAGCCGTGCCGGGTCAGGTTGTGCTGCATGATCTTGTTGTCGCGGTGGGTGTCGATCCGGATATTCCGGCAGATGCCCGTTGCATACAGGATCGTAGCGGCGAAGACGCCGTGCACGTCCGGCACGCTCGCGATGCGGTGGATGACGTAGTACGGGAGCGTGTCATCCAGCCAGGCGCCGCCCTCGATATGGGAATAGGTCGGCTCCGGCGAGGGGATCAGGGCGAAATAGCCCGCGATCCGGCCGCCTTCCACGAGGACGTGGCCCCAGCCGCCGGCGATGTCGCGCAGCACGGCGGCATCGTCGGGATAGGCCCCGGCCCACTGCCGGGAGTTCCCGTCCGCGCGCATGATGGCCTTGGCGGCGGCGAAGACCTCCCGCAGGGCGGGCAGGTCGGCGGGTGTGGCTTTGCGGATTTCCATACGGTTCACAAATGTAATGGATTTTATCGTATCTTTGCAGTATGGAAGCAGAACAAAGGGAAAGTCGTTTGTCCGAGGTGCTGGAAGTCGCCTCCGAAGCGGGACACATCCTGTTGGAGAACGGCGCGGAGATCTCCCGCGTGGAGGACATCATGTCGCGCATCGCCTCGCACTACGGCGTGGACACGAGCAATTTCTTCGTGCTGAGCAACGGCATCTTCACGACCGGCTCGATGGAGCGGGTCCGGGGGAGCGGCGGCCAGACGGAGACGTACGCCAACGTGGAGTTCATCCCCCTGCGGGCCATCCAGCTCTCCAAGGTGGTGGCCGTCAACCGGCTCAGCTACGACATCTCCTATGACCTCTGCACGCTGGAGCAGGCCCGCGAGCGCCTGCGGATCATCCGCAACGCGCCGCCCAAGCCGCTTTGGGAGCAGATCCTCGGCTCCGCCTTCGGGGCGGCCGGGTTCTGCATCGTGTTCGGCGGCGGGTGGCTGGACTGCGCGGCCGCCTTCGCGGTCGGCGCCCTGCTTTACACCTATATCCTCCTCTTCAGCAGCCGTTTTCTCTCCAAGATCGTCGGCGGGATCAGCAATGCGCTGGTGGCCACCTTCCTCTGCCTGCTCTTCCACCGGATCGGCTTCGGCAACAGCCTGAGCAACGTCATCATCGGCGCCATCATGCCGCTGATCCCCGGCGTGCCCTTCGTCAACGGCGTCCGGGACCTGGCCAATTCCGACTATATCGCCGGCCTGACGCGTCTGACGGACGCGATGCTGGGTTTCTTCTGCATCGCGCTCGGCGTGGCGCTCAGCTTCCTGCTGGACGGCTGGTTCTTCGGGGGGATGGTGGTCCTGCAGGGGATGAGCGTCAGTCCCGAGACGGCCGGCCTGGCGGTCCAGACCGTCGCCGCCTTCGTGGGCACCTTCGCCTTCGCCGACCTGTTCGGCGTGCCCCGGGCCCAGTATTTCACCTCCGGACTGATCGGCGCCATCGGCTGGTGCCTGTATCTCGTGCTGGTGCGCTATGCCGGCAGCGGCCCGGCACTCGCCATCATCGCCTCCTCCGTGCTGATCTGCCTCATCTCCCGCATCTGTGCCGTCGGGCAGAAGTGTCCCGCACAGGTATTCCTGCTCTGCGGGATCTTCCCGCTCGTGCCCGGCGCGGGGATCTTCTGGTGCACCTACTATCTGGTCTCGGCCCAGCTTCCGCTGGCCCTGGAGACCGGCTTCGGCGCCGTCAAGGCCGCCGTGGCCATCGTGCTCGGCATCATCCTCGCGATGGAGCTCCCGCAGCGCCTCTTCTCCGGCCGCCGGCCCCACCTGGGCCAGTCGATCCATTGATCCCGCCACTCCACTCCGTTGACGGACGGACATAAGATTTATCTTTGCGATAGAAAAGAAACCTGCTTTATGGAGATCTACGAGAGGAGGCATCCGTTCGACGCGCTGGCGTTTTCGATTCCGATCCTGCTGTATATGGTGCTGTGCCTGCTGGTGATGGCGCGGCCGGAGTTGCTGCGCGGCTCCGTGCTGCGGATCTTCTTCTATGTGCTGAGCGGGGTCTTCCTGGCCTGGTTCGTCTTCTCGTTCGGGATCCGGGTGCGGCGCTACCTGCAGCTATGCGTCAAACGGGTGCCCGCCCTGGTCATCGCGCCGGACCGGCTCTGCATCTTCACCCCCTTCGCCAGGGAGCCGCTCCCGCTGGACTGGAATGCCATTTCAGACTTCGAGACCTTCCACGCCCGGGGCGGGAACTACTGCCTGCCCGTCTACAAGAAGCACAAGCGCGTGGGGCTGCCGCTGCGGCTCTTCCCGGTCCTGCGGCCGGACTATATCGAGCTGACACACCTGGCGGCGAAGGAGGACGAGTTGCTCGCCGAGCTTCGCAGCCACTTAAAAGGATAATAACAAGAATCTAGAACCAGCGGATGATCTCGGCGGCCACGACTTCGTGGCCCCGGGGATTCGGATGGTTCACCTGGCTCATATAATCGGCGATCCGCTCGCCGGCCTCGGCCCTGTGGCGGAAGGCCGCGTAGGCGTCCGCCAGCCCCACGCCGTACTCGTCGGCGAGCCGGCGGATCATCGCGGCGTGGGCCGCAAGGCGCGCCGCGTCGGAGCGGATGTCCTCGCTGAGGTCGGGCGTGGGCGTGAGCAGGATCACCTTGATGCCGCGCGCGAGCGCCGCCTCGATCATCCGGCGCCAGGCGGCCTCGCTGCGCTCCAGGCCGATCATCCGGTCGTTAAGCGCATAGTCGATCAGCAGCAAGTCGGGGCGGTGGGTCAGCACCTCGGCCTCGAAGCGGGCGGCGCCCTGCTCCGACTGCTCGCCGCCGATGGCCGTCGTGATCACGTTCACGACGGCGTTGGGATACTTGTCCTTAACCAGGGCGAGCGTCTGGTGGGGATAGGCCTCCAGCGTATTGACGAAGGGTGTACGGGCGTAGCCGGCCGGCACGCTATGGCCGTGGAAGACGATGTTGATGGTCCGGTTGTCCGGCCAGCGTTTCTGCAACTCGGCGCGCAACTCGGAGAGGTAGGTCTCCGGATCCGCGGCCGCCCGGGCCCGGAGGCCGGGGGCCAGGAGCAGCAATACCATCAGGGAGAGGATGAATCTTCGTGTCATGACTGCAAATACAGCAAAAGTGCGGAAAGAGACGGGGTCTAGGCTTCGAGGACGGGAGGCGGGGGGATGGAGGAGGGGAAGCTCTCCGGCTCCGCGGGGTAGTTGAGGTTGGCTTCGGTGGCGACTTCCAGCACTTCGTGGAGGTACTTCGCCGCCTCACGGCGGGCTTCCGGGAGGTCGTGGAGCCGCCAGTTGCCGCAGTCGCGGGGGGCGGCGCCGGGGATCTCCCCTTCGTACTCCGCCACGAAACGGAAGGTTTCGACCATCAGCGGGAGCAGGTCGGCGGAACTGTAGTCTCCCCGGACCAGCAGGTAGTTACCGGTCAGGCAGCCCATCGGGCCCCAATAGACGATGCGGTCCGCCCAGACCGGGTGGTTGCGCAGGTACGTGGCGGCCAGGTGCTCGATGGTGTGGATGGCGCCCTGGCCGAGCGCGGGCTCCCGGTTGGGCTCTTTCATCCGGATGTCGAAGGTGGTGACCACCTCGCCGCCGACGGCGTCCTTGCGGGAGACGTAGATCCCGCGCAGCAGGCGTTCGTGGTCGATGGTGAAACTCGGTATCTTTTTCATAGATTCTCGATCAATTGGCGGAGGAAGGCGAAAGACTCGCCGGAGACGTGGCCCCAGAAATCCGCATACGTATCCGCGTGTCCGCGGCCGCCGGCGCGCGTATCGCTGACGATGCGGAAACTCAGGAAGGGGACGCCGTAGAACAGGCACACCTGCGCAATGGCCGCGGACTCCATATCGCAGGCCAGCGCATCGGGGTAGATGTCCAGTACGCGGGCGTCGTCTGCGGCGGTGGTCAGGAACTGGTCCCCGGTGCAGATGAGGCCGCGGCGCACGGGGGCGCCGGCCGGCAGCGCCTGCGCCGCGCGCAGCAGCGCCGGGTCGGCGTTGAAGCGCTGCGGCAGGCCCTGGACCTGCCCGCGGAGGTTGCCCTCGCCGCACCACACGTCGTGGTAGGCGGTCTGGGCGCCGAGCACGATGTCACAGACATCCACGCCGGGGGCCAGTCCGCCGGCGCAGCCGGAATTGACGATGCAGTCGGGACGGTCCCGCAGGATCATCTCCGTGGCGGTGCGGGCGGCAGCGGCCTTGCCGATGCCGGACTGCACGGCGCCGGAGATCCCGGCGCGGCGAAGGGCCTCGAGTTCCGAGGCCATCGCGACGATCAATCCTGTTTTCATAGTCCTCCCGCAGGCCGTTATCTCAACTCCTCGAAGAGGCGGACGTCGATGCCGGAGCCCTGCGCGTCCAGGGCGTCCTTGATGGACTGCATGTCCGTGTTGGAGAGGTGGTAGGGGATCAGGACCTTGGGCTTGAGGACCAGCGCGGCGCGCACGCACTGCTCGGGGGTCATCGTGTAGGGCTGGTTGGCGGAGAGGAAGGCGACGTCGACCGGGCCATAGCCGGCCATCTCCTCGATGTCCTCCGTGTCTCCGGAGATGTAGACCTTCAGCCCGTCGAAGTCCAGGATGTAGCCGTTGTCACGGCCCTTGGGGTGGAGCTGGAGGTGCCCCTCGGTATTGTTGTATGCGGGCACGGCGGCCAGTCCGAAAGGACCGACCTGCAGCTTCTGTCCGTTGGAGACGGCCTCGCCCTTGCCGAATTTCTCCTGCGTGGCGGGGTTGAGGATCACGCGCGTGCCGTCCTTGGAGAGCATCTCGATGGTATCAGGGTTGTAATGGTCTCCGTGTTCGTGGGTGATCAGGATGCAGTCCGCCTTGGGGAAGACGGTATAGTCGAGTTCGGTCTGGCCCATCTTGCCCACGGGATCGACCTGGATCTGGTACCCTTTGTAGTCAATGGCCAGGGAGGCGTGGTGGATCATCGAGATGGATACCTTCTTGCCGGCCGGCGTGCGGAACTGCTCGACGGGGTAGGGGGATTCGGGGGCCTGGGCACAGGCGCCCAGGGTGGCTGCGAGGAGCACGGGGAGGATCAGTCTGGACATACGCTAATCAAATCTAGTGACGAACGAAGATACAGATTTTATTTATATTTGCAGGCAGAAAGGTTTGAAAAAGTGAAAAGTAGTGTATCCCGCGGCCTGCTGTCCGTCAGCCCGCTCGTCGTTTTCCTGCTTGTCTATCTCGTCTCCTCCCTGGTGGCGGGCGACTTCTATAAAGTCCCGGTGTCCGCCGCGTTCCTCGTGGCGGGGGCCTACGGCATCGCCGTGGCCCGGGGGCCGCTGGGCGAGCGCCTAGCGGCGTTCTCGCGCGGCGCAGGGCACCCGAACGTGCTGCTGATGATCTGGATCTTCCTGCTGGCGGGTGCCTTTGCCGAGACGGCGCGCAGCATCGGCGCCGTGGACGCCACGGTCTCGATGATGCTCGCGGCCGTGCCGGCGCGCTGGCTGCTGGCCGGGCTTTTCGTGACGGCCTGCTTCATCTCGATGGCGATGGGTACGAGCGTGGGCACCATCGTGGCCCTGGTGCCGATTGCCGCAGGCATCGCCCAGCAGTGCGGGATTTCCGTGCCTTATATGGCGGCCGTCATCGTGGGCGGCTCGTTCTTCGGCGACAACCTTTCCTTCATCTCGGACACCACCATCGCCTCGACCCGCGCCGCCGGCTGCGAGATGCGCGACAAATTCCGTGCGAACCTGCGCATCGTCCTGCCGGCGTTCCTGGCCGTTGCCGTGATCTATTTCATCCGCGGCGGGCAGGTGGTCGTGGCCCCGGAGCACAGCGCTACGCTGTGGTACCTGACCCTGCCGTATCTGCTCGTGATCGTGCTGGCGCTGTGCGGGCTCAACGTGACCGTCGTCCTGTCCGCCGGCCTCGGCGCCGCAGCCGTGCTCG
The DNA here is from genome assembly GCA_017428725.1 of Bacteroidales bacterium. Classification (GTDB taxonomy): domain Bacteria; phylum Bacteroidota; class Bacteroidia; order Bacteroidales; family UBA932; genus Cryptobacteroides. The sequence goes on along the minus strand of JAFRQH010000026.1, from coordinate 14,083 downwards.
GCTGGGCGACCGGCCGCCTGAGCTGGGTGGGCTGGCTGGAAGCCATCGGCACGGGCGTCGCCGGGATGTCCGACCTGATCATCGTGACCCTGCTCGCCGGCGGCCTGCTGGAGCTGATCCGCGACGGCGGGGGGCTGGACCTCATCATCGGGGCTCTGTCGCGGGGCATCCGCGGCAAGCGCGGCGCCGAGGCCGCCATCGCCGGCATCGTGAGCCTGGCGAACGTCTGCACGGCCAACAACACCGTGGCTATCATCACCACGGGTGGCATCGCGCACGACATTGCGGAGCGTTTCGGCGTGCCGCCGCGCAAGACCGCCAGCCTGCTGGACACGTTCTCCTGCCTGGTGCAGGGGCTGCTGCCTTACGGGGCGCAGCTGCTGATGGCCTCGGGCCTGGCGGCCATCTCCCCGGCGGCCATCATCCCGTACCTGTATTATCCTTTCCTGATGGGGCTCTGCGCCATCCTTTCGATCGTTTTCGACCGGCGACGTGCTTCGAAGCCAGCCCCTGACCAGAACGCCTGACCGTGGATACAGCCGTCGTACTTGCCCTGCTGATCCCCTTTGCCGGCACGGCGCTGGGATCTGCCTTCGTGTTCCTGATGCGGGAGCAGATGCCGGAGCGCCTGCAGAAGGTGCTGCTGGGATTCGCCTCCGGGGTGATGGTCGCGGCATCCGTGTGGTCGCTGCTCATCCCGGCGATGGAGATGGGCGAGGGGGTAGGGGCCGTCGTGCCCGCCACGGCGGGGCTGCTGGTGGGCTTCGCCTTCCTGCTGCTCATCGACCGGGTCACCCCGCACCTCCATCCTGCAGGCGGGCCGGAGGGCCCCCGGAGCCACCTCTCCAAGACGGCGATGCTGGCCCTGGCGGTCACGATCCACAATTTCCCGGAGGGGATGGCCGTGGGCGTGGCCATTGCGGGCGCGCTCAACGCCGACGTGGGGATGAGCCTGGCCAGCGCCCTGGCGCTCTCGCTGGGCATCGCTATCCAGAATGTCCCCGAAGGAGCTATCATCTCGATGCCCCTGCGCGCTGCCGGCAACAGCCGGCTCCGGGCTTTCGGCATCGGTGCGCTCAGTGGCGCCGTGGAGCCCGTCGGCGCGCTGCTCGTCCTGCTGCTCGCCTCCGCCGTGACCCCGGCGATGCCTTTCCTGCTCTCCTTCGCCGCCGGCGCGATGCTCTATGTGGTCGTCGAGGAGCTCGTCCCCGAAGCCTCGCAGGGAGCGCACTCCAACCTTGCCACCATCGGCTTCGCGCTCGGCTTCGCCCTGATGATGGTCCTGGACGTCGTTTTGGGGTAGCCCGACACCCGAATCTCCCCTCACCCACGGTGAATGATGTGTGAAAACAAAAAAGGCTGGCGCGTGGTGCGTCAGCCCTTTTTGCCGCCGGGATCCGGGATTACTCGATGGCGATCTGGCGGGAAGCGGGAATCTGCTTCTCCGGGGTCTTCTTCGGGAGGACGATACCCAGAACGCCGTTGGTCATATTGGCCTTGATGTTTTCGACGTCGATGTTGTCCGGCAGGGTGAAAGCCTGGTGGTAGGAGGCGTAGGAAAACTCGCGGCGGAGGTAATTCTCGCCATTCTTCTTCTCCTCTTTGTGCTCGTGCTTCTTCTCGAGGGCGATCACAAGTTCCTCATCGTTGTCGACGCGGATGGAAAAGTCGTCCTTGGTCATACCCGGTGCGGCGATCTCAATCTGGAAGTCGTTGTCGGTCTCCTTGATGTTGACGGCAGGGGATGCAAACTGCTTTGCGGGCATCACTGCAAAGTCATCGAACAGGTCTCCGAAAATGCTCGGGATCCAAGCTTGGTTTCTACGAACGGGATACATAATCAAATCTCCTATGTTTTTAAAATGTTTAACTTATTATCCGTCGCTCCAACTGGGCGACGCCTTATTGGAATACAATCCCCGGACCAACCCCCAAACCGGGACATTTTGGCGCAAATAACCACATAATCTCCTGATAATCAAGACATTTTGTCAAAAACGCTGACATTTTTTCACTCCCCGTCCTGCTGCTCGTAAAAGCAACCTTCGCCCTCCCGGAATGCTGCTCGCAGGCAGGGATCCTTTTCGTCGCACGCGCATCCAGGCATCGCGGACTGCGTCACGCGCTGCTGACTGCGGCCCTGCCCGGGCAAAATGCTCCTCAGAGGACCCTGCCTGTCTCGCTGTAGCATTCCGGTTGGGTGAAGGTAGATTCGGAGCGGAGCGACGGGGGGGAGTCTGAGGGGACCGCCCCTCAGACATAGTGAAACGACGGGTGCAGATGTCCGCAACATCTGCACCTGCCTGCGAGCTGGCAAGAACGGCACAACAGCCTGCGAGCAGCATTCCGGAGGAAGAAATGACCGAAAAAACCGCGGGGAGGGGATAGGATTATTAAAATATTTTGCTAAATTTGAATCCCGGTTAGTTAAATTCCTCGTTATGGACAAATTCACACAGAACTACGTCGACCGCTTCATGAATGAGCTGGTCGCGCACAACCCTGGGGAAAAAGAATTCCACCAGGCTGTCCGGGAGGTGGTGGAAAGTGTAGCACCTTATGTCACCTCTTACCCCTATCTGATGGATCTTAAGATCCTTGAGCGTATGGTCGAGCCGGAGCGGGTCATCATGTTCCGCGTCCCCTGGACCGACGATAAGGGGGAGATCCACATCAACCGCGGGTACCGCGTGCAGATGAACAGCGCCCTCGGCCCCTACAAGGGCGGTATCCGCTTCCACTCCAGCGTGAACCTCAGCATCCTGAAGTTCCTCGCCTTCGAGCAGACCTTCAAGAACTCCCTGACCACGCTCCCGATGGGTGGCGGCAAGGGCGGCTCCGACTTCAGCCCGCGCGGCAAGTCCGACGCCGAAGTGATGCGCTTCTGCCAGAGCTTCATGACCGAGCTGCAGCGCCACATCGGCGCCGACACCGACGTCCCCGCCGGCGACATCGGCGTGGGCGGCCGTGAGATCGGCTATATGTTCGGCCAGTACAAGCGCCTGCGCGACGAGTTCACGGGCACGCTCACCGGCAAGGGCCTCGCCTGGGGCGGCAGCCTGCTCCGTCCGGAAGCCACCGGCTACGGCGTCTGCTACTTCGCCCAGGAGATGCTCGCCACGCGCGGCGAGAGCTTCGAGGGCAAGACCGTGGTCATCTCCGGCGCCGGCAACGTGGCCCAGTACGCCACGCAGAAGGCGATGCGCCTGGGCGCCAAGGTCGTGACCCTGTCCGACTCCGACGGCTTCATCTACGACCCGGAAGGGATCGACGAGGAGAAACTCAAGTATGTGTTCGAACTCAAGAACATCCGCCGCGGCCGCATCAAAGAATACGCCACCAAGTATCCGCAGGCCCAGTACTTCCCGGGCGAGCGCCCCTGGCGCATCCCCTGCGACATCGCGCTCCCTTGCGCCACGCAGAACGAGATCGAGAAGGCCGACGCGGAGAACCTCGTCAAGGGCGGTTGCTGGTGCGTCGTCGAGGGTGCCAACATGCCCTCCACGCCCGAGGCCATCGCCATCTTCCAGTCCAACAAGATGCTCTACTCGCCGGGCAAGGCGTCCAACGCCGGCGGCGTGGCGACCTCCGGTCTGGAGATGACCCAGAACTCCATCCGCCAGAAGTGGACCTCCGAGGAAGTCGACGAACACCTGCACCGCATCATGTCCGACATCCACGCCGCCTGCATCAAGTACGGCACCGAGGAGGACGGCTACATCAACTACGTCAAGGGTGCCAACATCGCCGGCTTCATCAAGGTGGCCAACGCGATGGTGGACCAGGGACTGGTTTAAAGCGAATATGAGCAACAACACGGATTATACACAACTTATGGCCAGGAGGATTCGCCGAATCCTCCTGGTTTGTAACAACTACGACAGTTTCTCCCTCGAAGAGGACGGCCACATCGAGGCCCAGATCACCCAGGAGTACGCCGACCTGAACCTGAGCAACCCGCCCTCCATCGTGCGGGCCGAGTCCACGCTCGACGCCCTGGACATCCTCAGGCGGGACGAGCACTTCGACCTCATCATCACGATGTACAACGTCGGCGCGCTCGACGTGTTCGGTTTTTCCGTACAGGCCAAGCAGCTGGTCCCCGACACGCCGATCGTCCTGCTGAGCGCCTTCTCCCGGGAGATCTATCAGAAGATCTCGGACCACGACCACGAAGGCATCGACTACGTCTTCTGCTGGAACAACAGCACGGACGTGCTCATCGCCATCATCAAGCTCCTCGAAGACAAGCTCAACGCCGAGCACGACTGCCTGGAGATGGGGGCCCGCGTGATCCTGCTTGTGGAAGATTCCGTGCGCTACTATTCGACCTACCTCCCGCTGCTCTACAAGCTGGTCCTCCAGCAGAACAGCGAGGCGGTGCGCGACGCCCTCAACGAGGAGCAGAAGTTCCTCCGCAAGCGCGCCCGTCCCAAGATCCTGATGGCCACGTGCTACGACGAGGCCTACGACTACTACCAGAAATACGCGTCCAACATCATCGGCATCATCTCCGACATCGGCTTCGTCATCCACAAGGGCGACAAGCCCGAGACGGAGAAGATCGACGCCGGCGTGGACCTGTGCCGCCACGTCCGGCGGGACAACCCGCGGCTGCCGTTCCTGATGCAGTCCTCCCAGGAGAGCATGCGCTCCGTGGCCGCGCAGCTCGGCGTGGGATTCGTGCACAAGCGCTCCAAGACCCTCACCCAGGAGGTGTCGGAGTACATCGGACGCGAGTTCGGCTTCGGCGACTTCGTCGTGACCGATCCCCGGACGGGTCGCGTGACCGCCCGGGCACACAACCTCTACCAGTTCGAGCAGGTGATGACCCGGATGTCCGACAGTGCCCTGCGCGAACTCGTCAACAAAGACTACATCTCCCGCTGGTTCTACGGCCGCGGCATCTTTGCGATCGGTGACCTCTTCCGCCAGGTCCGCATCAACTCCGAGGGGGATGTCGCTCAGGTGCGCGAGATGAACCTCCGCGTGATCCGCGACTACCGCATCAGCCAGGGCCTCGGTGTGGTGGCCAGCTTCAATCCCGCCACCTACAACGATGCCATCTGGTTCGCCCGCATCGGCTCGGGTTCGATGGGCGGCAAGGCCCGTGGCCTGGCATTCCTGAACCACATCCTGCAGAAATACGACCTCTACGACAAGTGGGAGGACGTGCGCGTGCTCGTGCCGCGCACCCTCGTGATCACCACGGAGTATTTCGACCGTTTCATCCGGGAGAACGGACTGAAGTTCGTCATCAATTCCGACCTGACGGACGCCGAGATCCTTTCGGAATTCGTGGCCTCCACGCTCCCGGGCGACCTCACGGAGGCGCTCCGGGTCTTTATCCGCCACGTGCGAAAGCCGCTGGCCGTGCGTTCCTCATCAAAGCTGGAAGATTCTTATTACCAGCCTTTTGCGGGCGTCTATTCGACTTATATGATCCCGCACACGGAGAACGAAGACCAGGAGCTCCGCCTGCTCTCCAAGGCCATCAAGAGCGTCTATGCCTCCGTCTATTTCGCCTCCTCCCGCGGCTACATCACCGCCACGGCGAACGTCCTCTCCGAGGAGAAGATGTCCATCGTGCTCCAGGAGATCTGCGGCAGCGAGGACCGGGGCTATTTCTTCCCGACCTTTTCGGGCGTGGCCCGGTCGGTCAATTTCTATCCGCTCGGGTACGAGAAGCCCGAGGACGGCGTGGCCAAACTGGCCTTCGGCCTGGGCAAGGCCGTCGTGGACGGCGACCAGGTGCTCCGCTTCTCGCCCAAGTACCCGCGCAACGTCCTGCAAACTTCGACGCCGGAGCTGACGATGACCGAGACCCAGCAGGCGATGTTCGCCCTGGACCTGCAGCCCGACAAGTTCAAGACCTCGGTGGACGATGCCATCAACCTGGAGCGCATCCCCATCACGGAATGCGGCGACTTCCGGATGTTCAGCAAGGTGGTCTCCACCTATGACTTCGAGAATATGCGCATCGTGGATTCCCCGGTGCCCAAGGGACCGAAGTTCGTCACCTTCGCCCATATCCTCAAGTACAGGACCTTCCCGCTCGCGGACATCCTCTCCGAATTGCTGGACATCATGCAGCGGGAGGTCAAATGCGGCGTAGAGATCGAGTTCGCCGGCAACATGGATGTTGATGCAGACAGCCCTGCCATCTTCAACGTCCTGCAGGTGAGGCCGATATCGGCCGATGGCCTGGAGACCGAGGTGGACTGGAACGGCATCGACACTTCCGATGCCCTTGTCTCCTCCGGCAGCGCCATCGGCCCCGGATGGATCACGGGCGTGCGCGACCTGGTGTACCTCAAGGAGTCGGCGTTCGACACGCTCAAGACGCGCCAGATGGCCGCCCAGCTGAGCGAACTCAACAACCGGATGCGCACCGAGAAGCGCAACTACGTCCTCGTGGGCTACGGCCGCTGGGGCTCCAGCATCCCCACGCTGGGCGTGCCCGTGCAGTGGAGCGACATCTCCGAGGCTCGCGCCATCGTGGAGTGCTGCCTGGACCATTTCCGGGTGGATCCCAGCCAGGGAACGCACTTCTTCCAGAATATGACCTCGTTCAACGCCGGCTACGTCAACGTCAATCCTTTCGCCCGGCCGGGCGAATGCTTCGACGCTGCGCGCCTGGATGCGATGCCCGCCGAGTTCGAGACGGAATACCTGCGCCAGGTTCGCTTCGACGAGGATCTCCAGATCTGCATCGACGGCCGCACGGGCCGCGCCCTGATCAAGTAAAAATACGGCTTCCGAGCGATTCCGGGCCGGCTTCTGGAAAAAACTTCCAGGCCGGCCCGGAATTTTTTTTCCTCCGGCGGATTCAAACAGACTGTTTTCTCCCGAAATATGAAAGATTATCCTTCCTTCCCGGCGGGGCTCCCTCCGTAAATTTGTGCAAAACAACTAACCAATAAAAAAACTATCCTTATGTTCAAAACAAAATCGAACCTGGTTTGGAACAGGTTGGCAATTGCCTGCACATTGGCATTGGCCTGCTGCTTCTCATCAGGTGAACTTCTTCGGGCGGCCGGGAGCGAAGGGCTCCTGGACCAGGTACAGAGAAGGACCGTGACCGGTGTGGTGAAAGACGCCTCCGGGAATCCGGTCATCGGAGCCGGGGTCGTGGAAAAAGGCACGACCAACGGCACCGTCACCAATCTGGATGGACAGTTCTCGATCCAGGCCTATACCGGTGCTGTGCTGGAAGTGTCCTGCATCGGTTACAAGACGGTCAGCGTGACCGCCGGCAACGCCTCGCTTACCATTATTATGGAAGAGGATTATGAGGCCCTGGACGAAACCGTGGTCATCGGTTACGGTACGCAGAAAAAACGCGACCTGACCGGTGCCGTGGCTTCCGTTTCCGAGGAAGCGTTCTCCAGCCTCGCCATTACGAATATCACCCAGGCCCTGTCCGGGCGGGTCGCCGGTCTGGATATCTCTTCCGGTGGCATCGATCCGGGTTCTACGGGTACGATGCTGATGCGTGGACACCGTTCTTTCCGCGCATCCAACGACCCGCTCGTCATCCTGGACGGCATCATCTTCGGGGGTTCCCTCAACGACATCAACCCCTATGACATCAAGTCGATAGACGTCCTCAAGGATGCTTCCTCCACGGCGATCTATGGTTCCCGCGGCGCCAACGGTGTCATCATCATCACCACCAAGCGCGGCGAGACAGGAAGACCTACGGTCAAATATGAAGGCCAGGTCGGTCTCCAGGTGCCCCTCCATCAGCCGTGGATGACCGCCGAGCAGTTCATGAACCGTATGCGCGAAGGTGGCCGGGCAACCGGCCTGACCGGCGAAGCGCTGGAGTCCTATGTCCAGAAACGTATCGGCGAGACCGAGTGGAACTACTACAAGAAAGGTGGCGACACCGACTGGCAGAAACTCTTGCTGCAGAACGGCTTCCGTCACAAGCACCAGCTGACCCTGACCGGTGGATCCGAGCGCGTCAAGTACAACCTGACCGGCAACTTCAGCAGCGATGAAGGTATCGTGCCGACCCGTAAATTCGACCGTCTGACCCTCGCACCCAGCATCGACGTGAACGTGACCGACAACCTCACCGTCGGTTTGACTACGCTGCTTTCCTACAGCAACCGCCACAGCCGTGTCAGTTCAATGGCTTATTTTGACGCCCGGGCCACGCCGGCCACCTGCCCGCCGTATGACGAGGAAGGTAACCTGCGGGTCCAGGCTTCCAATACGGCCTCCTGGTACAAGAACCCGCTGACGGAAGTGGAGACGGAGGCCTACCGAGCCGCCAATCAGACCTACAGTGCCTATGTGAACGGTTACCTGAACTGGCAGATCGTGCCGTCGTTGACATACCGGCTCAATATCGGAGCGGACGTCTCCAACAATTCCAACAAGGAAGCCTCCATCAGCCTCACGCCTGCCCGCCACGGTGACGGTGATATCTCCAGTATCTCCCAGACCACAAACATCCGCAGGAACATCGAAAACATCCTGACCTGGGACAAGACCTTCGACATCCATCATGTCACGCTGACGGCTGTCCAGAGCTGGCAGGATTCCCACATGGAGCGCAACAACATCGCCGTCAACCAGGTGCCGTATTTCCCGGCTCTCTGGAACAACATCGGCGCTGCTGCCGGTATTTCCTCCTACGGTTCCGACCTGGAGGAATGGAAGCTCTCTTCCTTTGCTGCCCGTGCTTTCTATAGCCTGAAGGACCGTTACCTGCTGACCGCCACGGTCCGCGCGGACGGCGCCTCCCAGTTCGCGCCCGGCCACAAGTGGGGCTTCTTCCCGTCCGTCGCTTTCGGCTGGCGTATCTCCGAAGAGCCTTGGATGGCGGGAACGAAGAACTGGCTCTCCAACCTCAAGCTCCGTCTGAGCTACGGTGTGTCCGGCAACCAGGCCATCTCCCCTTACCAGACGCAGGGACAGCTCTCCAGCACCAAGTACTCCTTTGACGAGTCCGAGGGATTGGGTATGCGTCCGGGCGACCTGGCGAACCATAACCTCCGCTGGGAGAAGACCGCCGTGTACAACATCGGACTTGACTTCGGTTTCCTGAAGGGCCGCATCAGCGGCAATGTCGAGGTGTACCAAAGCAATACCACCGACCTGCTGCTGCCCCGGATGCTCCCGATCACGACGGGCTTCAGTTCGACCCTGGAAAATGTCGGTGCCACGCGGAACCGTGGTATCGAGCTGACCCTCAATACGGTCAATATCGCCAAGCCGGATTTCACCTGGAACACCGACCTGACCTTCTATCTGAACCGTGAGCAGATCGTCGAACTCTACAACGGTCCCGTGGACGATATCGGAAACAAGTGGTTCATCGGACATCCGATCAATGTCTTCTATACCTATAAATGGCTCGGTATCTGGCAGAGCGACGAGGCGGCGGAAGCGGCCAAGTTCGCCCGCAAGCCCGGCCAGATCAAGACCGCGGACCTCGACAACAGCGGCACTGTCAATGATGCCGACCGTACGATCATCGGAACCACCCAGCCGGATTTCGTCGCCAATATGGTCAACCGCTTCCGCTGGAAGGGTTGGGACCTCTCTTTCGAGTTGGCGATGCGCTGGGGACAGCTGGTCAATTGCAGCCAGTTCGGCCAGGAATCCGCTACCAACGGGAACGGTTTGGCGTTCAACTACTGGACTCCTGAGAATGGCTCCAACGAGTATCCCCAGCCGGACGAGAATGCCCGCGGATATCAGCAGGCGGACGTCCTGAGCATCCATGACGGCAGTTTCATCCGTATGCGGAACCTGTCCGTCGGCTACACCTTCCCGGCGAAGATCCTTCGCGGTACCCCTGTCAGCGCCTTGCGTATCTATGCCACCGGCCAGAATCTCCTGACCTGGTCCCGTGCCGGCCTGAGCCAGCGTTACAGAATCGATCCGGAGACGGGCAGCGCCGATCCGATGGTGAATGTGTACACGCTGGGTGTGAATATTTCCTTCTAAACCTTGTCAGTCATGAAAAGATTTTTACATATCGCAATATGCGCGGCGGTGGCCGTCCTGTCCGCTGCCTGTTCCCTCGACGAGGTCAATAACCGGACTCCGGTCGCTGATTCCTACTATGCGACGGAAGACGGAGCGTCCGATCTCGTGAACTCGATCTATTCCTATGTCCAGTCCATCTACCGGGTTGAAATCTGGTCGCTCACGGATATGGGAACGGACATCTGGATGGTCGGCGGCGACGGTCCGAAAGACATCAACAATTACACCCTGTCCACCTCCCAGGGCTATGTGACCAACCTTTGGAACTGGTCCTGGCTGGGCATTACGGCCGCCAATACGCTGATCGGCAGGGCGGACGGCATCAAGGCTCCCGCAGCGACGGTCAATGATTTCGTCGGTCAGGCCAAGTTCCTGCGCGCCTGGTTCTACCACATCCTGGTGATGCAGTTCGGCGACCTTCCCCTTGTCCTTGACGAAGTGAAGGAAGTCCAGACCACCGCCACCCGTGTACCGGTCGCCCAGATCTACGAACAGATCATCAAGGACCTTCAGGATGCGGAGCGTCTGCTCCCCGATACGGCGACCCAGTGGGGCCGTCCTTCCAAGACCGCAGCCCAGGCGCTTCTCGCCCGTGTGTACCTGTACAACGAGCAGTGGGCGAACGCAGCCGACTACGCCAAGAAGGTCATCAACTCCGGCGTCTATCAACTCGAGCCGGATTTCGCCTCGCTCTGGGACGCCGACAACCAGAAGAGCAAGGAGTTCATCTGGTCCGTCCAGGGTTCGGGCAACGATGCCTTCGATACCGAGCGCAGCTGGTCCTCCTCCATCTTTACGGTCCGCTATGACGTCCACGGTGCCAATTACGGCATGGTCCGCGACATCGCGAACGGCCGGCCTTACCGTTACTTCATGCCGACCCGCCATTTCTATACGATGCTGGTGGACAACATGGACTGGGACAGCCGTTTCGAGAAGAGTTTCAAGTGGACCTGGTATGTCAACGACGAGTCCAGGTGCCGGGAGAATCCCGGTGCGGCCGTGGGTGACACCGCCTTGTACACCCCTCCGTTCCCCGTTTCCGCCGCACAGCGCGAATGGGCGAAAGGGAAATACCGCATCGAGGACATCAACGACTACTTCAATCCCAACTCCCCGAACGGAGAGGAGACCAGCGGCCCGCGCGAGATGTTCGCCCAGTTGGCGAAGTGGCTGGACCCGACCCGTGTCGACGTCGGCCTGATGACCTCGCTGGACATCGTGGCCATCCGCCTGGGCGAGATGTACCTGATCGCCGCGGAGGCGTTGATGAAGGACAACAAAGCCGCCGAAGGTGCGGAGTACATCAACGCGCTGCACAAGCGTGCAGCCAAGAGTGAGGAACTGTATGAGGCCCACAAGGTGACGGCAGCCGATATGGACATCGACCTGATCCTGGATGAGCGTGCCTTCGAACTGGCCGGCGAATGCCATCGCTGGCTGGATCTCAAGCGCACCGGCAAACTCCTGGAACTGGTCCGTCTCTACAACGTGGACGCCCGTCCCAACATCAGGGATTACCACGTCCTCCGTCCGATTCCTACGACGATGCTGGACCGCGTCACGAACAAAGATGATTTCAAACAGAATCCCGGATATTGATCTCGGTTTTTGGTTAAATGGTTAATGGTTGGTTTTTGCAGGTGGCGGCACGGCGCCGCCACCTGCTTTGTTGGTCTTCAAGGATGAAAAGAATCACGAAATATACCCTTATGCTGGGCCTGGCCGTCCTGCTTCCTGCAACCGCACTACCGGGACAGGAACTCTCGCTCAGGGGCACTTTTATCAACCTGGACGGGATTGCCCGGGATGATGCGATGCAGCGCAGCGCGGCAGCCACCGATCTCGCCGGGATGCGGAATCTCCGTGCAATCCGCACCGTCGGAACGGACGTGCGCCGTACCCGGGGAAACCGGGAAAGCCTGGATGTCACCTTCAAGCCTTCCCCGTCGTATTCTTATGTGGACGTCCCGTTCAGTGCAGGTATCCACCTGGATGACTGGGTTTCCGTGGCGTTGGACATCACCAACCTGGGAAAGGAGCGGATCTGCCTGGAAGGCCAGTGCTTCAGTGATACGGACACGACCCTGACCATCCGGGACGGCGCTTTGTTCTACAGCCGTGCCATGCTGGTGCTGGAACCGGGCGAGACCGACACGATGATCGTCTTCCTCAGCCGGGAGATGGACAGTATGCCCGCCTATATGTATGAACACTTCCAGGGAATGTTCGGGATTCCCGGCGGATTCCTGCGCCGCAGGGCGAACATCCCGCTCTCCCATTACAGCCATCTCCGCCTGTTCCGCGAGGCGTCCCCGGAGACCTGGAACCTGCAGGTATCCGGCATCCGGGTGCTGGGGCAGTACAGTCTCCCTTCCCCGGAATTGCTGGAAAACGGCTTTTTCCCGTTCGTGGACCGTTTCGGGCAGTATAAGTATACGGACTGGGACGGCAAGGTGAAGCGCCCGGAGGACCTGTACGCCCAACGGGAGGCGGAAGAGGCTGACTTGAGGGCGCATCCCGTTTCGCCGGAGTGGGACAAGTGGGGCGGTTGGGCCGCTGGGCCGCAGCTCCGGGCCACGGGCCATTTCCGCGTAGAGAAGTACGATGGGAAGTGGTGGCTGGTCGACCCGGACGGACGCCTGTTCTACTCGCAGGGCCTCTGTGAAGTGGGCCTGAGCCAGGTGACCCGGATCGAGGGCCGGGAGAAGTACTACGAGTACATACCGCTCAACGGGGACTTCTACTTGTCGAACCTGATTACGAAATACCAGGGCGCTCCGGACTTTGCGACCCGGATCAAGGCGTGTGTTTTCAACCGTCTGAAGAGCTGGGGATTCAACACGATAGCCAGCTCCTCCCTGAACGCCCAGTTCAAGGGGAGCGGCAACGTGCCGTACGCGATCACGCTCAATTCGGGAATCCGGGGCAACGTGCCGAATGACTTGGATGCAGAGGCTTTCAAGGCCGCATTCCGACAGTCGCTGATCAACAGCCGTTCCGCCTTCCAGGACGCGGCAAAGGATCCCTGGTGCCTGGGCTTTTTCGTGGACAACGAGCGGGGCTGGCCGACGGAGAACCAGCGCGAAGTCATCTTTGCCTATTTCAAGGCCATCCGCGAGGTCCTGGACGAACTCGCCCCGGACAAGCTCTACCTCGGATGCAGGAGCAACAGCGTCAGTTTCAACCGGATCGCTTTCGAGGCGCAGGCCGAATTCTGCGACGTGATGAGCATCAACCACTATGACTACAACCTTTCGACGTTCTCCGAGACGCGCGGACTGGACAAGCCGCTGATTGTCGGGGAATACCATTTCGGCGCACTGGACCGCGGCCAGGCCCATACCGGCCTGCGTACGGCTCCGTCCCAGAAGCAGCGGGCCCGGATCTACAAGCACTTCGTGGAGCAGGCGCTGAAGAGCGATTACATCGTCGGTACCCACTGGTTCCAGTATCTCGACCAGTGTTTCACGGCACGCGCAGACGGTGAGAACTACCAGATCGGTTTTGTCGATATCTGCGACAGGCCGCATCCCGAGATGATCGAGGCCTCCCGGCAGATCAGGGATGAGATGTATCAGCTCCGGCTGGGAAAACCGCAAAAATAAACCGTTTCAGAACTAACAATTCACCATCAATGCGCAAATCATTGGATCTCCGGATGTGTCTCCTGGCCGTTGGGGTCCTCTCGCTGGCAAGTTCCTGCCGCGAACTCGAAGACGCCCGGATCACGGAATACCGCGACGGCCGCCGTGCCGCCGTGAGCCTGACTTTTGACGATGGCATCCTGGACCACTACACGATGGTGGCCCCGCACCTGGACTCCCTGGGCCTGCGGGCGACCTTCTGGGTCAACGGCAACAGCATCGAACAGGGCGAAGTCAACTACGCCCCGCGGCTGACCTGGCAGATGTGCCGCGAGATGTCCGACCGCGGCCACGAGATCTCCAACCACAGCTGGTCTCACCCCAACCTGACCAATCTTTCCGAGGAGGCGCTCCGCGAGGAGGTCTTCAGGAATGACGACGCGATCGAGGCGGCCACGGGCAAGCGCCCGATTACGTTCTGCTATCCG